>NZ_VDGL01000003.1:0-629667 GCF_006228115.1 Halomonas sp. BL6 | reverse complement strand
GTTGGCCGTTGCTGAGCGTAATGACCAGCGGGCTGCCTTGCGGGGCGTTATTAACACTCGCGCTGACGGTGATCGGCTCGCCTTCGGTGACGGCGCTCGGGGCGCTCAGCGTGATGGTGGTAGCGTCGGCGTCATCGTTGATGGTGACCGCGGCGGTGGCGTCACTGTCGAGGGCTTCGTAGTTGCCGCCTTCGGCGCTTTCGATGCTCAGGTTCAGCGTGTCGGTGCCTTGCTGGTAGACATCGTCAGCACGGCTCTCGAAGGTAACACTGCCGGTGGTCTCGCCCACGGCGATGGTGATCTGTTGGCCGTTGCTGAGCGTAATGACCAGCGGGCTGCCTTGCGGGGCGTTATTAACACTCGCGCTGACGGTGATCGGCTCGCCTTCGGTGACGGTTTCCGGAACGGTCAATGTAATGGTGGTGATGTCATTATCATCGCTAACGATCACATTGGCTTCAGAGGTGGTATCGATAGTGTCATATCCGCCTCCCGTGGTCGTATCAATGCCAATCGCAATTGATCCATCACCCTGCAAGTAAGCATCATCTGGACGGCTCTCGAACGTAACGCTGCCGGTGGTCTCACCAATGGCAATAGTGATCTGCTGCCCGTTGCTGAGCGTAATCACTAGCGGGCTGCCTTGTGGTGCAACACTGACAGTGGCAGTTATCGTAATCTGCTGACCTTCTGTCACCTGCTGAGGAGCCGTCAAAATAATCTCAACGTCAGCACCGGGCTCTGGAGCAGGGGTGGGAACAGTCACATCCTCCCCATCGTCAGCCGCAACGGCCCCACCATCAAATTCAACGAATTCGGCGCCTTCTAAGCCGCCTTCTGTACTAAAGCTAAGGGGGTCGGTCTCTTCGGCGATACGGGCAACACGTACGAAGCTGTTGCCACCACCGCCGCCACCGCCGGCACCCGCACCTGCGGCTGTCGCGTCTAGGATATCGAGCAGGTCACCATCTTCGTCATCGAGCGCGGCGAGGAGTGCCTCTAGATCGTCATCTTGCGCACTGGCATCGGTGGCGACGATCAAATCGCTGACAAGGTCCGGCGTGACCGCCACTTCCTGGCCGCCTTCGACGACGTTGGCTCCCGTGCCGTCAGCAAAGTCGAGTTCGACACGGCCGTCGGCAGAGGTAATGAGCGTTTCACCTTCTTGAAGGACATCCCCGATACGCAATTCGCGTAGGTTGCCGTCTTCGTCACGCGCCCATGCTTGACCTGTAATCGCGATAACCGTTGCCGTCGCCATGTGTCACTCCTCACTCGTTGTAGGTTGCCGCCCGCTAGTACGTTGGGACTAGATAGATCGGTGGCATATACAGCGAGATTAGGAGGGTATGGAACAAAAAAGTATTGTACCGATGGACAAAAAAACGAGGCCCTTTAGACCTCGTGGTGGTAAACGTATATATGGGAGATTGTCACGTTTTCGGCAGTCGAGCTACATATCTGCCTGCTCTGCTACTGGCGCTAATTTGAGGATCAATTGCAACCGATCACGCACCTCCAACTTCTTGAAAATAGCACTCAAATGCGCTTTCACCGTTCGCTCGGTGATATCCAACTGGCGGGCCGCTTCCTTGTTGGTAGCACCGCGCGCAACCGCGAGTGCAACACCGCGCTCTCGCTCGGTCAGCAGCCCTAAGTAATCGCTATGCTGGTAGCGGTCATGATCAACACGCTGCTGAAGAGCCTTGAACGTACCGCCAAGTACTTTAGCCAGTAACTCTTGACCTACCCAGACTCCCTGGTTCGTAACGACCAGCGCCACTTGGTTGAGCACATCGGCGGCGGCCAGAGTGTGCACATAGCCTCTTGCGCCCAGATCCAGTGCACTAAGCGCTTCTCGGTCATCAGGGGTGTAGCTAAGCACCACGACAATGGCACCCTGTTCGACTAATTTAGGCAGTAGTGAGGGCCAGCTCTCGACGGTCGTCGAGAGCCAAGCGAGATCGTTGGGTGATATCTGATGCTCGTAGGTGGCTGGCGTCGAAGCCCCTACATTCTGGAACGCTTTTTTCCACCGCGCCTTTAAACTGCCATCTGTTGTGATAAACCAGTGTTTCATCAGCGCTCCCCCATGGAATCTCGCCACGCCCTTAAAACAGGTTTCAGCATAAACTGCATCACCGTTCGCTTACCGGTGACGATATCGACCTGCGCCGTCATGCCCGGTATTACCTGCAGCCGGTCGGCTACGTTTTCATTCTCTAAGCTGCGCACTCGCACCAGATAAAACGTGTTGCCGTCATCATCGGTGATAGTATCGGCACTGATGTGCTCAAGCTCTGCCTGTAGACCGCCGTAGATGGCATAGTCGTAGGCGGTGAGCTTGATGGTGGCTGGCTGGCCTGGGTGAAGGAAGGCGATGTCTTGAGGCGCAATCCGTGCTTCCACGAGCAGTTGATCATCGGTAGGCACGATTTCCACCACTTCCTGGCCAGGCTGGGCAACACCGCCAATGGTATTGATGTGAATACGCTGCACGATGCCATCCACCGGCGAGCGAATTTCCGTCAGTCGCACTCTATCCTGAAGCCCCGTGCCAGACTGCTGTAGTGCGTTGAGCTCGCCCAGCGCTTGCGCGAGGTCGTTACGCCACTCGCTTCGACGCTCGGCATCCAGCTCTCGCAGCTGCGTTTGCGCCTCCTCGACGGCTGCTTGCAGGCGAGCAACCGCCGCATCGGCCTGACTCCTCTCACCAGATGCTCGTGAAACTTCCCGCTGTAAACGCAGCACCTCGACTTCAGAAACCGCTCCCGAGGCCAGCAGTGGCCGCGTCAGGTTCAGCTCCTGGCTGGCCATGCTAGCCTCACGCGCAGCGGTATCCCGTCGTGACTCTGCCTCACGCAACTCCTGCTCGCGCTGGCGAACGCGATCTTCTAACACGTTCTTTTGCTCGCGCAGCTCTTCGCGTCGGCTCTCGTATACCTCACGCTCTTGCATGACGATGTTGGGCACTTCCTGGCGTAGCTCTTCGGAGGGCTCGAAAGCCGTACCGGTCGCCAGCGCACGCAGACGTTCAGCGCGGGCTTCCAGAGCGAATCGCTGGGCGCGATTTTCACGAAAATCCGAGACGAACCGGGTCGGGTCTATCTGCATCAGCACCTCACCGGCGCTCACCATCTGCCCCTCCCGCACCATAATCTGTTCGATCACCCCGCCGTCAAAGGACTGGATACGCTGAAGTTGGCTGGCAGGAATCACCCGTCCAGACCCGCGGGTCACTTCATCAATAGCGGCAAAGTAAGACCATATCAGCAGCGCCACGATCGCCAACAGAACCGTATAAAGAAACAGCCGCGCCCGAATGGGCTCTTGCTGCATTCGCGCCCAGTCGGTGTCGCTCGCCCAGTCACGATTGAGGTGCGCGGAGGTCACTCGTTTGGCAAACAGGCGATCCATAAAGGGTCGAAACGGTTTTTGGCCCTTTTCAGAGAAGCGCCCAATCGCTTCAAAGCCTTTTTGTTCGGATGTCGAGGAGGATTTACGCGCCATTACGAAGCCCTCCCGATTTGGCCTTTGCGCAGCGCTTCCACCACGGTATCCCGCGGACCGTCGGCGACGACTTTACCTGCATCCATGACGATGATGCGATCCACCAGAGAGAGTAGCGAGGTACGATGCGTTACGACGAGAATGGTTTTGCCTGCTGCGACGTTTTTTAGATTGGCTTTGAACGTCTCTTCACTGGCGTTATCCATAGAGCTGGTAGGCTCGTCCAGTAATAAGATGGGCGGGTCTTGAACCAACGCGCGGGCAATGGCAACCGACTGTTTCTGCCCACCCGATAGCGCTTGGCCGCGCTCGCCTACCTGCAGATCGACGCCATGAGGATGGCTGTTGACCAAGCTTTCCAGCCCCGCTAGCTCGATGGCCCGCAGCAGCGCATCGTCATCCACTCGGTCACTACCACCCCCTGCCACGATATTGTCACGCAGCGAGCCTGAAAATAGGCTGACATCCTGAGGCACATAGCCTATGTGGCGGCGTAGTTGTAACGGGTCGAGCTGACGAATATCGACATTATCGACCAGCACCGCCCCGGCGGTGGGCTGATAAAAACCTAGCACGAGTTTATTGAGCGACGATTTTCCACAGCCAATGCGCCCCAGGAGCGCCACTTTTTCGCCCGCTTTGACCGTGACAGAGACATCCTTCAAGGCGTCGCGCTCTTCATTGGGATAGCGTAACGTCACTTTTTCAAGGCGAATATTGCCTGCAAAGCTGGGCTTTTCTACGTACGCCTTGCCTTCGTGCCGCTCTACCTTTTTATTCATGACCGCATTCAATGACTCTAATGCGGTGGAGGATTGATGATACTGAGCCAGCAGTGCGGCGGCTTGGCTGATAGGCGCCATGGCTCGCGAAGAGAGCATATAGGCAGCGATCAGGCCACCCTGAGTCAGATTCCCCTGGATGATTTGATACACCCCGACGATGATGACGCAAACGGCCACGCTATGCTGTGCCCACTGAGCGACGTTAGAGACCGACGTGCTGACCATTTTCAATTGCGCGCCGGTCTTGGATAGAAAGGCCGACGCTTTTTCCCAATGACGCTGGATGCGACTTTCGGCCCGTAACGCTTTGACGTTTTCCAACTGGGAGATGGACTCGACCAAGAGCGAGTTACGCTGCGCGCCGACCTCCCAGGTCGTTTGCGAAAGTTCGTGGAGCTTTCCTTGAGCCGCCAAGGCGTAGAGCAATACGAATACGATCCCAACCAGTACAGGGAGCACGAGCCAGGGGTTGATCAGCGCAATAATGGCGGCAAACATAAGCACGAACGGTAAGTCCACGATGCCTAGGATGGTTGCAGAACCGATAAAGGCACGCACTGATTCGAACGACTGAAGCGTGGAGGTGAAGGACCCCGTCGAGGCGGGCCGCTCTTCCAAACGCAGCCCCAGTGATTTGGCCATGATACTTGATGAGAGCTTGACGTCTGCCCGGCTGGCGGCCAAGTCGACAAAGCTGCTTCGCATTAGCCTTAGGGCCAAGTCGAAGCAGAGAACGATAAAAATACCGACGGCGAGCACCCAAAGCGTTTCTGTTGCTTGGTTAGGCACGACACGATCGTAAACATTGAGAACGAATAGGGGCATGGCGATGGCGAATACGTTAATCGCCACCGACCCCAGAACGATATCGCGGTAAAGCCGACGATTTTCACGAATAACGCCCCAAAACCAGTGCTGGTCACGGCGTTTTTTAACGCCCGGCTCGGATGCGTTATCAGCTAAAAACTTTGGGCGAACGTAAATAGCCTCGCCACTATAACCCGCGTAAAGCTCGTCGAGAGAAATGTCGACGTCCGACTCTGAGAGTTCGGGAAAAATGACGCGGGCTCTTTTCTGCTTAAGATCCAGCCCCAACAAGACACAGGCTCGGCCGGGTTCGAGCAGAAGAATCACCGGGAATAGCGCTGGATTCAGTCCAGACAGCCGACTTTTAGTAATTCTAGCCGTCAAACCCGCCCGTGAGGCAGCTCGCCCAAACACCGAGGGCGTCAATTTGCCCTGTTCCAACGGCAGGCCTGCCCGAAGTGCTTCCGATGACACTTCATGTTGATGAAAAGAAGCGATTACCTTGAGGCACTCAAGCAGCTCATCACGCCCCTCTAGTTCATTGGGGCTGATTTCATCCGATCGCGAATGGGGAGCCTCCGCCCTACTCAGGTTTGGTTGTGTCACAAAGACCTCATTACCCTAAAACGCATTAAGCGACTCGTATTACACACCCAATGGGTAGTGCTTGCCTGCCGCCCTGCGCGGCAGGCTCAGAGGATGGCTAGTTACTCATAGACGCTTGATGCTAACCATTGGTGACAAAGGCATCACCATACCCCATTCGTTGTAGCGTTTGCTGTAGCGCCTGAGCATCACTGAACGAGGCCACCGGCCCCAGTTGAACGCGATAATTTCCCGCCGACGCATACACCCGTGACTGGCTCGTTAGCTGCTCTCCTAACTCAACGCTTAACTGTTGAGCGCGCTCAGCGGCACTTAGCGAGGCGACTTGAATGTAGAGACTGCTCTCGATGGCCTCAGGCTCAACCGCTGCGTTGGCGTACACAGGCGCATCGATTGGCATCACGACTGGCTCACTCGGCTCGTTGTAGGCGGTGGTGAGCGTGTCGCTGGACAACGACGAAGCGGAAATGCCACGGGTGAAATCTTCCAGAGTGAAGCCACGCGGGCCATCGGTAGCGCAGGCCATCTCAGGGTCTTGCGCTAAATCTTCGTAGCCCAACTCTGCCAAGGTGGGAATGTCTTCACGGACGACTTCCAGCGTTTGCATGAGCTGCCCCATGGCGGCCAGCGTCCGCGCCTGGGCCAGTGTCAGGTCGAATTCCGCATTGGCATAGGCGCGGCTGGCCTCGAAGTACTCATTCTCACTGTCCAGCACGTCCAAAAGGGTGCGCTGGCCAATATCGAACTGCTGCTGATAAGCGCCACGCACGCGGTCGATGGATTGGCGGTGGTCGTTGAGATAGCGCAACTGCTCATTAAGACGCTGCGTATCGTTGTAGGCGATTTGGGTCGTCTGACGGACATTGGTACACGCCACTTCACGCTGATTGACGGCCTGCTCGATGCGCGTCGTGGCCGCTTCGAACGCGGCGCTGTCAGAACCACCGCGATAGAGGTTCATGCTTGCCACGAGCTGAATGCTATGCTCATCGCTGCGACCAGCGATCGAGTCGTCTTGGTTATTGGTACCGGTACGGCCTTGAATATCCAGACGTGGCATGAAGGCAGCACGAGCGGCATTTTGCTCAGCACGCTGAACGGCGATGTTCTCAATGGCCGCATGGAAATCGGGATTGCCCTCAAAGGCCATTCGCACTGCTTCACTGACATCGCTGGGTAGCTCGTCGGCCAGCGAGGGTGCAGGCGACATATTTTGCGGTGGTAGCTCACCGACGATCCGCTGGTAACGTGCCGTCACATCATGCAGGTTCGAAGCTTCGGTCATCAAATTGGATTCGGCCAGCGCCAAACGACCGCTGATTTGCTCCAGATCCACTCCACGCCCAGCACCAGACAGTGCACGCTCTTCGATCTGGGAGAAAACACGCTGGTGTTCGCGATAGTTATCTTGCGCCAAGCGGACCATTTCTCGGAATCGCAAGACATCTAGATAGGTTTCAAACGCTTCCAGCGCTACCGTTTCGCTGGCCCCCAGCAACTCGAAGTAAGCGATGAGGCGCGTACGATCCAAGCGCTCTACTTCGCTGCGTGTCGCAAAGCCATCGAATACCATTTGCGTCAGGGTGAGCTCGGCAAAGTCACTGCTGTAACTGCCACGTCCATCGTTTTGCTGGTCTTGGCGCCCCACCCCGGCCGTCACGTCGATCGACGGCAGGTAGTTACCCTGAGCCACGCGCACATCACTTCCCGCCGCGCTAAAATTGTTCCAAGCTGCATTGACCTGCGGGTTACTCACGATCGTTTGCTGAATTGTGGTATTGAGATCGGTCATACCAGGCGCGTACAGCGTAGAAGGCAGCTGCTGGGCAAGCGCCGTCAGCGGTAAACAGGCAAGCGTGGTCAGTGTCCAGGGTCGGACAGCGCGCTGAAGTGAGAGAGGTGTGCGTTTCGTTGTAACGTTGTCTTTCATGGCCAGAGATCCCTAATGAACGTTTTCGCTACCGATGAGCAAGTCGCCTTTCCTTCGTAACAACGCACGACGCATTGTCACCCCCTGGGCTGCTTACCCCGACTAAAAACTGCCAGATCAACATGAAGCTGGCTATCGTCGCTGGTGATATTGTCTTAGTTAAATCACCCTAACGGGATGATATTAGCTTAAATTAATCGTATTAGCGGCAGTGACAAGCTATAAAAACAAAAGTCACAAAAATTTACAATAAGCGGCCAAAAAAACACACTACAGCGCTGGCTCACGCCGTGCTTGGGGAATCTGTTGAATCGCCAACCCGCACAGAATCAGTATTAAACCCACTAAGGTAGACAGCCGCATTGGCTCACCGACGACCAAGAACAGCAGCAAAAGGGAGACAGGCGGCGACAAGAAGATCAGATTAGAGACCTTGGCAGTTCGTGAAACGCTCTGCACGGCCATTTGCCAAAGCACGAACGCAACGCCCATTTCGAAGAGGCCGACATACGCACCAGCCCCAAGCGCAGACCACCCGTGCCACTGCAGGCCAGGGCCAAAAAGTAACAATAGTGTTAAAACAGGTAACCCAACACTGAAATTCTGCCACTGCCCTACCAACGGCTGCCGCGCGTCTTTCGCATTGAGCAGCCAGTAAAGCGCCCATACCAGTGTCGATGCCAACGCGAAAACGACCCCCAAAGGATCTTCGAAAGCAACGTTGAAGACCTCTCCTCGGGTAGCAATGACCCAAACGCCGCTGTAAGCCACCAAACCAGCCCCTACATCCGAGCGGGTGAGACGATGTCCCAGCAGCGGCACTGCCAAAAAAGCCATTGCCAGTGCCCATGTATAGTTGAGCGCCATGGCCTCTTGGCCAGGTAGCCGGTCATAGGCAGCAAATAGCAACAAGTAGTAAGCCACGGGGTTCATTAACCCAGCCCAAAGCGCCGTCCCCCACCCCCAGCGTAGCGCAACGCGCATATGCCCTTGCTTGACGACAATGGCACCCATTAGCGTCCAGGACACCAGAGCGGACAACCACATGAGTTCAAGCGGGCTCATCCAGGCCAGGGCGACTTTGAATGCCGTCGCCACGGTCGACCAAAGCGCGACGGCGCCCAAGCCATACAGTACTGCCTGCTGATCTTGCGTCATCGGTCGATATGCCCCAGGTCTTGGGCAGGATCGATCTGGTCGCGCACCTGCTGTTTGAGCGTTTTAATGTCGGGAAACCCACCATCTCGCTTACGCTCCCAGAGAAGCGAGTCATCACACCAGATCTCGAAAGTACCGCCGTGAGAGGGTGAGAGCGCGACTTCTGTCAACTGCTCACCAAACGTAGAGAGAAGTTCTTGCGCATACCAAGCGCTGCGTAGCAGCCACTGACACTGTGTGCAGTAGCGAATATGAATGCGGGCCATTGTGCAAATCCTTATCGATCGGTTCCTTTTACTGCGCAGCGGCGCTGACTAACCCCTTTTGCCAGCATTATGTGGCATCCTGAGGGTATTCTGTCATCTTGTATGAGTAAACCGCCAAGGAACCGATGATGGCCCAACCGGATGTTTCACAAACGCAGCTTTATGAGTGGCTTACTGGCGATGACGACAGCCGGATGTGCGACGACATTCCTGACGGCGCTTGTCAGGAACAGCCGCGCAACTTTTTTCTTCACCTGTTGGCATCGCTGGGCAATAAACTCGCCGACGAACTCTCGAGCGCTCGTCTGGTCCTGCCCTGGCTGCTGGGCATCATCGGCGCACCGGTCTGGATGGTGGGGTTACTCGTTCCCATCCGCGAGGCAGGCGCCCTGCTCCCCCAACTGTTCATCGCCGGCTTCATTCGTTTGAAGCCCCAGCGTAAATGGGTGTGGGTCGCGGGGGCCACACTTCAGGCCGTGGCCGCCGCCCTGTTAGCACTGCTTGCCTTGATCGGCCACGGAGCACTTGGCGGCGGGCTGGTGCTGGCCGTACTCGTCATGCTGTCATTAGCGCGCGGACTCTCGTCAATTGCTACGAAAGACGTGCTCGGCAAAACCATTGCCAAACGCCGCCGCGGTACGCTGATGGGTTGGAGTGGCAGCATCGCCGGTGCCGCCACGCTCATAGCCGGGGGTGTCTTAGTCCTCTTTGGCGACCGTCCCGGGAATATTGCCTTAGCCATTCTGCTAAGCGTGGCCGCAGCGGGGTGGCTGATCAACGCGCTGTGCGCTGCGCGCATCAAAGAGGTGCCAGGCGCCGTGGAAGGCGGTGAAAACGCCTGGGATAGCATCAAACTCGGCATGTCTCTGATGCGCGAAGACACTACGTTTCTTCACTTCAACGTGGCGCGTGCGCTGCTGCTCTCTAGCGCGCTCGCCCTGCCCTACCTGGCACTGCTGGGGCAGCAGCAAAGTGGCACCGAGCTAGGCGGGCTGGGCATTTTGGTAGTGGTGTCGGGATTGGCCGCGATGGTGGCAAGCCCCATCTGGGGAAAAAGAGCGGACCGCTCCAGCCGTCGGGTCATGCGCGACGCGGCCATCGGAACGGCTATGTGTTGCCTGCTGGCAGCTCTGATTGCCTGGTTGCCAGGCAGTTGGACGCAGAGCGTGCTGCCTTATGCGGGTGTCTACGCTCTATTGGTGGTGGTTCACCACGGCGTGCGCTTGGGGCGCAAAACGTATTTGGTCGACATCGCTAACCAAGACAATAGAGCGCTATACGTTGCGCTTTCCAATACCTTTACTGGTGTGCTAATGCTCATCGTTGGTGGCATGATTGGCGCATTGGCACAGTGGTTAGGCAGCGCTATGCTGCTGGTGATTTTGGCGTTGATAGCCCTCGGCGCCATGCTTAGCGCGCACCGACTCCCCGAAGCGGAGTGATATTGCCGATTGCAAAGCCGATCGACGCTCGCCATGATGGTCAGCAAATCACGGTGGCTAGCTGTTTTTTTGCTATCCTATTTTTGTTTGATGGTGTTAAAGACGGCATCGTCCTGCACTAAAGAGCGCCCCGCGCTGACGCACAGCGCCATGGCGGAGAAAGACGAGAAGCAACAGGAACCCATTGATGAAACGATCTCCCTTGATAAGCCCGGAGTTACTCGAACGCATTGTTGACGCTTCTGAAGATGGCATTGTCGTTGCAGAGCAGGAAGGTGACGAAAACATTCTGATTTACGTGAACAAAGGCTTCGAGCGTTTGACGGGCTACAGTGCAGACGAAATCCTCTATCGCGACTGCCGCTTTCTACAAAACGAAGATCGCGATCAGGATGCGCTCATGTCGATACGTGAGGCGCTGCAGGATGGCCGACCCTCCCGCGAAGTGCTACGTAACTACCGTAAAGATGGCACGATGTTTTGGAACGAACTCTCCATCACCCCGGTATACGATGAAGCCGATAAGCTGATGTACTACATCGGGGTGCAAAAGGACGTAACGGAGCGTGTCGAAGCGCAGCTAGCCCTGGCAGAATTGAAAAAGCAGCAGGAGCACGCAGAGTAACGTCTCACTGTCATCGCACCGACAAGAATAAGTAATACTCAGACGATTAGAGACCGCTCCCACGCCACAATCATGACACATGCGTCAAAAACGCTTGAACTTCCAACCCAGTGGCGCTATATAGCGCCTAGGCGCTTAATGAGCGTTAGGCGCTTTTTACGCATTTTCCTATAGCGTAAGAAGCCGTTGTGATGCCGGTGCGCCGGCTTGGGTTGGAGGGCATACCATGAGCCGTGACCCCTTAAATCGTGACACCTATACCAACGACGGTCTTGACGCAGACGATTTCGATACTGTGGATGCCGTCAACGACGACCACTACGGTAAAAGCAAACCCAGTAAAGCGGATACCCTGCGTGCACGTCGCCAAGTAGAAGCGTGGCTGGAAGAGCGTCGCCTGCAGCGGGCGATCGAAGACGACTGGGACGAAGAAGAGTAATGACGACCCGGAGGGCACCTAGACGTGCCCTTCTTTTTGGGCGCCTCTTGCAACGCGGGTTTACTGGCCTTTAGCCGCGCTGGGCACTATCATCTGTGCACCAAGCCAGCCTCTTGCTGGTCTCGCTTTTACTACAACCTAACGGATTTCCATGGCGCAATACGTATTCACCATGAACCGGGTCGGCAAAGTCGTGCCGCCCAAAAAGCAAATTCTCAAGGATATTTCGCTCTCGTTCTTCCCCGGCGCCAAAATTGGCGTGCTGGGTTTGAACGGTGCCGGTAAATCCACGCTGCTGCGCATTATGGCCGGTGTCGATAAAGAGTTTGAAGGTGAAGCTCGTCCGATGCCCGGTATCAATGTGGGCTATTTGCCCCAGGAGCCGCAGCTAGATGACGAGAAAAACGTCCGTGATACCGTCGAAGAAGCGCTGGGTGCCATCAAAGAAGCACAGGAAAAGCTCGATGCGGTATACGCCGCTTACGCTGAACCTGACGCGGACTTCGATGCCCTCGCCAGCGAGCAAGCACGTTTAGAGAACATCATCGAAGCGGCAGACGCGCATAATATCGAGCGCAAACTAGAAGTGGCCGCCGAAGCCCTACGCCTGCCGCCGTGGGAGGCCAAAGTCGGCAACCTCTCTGGCGGTGAGCGTCGCCGTGTGGCGCTCTGTCGTCTGCTGCTCTCCAGCCCTGACATGCTGTTACTCGACGAGCCCACCAACCACCTGGATGCAGAGTCCGTGGCTTGGCTGGAGCGCTTTTTGCACGACTACAATGGCACCGTCGTGGCAATCACCCACGACCGCTACTTCTTGGACAACGTTGCGGGCTGGATTCTCGAGCTTGACCGTGGGCAGGGCATTCCATTCGAAGGCAACTACTCCCAGTGGCTGGAGCAGAAAGAGCAGCGCCTGACCCAAGAGGCGAAGCAAGAAGCGTCTCGTCAGAAAGCCATCAAGCAAGAGCTCGAATGGGTGCGCAGCAATGCCAAAGGCCGCCAGGCGAAGAGTAAAGCGCGCCTTAACCGCTTCGAAGAAATGCAGTCTGGCGACTTCCAGAAGCGTAACGAGACCAACGAGATCTACATTCCGCCTGGCCCGCGCCTGGGTGACAAGGTGATCGAGTTCCACAACGTCACCAAGCGCTTCGACGACAAGCTGCTCTACCAAGACCTCTCCTTCACCATCCCCCCTGGCGCCATCGTCGGGATCGTGGGTGGTAACGGCGCGGGTAAATCGACGCTGTTCAAGCTG
Organism: Halomonas sp. BL6; assembly: GCF_006228115.1. Lineage (NCBI taxonomy): Bacteria > Pseudomonadati > Pseudomonadota > Gammaproteobacteria > Oceanospirillales > Halomonadaceae > Halomonas > Halomonas sp. BL6. The sequence goes on along the minus strand of NZ_VDGL01000003.1, from coordinate 616,844 downwards.
GTCACCGGTAAAGAACAGCCGGATGCCGGTGAGGTGGTGATCGGTGAAACCGTCGACATCGCTTACGTCGAGCAGTTGCGCGATGCGCTAGACGATAAACAGACCGTTTGGGAAGCCGTGTCAGACGGGCAGGACATTCTCAATATCAACGGCTATGAAGTCTCCTCACGCGCCTACGTGGGCCGTTTCAACTTCAAGGGCAACGACCAACAAAAACGTTTGGATGAGCTGTCCGGCGGTGAGCGGGGTCGCCTGCAGCTAGCGCAGACCCTGAAACAGGGGGCTAACGTACTGTTGCTGGATGAGCCCTCGAATGACCTGGACATCGAAACGCTGCGCGCTCTGGAAGAGGCGTTGCTCGCCTTCCCCGGCTGCGCGATGGTGATCTCTCACGACCGTTGGTTCCTGGATCGTATCGCCACGCACATTTTGGCGTTCGAAGGTGATTCCGAAGTGGTGTTCTTCGACGGTAACTACACCGAGTACGAAGAGGACCACAAAAAACGCGTCGGTAACGACACGCCGAAGCGCATGAAGTACAAGCGTATCGACGCCTAACGTCGTGCTCCTCGGTGCAAAAAGCCCTGCTCATGCAGGGCTTTTTTTATGACGATGGGAACGTGTCTGACGAATGTCTCATCCCGCGGGCCAAGTAAACTCACGCCCGCCCAGTAGATGCATATGAATATGATAGACGGTCTGCCCACCCATCTCATTGCAGTTCATCACCACTCGATAACCGTCTTCCGCGAAGCCTTGTTGTTTGGCGAGCTGTGCCGCGGTGTGCTGTAAGCGACCTACGAGCGCCACGTCGTCTGCTTCGATATCGTTTAGCGTTGGGATGTGCTTTTTAGGAATGATGAGCTGATGCGTTGGCGCCTGGGGGTTAATATCGTTGAACGCCAGTACGTGCTCATCCTCGAACACGATGTCTGCCGGAATCTCGCGGTTAATGATTTTACAGAATAGGCACTCCATCGCAGCCTCCTTACGTTTGGCGCGTTTATGGTCGGTCGAGCAGCGCCGCCTTAGCGAAAACGGCGCTGCGATAGCAGGTGGCGAACCAGCGGTGCGAGTATCAGCTCCATCGCCAAGGACATACGAGCACCGGGCACCACCAGGGTATGCGGACGGGTCATAAAAGAATCTTGGATCATCGCCAGCAGCCATGGAAAATCTACCGTCGACGGGTCACGAAAACGAATCACCACGAACGACTCGGCATCGGTGGGAATATCCTGCACTTCGAAGGGGTTGGAGGTATCGACCGTGGGCACCCGCTGGAAATTGATGTGGGTACGCGAAAACTGCGGCTGAATATAGCGCACGTAATCATCCATACGCCCCAAAATGGTATCAATGACCGCTTCCTGAGAGTAGCCGCGCAGTTTGGTGTCACGGTCGATCTTTTGAATCCACTCGAGGTTCATCGTCGGTGCCACGCCGACCAGCAAATCAACGTGACGGGCAATATCGTACTCTTGCGTCACCAAGCCGCCATGCAACCCTTCATAAAAGAGCAGATCGGTACCGCAGGGCAGTGACTGCCACTCGGTGAAAGTGCCTACGCGATAACCCGCCTCGATTTTCTGCTTGTCTTCCGCGTGAATGTAGTGCCGAAACGTGCCGGTACCGTGCTCTCCGTACTCGATGAACAGGCCTTCCAAGCGGTCGAGCAGGTTGGCCTCGACGGCAAAATGAGACAGCTCGTCCTTACGCTCCGGCTCTTCGCGGAAAATACGTTTGAGATCATCGCGGGTATAGCGGTGGAAAGCGTCGCCATCCACCATGGCCGCATGCACGTCTTCACGGAGGAACATGCGCTCGAAACTGCGGCGGACGGTCGTGGTCCCCGCCCCTGACGAGCCCGTCACCGCGATGATGGGATATTCTCGCGACATTTATCCCCCCCGGGCATCCGCCAGCGTTTGCTTTAGCGCATCGGGAATCGCCACCGGCCGACCCACCGCCAGGTCCAGTAGCAGCTTGTTGACTCGCGCGGTCGCTACGACATCGCCTGTATCTGCCTTGATGACCCGCTGATAGATCGTCAACGCTTTGCCCTCGGGCTCGGGCACCGCCGTTTCGATGACCAGCGCGTCAGGAAAGCGCGCCTCCTGTTGATACTGCACGGCGAGATCCACGACCACGCTGGGGTAGCCGTGCATATCCCACTCCGGAAGATCCAAGGCCATAAAGGCCTTCGCCCGCGCTTCATGAAGCAGCGACACCAGGGCATCGTGCCCCAAGTGGCGGCCATAATTCATATCCGTCACCCGCACCGTCAGCGAATGGCGATGAATGACCGCTGCCAAAGGGAAGTCCAGCGAGACACGCTCCATTGCTTTACTCCTTGTCGGGTGACGATATGACCGGGAAAAGTCGCTTTTACTGCTCCCGCGCAATGGCGCGGAAGGCGATATCACGGCGGAATTCGACGCCTTCCCAATGAATCGCGCTAACCCCTCGATACGCCTGCTGCTGAGCCGCCGAGACGCTGTCGCCCAAGGCCGTGACACACAGCACGCGCCCACCGGCCGTAGTGATCTCACCTTCTGCATTTTGCGCTGTCCCCGCGTGGAAGACCTTGCACTGCGCCCGCTCGGCATCGTCCAAGCCGTGAATCACGTCGCCTTTACGATAGCTACCGGGATACCCACCCGCGGCCAGCACCACGCCCACGGCGGCACGGGAATCCCACGTACACTGCTTTCCGGCCAGCTCGCCTTTTGCGCCAGCCAAACAGAGCGCCGCCAAATCGGAGGTAAGACGCATCATGATCGGCTGGGTTTCCGGGTCACCAAATCGGCAGTTGTACTCGATGACTTTGGGATTGCCTTGCGCATCGATCATCAGCCCCGCATACAGGAAGCCGGTATACGCGTTCCCCTCCGCGGCCATACCGCGCACGGTGGGGAGAATGACCTGCTCCATGATCCGCGCATCGACGTCGGGCGTGACGACCGGCGCAGGGGAGTAGGCGCCCATGCCGCCCGTGTTGGGGCCCGTGTCGCCATCGTAGGCGCGCTTGTGATCCTGACTGGTCGCCATCGGAACGACGTTTTCGCCATCTACCATGACGATGAAGCTCGCTTCTTCGCCGTCGAGAAACTCTTCGATGACGACACGCGCGCCCGCATCACCAAAGGCATTGGCTTCGAGCATATCGCGAATCGCCGCCTCGGCTTCCGCTTCGCTCATGGCCACGATGACCCCTTTACCCGCCGCTAAGCCGTCGGCTTTGATCACGATCGGCGCGCCCATCTCAGCCAAATACGCTAGCGCAGGCTCTACGGCCGTAAACGTCTGGTAGGCCGCGGTGGGAATGTCATGACGGGCCAGAAAGTCCTTGGTGAACGACTTGGAGCCTTCGAGCTGGGCGGCGCGCTGGCTGGGGCCAAAAATCGTCAAACCGGCGGCTTGGAATCGGTCGACGACACCTTCGACGAGCGGCGCTTCTGGGCCAACGACGGTCAGGGCAATCTGCTCTTGCTGAGCAAACGCGACCAGTGCCTCTAGGTCGGTGACACCAATGGCCACATTGGTCAGCTTGGGCTCCGTTGCGGTCCCTGCGTTGCCAGGCGCGACGAAGACTTGCTCGACATCACTGGACTGGGCGAGTTTCCACGCCAGGGCATGTTCGCGGCCACCGCCACCGATCATCAAAACTTTCATGGGTATCCTTCTTAAACGGGAGAGCGTCGATGGGCGGCATTATGCCACAACGTACCACCCCGTGGCCTTAGGAACGCTTGTCCGATGTCTCGTCATCGTCCGTCTGGGTAGGCTGGTTGAGCGCGTTTTGCCAAAACCGCATGTTCTCTTCGGCCAATTCACGCATGAACTCGATCGGCGAGTGGCGCATGGCCTGCTGCCACTGGGTCTGCATCCGCTTTTGCTGCTCTAGCATTAGCTGCGTGCCCTGCTCCAAGTAGCGTGCCAGCGGCAGTGGCGAGGACATATCGTACACACGAATCAGCTGCGCCAGCAGGTCATTAGAAAACACTTCGGCTTCACTATCCGCCTGTTCTTGTTCGATAATGATCGATAGCAGGATGGTGCGCGTTAGATCTTCACCGCTTTTCGCATCCTCGACGCGAAACGGCTCTTCTTCAATGATCAAACGGCGCAGGTCCTCGAGCGTGACATAACGGCTCTGCTGGGTGTCGTACAACCTGCGGTTGGCATATTTACGAATTACGCGCACAGCGCATCTCCTTAAACGCGATAAAGGCTTTTGTCGCCGTTGCTGCTATTGTGCCTGCAACACGCGCCCATGCAAGCCAGCTTAGCGGATTCGTGGTGTTAAGCACGCCTTTCCTTGGACCAATAGACGACGACTATGAATTTGATACTGTTAGACCCAAGCGAGGTCGACGCTCACCACGCGCGCATTACCGATGCGCGGCGCTTGACCCATTTACACGACGTACACCGTGCCCAACAGGGCGACCGCTTGACGGTGGGCATTCAGGGCGGCGCCATGGGTAAAGCCTCGCTGATAACACTCAGTCGACACGAAGCGCTCTTTGCGCTGGAGGATCTTTGTGAATCGGCGCCCCCCGCCCTGCCCGTTCACCTCGTGCTGGCCTTGCCGCGCCCCCGTATGTTAGCGCGAACGCTAGAGCACGTGACGGCGCTGGGCGTCAAAGAGATCACCTTGCTGCATACTAAACGGGTAGAAAAGAGCTATTGGCAATCACCGGAGCTAAGGGCTGACAAGATTCATCAACATTTAGTGCTGGGCCTCGAGCAAGCACGAGATACCCTGCTGCCCAATGTGACGCTGTGCAAGGGCTTCAAAGCGTTTCTAGAAGGCCAGCTCCCGCAACTACTGAGCGAACGTCGCGGGCTAGTCGCTCACCCGGGAATGGAAAACGCCTGCCCACGCGACGTGGATGAACCCACTCTGCTACTGGTCGGTCCTGAAGGTGGTTTCATTCCTTGGGAGGTGGAGCAACTGATTCAGGCAGGCTGCGAGGGCATGCACTTGGGACCGCGCATCCTACGCGTCGAAACAGCCGTCACCGCGCTGCTGTCACGGCTGTTTTGAGTGCTACCTGACTAATAAAGGATCAAGACTGGTCGTCTTCTGGGTCGTGGGGAACGTACGCAGCGTTTTCTCCACACTCGGGTTCCTGTAGAAACGTATTGCGTACGTCTAGCAAGCCCAGGTGGCTGATGGTACGACGCCCCAATAGTAGCGGATAGATCATCTCTTCTCGGTCACGCAGGCTAAACTGCTCCTCGTAGATGGTATCCCCCATGCACACGTCCATCAGCACCACCGGGCGCTCGTCACGCCCCCCGGCGCCGCGCACGGTTTGCTCGCGATAGAGAGGACGCTCGATTTGGTCGCTAAAGGTGTCACCGCTCTCTTGATCTTCCAGCTTCAAACGAAAGCGCACCCACTCCTCACCCTCTTTCTCGAACATTTCAATGTCTCGGGCATCCAGAGAAGAGGTCAACGCCCCGCTGTCCAGCTTGGCTTTGACCGCGATGCCCCAGGGCTCGATATAGGCGTTTTCGACCCAGCCGAAGACGTTGTCTTGCGTTTGAGCGTCCTCTGCCTGTGCAGTCGCTCCCAACAGTAGCGTGCTGGCCAGCACGCTGGCACCCCATACTCCTAAGCCAGTTTTTACCATCTCGACTCATCCTTGGTGAAACATCGACGATTGAACATTAACGTAACCGCTCCAGCAGCGATTGAGTGGCGAAGCCATCGGGAACGATCCCCTGGTCGCGCTGGAAAGCCCTCAAACCCGCCTGGGTATTCGGCCCCATGATGCCATCCGCGACACCTACCGAGTAACCGGCATCGTTCAAGCGCTGCTGGAGCGTTCTGACATCGTCACGCGTCAAAGGTGCCTCATCCCGGGGCCATGACTGCGCGATGCCATCGCGTCCGGCAATGGCATCGGCCAGCGTCGCCACGGCTAGTGCATAGCTCGTTGCATTGTTATAGCGCAGAATCGCGCGGAAATTGGGACCAACGATGAACGCAGGGCCACTCGCCCCAGCCGGGACGATGACCGCAGCGCTATCGAAAGAGGGAAGCTCACCCCGAACGGCACGCACACCTTGTGCAGCCCATTCGGCGCTGCTCTTACGGTCGGTTTGCGAGTAGTCAAAGTCGTCGGGTAACCTGACCTCAGCACCCCAGGGTTGGCCTGCCTGCCAACCAGCGCGCGCAAGATAGTTCGCCGTCGACGCCATGACATCGGGAATACTGCCCCAAATATCGCGCCGCCCGTCGTCATCGCCATCCACCGCGTAGGCTTCGAAACTGCTGGGGATAAATTGGGTATGCCCCATCGCCCCCGCCCAGGAGCCTTTCATCTGTTCGGCGGCAATGTCCCCTTGGTCGATGATGCGCAGGGCCGCCAGCAGCTCACCCCGGGCGAACTCTCGTCGGCGGCCATCGTAGGCCAGCGTCGCGAGGGATTCGAGTGTCGAGAAATCGCCAAAATTGCTGCCGTAATTACTCTCCACGCCCCAAATCGCTACGATGATCTCGGCGGGGACACCGTAGCGCTGCTGCATCATATGCGCTGTCTCGCGGTGCTGCGCCAGCGTCTCTCGTCCATTGTCGATACGCGTTGGCGACACAGCACTATCTAAATATTGCCAAATGGCACGGACGAATTCTGGCTGGTAACGATCTAGCTCGATGACCCGCTCCCGGTAACGAATCCCATCGAACGCCGACGCAAGCGTGGCCTCACTGATACCTTGGCTGGCGGCATAGCGGCGGAACTCGCCGAGCCACTCATTGAAGTTGCCATAGCGCACCTGCTCTGCGGCGCGGGCGTCGACTTCCGTCATGAGCTGGGGGCTTGCCGTCACAGCAGGGACGTATAAAGTAACAGCGGCCAACAGTGGCCACAGCAGGTGGCGGCGGGTACGTATCGAACCATTACGTTTCAATGACCTGGGGCGTGACGTCATAGTATTCATCTCTTGGCAATCCTTAGCGTGAGGCTGATGATGGCTCAGAAATAAACGAGTTACCAGCCTCAGAGAGACAAGCGCCCCAAAACCACAAAATGGAGCATCACCACACTCACCGTTAGCACACAGCGCAGGATCAGATACCACTTGGGAAAGCCTTCGCGCCCTTCCCGGCTAATATCGTAGCCTCCCATCAACAGAAACCCTGCCAACAACACCCAAAGCCCGGTCACCGTGTTGAATAGCAAAGCGGGCCACGCTATCAGGCTAGGCACCATGGCCAGTACTAGCCGCCGTACGTTGTTGTCACGGGGCACTTGAAGCGCACTGCCCCAATGAATGCCCCCTAAAAACGACAAAATCACGGCGCTGTAGTAAGTAAAGCCATAGATGGCACTGACCTGCCAGACAGGCGGTGCCCACCAAGCGGCGAGTCCGCCGCCCATGAACGGCAGCAGACCGGCCAAGCCTAAGCTCCATGCCAAGCGCTTTTCAGACTCCATTCGCGCCATCGTTACTCATCCGTTTCTTCGAATTCGGTAGCAGCAATCAACCAGCGCTGCCACTCGTCCGGCAACACGCAAGGCTGCTTGAATTGAGAAGGTGCCACACGCCAGGGCTGGTGGCGCTCCAATCCATAAGGCAACGATTCGAGAGCAGGCAACCAGTAGGCCACGTAAAGCCCTTTCGGGTCGTAGTGGCCTGCCTGCTTCAATACGTTGAAGTAGCGATCCTGCCGCGGATCGCGTCCCACTCCGGCAATGTAGCGCCAGTTCCCCCAGTTACTGGCCACGTCATAATCGATCAAGCAGTGTTCGAACCACCAAGCCCCTAACCGCCAGTCGACCTGAAGATCTTTGACTAGAAAGCTCGCGACGTTTTGTCGAGCCCGATTAGAGATCCAGCCAGTACGCCTGAGTTCGAGCATGGCAGCGTCAATGAAGGGGACACCGGTGTCGGCGTTACGCCACGTATCGAAAGCCGCATTCGCAGCGGGCAGCGAATCACGGCCGAACAGGGACGCACCTTCAAGCTGCGCAGCGCGATGAAAATAGTCGCGCCATAAAAGTTCGAAGACGATCCAGTAGCTTGATTCACAGCTACCGAACTCGGCCTCCCACGCTTTTACTTCGTGATTCACTTGGCGGGCTGATAGGCAGCCACGGGAAAGCCACGGAGAAAAGCGCGTGGAGAAGTTGGCGCCTAGCAGGCCATTGCGCGTTTTCTTATAAGACTCCGCGCCGTTTTGACGCCATAAGTAGTGCTGCAAACGATCGTTCGCTGCCGACTCGCCGCCCACGAATACGAACCCCTGACGATTATCGGGTTGCCAAGCGGCGCTGGTTTCACACACCGACTTCAACGGTGGGAAACCGCGTGGCGCACCGTCAGGCCAGCCTGGCAGGGTGACCGGCGCGGGCAAGGGAGGCGGTATCTCACACTGTTTTTCTACACTGCGACGAAACGCAGAAAAACTGGATGGCAATGCGTCCAATTCGAACGGCAGCGCAGCAGCGTCGATCAAATAACCGCTATCTGCACGGTAAAGTCGGCAACTAGCGGGCAAACCGGCAGCCGCGCGAGTGACGTTCTCCGACTCTTCGCATCCTGAGTGTTCCGCCACTCGGACTTCACGCGCACCAAGCGAGGTGGCCAGTTCGACGACGACCGCTGCCGGGTCACCAATGCGCACCAACAGGTCGCTACCTCGGCGCAACAATTCTCCGCGAAGCTCCATCAAGCTTTGCCATAAAAAGCGCAAACGCGCTGGCCCTAGCCTGGGCGTCTTTTCACCCGGCACGGCCGCCTGGAGCCAACGCTGGTCGAGCACGTAAAGGCAAAGTAGCTGATCCGGGCTGTGTTCGAAATGTAATAAGGGGTTGTCGGCGACACGCAGATTATCCTGCAGCCAGACAATGTCAGTCGTGCTGTTCATGCTCTTGCCTCCTCGGCGTGCTGTGCTGCTTGGCCTCGCGACGGCAACGTTCGCTGCAGAAGCGCACCTCGTCCCAGCAGCGCGCCCATTTTTTCCGCCAAGTAAATGGGCGCTGGCATTGAACGCAGTCTTTTTGCGGTAAATCGTGTTTCCGTTTCATCTATCCATCTCGCTGCGTGCTGGCTATGCCACGCTACGCCGTAATACATGGACATAATAACTTATACAGTACAATTATTGTATATAAATTGATACCTCGACTTTGCCATAACACGCACCTACCCTCTTTTAAGTCGCGCATAAAAAAAGCCACCCAACCTGGGTGGCTTCTATTAATTACGGTGACGCCTAACGTTAGTCGGGATCGGTATTGCGAGGGTGGCGCTTCGCGTTTTCTTGCGTCTCCATACCGCTTTTCAGCTCATGGGTGAGCGGGTCGTAGTTAGGGCGCAGCTCATCTTTGACCGTGCCGCTCCAAAGCCGAGAGCCCACAAAGTAACCGGCTCGGCCAATCACGTGGGCGGCAATAGGCGCGGTGATCAAAATGAACACGATAATGGCTAACGAACGCGCGACGACCCCTACCTCGGCAAAATGCATGGCCGAGGCCAACATGATCAGAATCACACCCAGCGCGGCGGCTTTGGTGGTGGCATGCATGCGTGTCAGTAGATCGGGCAAGCGAAGGAGCCCTACGGCGGCTAGCAGCATAAAACTCGCGCCGACCAGCAGCATGGCGCCTTTGATGGCATCAATCATCCCGAGGCCCTCCCCGTTCCAAGAAGCGTGCAAAGCCAATCGCGGCCAAAAACCCCATCAACGCAATGACGATGGCCGCATCCAAAAAGCTGGAGACGCCCGATTGAATGGCATACACACCGACCAACCCCACGACCGTCGTCGAGAACAGTTCTAGGGCCACTACGCGATCTGGCAGACTAGGTCCACGCACCACGCGAACGAAGGTCAGCACGAGCGCCAAGCCCATGATCACCTGACTAATTAAAATCACGGTTTCCATTAACGAAATAACTCCAGTGCCCTGTGTTCCATCTCTTTCAAATTGCGCCGAAGCTCCTCTTCGTCGTCCAGGAACATCGCATGGATATACAACACTTTACGGTCATCGGACACGTCTAGGCTCAGGGTACCCGGTGTGAGCGAAATCAAATTCGCCACCAGGGTGATCTCCATTTCGGTGCGTGCCGACAGCGGTAAGGCAATGACCCCCGGCTGCATGTGCCAAGGCGGCGTCAGGATATCGAATGCCACGCGTAAGTTGGCCTGAACCAACTCTTTGATGAAAAAGCCGAGAAAGCCGATGAAGCGCGGCACACGAGCAGGATAGCCTTTCAACCCATCGACTTGAGGCTCGATCAGCAGCAACGCGATATAGCCAAAAATCATCCCTACCAACAAATTCAACCCGGAGAAGTCGCCGCTCAGCAGCACCCAGGCCAAACCAAGCAAGAGGTTCCAAATGGCGCCTGTCATGGTGTTTCCTCCAAGCGGTCATCGACACGTTCGGCCTGTATCTCAAGGGGATCCAGTAGCGCTGCTTCCGCGCTTGCGGAGGCACCGAGTACCGCTTCGATATAGCCTGAAGGCGTCATCAATTGATCGCCTATTTGGTTCATCACCAGCATGATGGGTTCGGCAAACACGCCAATGAGCAGGGACATCATGGCCAGCACCACGACAGGCAGATACATCATCCACAGGCTGGGCTTCAGCAACCGGCCGTCATCGCCTGTCGGTGTCGGTGTTTCGGGCACCTGGTTTTCTTCAGGTAGCGCCTTCCAGAACACTTCATTCCAGATCTTCACCATGGAGTAGAGCGTCATCAAACCCACGGCCAGAGCGATGCCGGTCGCCACGTAAGCCTCTGCCTCAAAGCCCGCCCGCACCAGCACGAACTTCGCAAAAAACCCCGAGAGCGGTGGGATACCCGCCAGAGAAAACGCGCTGATAAAAAACGCGACGGCCAGCCAAGGCCGCTCACGATAGAGCCCACCCATTTTTTTGAGCTGGTACGTCCCTTGGAGGCGATGCGTAATGCCGCTGATCAAGAACAGGTTCGTCTTGACGATGATATTGTGCATGATCGCGAACACACCGCCGGCAATGGCCAGCGGCGTATAGAGCGCCAGTCCCAATATCATGTAACCAATCTGACTGACGATATGAAACGAGAGGATACGACGAAATTCATACTGAGCGGCGGCGCCTAACACGCCGGTCACCATGGTCAATACTGCTCCCCACAGCATGATGTCTTGGAGGTAGCCCATGGTTTGATCAAAGATCAGCGTAAATACCCGAAACAGCGAGTAAACGCCCACCTTGGTGAGCAGTCCCGCAAACAACGCCGATACCGCCACCGGCGGCGTATGATAGGACGCAGGCAGCCAAAAAAATAGCGGAAACGCGGCGGCTTTGATACCAAAGGCCACCATGAACATCACCGCCAGCACTTCGACCATACCGCTGTGCTCGGCCTCATCCATGCGCAGCGCAATATCGGCCATATTGAGCGTTCCCACCGTGCCGTAGAGCAACCCCACCGCGCTGAGAAAAATCACCGAAGCCAGCAGGTTGAGCGTGACGTACTTGATGGCGCCCTCCATCTGGGCGCGCTCGCCACCGAGCGTGAGGAGCGCAAACGAGGCCACCAGCATCACTTCGAACCAGACATAGAGGTTGAAGATATCGCCCGTTAAAAAGGCGCCCGCCACCCCCGCCAGTAGCAAATGCATCAGCGGGTAGTAGCCAAATTTTTCGTGGCCGCGGCCAGTCGTCGCCAGGGAGTAAATCCCCATGGCCAAGCCGATGATGCCGGTGAGCAGTATCATCACAGCGCTGAGCATGTCAGCGACGAGCGTTATCCCAAACGGTGCTGGCCAGCTGCCCATTTGAATGGTGATGTAGCCATCTTCCAAGACCGCAACGAACAGCCACAGGCTGACGACGAATAGCGCGACGTTGCCCGCCACGGCAATAAAACGCTGCATCGGGCGCGAACGCCAAAACATCAGCGAAATGGCCCCAGAAAGTAGCGGCAGTAAAACGGGGAGTGCGACTTCAGGCCTCACGTGTCGGTATCCTTCATCTTGTCCAAGTCATCCGCCTTGACGATTTCATAAGCGCGGCGAATCAGCACCACCGCAAACGCCAATACACCAAAGGCAATCACGATAGCCGTCAATACCACTGCTTGCGGCAAGGGGTCGGCAACGCCACCCAATGGCTGCATCATGCCTTCGGGGATCAGGGGGGGCGCACCCCGCGTCATACCGGCCGTGGTAAAAATTAACAGGTTAGCGGCGTTGGACAGCAGCAGCAGACCAATCACCAGTTTGACGATAGAGCGACGCAACATCATGAATATGGCGGTCGCGTAGAGCAGGCCTATGACGAGGGCCATTAACGGTTCCATCGGCAACCTCCCGATTCGATGAGTCTAAGGGACTTATGGCTCATCCTTATCCACCTCCATTAATGCCATGACCATACCCATGACGGAGCCCAGTACCGCCAGATAGACGCCAATATCGAAAATCAGCGGCGTCGAGGCTTTGAAGTCGATCACCGGAATCGTCCACCACTGAGCAGTCAGAAAAGGCTGCCCCATGAACCAAGCGGGCACTACCGAGATCATCCCAAAAAAGAGTCCTGCGCCGATCAAGTCTCGCGGGTCGACCATGCGCAGTACCTCTTTCGTGGCGCTTACGCCAAAGGCAAATAAATACAAAGTGAACGCGCCCGCTGCCACGAGCCCAGCAATGAATCCTCCCCCGGGCTCATCATGCCCCCGCAGCAGCAGGAAGACCGAGAACATGAGCTGCAGCGGCATGAGAAAGCGCGCTGCGGTGTTTAAAATGATCGTGCCTGATTTAACCATCGTAGGGCTCCTTCACGCTGGCTTTTTCGCCACTATTTGTCCTACCCTCCGTTTCGCCGTGGCGAAGCTTGAGCATGGCAATCACGCCAATGGCGGCCAACGCTAGCACGAACATCTCACCCAAGGTGTCGAGGGCACGGTAATCGACCAGGATGACATTGACGATATTTCGACCATGGGCAAGCGGCGCACTGTTCTCGACCATGTAGGTCGAGATGCTTTCGAACTGATCGATACTCCACGCCGTCATGATCAATAAGAACATCAGCACGCCCATGGTCGCTGCAACCGACCCATCGCGAATGCGCTCCAGATTCGTGGAGAGGTTGGAGAAGCGAGGCAGCCGGAAGAGCACCAGGACTAGCAGAATCACCGTCATGGTTTCAACGAGCAGTTGGGTAATGCCTAAGTCCGGCGCGCTGAACAGAATGAAGATCAGCGCAATGGAGAAGCCCATGATGCCGACCGAGACAACGGCTCCCAACCGAGAGCGCGAAATCGTGGCGAACAGAGCCCCCATCGCCATGGTGCCCACCACGATCACTTCGTGAAAGCGCACGTCTAGCTCGAGCGCTAGCTGGGGGGAATGGCGCAACAAAATGGAGTTGCCGATTAGCGCAATCAGCACGACCAGCATCACCAATATATAGTTACGCATATAGCCGTTTTGCAGGAGTCGAGTTTGCCACTCGGAAAAGCGCACGATGCCATTCATCAGGCCCTCGTAGCCTGCTTCGGGCCCATAGCGCATCACGGGGGTCAGTCTGGCCAACTGGCCACGTACACTGTCCCAACGCTTGAAGAGAAAGAAACCGAGCAGTAGGCTCACCACGGACATGATCAACGCCATGTTGACGCCATACCACAGCGACAGCGAGATCGGCAGCGCCTCCCCCGCCACTGCCGTGGCCGCCGACGTCAATAACGCATCGGCTCCCAACATGGTGGGCGCTAAGCCAAGCGCGAGCGATCCAAGGGCCAATAGGCCTGGGCCGATCAGCATGCTTAGCGGTGCTTCATGGGGCGTTTTAGGAGTTTCATGGCGTGCGCCATAAAAAGGTCGCAGCGCGATGATGGACGCCACCGCAATGGTCAACACGGCCGCCATAAAGGCGAACACCACCAATATTGACCGGACACGCTCGGCGCCTAGCGCTGCTTCGAGCATTAGCTCTTTACCGATAAAGCCAAGTAACGGTGGCACACCCGCCAAGGAAAGCGCTGCTATCAGTGCAATGGTCGCCGTCACGGGCATCACGCTGCGCAGTCCCCCCATGGCCGTGACATCCTTGGTACCGGTTTCGTGATCAAGAATCCCCGCCACCATGAACAGGGCGCCTTTGTACAGTGAGTGGGCCAGCAAGAACGTCACGAACGCTGTCATGGCATACTCGGAGCCAATGCCTAACAGCATGGTCAGCGTACCCAGCGCCATGACCGTCGAGTACGCCAGCAACTTCTTGATGTTGGTGTGATGAATCGCCAGAAAAGCGCCGGTCAGCATGGTGGTCGCTCCGACCACGGAGAGTATCGTCATCCATAGGGCAGTGCCACCCAGCTCGGGCTGCAGCCGTGCCAATAAGTAAATGCCCGCCTTCACCATGGTGGCGGAGTGCAGATAGGCGGACACGGGCGTTGGCGCTGCCATGGCGTTGGGCAACCAGAAATGGAAAGGGAACTGCGCCGATTTGGTAAACGCACCCAGCAACAAACAGATCAACATGGGGGTATAGAGCGCGTGTTGGCGAAGGTCCTCATCGGCGCGCAGAATGTCATGGAGAGACCAGCTACCGCTTGCTACACCCAGCAGCACTAGCCCTGCCATCAGTGCCAACCCACCGGCGACCGTCACGAACAAACCTTGACGTGCCGATTTACGCGCCTCGATATCCTGGTGATTGAAGCCAATCAGGAGGTAGGAGGTGATGCTGGTCAGTTCCCAAAAAATGAATAGCGTAAGCAGGCCATCGGCGAGCACGAGCCCCAGCATGGAGGCCATAAACGCGACCAGAGCCAAATGGAAACGGGCCATATCCTGATGACCTTTCAAATAGCCACCTGCATAGACCAAGACGCAGGTGCCGATCACCGTAATCAGCAAGCCAAACAGCAGCGACAGGCCATCGAGCAAAAAGCTCAAGCTGATACCCAATGACGGCACCCACGACCACGCCAATAGCTGAGGGCCCTCATGGAGAACCAACGGCGCTTGGCTTAACAACCAAGCGGCCAAAAGTGCCGGAAATAGCGCAAGCAGCAGGCTTGCTCGCTCCCCAAACCAGCGGTTGAGCAGCGGTGACAGCGCTGCCAACACGAAGCCCATTAATACGGCAAATTGCATCCGGCGCCTTCTCCCTAATTGCGTGCATTCACCTCAAAACGGCCGCTTGTCGACACGTCAGCAGCCGTTCGAGCGTTGAATAAGTGTGATTTTATATCCACAAACCTTATACCAACCCTTCCCACTTTTCTAGGAAAGTCGGTCTCAATAAAAAACCGCCTAGCGCAATACGCTAGGCGGTTTTATGCACCGCCATATGACGTTACGTTGTTGGTAACCAACCCGATAATTCGTTATTCACTACCGCCAATAGTGCATCGATATGGTCATCGCGATCGTTCAAGCAAGGGATGTAGCTAAAGGTTTCACCACCCGCTTCCATGAAACTATCGTGGATCTCCTCTTTGATCTCTTCGAGGGTCTCGACACAATCAGAGGAAAAGGCTGGCGAAAGAATCGCAATGTGCTTGTGCCCTTGTTTCGCCAGTTCGGCAACATGGTCGACCGTTTGCGGACCGACCCACTTTTCAGGACCGAACTGCGACTGAAACGCAGTATCGACCTCCTCTTTGCTCAACCCCAGCTTTTCACGCAGTAGGCGCGTCGTTTTCTGACACTGGCAGTGGTAGGGGTCACCCTCCATCAGATAACGCTCCGGCACGCCGTGATAGCTCGCCACGAGTTTGGTGGGACGACTATCGAAGCCGTCGTACGCCTCTTGTACCGAGTTAGCCAACGCCTGGATATACGTCGGATGCTCGAAATAGGCCGGTACGGTACGGATATAGGGCTGCCACTTCATTTTCATCAGCGTACGAAACGCTTGATCATTGGCAGTAGCGGTAGTGGGCGAGCCGTACTGCGGATAGAGCGGGAAGAAGACGATGCGCTCACAACCCTTCTCTTTCATGCGTTTGAGCACGCTGTCCGTTGAAGGATTGCCGTAGCGCATACAGAAATCGACCTCGACATCGTCGCCGTAAAGCGCTTTCAGGCGCTCGGTCATTTTTTCCGTTTGTGCACGGGTGATGGTCAGCAACGGGCTTTCGTTCTTCTCGTTATTCCAGATGCTTTTGTACGCGTTGCCCGAGGAGAACGGACGCTTGGTCAGGATGATGAGCTGCAAAAGAGGCTGCCATTTCCATCCGGCGTAATCTACGACTCGTTTATCGGACAAGAACTCGCTGAGATAGCGACGCATGGACCAGTAATCGGTGGCATCGGGCGTTCCCAGATTCGCTAGAACGACGCCCACCTTGGCGCGGGGAACGGCAGGGTGGCTGCTGGGCGCGTGGGCCAAGCGCCCCTCACCGGGTTGATCCTTCACGATGCTATCGGCCATCTCGCTAACTCCTCGGGTGTACGTAATGGGCAAAATCTTAACACTTTTCGGCAAAGTCGCGGCATAAAGTTATACTATCAACATTATTTGTATAACTGCAGGCCAACTCATGTCCAAGCCGTTACTCCTGGTACTGGGTGATCAGCTCACGCTGACGCTGCCAACCCTTCGCGAAGCGCCTTCCAATGCGGTGGTGGCGATGTGCGAAGTGGCCGAAGAGGCACGCTACGTGCCTCACCATCTGCATAAGATCGGTCTTTTCATGGCCGCCATGCGCCACTTTGCCGACGCCTTGAGAGACAAAGGCTATACGGTGCATTACAGCCGCATCAATGATGGCGATAACACCCAGTCGCTGATAGAAGAAGCCGAGCGGCTCGCCAAGCAGTACGGCTGTGATGAAATTCGCGTTACCCGCCCCGGCGAGTGGCGGCTGTGGAACGACATGCAGCAGCGCCAACACAACGCCCTCCCCTGGCAGCTGTGGGAAGATGACCGCTTCTTCACCACACCGGACGACTTTTCACGCTGGGCAGAGGGCCGCAAACAGCTGCGCCTGGAGTATTTCTACCGCGAGCAGCGCAAGCGTACCGGCCTGCTCATGGAGGGCGACACGCCCAGCGGCGGCCAGTGGAATTACGACCACGACAACCGCGAGCCCATCGATACCTCGCTGAGCTTTCCTGCGCTGCCCAACCACGGCCAGGATGACGTGACAAAAGCAGCTCTTAAGGACGCCGCTGACCATTTCGCTGATCACATGGGAACGATGGAGACCTTCAACTTGCCGGTCACCCGGCGGCAGGCACTGGTCGATTTGAACCACTTCATCGAACACGGGCTAGCAGACTTTGGCCGCTACCAAGATGCCATTAGTGACCGAGAACCCTTTTTGTATCACTCACGCCTGTCTGCGGCGATGAACATTGGCCTGCTCTCGCCGATCGAAGTGTGTGACGCCGCCGAGGCGCACTACCATGCGGGCAAAGCGCCTATCAATGCGGTAGAGGGTTTCATCCGCCAAATACTCGGCTGGCGCGAATACGTGCGCGGGCTCTACTGGACGCACATGCCCGGGTACAAACAGGAGAACCAGCTAGGCTTCACCCGCGAGCTGCCCG
Organism: Halomonas sp. BL6; assembly: GCF_006228115.1. Taxonomy (NCBI): domain Bacteria; kingdom Pseudomonadati; phylum Pseudomonadota; class Gammaproteobacteria; order Oceanospirillales; family Halomonadaceae; genus Halomonas; species Halomonas sp. BL6. Next base: position 599,312 of record NZ_VDGL01000003.1, on the reverse strand, counting down.
CGTTTTATTGGGACGCCAACACCGACATGCGCTGCCTGCAGCGCGCCATTCAAATGACCATCGACAACAGCTATGCGCACCACATCCAGCGACTCATGGTCACCGGCAACTTTGCCCTGCTGTGCGGCGTCAAGCCCGAAGCGCTGTGCGACTGGTACCTCGCCGTCTACGCCGATGCCTGCGAGTGGGTCGAACTGCCTAATACCCTCGGGATGGTACTGCACGCCGATGGCGGTTTGATGGGCTCCAAGCCTTACTGCGCTTCGGGTAAATACATCGATAAGATGTCTGATCACTGTCAGCACTGTCGCTACTCGCCCAAACAGATGACCGGCCCCAAAGCCTGCCCTTTCAACAGTCTTTACTGGCACTTTTTGGAAACCAATGCGGAACGGCTCAACCGTAATCCACGAATGAAGCTCATTTATGGCTCGTTAGGACGCATGAAAGAGGAGAAGCGCGAGGCCATTCGCCAGCAGGCCGAGCAATTCCTTGCCAAACTGCCGACCAGTAAAGGCTACGGCCAACCGGCGCATACGAAGGGCTATGCCTCTGCTGCCCAACACGCTTCCTCTACATCTGACTCGGAGAACCGCTCATGAGCCGTTTCGCAGCGCTGGATGCCCAGGCTCCGGTCACGCTCTACCATGACGGGGACTGCCCCTTTTGCCGAGTGGAAGTCGCTTGGCTCGCCAAACACCGCCATCGGTCTCGCGTTCGGCTGGTCGATATTCAGAGCAGCGAGTTCAAGCCAGACGAGGTCGGTCGCAGTTTCGACGCCATGATGGGCCAACTGCATTTGCAAGATCAAGAAGGGAGGTGGTTCATCGGGATGGACGCCAGCCGGGCCCTCTATGCGGTGTTGGGCTACCGGCGGCTAGTAAAGCTATCTTGCTTACCGGGCCTGCGCAGCATGATGGATGCAGGCTACCGTTTCTTTGCCCGTCGCCGTATTCGGCTGGGGCGATGGTGGGAAAAACGACAGGGTAAAACCGTCAGCTAATACAGCGGCTGGATCAAAAGACGAGCGGCATACGCGAGGTCAGCGGCGCACTATAATGAGCGTCGCGGCCAATCACCTCATCTTGAGGCACGTGCTGCACTAAGTAGGCGCGATGGATACCCGCACGCTTGAGCTCTAGATAAACGTCATCCAGTGAGCGAAACAGCATCGGTTTACCGCGCTGCATCAACATGTGGCGCTCACCTTCTACATTTTCAAGCTCGACTTGGTAAAAACGACTACCCGAATGGGTAATCACACGGATTTCAAAATTGTCGTGATTCACGACGAACTGTTTCAGCGCTTTCAGTTCCATGGTTCCCTCCTGTTATTGGTCATCGTCATGGAACACAGCATGAAGCGGCTCCATGACAATCATATTACCTTGGCACTAACTGCCTAAGACGGCAATAACAGGGAAGAGTTCCTGTCTCAATCGTCAACTAACGGTCGACTTATTGATACTCGGAGGGGTCGATTGCTTTGCCCAGCGAGTTACGATCGATCCAGTTCCCACCTTTGGTCTCTTTATAGCGAAACACCACTTTGTCGCCTACCACGACGGGGAGTTCAGCATCTTCGGTTTGGTAGCTGTACTTCTCCCCCTCCACCACCAAAAAGTAGCGATAGAGATCGGGCATGCCCAGCCACTCTTTGAAAGGGCCTTCGCGCTCTAGCGACTGGAGTTCACCACGGCCTTCCAGTTTCGGAAGACGTTTGCGGTTACCGCGCCTAAAACCACCTGCCATTTGTTACTCCTGTCTCTCTATCTGCTCGAGGCGAACTGCTCATGAGGGTGCGCATTATACGTTCTCCCCCATGACGCTCAAGTTAATCGCCAAACGCCTCGCCATAGCTATCGGGCGCCAAATCCTCGAAGCGCGTGTATTTACCAATGAAAGCCATGTGAACGGTGCCAATCGGCCCGTTACGCTGCTTACCGATGATGAGCTCCGCAATGCCCTGGTTATCTGGGTTGTCGGGGTTATACACCTCATCCCGGTAAACGAAGGCAATGACGTCCGCATCCTGCTCGATCGCGCCCGACTCCCTCAAATCCGACATCACGGGGCGCTTGTTGGGGCGCTGTTCGAGCGAGCGGTTAAGCTGCGAAAGCGCCACGACCGGGCAGTTGAACTCCTTTGCCAAACCTTTCAGAGAGCGTGAGATCTCAGAGATTTCCCCCGTGCGGTTTTCGGAAAAGCCAGGGATCTGCATCAACTGAAGATAGTCAATCATGATCAGCGCCATGTTGCCGTGCTCACGCACGATACGGCGCAGTCGCGAGCGCATCTCATTGGGCGAGAGCGCGGCGGTATCATCGATGAACAGCTGTTTGTCTTTGAGAAGGTTGACAGCCGATGTGAGCCTTGGCCAATCCTCATCTTCCAGCTGGCCCGAGCGAACGCGCGTCTGGTCGATGCGCCCCAGTGAAGAGAGCATCCGTAGCATCAGCGACTCTGCGGGCATCTCCATGGAGAACACCATGACCGGCTTGTCGCTAGAGATGACCGCATGCTCGACCAAGTTCATGGCGAATGTCGTCTTACCCATCGATGGACGCCCAGCGATGATCACCAAGTCGGAGGGCTGCAGACCCGAGGTCATCTCGTCCAGATCGCGGAAACCGGTGGAGAGACCAGTCATCTCGCCTTTGAGGTTGAATAGCTCATCAATGCGGTCGACCGCTTTGGTGAGCAGATCGCTCATACCGATAGGTCCACCGGTTTTGGGGCGCTCTTCGGCAATTTGAAACACCAGCCGCTCGGCTTCGTTCAACAGCTCATCGGCGGGTCGTCCCTGCGGTGAGAACGCCCCTTCGGCGATTTGGTTGGCGGCACGAATCAGCTTGCGCAGCGTGGCGCGTTCGCGAACGATATCCGCGTAGGCGCGTATGTTGCTGGCCGAGGGCGTATTGCGGGCAAGCTCCGCCAGAAACCCTAGCCCGCCGACGGTATCCAACTGGTCCCGCGCTTCCAGCGCTTCGGACAGCGTGACCACATCGAGCGGCTGCCCTGATTCCGCCAAGTGAATCATCACGTTGAACACCAAACGGTGCTCATAGCGATAGAAATCGTCGGCGACCAAGCGCTCGGACACGTTATCCCAGGCTTGATTGTCTAGCATGAGCCCGCCTAACACCGACTGCTCCGCCTCTAGCGAGTGCGGCGGCAGCTTTAGCGCCGCCGTTTCCTGATCAGCAGAGGGCTGGTCCTGCATAGCGAGCTCCTTAAATGTAACGCGTTGCCAACGGCGCTTATCTTAGCCGGGCAGCTTCCTTCACACCACTGGCCGAATCACACTCGTCAGCGGTTCATAAAAGACAAAGGGCGCGGGAGATCCCGCGCCCTTTGAGGCGTTAGCGTTGGCGAGCGAGATTACTCGGCGACAACGACCACGCGTACAACGGCGTCCACTTCTGCATGCAGGTGGAGGTCGATGTCGTATTCGCCCGTTTGGCGAATCGGGCCCTGCGGCATACGCACTTCGCTCTTGGCAACTTCGATGCCAGCAGAGGAGATGGCGTCGGCCAGGTCACGCGGACCGATAGAGCCGAACAGCTTGCCTTCGTCACCGGCTTTGGACACCAACGACAGTTCGATGTCGTTGAGCTGCTCAGCGCGTGCTTGGGCTTCGGCTTTACGCTCAGCGGCTTGTGCTTCGAGCTCGGCACGCTGCGCTTCGAACGCTTCTACGTTCTCTTTGGTGGCCGGTACGGCTAAACCGTAGGGTACCAAGTAGTTACGACCATAACCGGGCTTGACAGTGACTTTGTCACCCAGGCCGCCCAGCTTACCAATGTTGTCGAGCAGAATGACTTCCATCTCGTAAACCTCTTGTCAATTGCTGCGGGCAAGGCGTGCGCGAACGTTCGCGAATGTATCGATCAGCCCCAACAGCAGCACAATGAGAATCGTGGGCCAGGTCGTGATCAGCAGCACATAGAATGCTACCAGCCACAGCCCGTTCATCCCCTTTATTCCAATAAACCCGTGCACTAACGCAATACCGGCGATCAGCAGCGGAATCCAACTCAGCATGGCCAGCGCCTGCGCTCCCAGCACCATGCCTGCCACCCCAAGCCCCACTAAGATAGCGAGCTCCTTGGGTGTCAAACGCAAGGCATGAAACTCATCACGAAAGCCACCTGGGTTATAAAGCCCAGCCTGCCAGCTGCGTGCTAGCGCCAGACATGCGATGGCCGCTAACAGCACAACCAACCCCGTGACGCCGCCAATGACCATGGCGGCCAGAGTCGTCGTATCGATGCCTTGGTTGGCAAACTCCGTGAGCATGCGGTCGATCTCTTGCGAGCTCTCGCGCAGTTGCTCCAGCATGAGTTCGGTGCCACCCGGCGGGCTGAAGATGCCAAGCTGAACCATGACCGCGGCCGCTAAGGTGCCAACGATCAAAGCTTCGCTCCAGCGCATCCTTTCGCGCAATATGACCGCCATTAGCGAGACGAGTAGTACGCTCGCCAGCGGAATCACATCGCCCTGCGCCCACCAGAAACCAGCTGGTAATGCCGCAGCGATAATCACCGGTAGCGCGGGAGCAAAGCCCTTGCGCAAGGTCACTAACGCTGCGATGGCCGCACCCAACCAAAACAGCCAGGGCACTAACGCTGCTAGCGCTGCCCCGCCTGCGGCATAGGGCGTGCCACGCATCAGCCATCTTGCGAGTGCCAGCATCACGTCAAACGCTTACTGGTGGCTATCGGAGTAGGGCAGCAGTGCCAGGTAGCGTGAACGCTTGATAGCGGTCGCCAGCTGACGCTGATAGCGTGCTTTGGTGCCGGTGATGCGGCTCGGAACGATCTTGCCGGTTTCGGTGATGTAAGCCTTCAGCGTGTCGAGATCTTTGTAGTCGATCTGCTTGACGCCTTCAGCGGTGAAGCGGCAAAACTTACGGCGACGGAAAAAACGTGCCATGGACTAGCTCCTTAAAACGTGCGGTGGATAAAATCAGGCAGTTTCTTCAGCTTCAGCGCGCGGTTTTTCTTCGCGACGCGGACGCTTCTCTTCTGCCGGCTTCATCATCGGAGACGCTTCGGTGATCGCTTCTTTGCAGCGAACGACCAGGCTGCGGATGATGGCGTCGTTGAAACGGAAGATGTTCTCGATCTCTTCGAGAGTCTCACCGGTGCACTCGACGTTCATCAGCACGTAGTGGGCTTTGTGGATCTTGTTGATCGGGTAAGCCAGGTGACGACGGCCCCAATCTTCCAGGCGATGCACAGTACCAGCGTTTTCGGTAACGATGCTGGTGTAGCGCTCGACCATAGCCGGCACTTGCTCGCTCTGATCCGGGTGGACCATAAACACGATTTCGTAATGACGCATGGAATCTCCTTGCGGTTTGGCAGCTTCCGATGCGCGCTGGGGCAGATGCCTCAACGGCGACAGGGAAGCAAGGAGTTAACTGAAATGCCCTTTCTAGGCCGCGAACAGCCGAGATAGCGCATCAAGCAGAACTGTTAATCGTACGGATGAGTTATCCATACGAACGCCCGCTTATGAATAAACGGGCGCAAGCATTCTAGTGGGCTGGCCGCTAACTTGCAAGCTGCCGCTGGCGAACGGCTTCGAACAGGCAGATACCGGTGGCCACCGAGACGTTCAAGCTCGACACTTGCCCGGCCATGGGCAGCTTGGCGAGATTATCGCAGGCTTCGCGGGTCAACCGGCGCATGCCCTTGCCTTCGGCGCCCATCACCAGCGCGGTAGGACCCGTCATGTCGATCTCGAACACGCTGGTCACTGCTTCACCGGCAGTACCGGTAATCCAGACACCCGCATCTTTGAGCTTGGCCAACGTGCGCGATAGATTCGTGACCTGATAGACCGGCACGACTTCCGCCGCCCCACAGGCCACCTTTCTGACCGTGGCATTGAGCGGTGCGGCTTTGTCTTTCGCCACGATCACGCCGTGGGCCCCGGCGGCATCGGCACTGCGTAGGCAGGCACCGAAATTATGCACATCGGTGACGCCATCGAGCACCAGTAGCAGGGGCGGTGTGGATGCCTGCCAGGCGCGCAATTTCAACCACAGCGACTCTTCGCCTTCTGGCATCAAGGGAGCGCAAAACGCCACCACGCCTTGGTGCGTCGCACCCTGGGTGAGCTGGTCGAGCACATCACGGGGCTGTTCTTTGATTCGTGCGCCGCCAGACTGAGCACTGGCGACTAGTTCTTTCAAGCGGTTACCCGCCCCCTGCTGCACCCATAGCTCGCGGGGCGTCTCTCCACGCTCGAGCAGACTCTCGAGCGCGTGAACGCCGTAGACGTGATCCAGGCCATCCGGCGTACGGATGGCCTTTGGCGGGTGACGTCGAGACGACGATTTCATGCTCATCCCTTTTTCGCTGATGGTTTGCGCGAGCCGCTGCGCGTGCGGCGCGGGCCGCGACGCGCTGCCGGTTTATCGGTGGCGGCGGCCGCTTTGGGGCCACCCTCTTCGCCACGACGCTTACGGGGCTGACGACGCGGGCGCGGCTTGTCGTCGGCCAAACCAAAGTCGATTTTCCGATCGTCCATATCGACACGCGCCACTTGAACGGTCAGACCGTCGCCCAAGCGGTAGGTAGTCCCCGTGCGCTCCCCTTTCAGGCGATGTTTCTCGGCTTCGTAGTGGTAGTAGTCCGAGGGCAGCGACGTTACGTGTACCAACCCTTCGACATAGAAGTCATCGAGGCGCACGAACAGGCCGAACTGAGTCACCGAGGCAATCGTGCCTTCGAACGTCTCCCCAAGCTTATCGGACATGAACTCACACTTGAGCCAGCTCTCGACATCGCGAGTCGCTTCATCCGCGCGTCGCTCGGTCATCGAGCAGTGCTCGCCCAGTTCCAGCATTTGCTCGAAGGTATAGGGGCACCACTTGCTCGGCGGCTCTACCGGTGCCCCTTCTACCCGCACGACTGTATTGGTCTGGCGCGGCCCGCGAATGACCGAACGAATAGCGCGGTGAACCAAGAGATCGGGATAGCGGCGAATCGGTGACGTAAAGTGCGCATACGCCTGGTACGCCAAACCGAAGTGTCCTTCGTTCTGAGGCGAATAGACGGCCTGATTCATCGAGCGCAGCATGACCGTTTGAATGATATCGGCATCCGGTCGGTCAGCGATGGCTTCACGCAGCGCTTGATAGTCTTGCGGCGTGGGTTCGTCGCCCCCACCCACGGAAAGCCCCAGCTCACTCAAGAACAGGCGCAGCTTGTCTAAACGCTCGGGCGTGGGCCGCTCATGAATACGGTAAAGCGCAGGCAGGTCATGCTTATCCAAGAAGCGCGCCGTGGCTACGTTGGCGGCCAGCATGCACTCCTCGATGAGCTTGTGAGCGTCGTTACGCGTTCGCGGCACGATTTTTTCGATCTTGCGCTCATCGTTGAAGATGATCGCCGTTTCCGTAGTATCGAAATCGATCGCGCCACGCTCTTCCCGAGCAGAGCGCAGCAGGCCATACAGCTCGTGCAGGTTTTTGAGCGGCTTGACTAATTCCGCATGCTCACGGCGCAGCGCCTCACCCTCTTCGCTCTCGCTGTCCAGCATGGCCGCCACCTTGTTATAGGTCAGGCGTGCATGGGAGTTCATCACGGCTTCATAGAACGAGTAGCGACTAATGGCGCCGGTTTTGGAGATGTTCATCTCGCACACCATCACCAGGCGGTCGACATGCGGATTCAGCGAACAGAGGCCATTGGAGAGCAGCTCCGGCAACATCGGGACGACTTGACCGGGGAAATAAACCGAGTTCCCACGCGTACGCGCTTCATCATCCAGCGCAGTGCCGGGTCGAACATAGTGCGACACATCGGCAATCGCTACCAGCAGCTTCCAACTACCGGATTTGGTCTTCCAAGCGCAGACAGCATCGTCGAAATCTTTGGCAGATTCGTCATCAATGGTGACAAGCGGAATATCACGCAGATCGACGCGATGCTTTTTATCCTCCTCCAAGACCTCGGCAGAGATTTCGCTGGTTTGATCCAGTACCTCTGGCGGAAACTCGGCGGGGATATCGTAGCTGCGAATGGCAATGTCGATCTCCATGCCAGGATCCATACGCTCACCTAGCACTTCGATGACTTCACCCACCGGCTGCACCCGCGTGGCGGGCTGCTGCACGATCTTGGCCGAAATGACCTGGCCGTCTTTGGCACCCCCACAGGCGGTATGTGGGATGATCACTTCTTGCGTAATACGCGGGTTTTCAGGAATCAGCACGCCAAATTCCGGCGTGTTACTACGGTATACACCGACAATGGTTTGAGTATTGCGGGCAATCACATCGGCAATGGTCGCTTCGTCACGACCGCGACGGTCACGACCACTAATGCGTACCAGCACGTGATCCCCGTGAAACACACGCCGCATTTGACGAGGCGGCAGGACGAGATCCGGCTTTTTGCCATCATCTCTGAGTACGAAGCCAAAACCATCGCGATGCCCAAGCACCTTACCTTTAATCAGGTCGAGCTTATCGATCAGCGCGTAAGCACCTCGTCGATCACGCAGCACTTGCCCGTCGCGCTCCATAGCGGCCATGCGCCGACGCACGGCTTCGAGATGATCTTCATCCTCGATGCCCAACATGCGGCTCATGTTTTCATGGGTGATGGGCTTGCCGTAGCTCTCTAAGGCAGCCAACAGATATTCGCGGCTGGGCGCAGGGTTGTCGTACTTTTGCGCCTCGCGCTCGGCGTGCGGATCATCACTTAACGTCCAGTACTTCATGCGATCAACATCCTTGATGGCGTTTGCGGGAGGCGGACAGTTGGCGCAGCGCCATGGCACTGCGGGCGGGAATCACTATCGACGCAACTGGCGTCGGCATCAGCGACTAATGAGCTGACGCATGGCATGTTTTGTTTGGTCATGGGCGCAGTATAGCGCTGCCCGCTCAATCACCCAACCACCTAACGTCCCATTAATGGTATTTCAGCGTTAAAAAATCCGCCTAAGGGCTTGCATTTAGCGGCGACCCGGGTATCATACGCGCCACTTGCCCAGATGGCGGAATTGGTAGACGCGCTAGCTTCAGGTGCTAGTGACCGTATGGTCGTGGAGGTTCAAGTCCTCTTCTGGGCACCACTTGACATCATGTTACCCCCTTTTCATGACGTCACGATGGTGCAGCGGCAAGTCAGTAGCAAAGGCTACGGCAGTGAGTTCGTGTTCGCCCAGGTGGCGGAATTGGTAGACGCGCTAGCTTCAGGTGCTAGTGACCGTATGGTCGTGGAGGTTCAAGTCCTCTCCTGGGCACCATGCGAATACGAACGTTGCGCTGTGACCACAAACGAAAAGATGATGCGCCCAGGTGGCGGAATTGGTAGACGCGCTAGCTTCAGGTGCTAGTGTCCGTACGGACGTGGAGGTTCAAGTCCTCTCCTGGGCACCATGATGGGTTCCCATCCGCATCACTCTCTCATATCTCTTATCCTCTTTGTTCTTACGCCTCTTTCTCGTCAGTGCGAAACGTCGATGCACTTCTTCTTTTTATTTGACCCATTCCTCTCTGCGAGTGTTGATTTGTCGCGCCTGAACCCTACTACGGTGATACACGACGACGAGCGAAAATCAAACGACTCTCGCCCGCCGACTTACTGGTAACGCCCCGGCCGACGCGCCACCTCTTCCAGTGCCCAGCCTTGGGTGCGTAACTCGCCCTCAAGCACCGCCTCCATCGCAGGCGTTAAGTCTGGAAAGAAATTGAGCCCCGTTCGCGCCTCGACCTCATCGATGGTGACGAGATAATCATCCAGCGGCTCGTTACCTCTTACCTCTTGGGGCATGATGAACGCTAGCGCCAAGGGCGCTTCCTCGTGGGGGGCGACGATGATTTTATAAAACGCTATCGGCACTTCCACGAAGCCCACGCGATTGAACACGTTATCCATGAAGCGCTCCGGGTAAATGGGCCCGGTGATCACCTGCAAGCGCTCGAAACGAGGTGCAAAGTGGTCCATCACCGACTCTTCCAAACGCTGCCACAGCTGACGGTTCAAGTTAGGTCGTTGAGGCGCCATGTTGCTCATCAAGAAAGTATCGATTTGCGCACGGCGGCCATGCACCGCAGCAATGGCGTAGTTGGGAGCTAGGTGTCCGCGATCATAGCCACTGCCTGAGTAGCTGTCGGTGCCCACGGGCCAAAGCGTTCTCCAGTCTGCTTGAAAATTGGGTCGGCCACCGATGCGCGTGTCGTCCGGCACGGCAGCGACTTGATAGCTCACCCATAGCGCACCGACACGCACATCCGACCACCCCGCCAAAAATCCGTCGTTACGCAACACCCGATGAATGGTGGTAGGCCTAAACGTTTCCCAGGTAGGCACGCCTTTCCAGGTGTATGCCTCTTGATGTTGCCGTCCTTGGAACTCCCACAGACCGGTACCCACCATGACAAACAGCACAGCAATGCCCAGACGCCGCCCTTGACGGCGCCAGCGCACAAATGAATTCCCCAACGACGTCACTCCCCTGCACTTTCTTTTGAGTCACTTCTTTTATGTATTTATGAGCTACTGTTTCACTGGCCTGCACTACCAGCCAAGCGAAAACATGGTTTCCAGGTCGTGACGAGAGTGTACTTGCATGGCGTTCAACGTTTCGGTATCGCTGATCCCTTCTACCGCATTGAGCCGCTCGGTCACCAGCTCGGCGAGGCTCTCGAAGTCGCGGGTTCGAGCAATGGCCACCAAGTCGTAACGACCACAAGTTGAGTAGACTTCACTGATCCCTTCTACATCGGCTAGGCGCTCGGAAACGGCTTTTACCTGGCCTTTTTCGGTATTGATCAAGATCACTGCGTTTTGCATGGCGCCCTCGCTGCTCATGAAGTGTGGTTATCACGCTACGGGGCGAGTATAGCAGCCTGTAAGGCTCGGCCAAGCGCTGGTGCCCGGCGTGGCTAATTGTCGCGCTATTTATAAGGTTATTCGCACTAATTTTGAGCATGCGCTAGCATGTACCTTAGACCTCCGATTTATAAGAATTGTCGGAGTTTTAAGAGGTGGACCACCACCCGATCACCGTAGTAAAACGTCAGACCGTGACGATAAGGAGACACCATGGCTAATCAGAGCCGTCGTAAGTTCATGCGTAACAGCGTGCTTGGCCTCGCCGCCCTGCCGTTTGGTGCTGGAATCCTGTCTAAGAGTGCTTTTGCCCAGGAACTCCCGCGCTTGGATCCGTCCTCTCCTACTGCTCAGGCGCTCAACTACGTTGAAGAAGCTAGCGATGCGAGTGACCATCCCGCTTATGAAGAGGGCGAACTCTGCTCTAACTGCATGTTCTTCAATGCAGACACCGAGGGTTGCCAGCTCTTCCCCGAAAATAGCGTTGCCCCAGAAGGCTGGTGCCAATCCTGGACCGCAAAAGCGTAAGCTGCTTTTTGGCAATGCCAACGACATTACCCCGCGCACTGCGCGGGGTAATGGTTTTTTGGGCGAAGAACCCATTACTTGGCTGAATACCTATCATCAACCCGCTTCTTTGCTCTCCTCTTCGACGGGCCAACGGTAACGACGCGTGACTTTTCCCTCTTCCATTGATATCAAGTGGACAGGAAAGCCCCAGAGTTCCTGTAAATGACGAATCACAGGGTAGACGCTTCTGCCTAGAGGACGGCGATTATCCTGAATGTGGTGCAGCGTTAGCGAACGATCTCCACGAATGGCGGCTTCCACCACCTGAATATTGGGTTCGCGAACGGACAGCGCATACTGGCTCGCGAGCGCTTCGCGAACGCGCTTATAGCCACGGTCGTCGTGAATGGCAGCGACTTCCAGGGTCTCCGCATGATCGTCATCGACGATCAAAAAGAGTTTTAGATCGCGAATAACCTTGGGCGATAGAAACTGCTGGATGAACGACTCATCCTTGAAATTTCGCATCGCAAACTCTAAGGTCTCCCGCCAGGCGCTGCCCGCCATGTCGGGGAACCACTCCCGGTCTTCTGCGGTCGGCGCATCGCATATCCGTTTGATGTCCATGAAGATGGCAAAGCCCAGTGCGTACGGGTTCAGCCCGCTGTAATAGGGGCTATCGAACCCCGGCTGATTGATGACCGCCGCGTGGGACTGCAAGAACTCCAGCATCAGCCCTTCATCGACCTTACCCTCATCGTAAAGCCGATTCATTAGCGTGTAGTGCCAGAAGCACGCCCACCCCTCGTTCATGACCTGGGTTTGCCGCTGTGGGTAAAAGTACTGGGCCAACTTACGCACGATACGCACGATTTCACGCTGCCAAGGGGCCAGCAGCGGGGCATTCTTTTCGATGAAGTAGAGCAGGTTCTCCTGGGGCTCGGAGGGGTAGCGACCCCCCGTATGCAGCCCTAAGGGGTCATCGTCGCTGTGCAGGCTTCCCGGGAGCGGCGCGACGCCAGCTGGCGGCTCGGGGATCGTTCGCCACAACATGTTGACCTGGGTTTGCAGGTACGCTTCGCGCTCGTCTTGGCGTTTGGCCTCCTCCTCCGCCGAGATGGGTGATGGCCGCTTGTAGCGGTCTACCCCGTAGTTTTGTAGCGCATGACAGGCATCCAAAAGTTGCTCGACGGCGTGCACGCCGTGGCGCTCTTCACACTGCGCGATGTATTTGCGGGCGAACACGAGGTAATCGACGATGGATTCCGCATCGGTCCACGTGCGGAATAGGTAGTTGCCCTTGAAGAAGGAGTTATGACCGTAGCAGGCATGAGCAATGACCAGCACCTGCATCATCAAGGTATTCTCCTCCATCAAGTAGGCAATGCAGGGGTTGGAGTTGATGACCAGCTCGTAAGCCAATCCCATTTGTCCGCGTTTGTAGGCCTGCTCGACAGCGAGAAACTGCTTACCGAATGACCAGTGGTGATACCCCACTGGCATACCGACGCTGGCATAAGCATCCATCATCTGCTCGGTGGTGATGACTTCGATCTGATTGGGGTAGGTATCCAGCCGATACTCATCGGCGAGCCTAGCAAGCTCCTCATCGAAGCGCTCCAGCACGCTGAAATTCCAGTCCGACCCAGTGGCGATGGGCTTGCGGTTTACACTCATGGCGCACTCCTCGACTCGCACTACCGCTCTTGGCTCATGCGGCGCTTGAATAGCTCACGAAAAACGGGGTAGATATCGCCCGCATCGACGATCTGGCGCATGGCGAAACGCTCGGGAAACTGCGCCGCCACGGCTTCGTACTCGTGCCACAGTGATTGATGGTCGTGCGGGGTAATTTCCACGTAGGCGTAATACTGCAGTTGGGGCATCAACTGTTTCACCAACAGATCACGGCAGATATTGGAATCATCGTCCCAGTTGTCACCATCGGAGGCCTGGGCCACGTAGAGATTCCACTGGCCAGCGGGGTAGCGTTTTTCGATGATCTTATTGACCAGGTTCAGCGCGCTGGAGACGATAGTGCCGCCGGTTTCTCGTGAGTAAAAGAACTCCTCTTCATTCACCTCTCTAGCAGCCGTATGGTGGCGCACGAACACTAGCTCGACTTTCTCGTAATGCTTTTCTAAAAAAAGATAGAGCAGTAAGAAAAACCGTTTGGCGATGTCTTTATGGTTCTGCGTCATGGAGCCCGACACGTCCATGACACAAAACATCACCGCTTGGCTCGATGGTTGCGGCTGGGCGGCGAGCTGGTGATAGCGCAAATCGTAGGTATCGATGAAGGGAATGGCGTCGATACGTTTTTCCAGCCGTTCGATCTCGGCCTTGAGCTCCCCGACGCGAGCAGGATTACGCAGTACCGGGTCTTTACGCTCCTCGGCCGCCAGCGCCTCTTGCGCCTCCTTCAAGGCACGCTTGATGGGTGCCCGCATGGCGATTCGCCGTGCATAAGCCTCGCGCATCGATCGGGTAATACTGATACGTGACGGCACCCCATCTCGCGCCAGTCCTGCCCGCACCATTTTGATCTCTTCCAACGACTTGAGCGGCTTGCGTTGTAAATGGGGAAGCTCCAAACCGTCGAAGACGAACTCCAGAAACTCCTCGCGGCTAAGGGTGAACGCAAACTCGTCGCTCCCCTCTCCTTGGTTGGAAGCGCCACCTTCCCCGGCGCCGCCACCACCCCCTTGGCCGCTAGGTCGACGGATTTTGTCACCTTCCAAAAACTCCTTATTACCCGGCGAGACGATGTTGCGTGCCCCACCCGGGCCGTGCTGAAACACGGGTTCGGAAATGTCCTTGGTGGGAATCGATATTTTCTCGCCGCGCTCCATGTCGGTGATGGAGCGGCGGTTGACCGCCTCCTCCACCGAGCGCTTGATGTGCTTGCGGTAACGCTCCAAAAAGCGCTGCCGATTGACCGCGCTTTTATGCTTAGCGTTGGGTCTGCGATCAATAAAGTAGGTCATTCGACCTCCTCAACACCTCGATCTTGAGCGCCGAATCGTGGCGCTCTTGTATGCGGGCCAAGCAGCCCGCTACTGAGACTTACGCACGCGCAGATACCACTCTGAAAGCAGCCGCACCTGTTTCTCGGTATAGCCACGGTCGACCATGCGCGCCACGAAATCCTCATGCTTTTTCTGATCCGACTTCGACGCTTTGGCGTTGAAGGAAATCACCGGCAAAAGCTCTTCGGTGTTGGCAAACATCTTGTGTTCGATGACGCCTTTCAGCTTCTCGTAAGACTGCCAGCTGGGATTCATACCGTTGTTTTGCGCCCGCGCCCGCAGTACGAAGTTCACCACTTCATGGCGGAAGTCTTTCGGGTTGGAGATGCCTGCTGGCTTCTCGATCTTCTCGAGCTCTTCGTTCAGCGATTGGCGGTTGAGCAGCTCGCCGGTTTCGGGATCACGATACTCCTGATCTTGAATCCAGAAATCGGCGTAGGTGACATAGCGATCGAAGATGTTCTGACCGTACTCGCTGTAGGACTCGAGATAGGCGGTTTGAATCTCCTTGCCAATAAAGTCCACGTAACGCGGGGCCAAAAATTCCTTGATGAAGCCCAGGTAGCGCTCGAACACTTCCGAGGGCAGCTGTTCGCGCTCCAGCGCCTGCTCCAGCACGTAAAGCAGATGGACCGGGTTAGCCGCGACCTCCGTACTGTCGAAGTTGAACACTTTCGACAGAATCTTGAAGGCAAAGCGGGTCGAAAGCCCCTGCATGCCCTCGTCTACGCCTGCCGCATCGCGGTACTCCTGAATCGATTTGGCGCGCGGATCGGTGTCCTTCAGGTTCTCCCCGTCATACACCCGCATCTTGGAGTAGATGCTGGAGTTCTCCGGCACCTTGAGCCGCGACAGCACTGAGAACTGCGCCAGCATGCGCAGCGTATCCGGCGCGCAGGGCGCGGCGCTGAGGGAGGAGTCTTCCAACAGCTTTTGATAGATCTTGATCTCTTCCGACACCCGCAGGCAGTAGGGTACTTTGACGATATAGACACGATCCAGAAACGCCTCGTTATTGCGGTTGTTACGAAACGCCTGCCATTCGGACTCGTTGGAGTGGGCCAGAATCACGCCATCGAAAGGAATCGCGCCCATGCCCTCGGTAGGGTTGTAGTTGCCCTCTTGGGTAGCGGTCAGCAGCGGGTGCAGCACCTTGATGGGAGCCTTGAACATCTCCACGAACTCCATCAGCCCCTGGTTGGCACGGCACAGCCCGCCGGAGAAGCTGTAGGCATCCGGATCGTCTTGGGAGTAAAGCTCCAACTGGCGGATGTCCACTTTACCTACCAGCGACGAGATATCTTGATTGTTCTCATCCCCCGGCTCGGTTTTGGAGATGGCGATTTGGTTGAGACGCGACGGATAAAGGCGCACGACTCGGAACTGAGAAATATCGCCGCCGGCCTCTTTCAAGCGCTTAGCGGCCCATGGCGACATGACGCTACGCAGGTAGCGCCCAGGTATGCCGTACTCCTGCTCTAGCAGCTCACCATCCTCTTCCGGTGAGAACAGTCCAAGCGGCGATTCATAGACCGGCGATCCTTTGATGGCATAGAAGGGAATGCGCTCCATCAATAGCTTCAGGCGCTCGGCCAGCGAAGATTTACCGCCGCCGACCGGGCCCAACAAATAAAGAATCTGTTTACGCTCTTCGAGCCCCTGGGCCGCGTGACGGAAGTAAGCCACGATCTGCTCGATGGCCTCTTCCATACCGTGAAACTCGGCAAAAGCGGGATAGCGGCGAATCACCTTGTTCGAAAAAATGCGTGATAGACGCGGGTCTTTCGCCGTGTCGATCACTTCAGGTTCGCCTATCGCTTCCAGCATGCGCTCGGCGGCGCTGGCATACACCTTGGGGTCGCGGCGACAAAGCGCCAGGTACTCCTCGAGGCTCATGTCCTCTTGCTGAACGCGGGCAAAACGGTCTTGAACGTGATCAAAGATGCTCATGGAACTCTCCTGTGGCCCATCCCCCAGCGCAACCGCCAAGCCAATACCCCAGACGGCGTGCTATTCGAGGTGTCGCTCTATCAGCGTAGTCAGCATTAGCAAAAAGTGATGACACTATCTTCAACGCAGCTCATGTGTCCGCTGAGATACCCTTATGAGCGAATGAGGAGAGGTTTAGTTGCGTTGAATCCAACTCGGCGCTACAACGCAACACGCCACCTTTTAGGTGGCGTGTAAGCAGTGCTCTAGCCGCTTGGCCAGGCTATCCTAGTACCTCTTTCACATCGGCCAATAGCTGATCGAGTAATTCAACGGTGGTGTTCCAAGCGCAGACGAACCGCGCTCCGCCAGCACCGATGAAGGTATAAAAGGTCCATCCTTTGGCTTTCAACGCTTCGATGGCGTGAGGCGGCAATTCAACGAACACGCTGTTCGCCTGGGTGGGGAACATCAGCGAGACACCCGGCAGCGCCTGCAGCCCTTCCGATAGATAACGCGCCATGGCGTTGGCATGCTCGGCGTTGGTCAGCCAGGCCCCGCTCTCCAGCAAGCCCAACCACGGCGCAGAGACATAGCGCATTTTCGACGCCAGCTGCCCCGCCTGCTTGCATCGGTAGGAGAAGTCTTCCGCCAATTCGCGATTGAAGAATAGGATCGCCTCACCAAACGCCAAGCCGTTCTTGGTGCCCGAGAAGCACAGTGCATCGACGCCCACTTGCCACGTCAGCTCTGCTGGCGATGCATTGAGGCTTGCGCAAGCGTTGGCAAAGCGTGCACCGTCCATGTGCAGCCGAAGGTCATGCTTATCTGCCATGGCGCGAATGGCCAGCAGCTCTTCGCGAGAATAGACGGTACCCACTTCGGTGGCCTGGGTGAGCGAAACGACTTTCGGTTTCGGATAGTGAATGTCGCTACGCTTGGTGACCAGCGCTTCGATCCCCTTGGGCGTCAACTTGCCATTTGCCCCCGGTGAGGTGAGCAACTTCGCACCGTTGGAAAAGAACTCAGGGCCGCCACACTCGTCGGTCTCGATATGTGCCAGCTCATGACAAATCACGCTGTGGTAGCTGCGCCCCATCGCGGAGAGCGCCAGTGAATTGGCTGCAGTGCCGTTGAACACGAAAAACACGTCGCAGTCGTAGTCGAACATTTCCCGAAAACGGTCGGCGGCACGGGCGGTCCAGCGGTCATTGCCGTAGGCGAGGTCATCCGCCTGATTGGCTTCGAGTAAGTACTGCATCGCCTCCGGGCAGATACCGGAGGTGTTGTCACTGGCTAGAAATCGTGGGGTACACTCCGAGGGCATGACGATAATCCTTATGTCTGACGGTCGTGCGGCGCAGGCTGGGTGCCACCCGCGCCTTAAATCCCTAACGTGGCTTAGTAGTTAGGGTGATTCATCAGTCTATCGCCATTGTGCCGTTAACGTCACGCTCTCGATGCGCGTTACAGCGCTGCCGCCAACCGCGTGCCTTGATCGATGGCACGTTTGGCATCCAACTCGGCCGCTTCTGCTGCGCCACCAATGACATGCACGCGGCCACCTACCTGGGTGAGCGGCGCTATCAAATCGCGCACGGACTCCTGCCCTGCACACACTACGACGGTGTCCACCTCGATCACTTGCTCCTGTCCGTCGCGACGAATATGCAACCCGGCATCATCGATACGCACGTATTCGCAGCCGGTGAGCGTCTGCACACCCCGCTGCTTTAGAGAAGCACGATGTACCCAGCCCGTGGTTTTGCCTAAGTTTTTGCCTGGCTTGGAGCTTTTACGCTGCAGCATGACGATACTGCGCGGTGAGCGCGGCGGCTGTGGCGCTTTCAAGCCGCCTCGCTCGCCCACTGCCAAATCCACGCCCCATTCATCGCACCACGCGTCGATATCCGTAGCAGGGTGGCCTTCGTGAGACAGCAGCTCAGACACATCGAAGCCAATTCCGCCTGCCCCAATGACCGCCACGCGTTGCCCCACCCGCTCGGGCTGCTCGATCGCCTCGGCATAGCTCAACACACAGGGATGGTCGGCGCCCAACAGCGCCAGTTCACGGGGCATTACTCCAGTGGCCACCACGATCTCATCGAAATCCGCCAATGCGTCTACGGTGGCCTCGGTATTCAGACGCACATCCACGGCGTGTTTCTCCAGCATCACACGGAAGTAACGCAGCGTTTCGTTGAACTCTTCCTTTCCAGGAATTTTACGAGCGTAATTGAACTGTCCGCCCAGCTCGCTGCGCCGCTCGAACAGCACCACGGCGTGGCCACGGCTAGCCGCCGCCACGGCCGTCGCCAACCCCGCCGGGCCGCCGCCAACGACCGCGACCCGCTTGGGCGTTTGCGTCGGTGTCAGGGTAATCTCGGTTTCGTGGCAAGCGCGGGGATTGACCAAGCAAGAGGTCAGCTTACCCATGAAGGTGTGGTCCAGGCAGGCTTGGTTACAGGCAATGCAGGTATTGATCTCATCCGCTAAGCCTGCCTGCGCTTTGCGTACCCACTCAGGATCTGCCAAAAACGGGCGCGCCATCGACACCATGTCCGCATGGCCTTCTGCCAGCACCCGCTCGGCCACCTCGGGCATATTGATACGGTTGGTGGTGATCAACGGAATCGACAGGGCCGCACGCATGCGCCGAGACACCTCGGTAAACGCGGCCCGGGGCACGCTGGTCACGATGGTCGGCACCCGCGCCTCGTGCCAGCCAATACCTGTATTGATGACGTTGGCACCAGCGGCTTCGATGGCCTGGCCCAGCTGCACAACCTCGTCCCAGGAACTGCCCTCTTCGACCAAATCGATCATCGAGAGCCGGAAGATCAGCAGGAAGCGCTCGCCCACGGCTTGGCGAATACGCTTGACGATCTCGACGGGGAAACGCATGCGCCGCTCGAAATCTCCCCCCCAGTCGTCATCACGCTGGTTGGTGCGCCGGCAGATGAACTGGTTGATCAAGTAGCCTTCCGATCCCATCACCTCGACGCCATCGTAGCCCGCCTGTTTCGCCAGGATGGCGCAGCGAACGTAGTCGTCGATTTGCTGCTCGACGTCGTTGCTAGCGAGCGCCCGGGGCGTAAAGGGGTTGATCGGTGCCTGCAGCGCTGAAGGAGCGACCAACTCTGGAGAGTAGGCGTAGCGCCCCGCATGCAGAATCTGCATACATAAATGGCCGCCTTCGGCGTGAACCGCCTCGACCACCTGGCGGTGCGCCGCGATCTGCGAGGCGTCCGTCAGCGCATTGGCTCCCTGAAAGACGGCGCCTTCGGCGTTCGGCGCGATGCCTCCCGTCACGATAAGGCTGACCCCCGCCCGCGCCCGCTCTGCATAGAACGCAGCCAAACGTTCGAAACCGTTCGGCGCCTCTTCCAAATTAGTGTGCATGGACCCCATCAAAACGCGATTGGGCAGCGTCAAATGACCGACGGTCAGCGGTCGAAACAGGTGCGGATAAGCTGGCGCTGGGTGCATCACGGCGCTCCTTTAATGTTATCGATGTGGCTAGCCTCTCATATTCAAACAAGCGTATGACATGGCGCGTTCAACGTACAGCCTTTTAGGCGGCTCGTTGACCTGCTCTTTGGTCTACCACGAAACGCCGCTGCCCCTTGCTCATCGTAGCAAAGCGCGTCACATTAACCGGCTAACGATAAGGGACCGAGTTAAGGGAAGCCGCTATGCCGTTGATGTACTTTTTACCCCCGCTGGCCACGGTTTTGATCTGGTCGGGCAACATGACCATCAACCAGCTGACCGTTGGGGCGATTGCCCCCAGCAGCATCGCCTTTTTGCGCTGGCTGCTGGCGCTGCTGGTCATGACGCCCTTCGTGCTGCCTGCCGCTCTGCGCCACCGTGAGGAAATAGTGCGTAACTGGCCGAAACTGGCGCTGCTGGGGCTACTGGGCATGGGGCTGTGGCAAGGGCTGGCCTACGTGGCTGCAGAGACCACCACCGCGACCAACATGGGCATTTTAGCCGCCATGGTGCCGCTCCTGACGGTGCTACTCAGCGCCTTGATTCTCAAGGAACCCCCAACGCTGGGCGGTGTCGTAGGCGGCGTGCTCGCCTTTATCGGCGTCACCGTGCTGCTGGGCCGCGGCAACCCACTTTCTCTGCTGCAGTTAGAGGTGGCGCAGGGCGACGCGTTAATGGTGGTCGCCGCCACTTGCTATGCGCTTTATGGCGTGATGCTCAAACGCTGGGCGATGAATCTGCCTCCTTGGGTCATGCTCTATGCCCAGGTCTGTTTTGCCGTGTTGTTCTTGCTGCCGCCCTATCTCATGGGCCCCATGACACCGGTGGATGGGCAGAACGTTTGGCTGATCCTGTACGCGGGCATTCCCGCCTCGGTCATCACCACGTTTTTATGGATGCGCGCCGTACGTCAGATCGGTGCCAATCAATCGAGTATTTTCATCAACCTCATGCCATTATTTAGTGCGCTGATTGCCATGGCGCTATTGGGTGAGCAGGTATCGGGCTTCCACTTCATTGGCGGCCTGCTGATTCTCGCCGGGGTGATCATGGCCCAAACGCTGACGCGCCCGCTGGTTCGCGCCGCCGCGCCGCATAAAACGCGC
Organism: Halomonas sp. BL6; assembly: GCF_006228115.1. Taxonomy (NCBI): domain Bacteria; kingdom Pseudomonadati; phylum Pseudomonadota; class Gammaproteobacteria; order Oceanospirillales; family Halomonadaceae; genus Halomonas; species Halomonas sp. BL6. The sequence continues at coordinate 578,387 of NZ_VDGL01000003.1, read as the reverse complement.
AGCGCCCAGCAGTGATACACTAGGCTATCTCCATTCGACGACTGGGTACCCCTGAACTATGTCCCTAGAAGACCTGCACCTCAATCTGCGTAACCTCGCCAGCGACGACTACGATCAGTTGAAGTCGCTGATGGACGCGGTGTATCACGACATTGGTGGCGCTTGGCCCAAGCACACCATCGATAAGCTGATCCAAGAATTTCCTGATGGCCAAATCGCCATCGAGGACGATGGCGTGCTGGTCGGCGTGGCGCTCACCGTGCAGGTGGATTACGACGAGTTCTCCAACCCGCACAAATACGACGACCTGATCGGCCATCGTGAAATCATCCTGAACGATCCGGAAGGCGATGCCATGTACGGGCTGGATGTACTGATCCACCCAGACTATCGCGGCTACCGCCTGGGCCGCCGCCTGTACGAAGCGCGTAAAGAGCTGTGCCGTTCGCTCAACCTGCGGGCTATTTTAGCGGGCGGACGTATTCCCGAGTATCACCAGCACGCCGTCGAGCTAACGCCTGCCCAGTACATCGACAAAGTCTCCCGCAAAGAGATTTACGATCCGATTCTGTCGTTCCAGCTTGCCAACGACTTCCAGGTCAAACGTCTGTTACGCAAGTACCTGCCGGAAGATGAGCAGTCCCGAGGCTACGCCACGCTGTTGGAGTGGAACAACATTCTGTTCGAGCCCGCTGAAAACGTGCTGGACACTCGCCCCACTCAGGTACGAGTGGGCGCGGTGCAGTGGCAAATGCGTGAGTTCGCCTCCGTGGAGGCTGCGCTGCAGCAAATCGAGTATTTCGTCGATGCGTTGTCGGATTATCAGAGCGACTTTGCCGTTTTCCCGGAGCTGTTCACCACGCCACTCATGGGGCTTCAGGACCGGGCTGCCCAAAAAGACCAAACGGCGGCCATTCGCTTTTTGGCGGGCTTTACCGACCGCTTCAAGAGCGAGCTTTCCCGCATGGCGGTCTCTTACAACATCAATATCATCGGTGGCTCGATGATCGAGGTGGGCGAAGACGACCGTCTTTATAACGTAGCGTACCTGTTCCACCGCGATGGCGAGGTCGAGAAGCAGCTCAAGCTACATATCACCCCGCAGGAGCGCCGCGACTGGGTGATCGAAGGGGGCGACAATCTGCAGGTCTTCGACACCGACGCGGGCCGAGTGGGCATTCTCATCTGCTACGACGTGGAATTCCCGGAGCTGGGCCGCCTGCTGGCCGATCAGGACATGGACATTCTCTTCGTGCCGTTCTGGGTCGATACCAAAAACGGCTACCTGCGGGTACGCCACTGCGCCCAGGCCCGCGCCATCGAAAACGAGTGCTACGTGGTGATTTGCGGCAGTGTCGGCAACCTGCCGTCCATCGAGAACCTGGATATCCAATACGCGCAGTCGGCGGTGTTCACGCCCTCCGACTTCGCGTTCCCCCACGATGCGGTGCTGGCCGAAACCACGCCCAACACGGAGATGATCTTCTTCTCCGACTTGGACCTCACCCGCCTCACCGTGGTGCGCGCCGAAGGCTCGGTCACCAACCTCAAAGACCGCCGCAAGGATCTCTTCGACCTACGCTGGCGCGACTGGTCGTGGAAGTCCGGCAGTAAGCAGGAAGACTGACGGCCAAGCCGCCAATCCATCCCGCAAAAAAAACGCCGCCCACCGGGCGGCGTTTTGCCATTCACAACTCGCCATTCACACCTTTCTATTCACACCTCTCCATTCACCACTTACAAATCACCACTCACCACAAAGCTACTCATCCGGCCAAACGAGGTGGCGCGGCACGCGGCCTTTGGCATCGAACGCGACGCCCTCGGCACGCAGCTTTTCGTGCTGGCGTGCCGCGCCGCCGTGGTCAGCCAGTTTGAGTGACGCGGCAATGACACGATGCCAGGGTAGCTGATGCCCCTCGGGCAAGTGGCGCATGGCCGACCCCACCATGCGCGGCGTGGCCCCTTCGGTCATCTTGGCGATGCGCCCATAGGTCGTGACTCGCCCTGCCGGAATCTGATCGACGATGGTGTAGATCTGTTCGAGCAGTTCGGGGCGTGGCATGGCGACCTCGTAGGTGACGATTTTAGAGTGCTTCGACGAGCTGATCGATGGCTTGGAAGGCTTCTTTCAGCGCGGCATCGCGGTGAGCATCGCCCATATTCAGGCCTTCTGCAAACACCACCTCCACATCGCTGATACCCATCAGGCCTAGCATGGTTGTCAGGTGCGGCGTTTGGCTATCGAACTCGGTGCCTGCGTACTGACCCCCACGCGCGGCCAGAATGATGGCCCGTTTGCCTTCGATCAGCCCCTGAGGGCCGTTTTCGGTGTAGCGGAACGTTTCACCGGCGCGCAGCACGCGGTCGAACCAGGCTTTCAACTGGGAAGGAATGCCCAGGTTATACATCGGTACCGCCAACACCAGCACATCGTTAGCGCGCAGCTCTGCCAGCAGCTCATCCGAGTGGGCGGCCAGCGCCTGCTGCTCGGCGGTGCGCTCGTCAGCAGGCGTTTGCCACGCGCCCAACTCTTCGATGGCCAGGTGCGGCAGCGCGTTGGCAACGACATCGCGATGGGTCACCTTGACACCCTCGCGTGCCGCGGCCTGCTGTTGAAAATGGCTCGCCAACGCATTGGACTGGCCGTTATCACCCAAAATGGAAGACCTCACTAATAGGGCATGGGTGGTCATGAAAACTCCTTAAAAATCAGTGGGAAGGTTAGGCGCTATTCTACGTCGCTTTTCGGTGAGCAAAAGCGCAACGTTTTCCGAGTTACATTCGACAAAATCGAACTATCCACCCATGAAAAAGCCCCACGCGATGCTGCTTTTATCGCAGCATCGCGTGGGGCGGATGACGCCTAGCAGGCTAATGCGTGGCTATTTCTTAGTCGGCCAGGCGTTCGGATCTACTTTGTTCGCCAGTTTCGGAAACTGGTTGGGGTCGAAGACCGGCTCTTTACCCGCTTTGAGCTGGATGTCGTAATCTTTGAACAGCGCAAAAGCGATGGGCGATAGCAGCAGGATCGCCACGAGGTTGATGATCGCCATCATGCCCATGGAGAGATCGGCAAAATTCCAGATGGCCCCCAGGCTTGCCACCGAACCGACCATGATCATGCCCAGCACGGCGACGCGATACACCATCACCGCCAGGGGCGCACGACGGCCTGCCAAGTACTCGATATTGGATTCGCCGTAGGAGTAGTTGGCAATTACCGAGGTGAAGGCAAACAGTAAAATGGCGATGGCAATGAACATACCGCCCCAGTCACCCACATGGCTAGACAGCGCCATTTGCGTGAGCTGTATGCCGTTATTCTCTTCACCCGCCAGAAGCTCAGGGCCTGCCATGATGATGATGGCCGCCGTCGCGGTACAGATCACCAGGGTGTCCAGAAAAACGCCCAGCATTTGAATGAAGCCCTGAGCCGCCGGGTGATCCGGACGGGTGCTGGCGGTCGCTGCCGCGTTAGGCGCCGAGCCCATGCCCGCTTCATTGGAGAACAGTCCGCGCTGAATCCCGTTCATGATCGCCTGAGAAATCGCATAGCCAACCGCTCCACCTGCTGCCTGCTCGATACCAAACGCGCTCTGCACGATCGTCATGATGGCCGCGGGCAGGTCGCTGATATTGAGCGCCACCACGACCAGCGCCAAGATCAGGTACAGCAGCGCCATCAGCGGCACCACCAGCTCGGCGACTTTGGCAATCGATTTCAGACCACCGAAGATGATCGGCGCAACGATGGCCATCAAGACGAGCCCCATGGCCCAGGTGGGAATGGCAAACGCCTGCTCCATGGCCTGCGCGATGGAGTTGGCCTGCACGCTGTTGAACGCCAACCCAAACGCAATGATCAGGCAGATCGAAAACAGCACCGCTAACCAGCGCAGGCCCAAACCGCGCTCGATATAGCGCGCCGGGCCACCGCGGAAAGTATTGTCGCCATGGTCGGTCTTGTACGCCTGGGCCAGCGTGGACTCCACGAAGCTGGTCGCCATGCCGACCATGGCCGTCATCCACATCCAAAAAATAGCCCCTGGGCCGCCAAAATAGATGGCGACCGCCACACCCGCCAAATTGCCCGTACCGACGCGGGCAGCCAGACTGGTCGAGAGCGCCTGAAACGACGAGATCCCGCCGTTGGCTTGCCGCGAGCCGCGCAGCAGCTTGAACATATGACCGAAATAGCGAATCTGAATGGCGCGGGTCATGACCGTAAAATAGAGGCCAGCGCCGATGAGCAGGTAAATCAGTACACTGCCCCATAACAGCCCGTTGCCGCGATCCACCATCGCGGTCAACAGAGGAGGAAGAGTAACATCCATACGAAACACGCCTTTTTGAAACAATGAAGGCGCATCATTCTTCACGGCTGCACCAAAATGGCAAGAAAAAGGGCAAATTTCTTGTCCAGCAGTCGTAACCACTGCTGGATGACTCAAGGCAACTCGCGAGACGCTGCCAGCCACGCCCAAACGTCTGCGGCTTCGTCGCTGACTTGGCGCTTGCTGGGCCGCACCAACCAGAAACGCTCATCGCTGGGTACACTCATATCGAAGGGGGCCACCAAATCCTCACGCTGCTCCAGCAGTCGGTGATGCGTGAGCGCCACCCCACCGCCCTGGCTAGCAAGCGCTAGCGTCATCACCTGATTATCGCAGGTGAGGGAGCGACATTCAGACTCTAGATGGGCTATTCCCGCCGCTTGTAGCCAACCAGGCCACCCAACGCCAAAGCCCACCGCGTGTAACAACGTATGCCCGGCCAAATCTGCAGGCACGTTGAGCGAGCGCGCCAGCGCAGGGGCGCACACGGGCAGCAAGTGCTCGTCGCCCAGCGGCAACATCTCGAGCCCACTCCACTCACCCCGACCATAGCGAATCTCGATGTCGGCCCCTTCGGGCCCAAAGTCGTCGGGCCAAATCGCGCTGACCAAGCGCAGCAAAATCGTTGGTTTCTGTCGATGCAGGGCCACGAGCCTTGGCGCGAGCCAAGATTGTTGGATCACCGGCGTAGCGCGCAGCGTCACCGGTCGTTCGCTGGTAATACCAAACACTTCCGACGTCCCTTCACTGATGCGTGAAAACGCATCGTGAATGCTGGGCAGCCACGCTTGACCTGCCGGGGTCAACGAAAGGCTGCGCGCGTGGCGAACGAACAGCTTTTGCCCCAGGCGATCCTCCAGCAGCCGAATGCGCTGGCTGATGGCCGCCTGGGTCACGCCCAGCTCATTACCCGCCGCCGTAAAGCTTAGGGTTCGGGCGGCGGACTCAAACGCTTGTAGCCATAACAGCGGAGGGAGTGAGCTCATGGGAAAGCAACCTATAAGTTAAACAGGGTCTTTGGGGCCAAATTCATCGTTTGTCACTGCGCAAGGGACTCCGCATCCTAATAAGCAGATCGTGTGTTACGTCACCCATTCTCAGCGAGGTTTCTATGTCCAGCGCACTAGCCACAACGGAAAAGCGTTCAGCCCCTCAAATGAGCGAACTCATGCCGTATGACCACGGTCCGGCACTCAAGGACGCCACGCTCACCGACAGCGGCCTTTCGCTAACGTGGCAAGACGGTACGCAAACGGCGCTACCTCTGCTGTGGTTTCGTGATCACTGCGCTTGCCAGGCGTGTCGCCACCCGCAAACCCGCGAGCGCCTCTACCTACCGCTAGACGATATCGAACAAGCGCCCAGCGTTACCTTGGCCGATGGTCATCTCTATCTTCAGTGGCACGACGGGCATGACAGCGCCTTTCATAGCGGCTGGCTTTACCAGCGCCGCCCCGAGGCGACTCGCATCTCATCCCTGCCGAATCCGACGCCGTGGCGGGATGACTTTTTCCCAGCGCGCGTTCGCCATGCCGATTTCATGACCCCGGCAGGGGAGAAAGCCTGGCTGTCCGCCCTGCTACGCGACGGTTTGGCGTTGATCACTGACGCACCGCTGGTGGAAGAGGAAGTTAGCCGCCTTGCCGAGCGAATTGGCCCGCAACGCGCCACCAATTTCGGCGGGCGATTCAACGTGCGCTCCAAGCCCAACCCTAACAACGCAGCCTACACCGCCGTAGGCTTGCCGCTGCATATCGACCTACCCAACTGGCAGCAGCCGCCGGACATTCAACTACTCTACTGCTTGCAAAACGACGCCAGCGGCGGTGAGTCACTGTTTGCCGACGGCGCCCGGGTCATCGATGCGCTACGCGAACAGGACCCTGAGGCACTCGCCATTCTGAGTGAGACCCCCATCGACTTCCGGTTTCAAGACAACCATCACGATATCGCCTTCAAAGCTCCGGTGATCACCTTGGATAGCCAAGGCGAGCTGATGGAGATACGCCTCAATAATTGGATACGCGATACGCTCCATTTGCCAGCCGAAAAAATGACGGCTTGGTACCGGGCCTACAAAGTACTGTGGCAACTCTTCCACAGCGAGGCGCATCAGTTGGAGTTCACACTAACACCGGGCCAGATGGTGGCGTTCGATAACCGTCGCGTACTCCACGGCCGCCGGGAGTTCGATCCTAATAGCGGTGCTCGCCACCTTCAAGGCACCTACCTAGACCGGGACATGCTGGCCTCGCGCCTGCGTGTTCTTGCGCGTACGACCGCACCATCACAATAACCCTAGCAAGGAGACCCTCCTCCATGACACGTTCACTTCGTCCTTTCGTTGCGACCATTACCCTGGGCCTAGCAGGCGTTACTACCCAAGCCGCCGTCGCCGATGACGCCACGCTAGATTTCGGCGTTCCCGCTTGGCCCGGCATTACCGTGAAAACCGAAATCGCCGAGCAGCTCCTTAACCCGCTGGGCTACGACACTCAAACCCATGAAATTGGCCTGCAAGTGATCTATCAAGGCCTGGAAAGTGGCGACGTCGACGCCTTTCTAGGCGCTTGGCTTCCTGCGCAAAAAGAGATGTTCGAGCCTCGCAAAACCTCCGGCGTCATCAGGGACATCGCCAACAACGTCGATGGCGCGCAGATGACCCTGGCCGTTCCAGCGTATTTACATGAGCGCGGTATTCGCAGCTTTGCCGATCTAGACGCGCACCGTGACGAGTTCAATGGCCAAATTCATGGTTTTGGCGCAGGGTCGGCCGCCAGTGAAATTCTACATAACGCCATCGATAACGATATCTGGGGCCTCGGCGACTGGCGCTTGGTGGATACCAGCGAAGTGGGCATGCTCTCTGCAGCACAAGATGCCATTTCCAGAGAAGAAGCCATCGTTTGGGTCGGTTGGACGCCCCACTGGATGAATCTCGAGCTCCCCATGCGCTACCTGGAAGACCCGGAAAACCTGTTTGGTGAGAACAACGGCGAAAGCGACGTACGTACCCTGCTGCGCAGCGACTACGCCGATGCCCACCCGGCGCTGGTCACCTTTTTCGAGCAGTTCAGCTTTACCGCCGAGGAACAGAGCTGGATGATCCAAGCCTTCGGTCAAGAAGAGCGTGACCTCGCCGAGGTGGCCCAGCAGTGGATCAACGACAACCCCGAACGCATAGAGGCCATGCTGGCCGATGTCACGACCGCCGAGGGTGATGCCGCTTGGCCCGTCATTGAAGCGCGCCTACAGTAACGCGCTCGTTCACCCCACCGCCGCAGTGGCGTATGCTAACGCTCTTTTGCCAGATAGGCGGTGGGGATGGAATGTCACGAACGTTGCTAAAAGGGCTAGGCTTACTGATCACGCTGGTGATACTGGGCGTGATGTGGCGCTACCTGCAGCAGCAAGGGCTGCTGACTCAGGCGCAGCTCGAAGCACTCACTACCACCATTAGCCAGTGGCAGCGTGCCCCCTGGATGTTTGCCGCCGTCATAGCCGTCTATACCGGTTCGCTGTTAGTGATGTTTCCGCTAAGCCTGCTGGTCGTGTTGACCGGCCTGCTGTTTGGCCCGGTATGGGGATTGGCTTACGCTACGTTGGGCACGCTGAGTTCGTCGGTGGTCTCTTACTGGGTGGGCCACTGGCTGGGGCGAGATGCCCTCATGCGCTACGGTGGCCGCCACCTACGCGGCCTTTCCGGCTATCTCTCCCAACGCGGCATTCGTACGATGACGGTGATCAACCTGCTGCCGCTGGCTCCCTTCACGCTCACCAATATGTTGGCCGGGGCGTTTCATCTCAATTTCCGCGACTACATGATCGGCTCGACGCTGGGCATCGTGCCGGGACTGGCCGCCGTCATCCTGCTCGGCAGCCAGCTAGGGGCGCTGTTCACCGCTGCCTCACAACAAGAGTTGGTGCTGGCCGTGGCAGGCGTGGTCGTCGGGGTGGGTCTACTCTGGCTACTCAAGCGCGTGGCCACCGCTCGGACGAGCCGTCCTCGAAACGACGGCTAGCCTCTCGCTTGCATCACTTGGGCTGACGCTCGTGGGTCTGATGCGTCGTGTGATGTTTCGCTAGCACCTCGGCATAAAAGTGCGCCACCGCAGCGGCAAACTTGCCGATATCGTAGTCAGCGGCGAACGCTTTGGCTTGATCACCGAGGGTTTCGCGCAACGCGTCATCCTCGACCAGTTCCACCACTCGCTGCCCCCACTTCTGGCGGTTTTGCGGCGTCTTGAAGCCGTTGTGGCCATCGCGCACCACGTCATCGATACCGCTCGAGCGTACGGCGACCACCGGAAGCCCAGCGGCCATGGCCTCTAGAATCACCATACCTTGTGTTTCCGAGGTAGAGGCAAACACGAACACATCGCCTACGTGATAGTAGAGCGCCATCTCTTCGGGCGGCACGGCCCCCACCAAGGTGACCTGTGCTTCCAAACCCAGCGTGTCGATCTGTGTTTGGATCGCTTGTCGGTCCGGGCCGTCGCCGACCAACAGCAAGCGTAGGCCGGTCTTTCCCTGGCGCTTCAACTCTGCTAACGCTTCCAGCATGAAGCCGATGTTCTTCTCTTTGCTGATGCGAGAAACGCTTACCAGCACCGTATCGTCGGCCGCGATAGCCAACTGCTGGCGAAGCGACGCCACGGCCTCCTCGTCGGCATCGGCAAAGCGCGCCGCGTCGATCCCCGTGGGCTGCACCAGCGTCGGCGTCTTGACCCCGATCATGCGCAGGTACTCCTCTGCCGAGTAGGTCGGCACGATGACCCCCTGGCAACGATTGGAGAAGCGCTTGATCAAATAGTGAGAGATCAGGTTGCGAAATAGTGCCCCCGGCAGCGGTACGAAGTGGGCGTAGTGCTCCAAGCGCGTGTGGTAGGTATAGATGACCGGCACTTTCAGCCTGCGCCCCATCCACAGCCCCATCGACCCCAGCCAGAACGGGTGATGTACATGGATCACATCGGGCTTGAACTCACGCAGGCAGCGGCGAAATCGCGCGCTGAACGGGTTGGTCAAGCGAAATTCACGCTTCTCGCCAAACGCCATCAGCGTGGGTACCCGCAGAATGGAGTCATCGTCCTGCCACGACTCCCGGTAGCGCGGCACCAGCAGCTGCACCCGATGCGAGAGATCGCCCAGCCCCTGGCGCAGCCGTTCCACTGACACCGAGACCCCGGAAACGAACGGGAAGTAGTTGTTCGACACCATCGCCACCCGCAGGCTTTTTTCCAGGTAGGGCGTGGGGTCGATATCGAAGTCAGGATAGTAGTCGCGCTCCTCGAAAATCAGCCGGTAAAGCCGCATGGCCAACAGTGTCAGCAGCCCGACGATCAGCAAGAACCGCGGATAGCTGACGTAGAAGAAGGCGTAAATCGTCGACCCCACGCTGCTCAGCATGCGCCACCAGCCGGGGAGGTCGACGTTCAATCGCAACGGCGAGATGCCCACGCTGTCACCGGCTACCTCGACGACGACGTAATGATGAAAACTCTCATCGGCATCCAGCAGCAGGCCGCCCGCGCCGCCGGTGGTCACGTACGTCACCCCGTTGACGGTTTGCTGGGCGTATAGCGAGAGATTCGCGGAAAACACCGTATCGACCCCATAGCGCTCGGCCAAACGCATGATGCCTTCAGCAAGCCGGGGATCGTTGAGGTAGTTATCTTCTTCGAACAGCGGGGCATCCTGGATGACGTTATGCAGTGGCAGGCCCACGAACACGAACCGATGAGCCGCGTCAGAGGCGGCTAGCTCGCGCTCCAGCCAATCCAACTGCCAGGAAGTCGACGACTTGCCGGTACCATCTAGAAAAATGAAGTGGCTGTTGCCCGCCACGAACGCATAGAAATGCGGGCCAAAGTAGTCGTAAAACAGGTAGCTGCCGAAATCGCTGTCTTCATTATCGCCGTAGGTCAAGAGATAAGGCATGTCGAGCAGTTCGAGGCTGTGATAAATCGCCTGATAACTCTCCTGCTGGCCGCCACTCACCGCATTGCCCGCCGACACCATGAAATCGATATCGCCCTGGTTGAGCAGCGGAACGATCTCGTCTTGAAAGACGTTTACCGAGTTATTGATGTTGCCCACCACCGCAAAGCGGTAGGCATCTCGGCCTGCTAGTCGGTCGCGTACCTCGGCGACTTCTACGGTATGCAGCGATTCGAACTCGGGTTCGGCCACGTAGAGCCACACTTGGTGAATGATCAACCCCGCCACCAGCGCAAGGTTCAAAACGAAAAACAGCCTCAACCAGCGCTGGCGGGAGAGGCGAAAAAGGCGTCGAGGCATGTAGAGGCGCTTATCTCAAAGAGTCATTCGGTGGCTGTGACTAAAGCGCGGCACAGCCGTTCAAGGTGGCCAGCAAGCGGCGCGAACCACCCTGCTCACGATGCTCACCTAACCACACCCCTTGCCACGTGCCAAGGGCCAAGCGGCCATCGCGTACCGCCAGGCTGAGCTGAGTGCCCAATAGACTAGACGCCACATGGGCGGGCATGTCGTCGGGGCCCTCTAACGTATGCTGAAAGTAGCTCAGTCCTTCTGGCACCAAACGTCGCATGAAAGCATCCAGATCATGGCGCACGTCTGGGTCGGTGTTCTCGTTGAGCGTCAACGACGCGGAGGTATGCATGAGCTGCAGATGCAAAAGCCCCTGATGGCACTCCGCCAAACAGGGCAGTGCTCTGGCGATCTCATCAGTAATCAAATGAAAACCGCGGGACATTTCCGGCAAGTGAATCTCTTGTTGATGCCACATAAACACTCCTTTGTTATATGCATTGTCAGAGGATACGTTAACAGACATACCATAGCCTATTTCCACTACCTGCCGAACAGCACCAAGAGGACCGCGTGGCGTGGTGCCACCTACCCTGATAAATTGAGCGCTGTGATGGTCTGACATTAAAAGGAGCGAGATGATGACATCCGCATGGCGGCCAAGGAGCATGGCCACGCTGGCAACCCTAGCCGTGACCGGCACATTCTTGATGGGTTGCACCGGCATTCCCGATGGCACGGAACCGGTGACTGACTTCGAGCTCGAGCGCTATCTGGGCGAGTGGTACGAAATCGCTCGCCTGGATCACTCCTTCGAAGAGGGACTAGACTGCGTCACCGCTACCTACAGTAGGCGCGACGATGGGGGCGTCAAGGTGATCAACCGAGGCTACGACCTGGAAGAACGCGCCTGGGACGAAGCCGAAGGTCGCGCCTACTTCATCGATGACGAGCGCGTTGGACGACTGAAAGTCAGCTTTTTCGGCCCGTTTTACGGCGGCTACAACGTTCTCGAACTCGACGATGACTACCAGTGGGCGCTGGTGGCAGGCCCTAACCGGGACTACCTATGGATTCTGGCCCGCACCCCCACGTTAGCAGGCGACGTGGAGCAGCGCCTTCGTCAGCGCGCCGCCGAGCTGGACTTTCCCACCGACGAGTTGATCGACGTGGTGCAGGATCAAACCTGCCCAGGCCGCTAACGGACCCACGTTAGCCATTGGGCAAGGCGGGCACACGGCCCGCCATTTCTCGCTGTAAGAAGTCGATCAACGCGCTGATCCTTTCCGGCACATGGCGGCGATGCTCGAACACGGCGTAAAAGTCAGCGCGTATGCCCTGCCACTCCGGTAGCAGCGTTTGCAACGTCCCACTGGATAGATGCTCGTTCACATCCCACCAGGAACGCAGCATCACACCGTGGCCATCCAGCGCTAAGCGGGTAATGACCTCGCCGTCGTTACTCGCCAATGGTCCCCTGACCTTCACGGCCTGGCGCTGCTGGGATTGCCGGTGCTCGAAGCGCCATAGCGGGAAGTCGCTATCGTTTTCACGAATCACCAGGCAACGGTGCTGGGTAAGATCGCTCGGAGCCTTCAGCGGCGGCATTTTTTTCATATAGCTAGGCGCAGCGCACAAGACGCGGCGGTTGGGTAGGATACGCTTGGCGACGAGGCGTGAATCCGGTGGCTCGCCAATACGGATGCCGACGTCAAAGCCGTGATCGCTCAAATTGAGGGGGAAGTTGGTCAGCTCAAGCCAGCTCTCCACGCCTGGGTGCTCGACGCAAAACCGCGATAGCAGCGGCGCGATATGCCGCCTGCCAAAGCCGAAGGTCGCGTTGACCCTCAGCCGACCGCTTAGGCCTTGGTTCGCGGTCTCGCTGAGTGAGCTTTCGAGCGTTTGTAACTCCTCCAGAATGAGACCACCTTGAGACAGGTAGCGCTCGCCTTCGAGGGTAAGCGTCAACCGGCGCGTCGTGCGCGCCGCCAACGTCACCCCCAGCCGAGCCTCTAGCTGCTTCAAACGTTTACTCACGGCTGAGAGGGACAGCCCAAGCTCGCGAGCAGTGGCGGTCAAGCTTCCCGCTCGCGCTAGCTGCTGAAAAAAGGCGAGGTCATCCAACATCATGGGATTATTCACTTTTAGGCAACAATAGGTTGCATAATAGCCTGATTATCTCGTCGCCAACAGGCGCTACACTCCTACTAAGCAATCACACTCCATCCTTTTCGCGACATCCAACCACATAAGGATCTTCCATGGCCCATCGTATTGCAGTCATCGCTGGCGACGGTATCGGTACCGAAGTGATGCCCGAGGGTATTCGCGCGCTGGAAGCCGCCGCCAAGCGCTTCAATATCGATCTGGCGTTCACCACCTTCGAGTTCGGCAGCTGTGACTACTACTTGGAACACGGCAAGATGCTGCCCGACGACTGGTTCGACCAGCTCAAAGGGTTCGATGCACTGTTTTACGGAGCCGTGGGCTGGCCAGACAAAGTGCCCGACCATATTTCGCTATGGGGCTCGCTGCTGCAGTTTCGTCGCCAGTTCGACCAGTACATCAACCTGCGCCCCTGCCGATTGATGCCCGGCATCAAAAGCCCGCTAGCGGGCCGCAAGCCCGGCGACATCGACTTTTACGTCGTGCGCGAAAACACCGAGGGCGAGTACTCGAGCGTCGGCGGCAAGATGTATGAAGGCACCGAGCGTGAAATCGTCATTCAGGAAACGGTGATGAGCCGAACCGGTGTCGACCGCGTACTAAAGTATGCCTTCGACCTAGCGCAAACCCGCCCGCGTAAAAAGCTTACCTCGGCCACCAAATCCAACGGCATCTCAATCACCATGCCCTACTGGGACGAGCGGGTGGCCGAGATGGCCAAGCAGTACCCAGAGATCGCGGTGGATAAATTCCATATCGATATTTTGACCGCCAACTTCGTGCTGCATCCGGACTGGTTCGACGTGGTGGTGGGCAGCAACCTGTTTGGCGATATTCTCTCCGACTTAGGCCCTGCCTGCACCGGCACCATTGGCGTCGCCCCCTCGGCCAACATCAACCCAGAAGGCAAGTTCCCCAGCCTGTTCGAACCGGTACACGGCAGCGCACCGGACATCGCCGGTCAAGGCATTGCCAACCCTATCGGCCAAATTTGGTCTGGGGCGATGATGCTGGAGCACCTGGGCTATAAGGAGGCGGGCGACGCGATGGTCGAGGCCATTGAAGCGGTGCTGAGTGAGGGCGATAGCCAAGTGCTCACCCGCGACGTGGGCGGCCAGGGCACGACCGAAAGCCTCGGTAGCGCCATTACCGAGCGGATTCGCGGTTGATTCTTCTATAAAAGCGTTCGTTAACGAACAACGCCTCGCTGGCAGCGAGGCGTTGTGCGTTTCAAGCGTCGATTAGCTTGCCAGTTTGGCAGCAATCTCAGCGACATGTTTGCCCTGGAAGCGGGCAATTTTCAGCTCGCGGTCATCCGGCTGGCGGGAACCATCACCACCGGCCAGCGTCGCAGCGCCATAGGGCGTACCGCCGCTGACTTTCGAAATATCGAACTGCTCTTCGATGCCGTAGCCAATGGGCACGATGACCATGCCGTGGTGGGCCAACGTCGTCCAGGTAGAGGTAATGGTCATCTCATCTCCGCCGCCAGTGCCGGTCGACGTGAACACGCTCGCCACTTTGCCGCGCAGCGCGCCGTTGGCCCACAGGCCGCCGGTTTGATCGAGGAAGGTGCGCATCTGACCCGCCATGTTGCCAAAGCGCGTCGGCGTGCCGAAGATGATGGCATCGTAATCCGACAACTCCTGAGGTGTGGCTTCCGGCGTGGTGAAGTCCTGCTTGCCGCCAGCGTTTTTGAACGCCTCCTCCGGCATGGTTTCAGGCACACGTTTTACCGTCACTTCGACACCGTCAACTCCCTTAGCGCCTTCGGCCACCGCGGCAGCCAGTGTATCGATATGGCCATACATGGAGTAATACAGCACCAGTACCTTCGTCATAACGCACTCCTTTGGACTTGCATTCGAGCATTGGACAGGTTGCCCGTCGAGGGCAATGAAAACTCACTAAACCATAGCCTAGTCAAACGTAGAGAAAAGCGAATGTTTTCGATGCTCCGCATCGATTTCATCGACGTGCCGACCTTGCGCTTTTGCCACTTCGGCACTAATTTTTCTTGTATCGTATTTACGGTATGTTTCATTCACGTATAACGCCAAGGAGTCCGGCATGACGATTTTCGAAGCACTTCGCAAAGATCACGACATCCAGCGAGACCTGCTGGCCCGCTTGGTAGAGACCCATGGCGATAGTGAAGAGCGCGATACCCTCTATCAACAGGTACGCGCCGAACTGAAATACCACGCCAACGCGGAAGAGAGAGCGCTGTACATCCCCATGATGGACATCGATCTCACCCAAGAAAAAGCGCGCCACAGCGTGGCGGAGCATCATGAGATCGACGAGCTGATCGAACTGCTGGACGACACCGACTATAGCGCCAGCCACTGGCTCACTCACGCTAAGCAGCTTCAACACTTGGTGACGCATCACTTGGACGAAGAGGAGCAGGAAGTTTTTCAACTGGCAGGCCGCGGCCTCCAAGAGAACCAGAAATCCTCTCTGGCCAAAGAGTATCAGGAAGAAATGCGGCGACAGCGAGCAGACTAGACGTCCTTAGTGTGCGACAGACGCAAGAGCGTCGGTGATCAAAGCGCTTGTGGCAAAGGGCCATGAGCGCTTTTTTGTACCGGCAACTTTCATCATCCCACCCGCCATTTTCACGCGAACGACGCCTCCCCTTGTGGACAGCTACGGGCGTGGGTAAAGGTAGGAACAATAAAAAAGCAAATGCCCATGCTCAAGGACACTTTCATGCTAGGCCAATGGCTCGACTGGACGCTCGACGAGGAACGCCCCTCCCCGCGCATCGGCCGCTTCCCAAGCGGCACTTACCATCTTCACGGGCCAGGTATTCTAGAGCTCACCCCTAACATTCTGCGCCCAGAGGCACGCGCCTGTGTATTTTCTGCGGCGATACATGGTAACGAAACCGCCCCGGTGGAACTGCTCGGTGATTGGCTGAGCGCTTTGGAAGCCAGCACGCTGCAGTTAGGCGCGCCGGTGCTGGTGATCTTGGGTAACATTCCCGCGTTAAAAGCGCACAAACGCTTCATTGCCACCAACCTCAACCGGCTGTTCAAACGCGATCTGGACGAGCGGGGGGCCGAACCCGACCGAGCGCGAGCGTTAATGGAAGCAGTAGATACGTTCTTCGCCCGCCACCATGCGCTGCCGAAACTGCACTACGATCTGCACACGGCGATTCGGGACAGTTTGTATACCCGCTTCGTCGTCGAACCCTACGCCCTCGCCGCCACCGATGCGCAGCAGTGGCAGTGGCTGGCCGGAGCCGATATGCAGGCCGTGCTCCACCAACATCAGCACAGTTGGACGTTCTCCCACTACAGTAAGCACTATCATCACGCCCAAGCGTTTACGTTCGAGCTGGGTCGGGTTGCCCCGTTTGGTGACAATGATATGGCTCCCCTGGCGCCAATGCTGACGCTCTTGGGCTCACTCAGCTCAGGTTATCCGCCGCCGACAAAGCCCGCAGATAACATGGCCTTTTTTAAAGTACAGCACGAGCTGATGCGCCAAGCGAAGGACTTTACGCTCTGCTTCGACGATGACGTGCCCAATTTCAGCCGTTTCGAGCCCGGCACCTGCCTCGCCAAAGATGGGGTAGCGGGTGATTTCATCGTGGAGAAGACACCATTACATGTGGTGTTCCCCAATGCCCACGTCGACATAGGCGCTCGTGCGGCACTGTTGGTAGTGCCCAGTCATGCCATTACCTGACGGACACTTGCGCTACTGCTTGACGATGAAAACGTCTTTTTCATAACGACGTCTTTTTTTATAACAACAACGTGAAGGGGCCGTCAGGACACATCGCCACGTACCAAGACCAATGTCGTCCTGATAAAGTACGCGCATTTGGCGCAGTCCTGATAGAATCGCCCCTTTTTTCGCGCCAGCCGCACACACGCACGACAAATTCATTTGTTGCTGCTGCGGCAACCCTGTACTGGAGCCTACGTTATGGCCGCTACGCCTACTCCCCTTGAAGTGCGCAATATTAAAAAGCGCTTTGGCGATACGGAAGTTCTCAAAGGTCTCTCCCTGGAAGCCCAAAAAGGTGACGTCATCACCCTCATTGGCGCCTCAGGGTCGGGCAAAAGCACCTTCCTGCGCTGCATGAACCTGCTTGAACAGCCCGACGATGGAGAGCTCTACGTCCACGGCGAACAAATTCGTTTCAAAACCACCAAACACGGCCGTGAGCCCGCCGACTGGAAACAGGTGGTGCAGATGCGTGCCAAGCTCTCGATGGTCTTCCAAAGCTTCAATCTATGGGCACACATGACGCTGCTGGAAAACATCATCGAAGCGCCGATCCACGTGCTCGGCAAGCCCAAAAAAGAGGCAATCGAGCATGCCCATGCGCTGCTGGATCGCGTAGGGCTGAGCGCTCGCGCCAATGCCTACCCGGCACAAATGTCCGGCGGCCAGCAGCAGCGCGGTGCCATTGCACGGGCGCTCGCCATGGACCCGGAAGTCATGCTGTTCGACGAGCCCACCTCGGCACTGGACCCGGAGTTGGTCGGCGACGTGCTGAAAGTCATGCGTGACTTAGCCAATGAAGGACGCACCATGGTCGTGGTCACCCACGAGATGAGCTTTGCCCGCGACGTGTCCAGCAAAGTGATCTACCTGCACCAAGGCTTGGTAGAAGAAGCCGGGGCGCCGAACGAGGTGCTGGGTAATCCGCAGTCACCGCGCTTGAAGCAGTTTCTAGCGCCCAAATACTGATCCGCGAGGCACGCACACCATGCTCGATTTGCAAGGTTACGGCCCCCGCCTGATCGAAGGGGCGGGCGTCACCGTTCAACTGGCCGTTCTATCGCTGATCTTGGCCATCCTCCTAGGGCTGCTGACGGCCAGCGCCAAGATGTCGCGTAACTGGCTGTTACGTCGCACCGCCACCGTTTACACCACGGTGATTCGCGGTGTGCCGGACCTAGTGCTGATGATGCTGCTGTTCTTCGGCGGCCAGATCGGCGTCAACGCCATCAGCGACATGCTGTATTACAACTACGACATCGACATTTATATCAATTTCAATGCCTTTGCCGCAGGCGTACTGACCATCGGCTTTATCTTCGGTGCCTACATGGGCGAAACCTTTCGTGGGGCGTTCATGGCAGTGGATAACGGCCAGATAGAGGCAGGCAAAGCCTACGGCATGAGCAGTGGTTTGGTGTTTCGTCGCATTCGCTTCCCCCAAATGATGCGCCACGCCCTGCCCGGCCTTTCCAATAACTGGATGGTACTGCTCAAAACCACCGCGCTGGTCTCGGTAATCGGCCTGACCGACATGGTCCGAGTAGCCGCCGAAGCCTCCCGCGCGACCCACGAGCCCTTCGTGTTTTTGATCCCCGTCGCGGTGGCCTACCTGCTCATTGCCAGCGTCTCCGAGTGGATCTTTGCGCGCCTACAAAAACGTTACGACATCGGCTTTGGGGGGCAGTGACATGTTAGATATCTCTGCATGGTTCAACGACCTACTAGCGGACAACCTGATTTTCACACCGACGACCCTCGGCTACTACTGGGAAGGGTTGGTGACCACCACGCAGTTGGTCTTTCTCTCGCTGGTGGCCGGGCTCATCCTAGCGGTACCGCTGGCCATCATGCGTAGCTCCAGGCACAAATGGATCAGCCTGCCGGTCTATCTGTATACCTACGTGTTTCGCGGAACGCCGCTGTTGATCCAGCTCTACATCATTTACTACGGCGTCGTATTTATCGACGGCATTCAAGAAACCTTTCTGTGGCCGGTGCTGCGCGAAGCGTTTTACCCCGCGCTGATTGCCTTTACGCTGAACACGGCCGCCTATACCACCGAAATTTTTCGTGGTGCCATCAAGGCAACGTCGAAAGGCGAAATAGAGGCCGCACGGGCCTATGGCATGTCGCAACGTTTGATGATGCGGCGGATCATTCTGCCCAGCGCCTTTCGACGCGCGCTGCCAGCCTACGGCAACGAAGTCATATTCATGCTGCATGCCAGCGCCATCGCCAGCGTGGTGACGTTGATGGATCTGACCGGTGCGGCACGCTTCGTGTATGCGCGCTTTTATGCGCCCTTCGATGCGTTCCTATTCGTCGCAGCCATCTATCTCTGTTTGACCTTCGCGATCTTGTATTTTTTCCGCTTCTTAGAGAAAAAGCTGCTGGCCCACCTGCAGCCACAAACCACCTAACCAAAACAAAGACAACACGCGCCAGCGTAAAACAAACGTTGGTTCAAATGCAGACTCCCCCTTTTCGCCGACCTCAACCTGGGGTACGTTAAGGGGGATCACCTTGGGTGAACCTGCTTCTTTTGGAGTCTAAAAATGAAAAAACTACTGACTGTTTCTCTGCTGGGCTTGGCCGTCGCTGCAGCATCTTCTGCTCACGCGCGCGATTACGACAACGTCCGTATCGGCGTCGACGTTCCCTACGAGCCCATGGAATACCGCACCGCTGAAGGTGAACTGACCGGCTTCGACATCGACCTGGGCAACGCCCTATGCGAGCGTATCGGTGTTACCTGTGAGTGGGTGGAGCAGGAGTGGGACGGTATCATTCCAGGCCTGATGTCACGCAACTACGATGCGATCATGTCCTCCATGACCATCAACGATGAACGCCGTCAGCAGGTACTGTTTTCAGACCCCTACATCACCATGCCGTCTGCCTGGTTCGCTCCGAGCAGCCTGGACATCAGCGAAGCCAACGAAGAGACCCTGGCAGGCAAAACCATTGGCGTTCAGCGCGGCACCCTACAGGATAACTACGTCACCGATAACTTCAGTAGCGTCGCTGACATCAGCCGCTACTCCACCGCCGACGACATGGTGCTGGACATGGAAGCACAGCGTCTGGATATCGTCTTCCTCGACTTTCCGATCGGCCAGTCCACGCTGCTCGAAAGCGATGAAGCCGAGTACGTCGTAGTGGGTGAGCGTATCAGCGAGCCGAAAGAGTACTTCGGCGACGGTTTCGGTATCGCCTTCCGTCAGCGTGACGAAGCGCTAGCCGAGCAGTTCAACGAAGCTCTGGCGGAGCTTAAAGAAGACGGCACCTACGATGAGATCTACGCCCGTTATTTCGGCGAAGAGTAAGCGCTAGCTGCTTGAGCGAGCCTCCCCACCTGGGGAGGTTCGCAAGCGAGACGCCAACATGCCCTCACGCCTCCTCTTATCCCACGCGCTGCACGCGCTTCGCCCAGGTACCCGTGGCAATATCGCCCGTTTCTACCTGAGCGAATGGTTCGACGAATAGCCCTCCCCTTTTGGCACGCCCGTGCCAAGGCACGCCCCTGTGCGTGCATATTGCCCTGCGCTTAGCGCACCCCATGCAATAGCCGCCCTAAGGCGGTTGGCATACAGCAGCATCGATCTACCTACTAAAAATCGCTTCAGGAGACTGACTATGCGTTATGCAACGCTGTCCGTGGCCGCTGTTCTTGCGGCTGGTGTTTCACTTTCATTGGCATCCACTGGCGCCTTTGCCCGGGATTATGACGAGATTCGACTCGGCGTCGATGTCCCTTACGAACCCTTCATGTACCGCGAGGCCGACGGCACGCTCACCGGTTTCGAAATCGAGCTCGGCAACGCTGCCTGCGCCTACATGGAGGTCACCTGTACATGGGTCGAGCAAGACTGGGACGGCATCATTCCGGGACTGCTGGCGCGTAACTACGACGCCATCATGTCCTCCATGGCGATCACCGACGAGCGCGCCCAGCGGGTGCTGTTCTCCGAGGCGTACTACACCACGCCCAGCGCCTGGATCACCACCCGTGATAAAGAGATCGATATCGAAGATCGTGCCAGCCTGGAAGGCTTGACCGTTGGCGTGCAGCGAGCGACGTTGCAGGACAACTACGTCACTCAGCTTTACGGCGATGTCTTGGAGATCCGTCGCTATACCGGTGCTGACGATGTGGTCACCGACCTGATGGCGGGCCGCCTGGACCTCACCTTCATGGACTACCCCATCGCCGAAGCCACCATCGATATCGACACGCCAGAGAGCGATTTCCAGCGCATCAGCGACTTCATCAAGCAGCCCGAGGAGATTTTTGGCCAAGGTGTGGGGATGGCGTTTCGCCCCCGCGATGAAGCCCTGGCCGAACGCTTCAACGAGGCTCTGCACGCGCTCAAGGAGAACGGCACTTATGATGAGATCATGAACCGCTACTTCAACTACGATGTACGTTTATAAGCGCGCTGTTCGAATAGCGTGACGCTATCACTACGAGCGCCGGCCTCTGGTCGGCGCTTATCGTTTTCTGATGACTCTCCAGGGAACTCCATGCTGACACTTGTAAAGAATGCCCAACTCTTTGCCCCCGAACCGCTTGGGCTGTGCCACCTGCTGATCGCCGACCAACGCGTTGCCGCCGTGCTGAATGCCGATGAAACGTATCAATTGGGCACGCTGATTCGTACGGTGGACCTGGAAGGGCGCCGCGTGATTCCAGGGTTAGTCGACCCGCTGGTGCACTACATCGGCGGTGGCGGTGAAGGCGGCTTTGGCAACCGCACCGCCGAACTCAGCCTGGAAGACGCCTGCGCCTCCGGGGTGACCACGCTGGTGGGCGCGCTAGGCACCGATGCGCTTACCCGCACCCCAGCCAACCTGATTGGCAAAGCGCGGGAGCTGGCCGCTGGCGGGCTGAGCACCTACGCCTACACTGGCTCTTACCAACTTCCCCCCGTTACGCTGACCGGTTCGGTAGCCAGCGATATTCTCTACATTCCTGAGTTCATCGGCGTGGGTGAAGTCGCGATTAGTGACCATCGCGGCTCCCAACCCACTACCCAAGAGTTAACGCGGCTTGCTTCCGACGCCCGCACCGCCGGGCTGCTCGCAGGGAAATCAGGCATCGTCTTCATTCACACCGGCGACGCCGACACTCACTTGGAGCCGCTGCGCCAAGTGGCCAAAAGCAGCGCCATCCCGCTGACACAGTTCTACCCCACTCACATCAACCGCACTACCGCGCTGTTCGAAGATGGCCTGCGCTTTGCCCGTGAAGGCGGGCGCATCGACTTCACCACCAGCACCACGCCCGAGCTGTTGGCCGGTGGTGAAGTGCCTGCCTCCGAGGCAGTGGCTCGGGCGCTGAAAGCGCGGATCGAGCCCGGCCAACTCAGTCTCTCCTCCGATGCCAACGCCTCGCTGCCGGAATTTGATGATCAACACCGGTTTATTGGCTTGAAACCCGGTAAACTCAGCAGTCTATTCGAGGTGCTGGGCGAGTGCGTCAATGAGCATCAGATCAACATGGAGCACGCGCTACGCTGCGCGTCGACCACCGCCGCCGATACGCTCAAACTGCCCCGCAAAGGCCGCTTACAGACGGGTTCGGACGCAGATTTCATCGTACTAAGCGAAAATCACTGGGCCATCGACCAAGTCTGGGCACTGGGCAAACCCATTTTTAGCGCCAGCTAAGTGTCACGCCCTCCGGCGAACTTGCTCAGCCAAACCGGGTCTTTACTAACACCCCACCACATACAAGGAGGTAGCATGGCTGAAACGATGGCGGGTCCCGCAACGCCCCATGAGGAGACGACAAGCGCGTTTCGTCCCTCCTCCCACTGGACCGCTTGGGGACAGTGGCTAGCGCTGTTCACCATGACCGTGGATCACCTCACCCGCTACGTGCTTCCGGGTGATTGGGATTTGAGCTGGGCGGGCTCCTCGATTGGGCGCATTGCGTTCCCCCTCTTTGCCGCCATGGTGGCGTGGCACGGCCTGTTCAATACCCGCAACCCACTTCGCTATTCGCGACGCATTCTGATCATTGGGCTCGTTGCGCAAATTCCCTACATGATGATGCCCCGCGCGTCCGATGCGTTCATTTTGAACGTCTGTTTTACGTTGGCCAGCGGGTTGGCACTAGGAGCGCTGGTACGGCAAGGCTGGCAGCACTATCAACGGCAAACGTTAGGCTTTGGTTGGCTCATGTTAGGCGCTGCCGTCGGCGTTACGGTGTGGTATCTACTGGGATTTTGGGTGGAGTATGGTCACAACGGCCTGCTGCTGATTCCGCTGTTCATGTTTGCGATGCAGGCGCTCAGTGACACAGGGGATGCGCTGAAATCACGCCTATGGGCGGGGCTCGCGGCATTTCCCGTACTGTGGATTGCCGGGCAGATGAACGCCTCCGACATGGCCAAATCGTTCACCGTCGCCACGTGCGTGCTGGTCCTGATGCTCGCCGCAGGCGCAGCCCAGCGAGTGCCGCCGGTGGCGCTGGCCATGCCCCGACGTTTATGGCTGGCGTGGTACCCAGGGCACTTCGCCCTCATTGCCCTGTGGCTTCTGCTTAGCGGTCAATTGGCGGGGTAGATGCCTGCTCGGCGACGCGCTTGTTCACGTCATCACGCATCCAGGGCTGGTAGCGGCGAAGCCGCGCTCGGCCCTCGGTCTTGGCTTGATACATAGCGGTATCCGCCTGCTTGAGCACATCTGCGTGGTCACAGTCAGCGGCATTGAAACAGGTATAGCCCATGCTCGGGGTGACCTCGACCCAGCGGCTCTCTAGGCGGTACTGACCGGCCAACGCCTGCTGTACGGTCGCCATATAGCGGGCAGCGGCAAGGTCGAGTGCCTCGCTCTCCGACACATCGAACAGTGCCAACAGCACAAACTCATCGCCGCTCAGACGGGCAGCCATATCCTGGCCGTGTAGGCAGGACTCCAAACGGCGCGCGACCTGTACGAGCAGATCATCGCCCGCTGCGTGGCCAAGCGTATCGTTAATCAACTTGAAGCGGTCCATGTCCATGAACATCACCAAGCCTCCGCGTTGGCCGCTCTCTGGCTCCCGGCATAGCGCCTCCAGACGCTCGATGAACAGCCGTCGATTGGGCAAATCGGTCAGCGCGTCGTAGTAGGCTTGGCGATAGATGATCGCCTCGCTGCGCTTCCGTTCGGTGAAGTCTTCGATGATCGCCACACCACCTATCATTTGATCGCTGGCACTGTGAACCCCATTGAAAAACGCCCTCAGCGGCGTTCCCTCAGTGGCTTTGGGCAGTCGATACGTGCCTTCGTAATAGCCGGTGCCTTTTTCCAGCGCATCCTTCACCGCTTGCGCCACGTCACGGTCGGCAGAGCGATCCAGCATACGATAGCCGAGCAGATTCGAGCGCTCCACGCCCAGTATGTCCAGCAGCTTGCTATTGCAGTCGGTGATCTGGCCCTGCTCATCAAAGTGCAGAACGCCTAGCGGCGAGTGCTGAAAAATGGAGCGATAGCGATTTTCGCTCTCCTTGAGCTGTGCTTCGCGGGCCCCCATGCTCACCCGCAGAGCGATATTGTCATGGATGGTCCGGCTAAAGCGTCGGCTGGTCGCCATGATCAACCCTAAAAACAGCACTAACATCAAGCCAATCAAAATCGATAGTGGCGAGCCTTGCAGCAGAAACTGCAGCTTAAGCGGCAATAGAATGGGAAGCACGAAGCCAATGGCAATCCACCATACCGACGAGAGCGTCGTCACACCGCCTGCCGCAATGCCAGCCAGCACGATCGATAGCGCGGCGATTTGGCCAGGATGGTCATGGCTGAACAGCAGCACGCCGGAAGCTCCCCAAACACAGCCTGACGCAATGGCCCCCATGGCAAACCAATGCAACCACCGTCGACGCTGTTGCTGGAGAGCGGGCAACCGTTTGAACCGCTGCGCCAGCAGTAACCTTACGGTAGAGATCAATGCCAGTGACACAAACCACCCCAACAGCAGTGGGGTGTCCACTACGGGCCACATGGCCGCCACCAACAGCCCACCTGCCAGTACACTGCTCAACACCGGTTGCCATAAGTTGTCGTAAAGCAAGCGCACTTTTTCACCGCGCAAACGCTGCAACGTAATGTGGTGATCACGCTGATAACCACTGCGCAGCCCAGAGGCCGTTGCCGTGGCGGCAAGGGGGGTGGGGGGCGACATACAAACTCCCTGTTTTTAGTCGGCTTGACGCCAATCTTATTGGTTAGGTTGTTTTTAATACACCTGTTTTAGCACGTTTACGCGCTATTAAGGAGTAGCCGCTGACAATAAAAAAGCCGCGTTATTAAGCGGCTTGCCTTACGAAAAGAGGGCGATGACGTCAGCCCATCAGGACTGCCTGGATCGCTTCATGCCCTAGAGATCTAGCGGCGCGGGGCCACATGGGAAGATTGTTCGCTAACACGCCTGTTGACCTCATCACTCATCCACGGCTGATAGCGACGCAGCCGCGCGCGGCCTTCGGATTTGGCCTGATACATGGCGATATCGGCTTGCTTGAGCACGTCGACATGGTTATAGGCCGCCGTATCAAAGCAGGTGTACCCCATACTCGGGGTAACATCGACCAAGCGGTTTTCCAACCAGTATTTCCCCGACAGCGCCTGCTGAACGCGGGCCATGTACTGCTCGGCAAGAGCGTCCGTTTGGCTCGCGTTCTCTTCGTCAAACAGGGCCAGCAAAACAAATTCATCGCCACTTAGCCGTGCGGCCATATCACCGTCGCGCAGGCAAGACTCCAAGCGTCGCGCGACCTGCACCAGCAATGCATCCCCAGCCGCATGCCCCAGAGTGTCGTTGATCAACTTGAAGCGGTCCATGTCTAGAAACAGAACCAACCCGCTGCGCTTTTGGTCGATCGTGTGGGTATCGAGCGATTCCAGCCGTTCGATGAACAAGCGTCGATTGGGCAAATCCGTGAGCGCATCGTAATAGGCTTGGCGATAAATGATCTCTTCACTGCGTTTACGCTCGGTGAAGTCCTCGATAATGGCCACCCCACCGATAATGCGATTGTCCATGCCGTGCACACCGTTAAAAAAAGCACGCAGTGGCGTCTTTTTTTGAGTGTTGGGGAGATGATACGTGCCTTCGTAGTAACCCGTCCCTTTTTCAATCGCATCCCTGACGCTGTCGGCCACCCGGGGGTCTGCGGAAGGCACAAGCAAGTCATGGCCCACGATGCAACGACGATCAACGCCCAGGATCACCGGCAGCTTGCTATTGCAGTCCGTCACCTTGCCGTCTTCATCGAAGTGAAGCACGCCCAGCGGTGAGTTTTGAAAGATGGAGCGGTAGCGATTTTCGCTCTCAAGCAATTTTGCTTCACGATCGGCCATGCTCATGCGTAGCGAAATATTATCGTGAATGACTTGTCCCAGGCGTCGGCTGGTAAGAATCAACAAACCGACAAACACAATAATCAACCCACCGATAGCCTGCTGGGTCGGCGCTGGCGAGAGCAGTAGCAATATTTGTATAGGTAGGCTAATCGGGATGATGAAGCATACGGCCACCCACCACACGGCCGAAAGCATCGTAACGCTACCCGCTGCCACGCCTGACAGCACAATCACAAGAAAAGCCACATAATCCGTTTGCTCACCCTGAAACATCAGGACGCCACCGCCGCCCCACGTGCACCCCGCCACCAGCGCTCCCAGAGCGAATCGCCACAGCCACTGGGCCTTTGCCTGCTCTTCCAGCGACGACCGCAAAAAACGACGGGCGTCACACAACCGCCAGGCAGACACGGCTAAAAGGACGATAAACCACATCACTACATATGCCGTATCCACTACGTTTCGCATGACGGCCGCTAATACGAGAGCACCTAAAATGCCTGCTGACACAGGCTGCCAGATGTTGCCGTAAAGAAGGCGCACTTTTTCGCTGCGTAAACGCATGGTGTCTACCAAGCATGGTTGAGGAAAATCACTGGGCAAGCCTGAACACGTTATCATGGGCAAGACGCCATACGTTCAGTGATACGGAGAGCGACCTTTCACGTAGGTAATGCCTTTCACGCATTCATGGGGGAACGGTGGCGACATCCAGACGGTTTCGTCCTTGTACCATGGTGGCGTCGTTTGAGGAGTCCTTGTCACAAAAATTCACCTCCATCGCTGGGGCATCCAACGATGGAGGTGCAGTAGTAAAAGGCGAGGGGTCGACCTGTAGGAATCCCTATAGCATGGATTCGAAACTCCACGCCACGGGAGGCGCATCGGGAATCAATGCTTGGCAAGCACGCACTTTCTCTAATAGCTCGGCGTGGGTGGCGGCCACGACGTTGACATGCGCCAGCTTACGCCCAGGGCGCTCTTCCTTGTCATAGCGGTGTAGATGCGTGTCGGCCATGGCCAGCAGCGCAGCATTGTCGCCTTCCAAGCCGATGACGTTCACCATGCAAGTGGGCGCAGTGGCGTTCGTTGCGCCTAACGGCAAACCTTGCACTGCCCGCAGATGGTTCTCGAACTGGCTGGTGACGGCGCCATCCATCGTCCAGTGGCCAGAATTATGCACTCGTGGGGCCATTTCGTTGGCCAACAGGCTGCCGTCGCGGGTTTGGAACAGCTCCAGCGCCAGCACGCCAACGTAATCCAGCTCGTCTAGCAGCGCACGAATATAGCTGTCGGCCGTCTGCTGAACGCTGGCGTCCAAATCCGGTAGCGGCGCCACGGAGTAGCGCAGAATGCCGCCCACGTGCTGGTTTTCGGCCATGGGGTAGAACACCACCTCCCCATCGCGGCCGCGCACGGCAATCATCGAAACTTCGCGCACGAAATCGACGAACGCCTCGACGATGAGCTGTGAATGGCCAATGGCCTCCCACGCCTCTTGGGCCTGCTCTGGCGCTTTCAGCACCGCTTGCCCTTTGCCGTCGTAGCCTTCAGTGACCGACTTGGCTACCACCGGGCAGCCCAGCTCGGCGGCGGCGGCGGCGAGCTGCTCAGCGCTTTCCACCACGCGGTAGGCGGGCGTGGGAATACCTAAGCGGTCGAACAGCGCCTTCTCTTCTACTCGGTTCTGGCACACCGCAATGGCGCGACTGCCGGGATACACCGGCTTATGCTGCTCGATCTGCTGGACCAGCGCCACGGGCAGGTGCTCGAACTCGTAGGTGACCACGTCGACCTTCTCGAGGAACGCCGCCAAGTGCTGGTTATCAGGGTCGACGATCACCTCACCGATGCCCGCGCTGGGGTTACCGGTGGTATCCAAAAACGTGAAGCTGTTACCTAGCGGATAGCCTGCCAGCGCCAGCATACGGCCGAGCTGACCCGCCCCAAGAACACCAATGTTTTTTGCTATCATACGGTTTGCACTCTGTGCGCTCATGAGGGCTACCTATTGGGCTTGGTCCGCTTCGGGGCGCGGATCGGGGTTGTCCAGCACCATCTGCGTCTGTTCGGCACGGAAGGCATCTACGGCGTCGCGCACGGCGCTGTCGTGCAGGCCAACGATTTGAGCCGCCAGCAGGCCAGCATTGGTGGCCCCCGCTTTGCCGATGGCCAGCGTCCCCACGGCAATGCCGCCCGGCATTTGCGCAATCGAGAGCAGTGAGTCCAGGCCTTTCAGCGCTTTGGACTCCACCGGCACGCCGAGTACCGGCAGCGCCGTTTGTGATGCCACCATGCCAGGCAAATGAGCCGCTCCACCGGCACCGGCCACGATGACTTGCAAGCCGCGCTCAGCAGCGCTTTTGGCATAATCGAACAGCAGATCAGGCGTGCGATGCGCCGATACCACGCGAGTCTCGTAGGGAACGCCCAGTCGCTCCAACATCGCCACCGCGTGCTCCATGACCGGCCAATCGGACTTCGACCCCATGATCACGCCCACTTTGGGTGCGCTGTTCGACATGCAAAACTCCTCGGCCAACGGCCTAACATAAGCTAGAAAGCAGTCCATAAGCCGTGCAAAGCGCGGCTCACTCAGAATTAGGAAGGCGCATAGTTTACCAGAGCCACGGGCGTTTGCGGGCGTGGTGAGGCGTGTGAAATTTTCCTCGAATTAGGCATTGAAAACCGCGTGAGTTGGCGGCATTGTGTGTTTGTCATTTCAGACTGATGGAGTCACATGAGTACGGCATACTCGACTGCTCACGCAGAAGCGATGGATCCTCCGCGAAGCAGCCCTGACCTCGATGTCAGGGAACTTGAAAAACGTACGCGCCTTATGCGCATCATTACCCGCCTGATCGCCGTATCAGATCTGGGGAGCCGTGAAATCGCCCGCCGGGCTGGCTTACCCGTTCAAAAGATCAGCGACCTGCTCGCCGGAAGGCTCGAGCACCTGGACATCGACGAACTGAATGTCCTGCGTCGCACGTTAGAGCCGGAGGCGCCATAGTAGCCACGCCACCTGCCGCTCGATACCCTCTTTAAGTATCTTCCCGCCCCGATTACAGGGGCGGAATCATCACGCCGCCCAGCGCCACCAGAATGACGACGAGCCAAGCAGGCAGCTTCCACACGGAGAGCAGCAGAAAGCCCGTCAATGCCAGCACGAACGCGTAAGGCCCCACGATGGCACTGGTCCACACCGGCTGATAGAGCGCCGCCCCTAAAATCCCCACCACCGCGGCGTTGGCACCGCGCATCAGCGCTTGAGCGCTTCTCCACTGGCGGAACTGATTCCAAAAGGGCAGCACGCCGACCAGCAGCAAAAACCCCGGCACAAAAATCGCAAGCAGTGCTAACAGCGCACCCACCAAACTAGGGATGCCCGGCAGCAGCGCTCCCAAATACGCCGCAAACGTAAACAGCGGCCCCGGTACCGCTTGCGCCGCGCCGTAACCCGCCAAAAACGCATCCGCCGTGACCCAAGCCGATTGCACCACTTCCGCTTCCAGCAGCGGCAGCACCACGTGGCCGCCGCCAAACACCAGCGCCCCTGAGCGGTAGAAGGCATCGACCACGTTCAACCAACCGGCGCTTCCCGCTAACAGCGGTAAGAGCACCAACAGAATGGCGAACAGCGCCAACGCTACCGTGCCCGCTCGGCGCGACACCGGGAAGTGCAGCGATTCGCTGGACGCCGATGCCGTGCTGTCGCGGCACAGCAGCAAGCCCGCCGCGCTGCCCAACACGATCGCCGCCACCTGTCCCAACGGCCCGGTGACCACTACCACCGCAAACACCGCCGCCAAGGCAATGCCCGTGCGAGTTTTA
This sequence comes from Halomonas sp. BL6, assembly GCF_006228115.1. NCBI lineage: Bacteria > Pseudomonadati > Pseudomonadota > Gammaproteobacteria > Oceanospirillales > Halomonadaceae > Halomonas > Halomonas sp. BL6. The sequence continues at coordinate 548,655 of NZ_VDGL01000003.1, read as the reverse complement.
TCCGGGCAGAGGTTGCGCGCCATGCCCCACACCGCGTGGGCCACGATGGCCACCGCGACGATTTTCAAGCCGTGAATGATGCCGCTGGCCACCGGGCCCTCCAGCACGGCGGCACCCAGTGCAAACAGCACCAACACGATGGCCGAAGGCAGTGTAAACGCCAGCCACGCCATCGCGGCTCCCCAGGGGCCAGCACGCATCAACCCTAAGGCAAAGCCCACCTGGCTGCTGGCGGGACCCGGTAAAAACTGGCACAGCGCGACCAAATCGGCGTACGCCTGCTCGCTGAGCCACTGGCGGCGTTCGACGAAGGCCGTGCGAAAATAGCCCAGGTGCGCCACCGGCCCGCCAAACGACGTCAGCCCCAGCGCCAAAAATGCCCAAAACACCTCGCTGGCCCGCCCTCGTACCGGATTCTTTTCTGACATCGTGCCCACCGTTTACCCATTAAAAAGCGCAAAGCGTTTAGGTTACGCTTTGCGCTTGACGACTTAGTGACAGCCTACCCGCGTGGGTGATCCGTCAAGAATTACTCTTGGTCGGTTACCGCACCGGTGCTCGCCGAACTCACCAACCGTGCGTACTTGGCCAGCACGCCACGAGTATAGCGAGGCGTAGGCTGTTGCCAGGCCGCGCGGCGGCGCATCATCTCGTCATCGCTGATGTGCACGTCGATGGTATCGGCTTCGGCATCGATGGTAATGGGGTCGCCATCTTCGACCAGCGCCAGCGGGCCGCCGTCGAACGCTTCCGGCGAGACATGCCCCACCACGAACCCGTGACTGCCGCCCGAGAAGCGACCATCGGTAATCAGCGCGACGTCGTTACCCAAGCCACGCCCCATGATGGCCGAGGTGGGCGTGAGCATTTCGCGCATGCCGGGGCCGCCCTTCGGGCCTTCGTAGCGGATCACCACCACGTCGCCCGCCACCACGGTGCCATCGTTGATACGCGCCTGGGCTTCCTCTTCCGAGCCAAACACCCGCGCCGAGCCGCTAAAGCGGGTGCCCTCTTTGCCGGTGATTTTCGCCACCGCCCCTTCCGGCGCTAGATTACCGAACAGAATACGCAGGTGGCTTTCGGCTTTGATCGGGTTACCCAGCGGCGCGATGATCTGCTGATCCATCGGGTAGGGCTCGACATCGGCGAGGTTTTCCGCCAGCGTTTTACCAGTCACGGTCAAGCAGTTGCCGTTGAGCAACCCAGCGTCCAGCAGAATTTTCATCAGCGGCTGGATACCGCCAATCGCCACCAGCTCGCTCATCATGTAGTGGCCGCTGGGGCGCAGATCGGCCAGTACCGGCACGCGCTTACCGATCTCGGTGAAGTCTGCCAGGGTCAGCTCGACGCCGACGGTGCGTGCCATGCCTATCAGGTGCAGCACGGCGTTAGTAGAACCACCCAGGGCAATCACCACGGTCACGGCGTTCTCGAATGCCTCGCGGGTCATAATATCGGAAGGCTTGATGTCTTGAGCCAGCAGCGCCAATACGGCTTCGCCTGCAGCTTTGCAGTCGTCGCGCTTCTCTTGGGAAATCGCGTTCTGCGCCGAGCTGCCCGGCAGGCTCATGCCCAGCGCCTCGATGGCCGAGGCCATGGTGTTGGCGGTGTACATCCCCCCGCAGGAGCCTGGGCCAGGAATCGCCGTCTCTTCGATGTTTTTCAGCTCGATCAGGTCGATGTCCCCACGGGAGTGGGCGCCCATCGCCTCGAACACCGAGACGATATCGGTATGGCCCTTGCCGGGCATGATGGTGCCACCGTAGACGAACACGCTGGGGCGGTCGAGCCGTGCCAGCCCCATCACGCAGCCCGGCATGTTCTTATCGCAGCCGCCAATCGCCACCAGGCCATCGAACCCTTCGCAGCCCGCCACGGTTTCGATGGAATCCGCGATTACCTCCCGCGACACCAGTGAGTACTTCATGCCTTCGGTGCCGTTGGCAATGCCGTCGGAAATGGTGATGGTATTGAAAATCACCCCTTTACCGCCGGCGGCATCGGCGCCATCGCGGGCAAACTCCGCCAGCTCACCAATGTGGCTATTGCACGGCGTCACCATGCTCCAGGTAGACGCAACGCCCACCTGGGGCTTCTGAAAATCGTCATCGTTGAAGCCCACGGCGCGCAGCATGGCGCGGCTAGCCGCTTTACCGGGGCCATCCACCACCGGGGCAGAGTGGCGGCGGGCACTATGATTGGTCGGCTCGGTCATCACGGACTCCTCTTCATTGCATGGCAGAGGCCACAGCTTGGCGATATATCTTACATCCCGCAAGGTACTTAACTTATGGCACCATAGCGTCACCGCACCCCGTAACGCCGATTGCCGTGAAGGAACGCCGCCGTATGCATGCCAATGCCTTGTTCTCCCCCACCTCGCTGACGCCCGGGTTTATGGTGGTGCACGCCAATCGCCTGGAGGATTTACGCGGGCTGGCGGTGGAGTGGATGCGGCTGCACCCGCTGGGGCCGCTAGAGAACGAAACCATTCTGGTGCAGAGCAATGGTATTGGGCAGTGGCTAAAGCTGGCGTTAGCGGAAGACCCTAAGAACGGCGGCGCGGGCATTGCGGCGGCGCTGGACGTCATGCTGCCCGCGCGGTTTTTATGGCAGGCCTACCGCACGGTGCTTACCCACGTTTCCCAACACGCCGATGCCGTGCCGGAAACCTCGCCGTTCGACAAGTCGCGCTTGGTCTGGCGGCTACTGCGCCTGCTGCCTACGTTGGCCGGGCAACCAGTGTTCGAGCCGCTGGCGCAGTTTCTAGAAACCGACCGCGACCAGCGCAAGCATTACCAGTTGGCCGAGCGGCTGGCGGACCTGTTCGACCAGTACCAGGTGTACCGCGCCGATTGGTTGGACGCCTGGGCCAACGGCCACGATGTGCTGATTACCGCCAAAGGCGAGCACCGCCCATTGGAAGAGCATCAGCGCTGGCAGCCTTCGCTGTGGCGTATCCTGCGTGACGATGTGGCCGCCACCCAAGGCGAGGCCGGGCTGAACAGCAGCCGCGCCCAGGTACACCAGCGCTTCTTGAAAGCCACCGAAAAGTTAGAGGGCCGAGCCTGCCCGCCGGGGCTGCCCCGTCGGCTGATCATTTTCGGTATTTCGTCGCTGCCCCAGCAAACCCTGGAAGCCCTGGCAGCGCTCTCCCGCTGCTGCCAGATCGTGCTGTGCGTGCACAACCCCTGCCAGTTCTACTGGGCGGACATCATCGAGCACAAAGACCTGCTACGCGCCCAGCGTTATCGTCAGCGGCGCAAAACCGGCATGCCTGACACGCTGGACGTACTAGGCACCGGCGATGCCGATGACGCCCTGCACCTGCACGCCCAGCCGCTGCTGGCCGCCTGGGGCAAGCAGGGCCGCGACTACCTCCGCCTACTCGATGAGCACGACGACGCGGGCAACTATCAAACGCTTTTCGAGCAGCAGGCGCTGCGCATCGATATGTTCGAGCCGTTCAGCGGCGAGGAGCGCCACTGCCTGCTCAGCCAACTGCAAGACGATATCCGGGAGCTGCGCCCGGTGGCAGAAACCCAAGGCCAGTGGCCAGCGCTGCCCGCCACCGATGACTCCATCGTGTTTCATATTGCCCACGGCCCCCAGCGGGAAGTGGAGATTCTCCACGACCAGCTGCTGGCCGCCTTCAGCGCCGACCCCGCCCTGCGCCCGCGCGACATCATCGTCATGGTGCCGGATATCGACCGCTACGCGCCGCACATTGAAGCAGTATTTGGCCAGCTGCCCACCGACGACCCGCGGCATATCCCCTACACGCTCTCCGACCAAGCCAGCCGCCACCGCCTGCCGCTAATGATCGCGCTGGAAAAGCTGCTGCGCCTGCCAGAGCTGCGCCTGACGGTCAGCGATGTGCTCGACCTGCTGGACGTGCCCGCCCTGCGCCAGCGCTTCGGGCTAGAAGAGCGCGACCTGCCGGTACTGGAGCGCTGGATGGAAGGCGCGGGCATCCGCTGGGGGCTGAACGCCCAGCAGCGCCAACGGCTGGAGCTGCCCGGCGGGCTGAGCCAAAACACCTGGGCCTTCGGCCTGCGCCGCCTGCTGCTGGGCTACACCGTGGGCGACGGCCACGCCTGGCAAGGCATCGAGCCCTTTGATGATATTGGCGGCTTGGAAGCGGGCCTGGCAGGGCCACTGGCCACGCTGCTGGAAAAACTCGACGCCACCTGGGAAACCTTCTGCCAACCCACCGATGCCGCCACTTGGGTCGCGCGGCTGCGGGCGCTGCTGGAAACCTTCTTCCTCACCGACGATGCCCAGGAAAGCATCATGCTCACCAAGCTGGAAAACGGCTTGCAGCAGATGCTGGAAAGCAGCCAGGAAGCAGAAATCGACGACCCGCTGCCGCTCTCCATGGTGCGCGAACACTGGCTGGCACAAATCGATGAACACAGCCTTTCCCAGCGCTTTTTGGCCGGGGCGGTCAACTTCGCCACCCTGATGCCCATGCGCGCCATCCCCTTCAAGCGGGTGTGCCTGCTGGGCATGAACGACGGCGACTATCCCCGCTCCCAGCCACCGCTGGATTTCGACCTGATGGGCAGCGACTACCGTCCCGGCGACCGTTCCCGCCGGGAAGACGACCGCTACCTTTTTCTCGAAGCGCTGCTCTCCGCCCGGGACCAGCTCTACATCAGCTGGATGGGCCGCAGCCAGATCGACAACTCCCCGCTGCCCCCCTCGGTACTGGTGGGCCAGTTGCGCGACCACCTGGAAGCTGGCTGGCAAACGGAAAACGGCGCGCCGCTGTTGGAAAGCCTCACCACCGAGCACCCGCTGCAGCCGTTCAGTCGCGCCTACTTCACCCCCTCCACAAGCCGACTGTTCACCTATGCCCACGAATGGCGGGAAGTACACGCCCCGCGCACGCCCGCCGCTGCGAGCCGCACGCTGCCAGCGCCGGAAAACGCCCCCACCAGCCTCTCGCTTGGGCAGCTAGGCAGCTTTCTGCGCGAGCCGGTACGCAGCTTCTTCAATACCCGGCTGGGGGTCTATTTCGAGCAGGAGGCAATGGCCGAGCTGGACGCCGAGCCCTTCGCGCTGGATGGCCTGCAAAATTGGCAGCTCCAAGACCAATTGATTGCCGCCCAGCGCCACGCGGTGGATCACGGCCAGCCGCGTATCGAGGCATTGCACGAGGCGCTAGAGCGCTTTCAAGGCCAAGGCGTACTAGCCATGGGCGCGTTCGGCGAACGCATGCGCGCGGCACTCGCCGACCCCATGGAGGAATTGTTCAACGCCTACGAAGAGGCGCTAGACGCATGGCCGCATCTCCTGCCCGACAGCCTGATCCACTTCGAGGCCCACGGCCTAACGCTGGAAGAGCCTTTGGGCGAGCTGCGCCAGGATGAGGAAGGCCACCGCTGCCGCCTGCTGCTGCTCAGCAGCAGCCTGATTAGCCAGGGCAGCGGGCGCGGCCAATACCGCTGGAGCCACCTGCTGCGCCCCTGGGTTGCGCACCTAGCGGGCAACCTGGATGGCCCGATGACGACGCAGCTGCTCTCCAAAGCGGGGCATGTCACGCTGGAACCCGTAGCCGCCGACACCGCCCGCCAGCACCTGGAAACGCAGCTCGCCGCCTGGCAAGCGGGCCAGCAAACCCCGCTGCCACTGGCCCCACAGGCCGGTTTTGCCTGGCTGGCCAAGCAAGGCACGCAGGAGATAGCGCAGGAGAAAGGCCGAGACAGCGACGCCTTTGCTGCCGCCGAAGCCGCCTATGAAGGGGGTTACAAGGTCACCGGCGAAGCCGCGCAAAGCGCGTACTTGAGCCACCAGTGGCCCCGATTCGAGCGGCTGTTTTTCGAGCAGGCCAACGGACATACTTTTGCCACACTGACCGAATCACTTTACGCACCGCTCTTTTTCGCTGTTAAGGGCAAAAAGGAGTAAAGCCACACGGCTAGGAACGGCCCATGCTGAGGACTTTCTTCGCCAACGCAATCATCTCCGGGTCGCCGGTGTGCTTGGTAGGCACATCGGAGAGCTTCACCACCGGCAGCCAGCCCTGCCCTTCGGGGCGGGCCTCGACCATCTTGATCACCATGTTCATGGGCGCCACGCCAATATCGTTGGTGAAGTTGGTGCCAATACCAAACGCCATGCCAATTCGCCCCTGGCAGAACGAACGAATGCGCTCCACTTTTTCAGGCGTCAGGGCATCGGAGAAGATGATGGTTTTGCTCAATGGGTTGATGCCCAAGCGCTGATAGTGGGCCATGGTGGCATCGGCGAACTCGATGGGGTCGCCGCTATCGTGGCGAACGCCGTCGAACAGCTTGGCGAACTTCTTATCGAAGCTCTCGAAAAAAGCACGAGTGGTAAAGGTATCGGTCAGCGCGATGCCCAAATCGCCCCGGTAGACATCCACCCAGTGCTCCAGCGCCAAGCTATTGGCCATTTTGAAACCAAAACGAGCGCCGTGGAACATGAACCACTCGTGAGCGTGGGTGCCGATGGGTTTTACCCCATGGCGCATCGCCAGCAGTACATTGCTGGTGCCACTAAACGCCTCACCGCCGTAATAGCGCAGCGCCTGCACGACCCGGTCGTGTACCGCAAACGAGAAGCGCCGCCGAGTGCCGAACTCGGCAATCTTCAGCCCGTGCTGGCGATACAGCTCGATCTTCTCGCGGGTGCGCTGCTCGATGAGCGCTTCGTCCTCTTTGGTCACCGCCACGCCGCGCAGCTGGTACCAAAGCTCGCTAATCACCGCCATCAGCGGCACTTCCCATAAGATGGTACGGTACCACGGGCCTTCGATCACCACCGACAGCTCGCTGCCCTGCTGCTCGATCGTGACCTCACTGGGGTCGTAACGAAAGCCCGCCAGAAAATCGAGATAGGTGGGATCCAAATAGGGGCAGGTGGTTTGCAGGTAGCGCTTCTCTTCATCCGACAAGCGCAGCGTCGCCATGCGATCCACTTCACCGCGCAGCGCCTCACCAAAGCCCTCGGGAAACGCATGCTCACCGCGATTGATGAACGCGTAACGGGCGTGGGCATAGGGGAAGCGTTTGATCACGGCATTCTGCATCGTGATCTTGTAAAAATCGTTATCCAGAAGCGAGGTCAGCATGAGATCCCTTCACCAGCATCAACAGATCGCCAAGAGCGGCTAGCCCATTAGATTACCAGTTGGCGACGATACCTCACAGCCTAACCCCTGTTTACTATGGCTGGCAGGTGGGCGAACGGCTATCTGCTATCGTGAGTAGAGTGCTACCATTTCAATACCGGTTTATCACTAGGAGCGGACTCCATGCGTCTTTCGCAATCACAGCGCGAGCTTATTCTGTCAGGCGTCCGTGAGTTTGTAGGGCCTTCGGTGGCAGTGCATGTTTTCGGCTCGCGGCTAGATGATAGTAAGCGCGGCGGCGATGTCGATCTGCTGCTTATATCCCCCAACGCCATCCCGCTACTCGCCTGTGCTGAGTTCAAGATGGCGCTAGAACAACGCCTCCAGCTACCGCTTGATATCGTGACCTACGTAACAACAGCTGAACCTACTCCGTTTCAAGCCATTGCACTCGCCCAGTCACGGCCAATGACGCTTGAGGTAGCCGCATGAGCCAGGATGTACTTAGCGAACAGCAGCGCTATCTGGCGCAACTGCTTGAAGCCATTCAGCGCTGCGCTTGGTTTCTTCATCAATCACGCAAAAAAGTCACATGGCCTTTGGACGGTGATTGGTTAGCCGACCATAAAAAAGATGTCGACCTTTTTGAAACACTGGCCGCTATCAATGAGCGGTTTGCCAAGCTACAGGACTCTATTGCTTCTGCTATGCGGCACAGCGCCCTGTTGGCAGGTGAGTCTACTGACAGCTTTCTCAAAGTCCTTTCGCTGTTCGAAAAGCAGGGCGTCGTGGACGCTACCAGTGACTGGCAGCGCTGCCGCGCTATTCGCAATATTGCCGCTCATGATTACTCGACGCACTATGCACAAATAGCAGAGCACTTTAACTTGCTGAACGAACTTGCCGACGTTCTCCTTGTTACCTCAAAAAGACTAGTGACATGGAGTGCTGAACAATTGGGCATTTTTCCTGCCACCCAAGACTTCTCTAACGAATTCGACACCGTCTTTCAAACCAGCCTCTAACGTTGCTTTGCTCTTTTGCCCAGCTCTTGGCAACGCGATATAGTGCCGGTGCCTTGGGTCAGCCACCCAAGGCGCTTTGCTTTTCGCCTGCCGTGATGTTCGGAGAATGAGAATGAGCCAACCCGCCCCGCTGAACCCGCTGACGCTGCCGCTTCACGGCAGCCGTTTGATCGAAGCCAGCGCGGGCACGGGGAAAACCTTCACCATCGCGCTGCTCTACGTGCGCCTGGTGCTGGGCGGGCAGCAAAGTGACGACGACACTGCCTTCGTACGCCCGCTCACCCCGCCGGAAATTCTGGTGGTCACGTTCACCAACGCCGCCACCCAGGAACTGCGCGAACGTATCCGCCATCGGCTGGTGGAAGCCGCTGGTGTGTTTCGAGCTGAGGGCACAAGCGAAGGGGCGCCGGGGGCAAGCCGTAGTGGAGGTCATTCGACAGGGATGTTGAATGTAGCGCCCACGGATGGGTTCACAGCGCCTCCACGTAGGCTTGCCGCCGGGGAAGCCCCGGTGGTTGCACTAGATCCCTTACTCCTAACACTCCGCGACCAATACGACCCAGCCACCTGGCCCGCCTGCGCCCGACGCCTGGAGCTGGCCGCCGAGTGGATGGACGAAGCCGCCGTGTCCACCATCCATAGCTGGTGCTACCGCATGCTGCGTGAGCACGCCTTCGATAGCGGCAGCCTCTTCTCGCTCAATTTGGAAAACGACCAGCAAGAGCTGGAGCAAGAAGTGGTGCGCGACTACTGGCGCACCTTCTACTACCCGCTGGACGCCGAGGCCCTGGGCAGCATCACCGGCTACTGGAAATCCCCCGATCAGCTACACCAAGACGTTCGCAAACTGCTCCACGAAAGCGACGCGCTGGGCGCGTTACGCCCGGAGCCCAAGCAGACCCTGAGCGCCGCCCAAGCTGAGCGCAGCGCACGCTTAAGCGAGCTAAAGTCTCCATGGTTGACTTGGGTAAACGAGCTACGACAGCTGTTCGATGATGGACAGAAAGCGAAGCTGTTCGCTGCCAACAAGATGCGCAAAGATCATCGCGGCAAATGGTTGGATAAAATCCAAGATTGGGCAGAAAGCGACAGCATCGCTCCAGATATAGATAAAAAAGCAGCAGCATGGAAGCGGCTAACGCCTGATGGCATTGCAGAGATATGGAACGGCCCCCCACCCGCGCACCCAGCGTTTGAGGCTTTCGATGCATTGCCCGCCGCGCTAAACACGCTGCCCGAGCCACGCAACGACCTGCTGATTCACGCCGTGCAGTGGTGCAAAGTGCGCCTGGAGCGGGAGCAAGAGCGCCGCGCCGAAATGGGCCCCAACGACCTGCTCACCCACCTGGACCGCGCACTGCAAGGCCCCAACAAAGAGGCGCTGGCCGCGCAGATACTGCGCCAGTTCCCCGTGGCGCTAATCGACGAGTTCCAAGACACCGACCCCATCCAGTACCGCATCTTCAACGCAGTATATGAGGTCGCCAAGCCCCGCCGAGACGCCGCCATGCTGCTGATCGGCGACCCCAAGCAGGCCATCTACGCCTTTCGCGGCGCGGATATCTTCACCTACCTCAAAGCCCGCGAAGACACCGCAGGCCGCCACGTGACGCTGGGCACCAACTTCCGCTCCAGCCGCGCCATGGTCGAGGCGGTGAACCACTGCTTCCGCTACGCCGACCAGCACCCGGCCGGGGCGTTCCTGTTCCGCGAAGAAGGCGGCAACAACCCGCTGCCCTTTCTGCCGGTAGAGGCCAAAGGCCGCAGTGAGCAGCTCATTCACCAAGGCCAGCCGCTGCCAGCCATGACGCTCTGGCCGCTCGCCGCCGACGAGCCGCTCTCCAAAACCGCCTACCAAACCGAGATGGCCGAACGCTGCGCCTCGTATATGGCGGAACTGCTCAGCGCAGGCCAACACGGCAAGAGCGGCTTTCAAACCGATGAGACGCTCATCCCGCTCAAGCCTTCCGATATGGCGGTACTGGTGAACGGCCTGCAGGAAGCCCGCGCCATTCGCCAAGCGCTGGCCAGCCGTGGAGTGAAGAGCGTGTATCTCTCTGACCACGATAAGGTATTTAGCTCGCCCATGGCCGCCCAGGTAGAGCGCTGGCTGCGCGCCTGCGCCGAACCGCTGGCCAGCTCCCGCCAAGCCGAAGCGCACCTGCGCGCCGCGCTGGCCACGCCGGTGCTGGGGCTAAGCCTGGCGGAGCTGGACCACCTGCAACAAAACGAGCTGGCCTGGGAAGAGCGGGTAGAGCAGTTCAGCCACTACCACCGCCTATGGCAGCGCCAGGGCGTGCTGCCGCTGGTGCGCCGCATGATGGTGGATTTTGATATTCCCGCCCGCCTGCTGGCGGAGTTTGAAGAGGGTGAGCGCTTGCTCACCGACCTGCTGCACCTGGGCGAACTGCTGCAACAGGCCAGCGCCGAACTGGACGGCGAACACGCGCTGATTCGCTTTCTGTTTGACGCCATCGCCGACCCGGAAAGCCACGGCGACAGCCACAAACTGCGCCTGGAGAGCGACGAGGATTTGGTCAAGGTGGTCACCATCCACAAATCCAAAGGGCTGGAGTACCCGCTGGTGTTCCTGCCCTTCATCGCCAACCACCGCCCGGTTAAAGCCGAAGACGTACCGCTGCGCTGGCACGATGGCGAAGGCAACCTGCAGCTCAGCTTAGAAGCGGATGACGCGATACTCGCCACCGCCGACCGCGAACGGCTGGGGGAAGACCTGCGCAAACTCTACGTCGCGCTTACCCGCGCCCGCCACGCCACCTGGCTGGGGCTAGCCCCGCTGAAAGGCCTGGAGAACAGCGCGCTGGGCTACCTGCTAAAAGGCGGCAATGCCCTTTCACCGGAGGCGCTCAATAAAGCGCTTGGTGAGCTGGTGGAAGGCAGCGAGATACAGGTTCACCAACCGCCCGCGCCCACCACAGAGCGCGTGGCACAAGTGGCGCAAAGCAGTGAGCTGGGCCACGCCCGCACGCCCACGCGACCCGCCAAAGAGCACTGGTGGATTGCCAGTTACTCCGCGCTGCGGCTTTCCGGCACGCTTATCGCCCCGGTGTTGCCACCGCTGGAACCGACCACCGCCCAGGAAGCCACCGCGTTTGAAGTGCTGGATGAACCTCGGGATCTATCTCAACCGGAAGCATATCAACTGCACAAATTCCCCCGTGGCCCCGGCCCCGGCACCTTTCTGCACGGGCTGCTGGAGTGGGCGGGCAAGCAAGGCTTCGACACCGCCGCCAACAATATGGACGCCCTCAACGACATGCTGTGGAGGCGGGTGCAGCTACGCGGCTGGCAGGCATGGCAAGAACCGCTGGCGGGCTGGCTAAGCACCCTGCTCACCACGCCGCTACCGCTGGCCGCGCCCACCCCGCAAAGCGTGGCGCTGAATGATTTAGAAAGCTACCAAGTAGAGCTAGAGTTCTGGTTTGCCGCCAAGCGGGTGAACACCCAAGCCATTGATACGCTGGTGAGCAAACACTTACTGCCAGGGGTAGAGCGCCCAGCGCTGGATGCCGACACTCTGAACGGCATGCTGAAAGGCTTTATCGACTTGGCCTTCGAGCACCAGGGGCGCTTTTACGTGCTGGACTGGAAATCGAACTACCTGGGCCCCAACGACAGCGCCTACGAACCCGAAGCCCTGCGCCACGCGCTGCTGGCTAAACGCTACGACCTGCAGGCCGCGCTCTACTTACTCGCCATGCACCGGCTGCTCAAAGCGCGCCTGCCGGATTACGACCCGCACCAGCATTTGGGCGGCTCGATGACGGTATTTCTGCGCGGCAGCCGCAGCCCTGGGCGCGGCGTGGTGGGCGAACCCGCCCCGGTTGAACTCATCGAGGCCCTGGATAGCCTGTTTGCAGGCGAGCCACACGCCACCCAGCAGGAGGCCACGGCATGAGCCGCCAGCAAGACACCCACACCTTCGATATGTTCGGCGAAGCCGCCAGCGCCCACCCGGCACTCAGCAGCACCCCGGAACTGCTGGCCCTGTGCGAACGCTGGGTAGCGCGGGGCTGGCTGCGAGATTTAGACCGCGCCCTGGTGCGCTTTCTCGCCAGCGAAGCCCCGGACGCCCCCACGCTGCTACTACTGGCGGCAGCGCTGGCCAGCCACCAGCTAGGCCGCGGCCACGTGTGCCTGGATATCAACGCCACGCTCAACGCGCCGGATTTCGCCCTTTCGCTACCGCCCGAAGGCGACGACCTCACCGACCCGCCGCCGCTGCCCAGCGACGTGCTGGCCACGCTCACACTCAGCGAATGGCAAGCCGCCCTGCACCACCCGCTGCTCACCAGCGAAGGCCCCGGCAACACGCCGCTGGTCGTAGTAACCACTCACTCAGCCAGCGGCATCCCCAACACACGGCTCTACCTGCGCCGTTACTGGCAGTACGAACAAAGCCTGCACCGACACATCGCCGCCCGCCTGGAAGCGACGAATGACGCCAGCGCCTCTGGGTTACTCCCCCACGCGCTCAACATCCTGTTCAAGCAAAGCAACGGGCTGGACTGGCAAAAAACCGCCTGTGCCCTGGCCGCCCGCAGCCGCTTCGGCATCATTACCGGCGGCCCCGGCACCGGCAAAACTACTACCGTGGTACGCCTGCTCACCTTGCTGCAAACCCTGCAACTGGCCAAAGCCCCCAGCCCGCCGCTGCGCATTCGCCTGGCCGCCCCCACCGGCAAAGCCGCCGCCCGCTTGAATGAATCCATCGCCGGGCAGGTGAATGCGTTACCGCTTGATGAGTTGGCAACGCTGTTAAGTGAACACTCACCTTCTGCGGCAGCCAGCGAGATCGCGATTCCCACGGACGTGACCACCCTGCACCGCCTACTCGGCGCACGCCCCGATACCCGCCACTTCCGCCACAGCGCCGCCCACCCGCTAGCTCTGGATGTACTGGTAATCGACGAAGCCTCGATGGTGGATATCGAAATGATGGCCGCCACCCTCAGCGCCCTGCCCGCCCACGCCCAGTGCATTCTGCTGGGGGATAAAGACCAGCTCGCCTCGGTAGAGGCCGGTTCGGTACTCGGCGACCTATGCCGCCGCGCCGACGCCGCCCACTACACCCCGGCCACCGCCGAATGGCTGGCCCAGGCCACCGGCCAGCCGCTGCCATTAGATTTCATCGATCCCGCAGGCCAGCCGCTGGACCAAGCCATTACCATGCTGCGGGTGAGCCACCGCTTCAATGAACACAGCGGCATCGGCCAACTGGCGAAAGCCATCAACCAACCGGGCCATGCCCAAAGCGAACGGGAAAAACAGCAGGCAGTAAGCGCCGTGCTGCGCCACGGCTACCCGGATATTCACCATTTGGTGATGAGTGACGACGCCGCGCTGGATAAGCTGGTGATTCACGGCAGCCCCAGCGGCTTTGCGGGCAACGGCGAAGGCCGCAGCGACCGCGAAGGCCATCCCATCGCCCCGCCTACGGGCTATCGCCACTACCTCAACGTGCTGCACGCACAGCGCCCACGGGGGGAGTCGTTCGAGGAGAACACAACTGCCTACAACGCCTGGGCCAGCGAGGTGCTCAGCGCCTACAGCCACTTCCAACTGCTGTGTGCGCTGCGCAAAGGCCCCTGGGGGGTTGAAGGGTTAAACCAGCGCATCCCCAGCACACTGCGCAGTGAAAAGCTGCTGTTCGGCAGCGACTACACGCTGGAAAAAGGCTGGTTTGAGGGCCGCCCGGTACTGGTGACCCAAAACGACTACGGTCTGAAACTGATGAACGGCGATATCGGCATTACTCTGGCCGTGCCCGACCCGCGCAACCCGCAGCAGAAGTTATTAAGAGTCGCCTTTCCTTCATCAAGTGCCGTCAGCGACCCCGACAAGCCCATCCGCTGGGTGCTGCCCTCCCGCCTGCACGCGGTAGAAACCGTGTTTGCGATGACGGTTCACAAATCCCAAGGCTCCGAATTTTTGCACACCGCGCTACTGCTACCGCCCACGCTGAACCCCATTCTGACCCGCGAGCTGGTGTACACCGGCATCACCCGCGCCCGCGAATGGCTCACGGTGGTGGAAGCCAAGCGCGGGGTGTTGAATGAGGCGGTGGTGAGGGAGGTTGTTAGGGTTAGTGGGGTTGGGGGTTAATTGAAACCGACATCACAGGCCCTAGAGTTGACAGTTTTCGGTGAGTAACGGAATTAGTTAAACAACTAACGCTCGGATTTCAAGCTGACTTGGAATGCAAAACAGCCAAACAATATGAGCTCTTTTAGATCATTTATCGATCATGACCTATCGAATAAATCATCTATGGCGCTGGATACTGACAGCGTACTATAACGCTGTTCTTTATAGGCTTCGTATTGTTGATCCTCATGCATTGAAGACTTTATATTAGCTTGTATAACTTCTTCAATATCACAATACTGGCTAACTATTTCTACATCATCTTCATCAAAGGGAATAGCCAACTCAGAAAAACGGCTTTCAATATATGCCGATATTTCAGAGTAATCATAATCGCTAGCATCATAAACCGAGGTCAATATACCTTCCTCAATCACATCTCTTGTTATCTCCTCAGATATGTACTCGACATATTGCTCTTTAAGTTTCAAAGTTAGCTCAGAAGGTGGTATATCTATTGCGGCTACCAAATTTGAAATTGCAACAAATTCATCGAAATCTTTTTCATACTCAAAAACCCAATCTTTTAGTTGACATTTAAATATCGGATCATCGGCACCTATCAAATTTAAAGTATAAGCCAAACAGAAAAAATCAAAATAATCGACTCCAAAAAATTTTGGACCACTGATCAGCGCAGACCTTACTAGAACTCTAATGTAATCCAAAATTTTATTATTAAGGAGGATAGATGAGGAGGAGGCAAAAGCCAATATCCGAAGCTTATAAGAATCTAATTTGCAACCACCTTTATCTTCCGACAGCTGTATCAATTGCGACTCCAATAAATCAAAATAATATGAATCGCTAATAATTCCAGATACCATCAAGCCATTCAAGTTAGATATCGAGCCAGGCGTCTTCAAGTGAATCAACAATTCGTTAATATAGCCATAATCGTTCAGATAGTTTGAGATAACAAAATCAGCGATAGAAGGATTGAATAAATCATACAAAACACGCCCATCACCTAGAATACTTCTATTTAATAGCGCACCAACTAGCAACCTTAAAACAGCATCGTAACTTTTGGTTGGCTTGGCTACTACATGGCTTGATGCCAAGCCGGAATAAAGCCTTTTCAAGATCTCTTCTTCTAATGGCTTTCCATGTAAAGATACAGCTACAACAATATGCCTACATATATCATCAACCTGTACGTCAAAAACATTTCGCCATATATCTTTGGGATTCGACATAGTTGAACCTATGTAGCCCCAATACTTTTGGGGGCTTATATCCGAAATCCGATGACAATCTGTAATGAATGAAACCAGCCTAGGATTGAAATTCTGATGCTTAATAATTTTAAAGTATCTTTTATCTTCATATATCTGATCAATATATTCCTCTCTCAAATTACCAAACCAGATATGGTTGTATAAAATTTTAGCCTTATCCAAATCAGTCAATAATGAAATGGATAACTCATACTCGTTCCTACTTACCTTCCTGATTTCAAAAAGATCACTAAGGCGCTTGCCTTGATTTAAAATATTTGATCTTGAAGTAAGAATAAATCTTTTCTTTTTGTCCTTTTCTATCCTTTTTATAAAATTTATAACATGAGAGTCCTGATACGAATCAAGGGCCAACAAAAAATTTCGTCCTAAAAAATCATCAAAATAGAACACTTGGTAAGAGTCTTCACGATATACTTGCTCTGCTTCATTAAGTGAATTTTCAATAAAACAGAAGTCATAACCTTTAGCAATATAAAATTGACTCAGTTGATCTGCCAGAGTCGTTTTACCTACACCAGGTGCACCAGTAATTATTATAGAGTGGACTCTTTCAAGTTTCTCCATTGCTTGAGTGTGGCTTTCGGTAACTACATATCGGCTTGACTCTTCGATAATCTCCTCAAGCTTATGTCTACTTCTACCTATAATCGCCGAACTCAACATTGACTGAAGAACATTACTGGATGAAATCCATAGCTTATAATGCTTTTTTTCCACATTTGGATTTATAGATATAAGGTCATTAATATCTTCATTCCCAAAAATATCAGAATCGTTCAATATATATGGCGAAAACAATTCTTTAATTTTAATCTTATTCTCACGTGAAAGACCAAGAGATGTCACAAATATATATCGTTTTGGATTAAGCCTTTTTACTTTTTCCGCTTCTATCTTTTCAATAGACCTCATGAGCGCCGGTAATCCAGATTTTATCCAATGCTTGCATTGGATAACAACTTCATCTCCCGATGCAGAAAAAAAGCGTCCATCTACACCACCATCTCGACCAGATTTAAACCTTTCGACCCTTTCTTTAAGGTGGCATGTTAAAAGATCAGTAGATAGAGCTTCAAACTCTTTATCATTTAAGCTACTAAAATCATAATCGTACATTTACTTCACTACCTATATTAATTAAAAATCACTTAACCAGCACCAGCACCAGCACCAGCACATGGCGCTTCTTAGCCACAATAGTGAAGACGTCGCAGTGATAGATCTTATTAAACATCAAATTCTCAACCAATCGATTAAATCAATGATGCTTTGATGATCAGCACATGTGCTAGTAAACCCATTAGCATCTATATTTTGTTTGAAAAATGCCCAAGCACTTTCATCTTTGCTTGTCGTACCTATGTGAGCTTCTATTGCACCTTTCTTCCATACCCAAATATTTTGAGCTTTCATTTTACTATGTAAAGATTCAATAAGCGGAATAGCTGGTGGTTGAGCAGCCAAAAATTCAAAAGCTTTAGCAGCAGAAACGATATTGTTGTTTTTAGGCAAACCACTACCATTTAAAGTCACGCCATGCGATAGCGTTAAACCTTGAATTAAAGCTTTTAAAGCTAATAGATCCGAATCATCAGATTGCAAAAAACCGTCTCTTACTGCGCCTGTAAAGCAATAATCTAAGTCACATATAGCTTTTGAAGGAAGATCCATAGCCTCCAAAATCTCCAGAGATTTTTTAGTATCATTCACTCCGCTTTGAGCAACAAGGGCATATTTTTCTTGCCCCATAGTTAGAGAAGTTACGCACTTGAACAAGAAAGGGAGTAATCGCAGCTCAGTTTTACCCTCAGCTAATATTACTTTCTCAGCAAACAAAACTTGATTAGAATGAGCTAAGTTAAACAACTGCTCCATTTGATGAGTTGAGTTAGGCACTATCTTCTGAATTGCATCTGAAAGCCTAAGTCTAGCATGGGTTCCTAAGGCATCATTCTTTCGGATCAACAAAGTTTGTTCAGCTAACTCAGGCGTAATCATTTGAGCAGAATGAGTAGTGATTAAAACTTGATACCCGTTTTTCGATAAAGTTACCAACGCCTCTCTTATTTGCTCAATCGCAAAAGGGTGTAAATATAACTCTGGCTCATCAATTAAAAGTAAGGTGGTGGAGCCCGTTTCAGCAGTGCTTCTCTTTATTTCTGCGAGATATTGAACTAAAGCCATTTGAATTGAACGCTGAGCACCATGTCCATATGAAGAGAAATCTCTTCCGCACCCTGCACCTTCAAAAACCTTTAACGTTCCTGATTTTATTAAAGCATCTATCGTTGGCATCTCAAAGTGTAGTTTAACACTCATACCGGGGAATAAGTCGTTAATTTTGGAGTTAACACTTTGATCGATTACTGAAAACTCAGAAAACCTCATGTCTCCATCACATGAGATTCTTCTGCCAATTTCATTTAGATGTTTATTTAATTCAACTTCATGCGCTGTTTTCACAGGGGTTAGAAATTCGCTTAACAACTTTCCGATAGTGGTAGAAGTTTTTGCCCTAGAAGCGTCTTCTGCTGCATTCTCCATCGCACCAATTCTTATTGGTTCAGGTAGCAAAACAGCTATAGCGTTATCTAATCCTGTAGGGTTAATTGCCCAGTCATTGTCAGATTCATTCCAAACAGAAATTCTAATTTCAGAAGCTTTCGCACCAGGCGTTTCTTGCACTCTCTTTACTTTTATTTTTTCATCTTGAACATATTTTTCAATTGATTTTCTCTGTCCCTGAGGCATCACAGCAAGAAGCGCAGGTGAAACACCTTCTATTGTTGCTATGACCTCAACAGGCTGAGAGGCATCAAAAAAATCCTGCTCTGTTAAACTGGATTTTTTTAAAAGCCACTGAATGGCTGAAAGACAATTTGACTTCCCTGCATTGTTGTACCCAACAAATGGAGTAAAATTGGATAACTTTAGCTCTGTAGCGAGCAAAGATTTATAGTTTTTTATTACTATACTAGAAACTCTGTGAGTCATGCATCCGCCTTGGTTATGATTTTTCAAGAGTCAAAAATAAGTTAGAAAAAACTTTTATCACAAGATCAAAGCACATAAAAATCAACAACTTAATCTATCGTATCATTCACACATCAACCCATTAAATATCTAATTTTATTTGTATAAAATAAGCCAATCAATGTGATAGCGGTACTATAAGCATGGGTGTGGTGACAATATTTTCCGGAACATCTACTCAAGCCCAAACATATCATTTGGCTACTTTGGCATAAAACGCCACCCTACCCGCGATAGCTGATATGTCCTCAATCGGCTTCTCATAACTCCAAGCAATATCCAGTCGCTCACCCAACGAAAAATACACCGCATGTCCTTTAAACGGGCAATGGGTGATCGTTTCCGAAGCGGTAAGTAAGTCCATACGCACGTCTTCACGTGGGAAGTAGTGGCGTGGCGGGTAGCCGTGTTCGCGGAGTTCCAATGTGTTGGTAGAGTCAGCTAACAGAATGCCATCCACCCGCACTTGCATGCGCTGCTGGCTGGGGTGAAGCGTTATGCGGGCATTCTGCATCGTAAATTCCCTGCGGCGTTGTTCGCTCTAATACTTTGAGACTAGCAGCAAACATAAGTTAAGCCTACCTTGGGAGCTTAACTTTTAGTCGGTAATGAATGCTTTGGAAGGTAGGTGAGTCATCACTTCTACGCCACCGCTTAATACACCGTGGTGAATGTGGCACAGCACTAAGCTAGGCTGGGTGCCGTGGGCGCTAACCGCTAGCTCCCCTGCTACGTTCCAGCCGCCGCTATTGCCGCAGGTTTGCCAGCCTCCCGTGGTGGAAACGTGGTTGGCGAGCAGTACCGGCAGTTGGTGGCGCTTTGCGATGGCGGCGAGCAGCTCGGCATCTTTTGCATAGCCGCCTGGGGAGATCAGCGCGCTGGCGAGATATACGTCCGCTTGTTGTGCGGCGGCGGTGGCAGCATGGTTTGGGTGGGTAAAGTCGGCGCAAACGGCCAGGGCGATGCGGGTGCCATTAACGTTGATTAGGCCGCTCTCAGAGCCAGGGGCACAGTAAACATCTTCCCCTTCGTGAAGGTGCTGTTTTAGGTAGAAGGTGTGTTCTCCGTTAGGGAAGCAGATCACCGCTGCGATGTAGGGTTTGCCGTTGGGGTTGTGCAGTGGGCAGCCTGCTATTACCACCGTGTTATTGGCGACGGCAGCGGCGATGAGGGCGGCAAAGGCGGCATCGTCGCGGGGCATGGCCAGTTGGCTGAGTAGCGCCAGCTCGTAGCCGGTGAGCGAGAGTTCGGGAAAGGCCACCACGTTGGCCCCCAGCGCGGCGGCGCGTTCTATGTAGGCTAGGTGCGTTCGTAGGTTGTCGTTTACCGCCGCTTTAGTGACGGGCAGTTGGGCGAGCGCGATGGTGATGGCTTGGCTGTTGGTCACTTTTATTCCTTGGCTGGCGTGGTGCGGGAAAGGTCGCAGGCTAGGCGAAGGCAGTTTGCACGAAGCTGGTTCGTGCCGTGACACCCGCATGCCACGCGGCAAGCTGGGCATGCTCCTCTTTCCAGCGTATCTCTGGCAGCCGGAAGGCTAGGTACTCCAGCGCGACCGCAATGGCTATGTCGCCTAGGTGGATCGATGTCGCCGTGGGTTTGCCGCCCAGCTCGCTATTCAATTGATTCAACAGCCGCTGCATGGCCCTTGCCCGGCGTTGGCCCAGCTCGCTTTGGTCAATGTCTTTGCCATAGTGCTTGCGGGCAATCACGGTGGTGAATGCGGCATCCATGAGGTTTTGGCCCAGGCCTGCCAGGTGCAGCACGTCACTCAACGGGTTGGTGGGCAGTATGGTCGGGGTGGGTGTTTCGCTGTTTAGACTATCCAAGTACATGGCGATCAGCATGGATTCGCTCAGCGTGGTGCCCTCCTCCGTAACCAGCGCGGGGATGCGCCCGGCGGGGTTGGCTTTGAGAAGATCGGCGTCGTCGGCCCAGGGGTCGCACCACTTGAGCGTCACGGTGTCCATCAGACCTTTTTCAATTAGCACGATGCGTACCAGCCGCGCATAGGGGGATGTTGCGTTCAGGTAGAGTTCCATGGTGGCCTCCCTTTGTCTGAATAGTGCTTGTTCGGTTATTGGGCAGACGCATGTGTGCGGCGCTGCTGTACGCCCTGGCTAAGCAGTACCAGCATCAAGCCAAGGGCAAGCGCCATGCCGCTGATGGTAAAGAGTGGCGTGTAGCTGCCCCACATGCCAAACAGCGCCGACATGCCATACCCTGCCCCTGCTTGGGCGGCGGCGAACGCGGCCGTGGCTCGCCCCCAGAGCTGCTTGTGGGCGGTGGGCCCGACCAGCTCGGCCAAGCAGCCAGAGGTAAGGGCCACGATGCCGGGAATCATCGCTCCTACCATGAACGAGGAAATCGATTGGCTGAGCAGGGCAAGCGAGAATACCGGGAGCAGAACGGCGGCGGCCTTGGCGGCAAAAGCGATCATCAAGCCGCCTTGCCAACCCACGCGCTGCGCCAGCGCCCCCACCATGAACGGCCCGCATAGCGCCCCCACCCCAAAGATGCCCCATTGCAAGGAAGCAGATTGCTGGCCGAGGGCGTGCTCCCTGGCAAGATAGTCCACCCAGAACACGGTATGCGGTACGAACCCCACCGCATCCAGGGCGTAAGCGCCAATGACCAGCAGCACTATGACCTTTACGCCCGCATAACGCGCGGCGCTATTACCCACCGGGCGTGTGATGCGGGGTGCGGGCAAGCGCGCGACGCCACGGTCGCACAAGACGCCCGCCGCTAAACTAAGCAGCCCCAGCGCCCCCCAGGTGAGCGAGAGGCTGACCCCGAGCAGTAACGGCACGACGAAGGCGGACAGCAGCGCGCCAGCGCCAATACCGGTAAACACCAACGCGCCGATACGGGTTCGCCTTTCCGGGGGCGTGGCCGCCAGCGCCAGCGAGGGGCCTACGACCATCAAGATCCCCCCGGCCACTCCCGACACCAATCGCCAGAAGAAGAACCAGAGAAAACCACCTGCCCCAGCGCAGAGCAAGAAGCTGAACCCGATACTCGCAAAGCTCGCCGTCATCACCCAGCGGGGCGCGAAACGCTCACTCAGCGAGTGGGCAACGAGCGCGCCGACAAAATAGCCCAGCAGGTTGGCCGCCCCTAAATAAGCACCCTGGCTGGCGCTAAACCAGCCTTGCTGGATGATCGCGGGCAATAGGGGCGTGTAGGCGAAGCGCGCGATGCCAATCGCCGCGAGGGTCGCCATGATGCCTGTCATCAGCGCAGGCAGATCGTCGGTAGTGAGGGGTCGCGTCATCACGCCAGTTCCTTAGGGTGTCGCCCTGGCAAGCGTCGCTGCCTCCTTGCAAGGCTCGTGAGGTTGGATTTAGGAAACACCGAGGCGCACGATCGCCCTGCTCACGCCTTTTTCACAAATTGCGCGGTCACCATCATGTCGCCTGCGCCGTCTACTTTGCAGTCTAGCTGGTGGTCTTTGCCCTCTTTTAGCCGTTTGATGACGGCTTTGGTGCCGATCTTGAGCACTTGAGAGCTGCCTTTCACCTTGAGGTCTTTGATCAGCGTGACTTTGTCGCCTTCGGCCAGCGGCGTGCCGTGGGCATCGGCTACGTTCACGGCCTCTTCAGCGGCGGCTTCTTCAGGGTTCCATTCGTGGGCGCATTCGGGGCAGACGAACAGGCGCTGATCCTGATAGACGAATTCCGATTGGCAGCGGGGGCATGGCGGGCAAGACATAAGCAGCGGCTTCTGTAGTGAATGAGCGGTGATAATACCCAGCTAGGGCGTTTTTGGCGACGAGCGTTCACGCCCTGGCGCACCCGGGCGCTACCTAGGGGCCTGGCGGAGTCACGTTGGCGTCTGTCAGGGTGCGCGGCCGGTAGTGGCACGCGGCGTCGGCCCAGCGCGACCAAACGGACTCATCGACGGAGACGTTCACCGCAGGCAGCCCTTGCATTCCTTGCGCGTAGCATCGGTAGAAGCGTGCGTCGCTCGACTGTCGCAGGCGTTTGTATTTGGCGTACCAGCCCCCCAGGAAGGCGGCGTAGGAATCGATGGGATCGGTTGCCCAGGCGTTTTCCGCAACGTCTGGGTAATCCAGCTTCAGGCCCGCCTGGGCTGCTTTCTCGACCATCCACAGCAGCGGTATATCGGCCAACGCATCTCGCGGGCCATACCCGCCGCCCACATTGGCATGAGCGCCAATGAACCAGCGCTGCTGTACGTCGCGATTAGCCGGTTTTTGCTGGCCGTCCGCGCTGGTCCAGAGGGAGACGTTGTAGTCCGCTCGGTGTTCGTCCAGCGCCACGGCCTGATAGGCGTAGTCGACGATGCTGGAAAGCTGGGTATCGTGCCAGTCGTAGTAGCGCTTGAACAGTTTGGTGCCGGGCACACCCAGCGCGCCTACGGTGTCCCATACCCCAATGAAATGAACCCGTGGCTGGCGGCTAAAGTTTGCCTTGAACGCTTTACACGCATCGCTATCCGGATGCAGCTCCCGGTCTCGATACAGTTGCTCGGCTTTATCGAGCAGGCTGGGCGTCACCACATGCACTAGTCCGCATTTGCGCATCATCCCCACGAGGCTTCTAGCGGTATAGGCGCCGCGGCTGAACCCGAATATCCAAATCTCGTCCCCTTCGCGGTAACGCCTTGCCAGCCAGTCGTAGCCTTTCCGCAGGTTGTCACTCAACCCGTAGCCAAAGGCGCCACCAATGAAACGTTGATACCGAGAGGTGCCGACACCAGGGTCGTAATAGAACCGCTGTTTGACACCCTTGTCGTCATCATGGAGGAGCCGCGTCAGTCGGTACACGTTCGTTTGGTCTTCTGGGTCGTTCCAGGTGCCATCGAACAGCAGTATCAATTTTTGCTGGGTCATGTGTCTCTACCGCTGGTGGAAAGGCAGTGGCTAGCCAGCCAGGATACTGACACAGTAACCTAAAAATTGAGGGCGCCCAGTTAAAAATGCCCCAGCACAGGCCAGGGCATATATCTTTCAAGGGCTTAGAATGAGGCCCACTCCTCGACCTCTTGGCGGGCAGCCTGCGCCGGGCGGAGAGCCGTCGCCTGGGGCTTGGCGGCGGGGCGCTGAACCTTGGGCGGTAACGCTGCCTGGGGCTTCTCCGTGGTCGCCCCTTTGAAGAACGCCACTTCTTTCATCAGCGCCTCGGCTTGAATCTGCAGGGAGCGGCCCGCCGCGCTGGACTCCTCCACCAAGCTCGCGTTGAGCTGGGTCACGCTGTCCATCTGCGCAATGGCCGTATTGACCTGGTCGATGCCTTGAGACTGCTCGTGGCTGGCCGTGGCGATCTCGCCCATCAATAACGAGACGCGCTGGACACCGCTGACGATCTCTTCGAGGGCTTTGCCTGCCTGGTTGACGAGGGTAGACCCATTGCCGACTTGCTCGATGCTCTCCTCGACCAGTTGCTTGATCTCTTTGGCTGCATTGGCGCTGCGCCCGGCCAGGTTACGCACCTCACCGGCCACCACGGCAAAGCCGCGGCCCTGCTCACCTGCTCGGGCGGCTTCCACCGAGGCATTGAGCGCCAGCAAGTTGGTCTGGAAGGCGATTTCATCGATCAAGCCGACGATACCAGCGATTCTGCGGCTCGAGGCGTTGATGCCCTCCATCGCATTCACCGCTTTCCCCGCGATTTCACCACCGGCATTGGCTTGTTGCGTCACCGCGTAAACGAGCTTTTCGGCTTCGGAGGCGTTGTCCGCGTTTTGCCGAACCGTGGAGGTGATCTCATCCATCGAAGCGGCCGTTTCCTCGATGCTGGCCGCCTGTTGCTGCGTCCGACTGCTCAGGTCTTCGGTGCCATGGGCAATCTCTTCCGCCGCCCCGTTCACCGATTCGGCGTTGTGACGAACGGACATCACCACTTGGGAAACCTTGACCTCCATGGCCTTCAATGCCTTGAGCATGTCGCCAAACTCATCTTTGCAGGTAATGTTGATGGCGTTATCCAGCTGGCCTTGCGCCATGGCGTTGGCGAGCGCTTGCGCTTTGCCTAGTGGGGTCATGATGCCGCGAATCAGCCATATCGCCAGCAGAATGCTCACGATCACCGCCCCTGCGATCACGCCGATGATGATATTGCGCGTCCATACATAGTCTGCGGACGTTTGCTGATGAGAGGCCGCTGCTTGAGCGCTGTTACGATCGATCAGCGCGTGAAGCGAATCGAGCACCTGCGGGTAGGCTGCCCGTAACGTCGTGGTGGCGATGCGGCGGGCCGCGTCGAAATCATCGTCGATCATCGCTGTGTTCACCTCATCGATGCCAGCGCGCAGCACCGCCAGCGATGCGATGAACTCTTCGGCGATACCGCGTTCGACCTCGTCAGACACCCGCTTGGGGAAATAGTCGTTCCAAGCGGCATCGATCAGGGCATCGTTTTCGGCGATCTCTTGCTGTGTCGTCACGGCAGAGGCAGGGTTGCGGTCACGCTGCTCCGCCGTGATTTTTACGCGGGTGCTAAGCAGTGCCTCGTTCACTTCCCCCAGGTCGACCAGCGTCAGCACGTTGCCTTCGAACGTTCGGGTAATGGCATCGTTCATTTTGCTTAAATGGTAGAGACCGAATACTCCAACAGCGACCAGCATGACAACACAGGCGCCCAAACTCACCGCCAGCCGTCTTTTCACGCTTTTTTTAAGATATAGCATGGCCATTATTCTCATTAGTCCGCAACGAACCGCTTTGATAAAAGGAGTGTCATTGCGTCAAGAAAAGTGCCGAGATGAGGCACGTTCAAAGAGGCAATGCGCGTTATCCGTTGGCTGGGGTATCGAGGGCTTTACGACTCAGACAATGTCTTATAAGGAGGCGAGCCAATGTCCTACACAACAGATAGCAAATATCCTACAAAACAAATGGTGGATGTCTTACAAAAATCGCTGCTGCAATCGTAAACAAATATAAAATTCATACAAAACAAAGTGTTAATAAAAAAAATAAATGAAAGCATGTAGGTTGATCGACGCGCTTTTGACGGTGTTGAACATATTTATTGGGAAAACAGCTTTTTCACTCAACACGCTTTTAACTAGCTCGCTATTAAGTAAAACTCACGCCTAACTATTGGTAAAGATAACGTCTAAGAAACACCTAACTTTATTCACTATGACTGGCATATGAACTGGCACGCCTGGCGTTCGAGAAACGTTTTTTGGGTGCGCTCGTCGCATCGAAACCACGCTCCTTTCATCCTTGCGCAATCGCCGTTGGCGTCCCTTGGCCTCGGCTCCTAGACTGAAGCTTCGTTTCTCTTGAGATACCCGGCCTATGCGCGTGTTTTCTAATCCGGTCG
This sequence comes from Halomonas sp. BL6, assembly GCF_006228115.1. Taxonomy (NCBI): domain Bacteria; kingdom Pseudomonadati; phylum Pseudomonadota; class Gammaproteobacteria; order Oceanospirillales; family Halomonadaceae; genus Halomonas; species Halomonas sp. BL6. The sequence goes on along the minus strand of NZ_VDGL01000003.1, from coordinate 522,791 downwards.
GTGCCGGTTCACTCTGGTTCGATAATTTGGTCACGGCGGATGGTGTGCCGGTGGCCTACGACCCCCAAGCGCGGGCGTTCATTCCCATGCCGCCCTTCTGCGCCAATCGCGAGGTGATTGGCTGTAACTGGATTGCCCCGAAGCAGGGCGAGTTCTGTCGCGCCTGCGCGATGACCGCCCTGGCGCCAGACCCTTCCATTTCCGATGCGATACCCCATTGGGCGCACACCGAGGCGGCCAAGCGCTGGGTCATCGATAATCTGGGCCGCTGGCACTGGTTTCGCCGGGAAGACCCGGGCGCGCCGCCGGTGTTTCATATGTTGGCAGAAGGCGGTACGCCGGTGCCCATGGGACACGTGGGGGGCGTGGTGACGATTAGCGTGGCGGAAGCGGATGCCGTGCTGCGCACCACCCGTAAAGAGGCGCTGGATGAACCCTACCGCACCATGATTGGCCATATGCGCCATGAAATCGCCCATATGCTGTGGTGGCGGCTTAGCCTGCGAGAGGATTTTCTGGCGGCCTTCCGCGAGACGTTTGGCGATGAGCGGGAAGACTACCCGGCGGCGCTGCAGCGCCACTACCAAAACGGCCCGCCGGCGGATTGGCAAACGCGCTTTCTTTCCACCTATGCCTCTTCCCACCCCCATGAGGATTGGGCAGAAACCGCCTCGCACCTGCTGCACCTGACGGATATCACCGACAGCTTCGTATCCTCGGGCATGACCTCGCCCGCGCTACCGGACGACCACAACTGGGATGCCTACGCCGAGCCGGACGCCGAGCGGCTGATACATATTGCGGCCTCTTTGGTAGCGGGCGTGAACCACGTGAATCGCTCGATGGGCCTGTCGGATCTCTATCCTTTCGTGCTCTCCGATGTGGCCCTGCGCAAGCTGGCATTCGTCCACGACTGGCTGCGGCGTGGGGCGCAAGGGCTGTAAACCACGTGCGCTTCGCTCGATGCGGTTTAGTAAAGGCCCAGAGTTTCGATCACCGCTGCCACCTGTTGGCGGGCCTCCCCTTGCAGGGTGTTCAGCGGCTGAGGCAGGCAGGGGGCACTCACGCGGCCAGTGAGTTCGGCCATGGTCGCCACCACTCGCAGGCTGCCACCATAGTCGTGATACAGCGCCCATAGCGGGGCCAAGGCGTCGGAACGGGCTTGGGTTACTTCGGCGTCGCCCGCTTGGGCGGCGCGGGTGAGCGCCAGCGCGAGTTCTGGGTAGAGCCCGCCGATCACCGAGTACCACGCCTCGCAGCCTGCCAGCAGGCCCGTGGCGGCGGCGGGGTCGCCGCTGATCCCGATGGTCACATCATGAGGAATCAGCGCCCGCAGCCGCGCCACACGAGCGTTGGCCTCGTCTAGATGGTTGGGCACCGGCGGAATTTTGATCGAGCGCACCTGGGGCAGCTCGGCAATGCGCCCGTGCAGTTCGTCGCTGAACGTAAAATGCGTGGTGCCAGGGTTGTCATACACGCACAGCGGTACGCTGATGGCACGGCTGACGGTGCTGAACAGGTTAAACACGTCGTCATTGGTGAGTTTTTGATACGACACCGGCGCTAACAGTAGCCCGCTCGCCCCGGCCTGCTGGGCGTGCTCGGCATTGGCCAGCACATCGCGAGTGCGCAGCGCGCCAATGCCCACCACCACCGGCACCCCAGCGGCGTTTTCCACGCTCAGCTTGGCCACTCGGGCCCGCTCCTCCACGCTCAAATAGGCGTAGCTGCCGGTCGAGCCCAGCACACCGATGGAATCCACCTTCGCGTGGGCCAGCCGGGCCACTAGCTGGATGAACTCCTGCTCGTTGATGCCCTGCTCGTTCATGGGGGTCAGCGGAAATGCACTCAGGCCGGTAAACATGGGGGCGTCCTTTTTTGGGGGGCTGCCTGGGCAGCCAAGGGGGCTGGTCAGGGCGTTACAGGCCACCCGCCAGATCCAGTAAAGTGCCGGTGGCAAAGGATGACTTGTCACTGGCCAGCCAGACAATGGCTTCTGCAACTTCGGAAGGCTGGCCACCCCGCTGCAGGGGGATGCGAGACTTCAAGCGGTCTACGCGGGCAGGCTCGCCACCGAGTGCGTGCATCTCGGTGTAGATGAGGCCGGGACGCACTGCATTCACGCGGATGCCTTCGGCCGCGACTTCCAGCGCCAACCCCCGAGTCAAGGTATCCACGGCCCCTTTCGAGGCGGCGTAATCCACGTACTCGTTGGGCGAGCCGCTTTTGGCGGCCATGGAGGAAACATTGACGATACTGCCGCCCGCGCCGCCCTGGCGGGTAGACATGCGCTGCACGGCCTCCTTGCAGCAGAGAAAGCAGCTCATGACGTTCTTTTGCAGCACGTTGCCAAAACGCTCCGGCGAGATATCCACCAGCCGCGCCTGGGTGTTGAGAATGGCGGCGTTGTTGACCAGCACCGTCAGTGTGCCGAGTTCCTGATCGACCCGGCGAAACAGGTTCGCCACCTCATCGGCTTTCGACACATCCGCCTTCACGGCCAGGCAGCGCACGCCCAGAGCAAGGATGTCACTGCGCACACGCTCGGCGGCCGCGTCGTTTTCGACATAGTTGAGGCACACATCGTAGCCATGCCGGGCGAACAGCCGGGCCGTCTCGGCACCAATGCCTCGACTCCCGCCGGTAATCACCACCACGTTGGGGTTTGCCATGCGCTCTCCTCGTTTGCCAGCGTTTTGCGAATGCCGCCCACTGTGTACGTCTAGTGAATATACACTGACACCGCCGTTGAGCAATTATGTACAAGCCACGCTGGCGCCCGCGTCATATCCTGAAACGGGTCAGGTTAAGCCCGCCCTGGGCCGAATGCGATCAAGGAGGTTGGCATGGGCAGCAGCCAGTTCGAGTTTTTCAAAAATCACCATGTGCCGTCACTGACCGTCTTGAAAGCGGCCATCGAGGATTTTAGCTATGACCGTCATGCCCACGAGGAGTACGCCTTTGGGGTGACGCTGGCGGGGCGGCAGGATTTCTTCAGCGGCGGGCAGTTTCATCGTAGCCCACCGGGCAACGTGATTCTGTTCAACCCTGAAGAGGTTCACGACGGCCACGCTGGCGGTGAGCAGGCCTTGGGCTACGTGATGGTATACGTGCATCCCAACCAAGTGTTGCCGCTGTTCGAGGAGCTGCTTGGCCGCCCACAAACGTCACCGTTTCGCTCCCGGAGTACGCTGATTCACGACCCGCTGCTGCGCCAGGCGATACAGGAAGTCGCACGCCTGACCACGCATCAAGCGGGCAGCTGCATCGACCAGGAAAACGCATTGTATCGCGTGATCGAGCGTATGGTTCAGCTTGGCGGGCACATGGTGACTGGCCAACGTACCACTCGCCCAGACACGCTGTTGGGCCACGCCAAAACGTATATTCATGAGCATCTTGAGGCAGATATCTCGCTGGACGATATCAGCCAGGCCGCGCATTTGTCGAAGTACCACTTTTTGAGGCTATTTCGCCAACAGTTCGGCATGACCCCTCATCAATACGTGATCAATTGCCGCGTGAACGCCGCCCGCTCCGCGCTCGACCAGGGCGCGCCACTCACCGAGATAGCGCTGCGTTTCGGCTTTGCGGATTTGAGCCACTTCAACCGCCGTTTCAAACGCATCTACGGCATGACCCCTTTCCAGTACCAACGCGACATCACGCGTTAAGCATCACGTCCACCTAGAGGTTTTCTCATGTTAGCAATCGTCGCCTATGCCCTGGGCGTCATGTACACGCCTGGGCCTGTGAATCTGTTGGGGTTGAATGTCGGTATCAACGGGCAGGGTAAAACCTCGCTGGGGTTTTGCCTGGGCGTGGGGCTGGCCATGCTGCTGTACTTGCTGGTGTTGGGGTGGGCGGGAGCCGCCTGGATATCTCAAGACTCCCTGGTGCTGCTCAGCGCGCTCGGCTGCGCTTATATCCTGTATCTGGCCTACAAGGTGGCCCGCGCCAATGCCACCCTGGATACCCACGCCCCGGCGCCACGCATGCTCAGTTTTCGTGATGGCCTGATGATGCAGTTACTCAACCCCAAAGCCATGGTCGCGACTCTGCCTATCGCGACGCTGCAGTTTCCTGCCGAGGGTATTCAGGGCATGAGCCTGTTTATCTGGGCACTAGGGCTGGCCGCTCTGGCGGCAGGCGCCCCCGGCAGCTATGTGGTGATCGGCAGCTTGCTTGGCCAGCGCGTCAGACAGCCAACGTTTATCAAAGGGTTTAACTGGATAATGGCAGGATTGCTGGTGGCTGTATCATTATCGATTGGCTACGAGCATGTATGGCTGGTGGTTACTGCCCAAAACTAATCCCCAAGCGCAGCGCTTGCAGGCTATCGAGCTGTAACGTGACGTCATCAGAGAACAGCGGGTGGCCTTGTAATTGCACATTGACTGCTGCCTGGGAGCCACGGTAGCTAAGCGTCACGGCAATATTGGCGCTGTCGCTCACCGGGGCCAGCCAATCGTACTCGACGTCATCCACGCTCACCGATGACAGCCCACGGGCTTCTAACTGCTGCTCGACTTCCTTCTCGATCACCACGCCATAGTAGAAATAGAGTCCTGCGTAGCCCAACCCCAGCAGTACCAGCAACGAAAAGAGCTTGCCCATAATTTTCCTCTGTTTGAGTACACGTGACGTTATCCCGCCGTCAAACGTGGATGATGCCTGTTTTCTAGAAACAACGGCAAGTTGGGCGTGGTGGATTCAGTAAAACACAGAGCGGACCATCATGGCCCGCTCTGTGTTTTTGATAGCGCTTTCCCACTTCCTTCAGGCTGGCAAACTGGCATGTTCCTGCTGGGCTTCTCGGCAGCCTCTCACACTCTCCGCCAGCGCTTTGACGAGCCCATGCACCCGCGACACGGCGTCATCGCCGCTGCTGGCGTGTTCGATGCAATCTACCAGCGCGGAGCCCACGACCACGGCGTCGCTGAAGCGGCCAATGGTGACGGCCTGTTCGGCGGTGCGAATGCCGAAGCCCACGGCAATGGGTAGCGGCGTGTGTTCGCGCAGCTGGTGCACGGCGCTTTCCAGACGCTCGGGTGTGGGGGCACTGCCGCCCGTCACACCCGCCACGGAAACGTAGTAGATGAACCCGGAAGCGTTGGCCAGCACCTTGGGTAGCCGCTTGGCATCGGTGGTGGGCGTGGCCAGGCGGATGAAATCGATGCCGTGCTGAGCGGCGGGCTGGCACAGCTCTTCGTCGTGCTCGGGAGGCAGGTCCACCACGATCAGCCCGTCTACTCCGGCCTGGGCGGCGTCACTGAGAAAACGCTCGACGCCGTAGCAGTAAATCGGGTTGTAGTAGCCCATCAGCACGATGGGAGTCGTGCCGTTTTGTTCACGGAACTGGCGCACCATGTCCAGCGTTTTGGCCTGGGTTTGGCCATTTTTCAGGGCGCGCAGGGCAGCCTTTTGAATGGCGGGGCCATCGGCCATGGGATCGCTGAACGGCATGCCGAGCTCTATGATGTCCACACCGGCCTCCGGCAGCCCGTGCAGCAGGCGGCGGGAGGTCTCGGCGTCCGGGTCGCCGGCGGTGAGGTAGCTGATCAGCGCGGGCCGGTTTTGCTCTTTGAGCGCGGCAAAGCAGTCGTCGAGTCGAGAGGTACGGTTCATGGTGTTCTCCTGGGTCGCGCTCATGAATGTGTCATGCCGAAGCGGTCGCCTAAATGCTCGGCCACGCTGTTCATGTCCTTGTCGCCGCGTCCGCTGAGGTTGACCACCATCAGGTGCTCGCGGGGAAGTGTTGGCGCGCGCTTAGCCACTTCGGCCAGGGCGTGGGCGGTTTCCAGGGCGGGGATGATGCCCTCCTGGCGGCAGCAGATCTGGAAGGCTTCCAGCGCTTCGTCATCGGTGGCAGAGACGTACTCGACCCGCCCCTGTTCGTGCAGCCAGGCGTGTTCGGGGCCGATGCCGGGATAATCGAGCCCGGCGGAAATCGAGTGAGCGTCGATAATCTGGCCGTCTTCGTTTTGCAGCAGATAGGTGCGGTTGCCGTGTAGTACACCTGGCGTACCGCCGTTTAGGCTGGCGGCGTGCAGGCCGCTCTTGACGCCTTTACCGCCCGCTTCCACGCCGACCATGTGCACGCTGTCATCATTGATGAACGGATAGAACAGTCCCATCGCGTTGGAGCCGCCGCCCACGCAGGCAATCAGCGAATCCGGCAGGCGGCCCTGCTTTTCGAGCATCTGGGCGCGGGTTTCGTGGCCAATCACCGCCTGAAAATCGCGCACCATCGCCGGGTACGGGTGCGGCCCTGCCACGGTGCCAATGATGTAGAAGGTGTCGTCGACGTTGGTGACCCAGTCGCGCAGCGCTTCGTTCATGGCGTCTTTCAGCGTACCGGTACCGGAAGTGACCGGCACGATCTCCGCGCCCAGCAGTTTCATGCGGAACACGTTGGGCTGCTGGCGCTCGATGTCGGTGGCGCCCATGTAGATCACGCAGGGCAACCCAAAGCGGGCCGCCACGGTGGCGGTGGCAACACCGTGCATGCCTGCACCGGTTTCCGCGATGATCCGTTTCTTGCCCATCTGCTTGGCCAGCAGTACTTGGCCAATGCAGTTGTTGATCTTGTGCGCGCCGGTGTGGTTTAGCTCTTCACGCTTGAGGTAAATGCTCGCACCACCGAAGTACTCGGTGAGCCGCTCGGCAAAGTAGAGCGGATTGGGGCGCCCTACATACTCGCCCTGGAAATAGGCCAGCTGACGCTGAAACTCGGGGTCATTTTTTGCAGCGGCGTACTCATCCTGCAGCTCGAGAATCAGCGGCATCAGGGTTTCGGCCACAAAGCGGCCACCAAAGCTGCCAAACATGCCGTTGGCATCGGGTAGGCTTAACGGTTGGTTCATCACGACCTCTGCGTTTTGGGTGCGATTTAGGTTTGTGAAGACGTTAGCGCAGGCAGGCGGGAAGAAAAATCGATAAGATGGCAAGCACGTGTGAGTTTTACGCAACTGTTTCAGGAGACCCCATGCAAAACAGCCTGCCGCCCTTGAGCGCCCTGCGCGCCTTTGAAGCCACTGCCCGGCTAGGCAGCGTGACCGCTGCTGCCGATGAGCTGAGCGTGACCCACGGCGCGGTAAGTCGCCAGCTAAAGAGCCTGGATGAGCATTTTGGCGTGGCGCTGTTCACCAAGTCCGGGCGCGGGTTGGTACTTACCCACCACGGCGAACGGCTGCAGAGCGGCGTGGGCGAAGCCTTTGCAAAACTGAGGGATAGTTGCACGTTGCTCAAGTATGAGGTGGAAGAAGCGCCGTTTACCCTGGCCTGCCCCGGCAGTCTGCTGGCCCGCTGGCTGATTCCTCGTTTAGACCGCTTGAACCAAGCGCTGCCGGAGCTAAAACTTCAGGTGGTGGTGAGCGATGCCGAGCAGCCTGGCCAGCCGGAAACCAGTGTCACGCTGGCCTTTTTCGAACCGCCCTGGCCTGAAGAGGGTGAATTGATCACGCTGATGCCTGAGGAAATTTGCGCCGTCGCCAGCCCCCGCTTGGCTAGCGTTTGCCAAAACGCTGATCCGGCAACGCTATTTGCCAATAAGCTCCTTTATACCGCCTCGCGCCCCCAAGCGTGGCCCCAGTGGGCAGCCGCTCAAAAGTTGAATGGCAGCACCTTGGAAACGGCTCTGAAGAAGGGCCAAGGTTTCGCGCATCTTTATTACTTAATGGAAGCCGCCGTAGCGGGCTTGGGGGTAGCTATCGCCCCTAGGCTACTGGTGGAGGACGACCTAAACAGCGGCCGGCTAGTCGCCCCCTGGCGCAGCATCGAAACCCCGGCCAGACTTTGCCTATGGCTACCCAAACACACCAACGCCCGCCGCAGCGAAGCGCTGGTGGATTGGTTACTAAGGGAGTTGAAAGGTTAGAGTCCTACTCGGTGCGGATACACCACGAACGCCAGCTTGTTGCCATCGGGGTCGCGCACATAGGCGGCGTAGAAACCGTCGCCATACTGCGGGCGAAAACCCGGTGCGCCTTCGTCGCTTCCACCGCTTTCCAGGGCGAGGTGATGCAGGGTGTCGACCTCTTTGATATCGGCGAATTGGAAAGCGGTCATGGTGCCATTGCCGACGGTGGCCTCGTGACCATCGAAGGGGTAGCCTACGAAGTATTGGGGCACGTTGACATCGTCCGGGTCACCGAATGAGACGCAACTATCATCTTGCCAACAAATATCCAGCCCCATGGCATTGAACAGCGGCGTATAGAACCGCAGAGCACGCGCGAGGTCTTTCGTTCCCACCATGGTATAGGCCAGCATGCGCGTTCTCCTTACAAGCGATGGACATATACAGGTTATGCCATAACGCCAAACAATCGGCCAATCAGCGATGTCAACGCCATGGCCAGCGCGCCCCAAAACAGCACGCGTAAGGCGGCGGTACGCACTGGCGCACCGCCCACTTTGGCGGCCAGTGCACCCAACAGCGCCAGCGACGCCAATGACGCAATGGCGACGAGAGGTATCAACAGCACTAAGGGTGCCCACCAAGCGACGAGTAGCGGTAGCAGCGCACCGAGGGTAAACATCACCGCCGATGAGAACGCTGCCTGCAATGGCCGCGCTTGGCTCACATCGGTAATGCCGATTTCATCCCGCGCATGTGCCCCCAAGGCATCTTTTTGCATCAGCTGCTCCGCGACTTGGTGGGCCAGCTCAGGCGTCAGGCCACGCTCGACATAGATGGCGGCCAGCTCCTCTTTTTCGTCATCGAAATGGTGCGCTAACGCCTTCCGCTCCATGGCCAAATCGGCCCGCTCAGTGTCCGATTGCGAACTGACTGAGACGTACTCCCCCGCCGCCATCGACATCGCCCCGGCGACTAACCCCGCCACCCCCGCCAGCAAAATATCGCTTTGTGCGGTAGACGCTGCGGCTACCCCTAAAATCAAGCTGCTAGTCGACACAATGCCATCGTTGGCGCCTAGTACAGCGGCTCTTAACCAGCCCGACCGATGAGAGCGGTGATGTTCCTTATGAATCATGACATCTCCTGAGCAACCTACCTGTTAGCGCTTTCTTTATTCAGTTTAGTTGATTAACGGGGCATCACCCGCAGCAGTTGCCCATCTGGGCTGTCGGTGAGCAGATACACCGCCCCTTCGGGGCCGACCCGCACATCGCGAATTCGGGCATCGAGTTCACCGAACAGCCTCTCTACCTCTTCTGCGCCGCCGTCTTCACGCAGCCGCACCCTGCGGACCTCACGATTGACCAACGAACCGACGAGTAGATCGCCCTGCCATTCGGGAAACAGTTCACCTTGGTATAGCGCTAGACCGGAAGGCGCGATGGAGGGCGTCCATTCAAGCGCAGGTGGCAGCATGCCGGGGTACGCTTCAAACGGGGATACCCGAGCGCCGGTGTAATCTAGCCCACCAGTGGCAATAGGCCAGCCGTAGTTGCCTCCTGGGGTGATCACGTTTAACTCATCGCCGCCTCGTGGGCCGTGCTCGTGGGCGATGAGCCGTTGATTGGCGTCATCGAAGACCAGCCCCTGCACGTTGCGGTGGCCAATGCTGTAAAGCGCTGGCAGTGCGTTGGCATCTGCGATGAAGGGGTTATCGCTTGGGGCGCTGCCATCAGGATTCATGCGCACAATCCCGCCAATATGGCTGGTCGTTCGCTGCGCTTCTTCTCGGTTATCAAACCCATCGCCTAGGGTCATGACCAGGGTATTATCCGCAAGCCACGCGAGGCGGCCGCCAAAGTGGGCATCGCCGCTTTTTGCTGGGTGTACGCGAAATATCTCTTCCACTTGCTCCAAGCGATTCTCCCCGAGCGTCGCCTTCGCCAAGCACGTGTGGTTAGCGCTAGCGGTGCCACAGGCATAGCTAAGATAGAGCTGCTGGTCTTGCTCGAATTGGGGTGATAACAGCACATCAAAAAGGCCCGATTGCCCAGAGGCATAAACGTCGGGAATGCCCCCCAGCGACTCCACCAATGTCTCGCCCTGCGCGCTTAACAGCCGAAGACGCCCAGGGCGCTCGGTGACCAGCATGCGCCCATCGGGTAACCATGCCAGCGACCACGGATGCGCCAAGCCCTCCGTTAAGATGTCTATTTGGTAGGTGCTTTGAGCAGGCTGAGCGTCTACCGAAGGTGCCACGGTCATTAGTAACGCCCCTGCCATCACGGCTATGTTGGCCGCCCCTCGAGCGTTACTCCTGTCACGTGTGAGCACTGCCAACAGCCACCCCGCAAGCCCTGCCGTAGCCAGCATGGCTGCCAACCCTAACGGCCCGCGAGTCGCCGCAATCAACGTGGGCATGGGTGCAAGGGCATTCGCCAGCCAAAAAGTGACCCACAGCCCGACCACGGCCGCTAAGGCGTGAATCAGCGCGCGACACTTCCTCACCTTTCGGCGAACTATTAGCGCAGCAGCAACTTGTGACATGGCAAACCCAGGCAGCAGTAAGGTTGCATAGAGGGGGGCAAAGTGGATGAGATCTTTCCCGGTAGTCGATGCTCTTACGCTAAACGGGATAGCCACGCCTAACGCTTGTAGTGCTGCCAGATTGATCTGAGTCTGCACCACGCTCCCCAGGATAACGCCTGCTAACAAAGCGATGACAAAACGCAGAACTCGCGCTCCGACGCTGAGCGGTTGGGTCATAACGCACCTCTGTAGTGGTTCTTTTTGATAACGCTATCCAGCAGACTAAAACATTCGGCGATGCTTGGTCGCTTTTACGTTTCCCGTTACTGATTCAACGGTCAGTGCACTATTCCCAAAGACGCTGCGTGCGTTTGTCATGTGGCGAGGTTAAGGTCGTTACATGACCTTCGTTATGACTCGTTTTCAAGGAGTGTTTATGTCGCGCTATTCCCTGATGACTGCTCTGTTGATGACGCCGATGGTGATCACGGGCATTGCTACCGCTGCTACGGCGGCAAACGATACGCCGTTGTTACAGCAGCGTGAGGATTTAACTAGTTTCCAGGTGATTGCCCACCGCGGCGCAAGCGGCCACGCACCGGAAAGTACGTTAGCGGCCTACGAACTCGCCCACCGTTGGGGCGTAGACTATTTAGAGTTGGACGCGCAGCTCAGCGCCGATGGCGAGGTGGTGCTGTTTCACGATGACACCCTCGAGCGTACCAGCGACGGCGAAGGCCATATTCACGATTACACCTTGGCCGAGTTAAAAACGCTGGATACGGGGACATGGTTCCACGAGGCCCACCCCGAGCGTACGGAAGAGGAGTATCGCGGCGCGCAAATCCTGACGCTGGACGAGCTGTTCGATCATTTCGGTCATACGACCCGCTATTACATAGAAACCAAATCCCCCGACCTCAACCCTGGCTTGGAAGAAGCCTTGGTCGAACGCCTGGAAGCCCACGACATGATCGAGCAAGGCCGTGTGCTGGTGCAGTCGTTCGACCAAGAGAGCCTGCTCAAAGTACGTACGGCGAACCCCCATGTGCCGCTCATTCAACTGCTCTGGTACTCCCCAAGCGAGCAGAATAGCGCCACGTTGACCGAGTGGAACGACACCACGCCGGGGGCCGACAGCATCCGAGATGAGGATTTCGAGCGCATTGCCGAATACGCCGTAGGGATTGGCACCAATGCCGCCTACCGGGGCCAAGAGGTCATCGATGCTGATTTTGTTCGTCAGGCGCAGGCACATGGCCTGTCGGTTCACGTGTATACCATCAATGAGCAGGACGAGATGAAGCGGTTGATGGCGCTAGGCGTCGATGGCCTGTTTACCGATTATCCTGATCGCCTGTTGGAGCTCGTCAGCGAGTAAGCCAGGCTACCTACACCACCGTTGATACAGGCCAACGCACGCACGCGAAAGGTGATGTAAATTACCATGACACCCTGGTCAGTTTTTGCCATTGCGTGTCGCTTGCGTCGTTGAATACAGTCGATAAGCGTTTGGCTCTGGCTGCTCTTTTTTGGTCGTACGTCGCAAGGGAGACGCGTCATTTATTCATTCACAGCTAATGTGTGGGCACTCCCCACAGGAGGCATCACGCTGACGTTTGGCCAGCACGGACACCTCTTAGGTCATGCCGTCTAAGAGGCCGCGACGTACGCTGCTGAGCGCTTCACTGACAGCGCTCATAGCCATTGGCCTGCTTTTTACCCCCGCGTCAGCACAGCCCAACGAATTACCGAACACGATCGTTTTGATTGCCCACCCGTCGGTGGGCACTGCCAACGTTAGCCGGGATACCGCGCGCGCCATGTTCGCCATGCGCCAGCGCACTTGGCCCAACGGACAGGCTGCGCAAGTGTACGTGCTACCCAATCGGGACCCGGTTCACGGCCGATTTAGCAAAGAGCAGCTGGGGGTCTACCCCCATCAACTACAGTTAGCATGGGACAGAATGGTATTTTCCGGCATGGGGCAAGCCCCTAACCGAGCACGCGACCAAGCCGATATGCGTCAGCAAGTCGCTAGCACACCCGGCGCGCTGGGTTACCTTGAAAGGGAGTACCTGGATGAGAGCGTCCGTGTCATTTCAATGGAGTGAACGTCCCCCACTCACGTCATGGCTGGCTGCGGGGCTGCTGACGCTGCTGCCCTTGGGCGCCCATGGTGACGACCACCCAAGCAATACGCTGCAGGTACATGGCTTTCTTAGCCAGGCGCTGGTGGTCACCGATGATAACGATTTTTTTGGTGCCAGTAGCGATCACGCAGGCAGCCTGGAGTTCACCGAGCTTGGGTTGAACGCGTCGTTTCGTCCTCACCGTAAGGTGCTGGTGGCCGCCCAACTGTTGAGCCGCCGCGCTGGCGGCGACACCGAGGATGCCGAGCCCACGCTGGATTACGGCGTCATCGACTATCAAATGAGCTCCAATACCTCACGCACGGTGGGCATTCAGCTAGGACGTTTCAAGAACCCTTTCGGACTCTACAACCAAACCCGCGACGTGGCGTTCACACGGCCCAGTATCTTACTGCCGCAATCTATCTATTTCGATCGCACCCGCGCCCTGGGCCTGGCCGCCGATGGCGTGAGCGTCTATTGGGAAGCCTACACTGACGCAGGCACGCTGCGTTTTCGCAGTGGGCTTGGCCGCCCGCAAACCGGCTCGACGCTCACGCGCCAGCTCTTCAATGGTGCGGCGCAGGATGTCTCGGCGGCAGAGCCTTCCGCGATTGCCCAACTGCTTTTCGAAGACCCTACCGGCCAGTGGGTCGCGGCGCTAAGTACTGCCACGGTGAACCTCGATACATCGTTTGGCGGCCAGGCTGCCGATTTCGAGTTCCAGCCCTGGATCGCTTCGCTTCAGTACAACGATGAGTACTGGAGCCTAACCGCCGAGTACGCGCGTCGCCAACAGTCCCTCGACGGCGACTCCTTGCCGCGCACCTTCGATATCACCGGCGAGAGCTGGTACGTGCAATATCAGTACCGCTTTACGCCTACCTGGAGCGGGCTGGTCCGTTTCGATCGCTTGATCAACGACACTGACGACCGCTCGGGCCAGCGCTATCAGCAGGCAGGCCTTGGCCCGGCCCATTCACAGTTTGCCGACGACCTGACACTGGGCGTGCAGTGGACGCCCACGCCCAGGCTGATGTTGGCAGGCGAGTACCACGCGGTGGATGGCACTGGCTGGCTACCCAATCAAGACAATCCAGACGCCAACGCCACACGCCAACGCTGGAATATGCTGCTTTTTCAACTATCGCTGCGCTTCTAACCCATGGACCTGATCGGGAACTGCTGTGATGAGTCGGTTTTCTTCTTTACCAGCACGTCATCGGTTTAGCCTCGCTTGGCGGGTCACCGCGCTTAGCAGCCTTCTGTTGCTGACGTTGGTGGCACTGCTCATTTGGCTTGGGCATCACCACCTGACCCAACAGTTTGCCAATAGCCGCGTGGCCCATCACGAGCGCCAGCAGCGCGAGATACGCCTTGCCCTTCAACGCTCTGCCGATAACTTACGCCAGTTGGCGGGGCTCACTGCTTCAGCAGCCCCCCTCGGCGAGGCACTGTCCATCGGCGATGTTACCGCCATCGATGACGCGCTACGCGATCAGTGGCCACCGCTGCAATTGGAGGCGGGTGTGGACGAGGTCTTTGTGTTCGACCCATTGGGACGGTTGCTCGGCCACTCCGGTGGCAACCACCCCCCGTTAGATATACCCGTCGAGGGCTGGGTCGACGAGGTGCTGTCAAGCGAGGCCCCGATGACCACACTGCGCTGCGGGCTGACCTGTCAGCAGTTCGCCGCCGTGCCTATTTTATTGGCAGGCAGCAGCATTGGCATGGTGGTGCTGTCTCGTTCGCTGGCTGACGTGACCCGGGAAGCCAGAGAAGTTTCTGGTAGTGAGGTTGCCCTATTAGTGGCGGGCTACACCGGCACGAACCGCTTAGAGGCGAGCCGCCAGCTGTCGGAGTGGAATGGCCACTTGGTTGCCCTTACCAGCCGCGAGACGACGCTGCCTCTGCTGGAACGCGCGGCGCGCTCGGCGCCCATTGCGGAACTGGCCAAACGGCCGCTCAACCTGTCTTACGCGCAGCGCGACTTAGAACTCAGCGCCGTTTACATGGAGAACGATGCCGACTGGCGCAGCACCGGCTATTTTCTGCTGATTTCCGATGTGACGGCGCAGGTCGTCGCGATTCAGAAAGCCACCAATACGCTGCTGCTGCTCGGCGTGGCTGGCTGGCTGGCTGCTCAACTGTTACTCCTCGCCATTCTACTGGGTCCCATGGCACGCCTACGTCGAGTGGCCGCGCTGTTACCGGCGCTGGCCAGAAGGGAGTTTACGGAGGTACGCGGCAAACTGCCTGAGCGCACGCCACGGTTCTCCAACGAAATCGATGTGGTAGAGCGCGCGACTCGCACGCTGGCGAACCAGTTAGCGAACTTGGAAGCCAGCGTGACCGAAAACAGCCGCCAGTTGGCCGAGCGTATCGACGAGCTGGCTCATGAGAGAGATTTCGTCAACAGTCTGCTAGATACCGCTCAGGTATTTATCGTGGTACACAGCCAGGAAGGGCGTATTCGGCGGGTCAACGACTACACCCGCGCCCGCTTGTCGCTGAAAGATAGCGAACTCATTGGCCGCTACTTTAGCGATATTTTCGATCAAGCCCGCCACACGGCGCTGCCGGGACGCGTCATGACAAAAGATGCGTCGTTCGATTCCGCATCGTCCGCGCCACGCCAGGAAGAGAAAACCCTACAAACCGCCGATAAACGCTGCTGCATCGTTGCGTGGTACCACTCCGTCCTGCCCGCTAGCCCTCGGGAAGAGGCGCTGTGCATTTCGGTAGGTTTGGACATTACCGAACGCAAAGCAGCCGAAGAGCGGCTGATTTGGTTAGCAGAACGCGACCCGCTCACGGAGCTGTTCAATCGCCGCTATTTTCAGGATGCCCTGCAAAATGCGCTGTTGCACAACGGCGAAGGCGCCATCTTGCTGCTGGATTTGGATCAGTTCAAAGAGATCAACGAGCTCAGCGGTCACCACGTTGGCGATCATCTGCTGCGCGAGGTCGCCGAGACGCTGTTCTTGAACCTTGGCCAGCGCAGCATCATTGCACGCCTGGGTGGGGATGAGTTCGCGCTGCTGCTGGAAGGGGTCAGCAGCGAGCAGGCCATTAGCATGGCGGGGTATATTCATCAGCTGCTAAGCGGGATCGGTTTCCAATCGGCGGGTAGAAAGCACCATATCTCCGCCAGCATGGGCATTGCGCTCTTCCCACTTCACGGGCGCAACCCCGCCGATCTGCTGGCGAGCGCCGACATGGCGATGTACAAAGCCAAAGAGAGCACTCACCAGCGTTGGTATCTCCTATCCCAGGCCGAAAACGCAAAAGACGAGTTACAGGATCGCGTGTATTGGGTAGAGCAGTTGCATCACGCGCTGGAAAACGACAGCTTCGAACTGATGGTGCAACCCATCGTGCGTTTGGCCGATCAAGATATCAAACATTATGAAGTACTGCTGCGTCTTCGCCATCCCGACGGCAACCTGATCGCTCCACAGCACTTCATTGCCATTGCCGAACAGAGTGGCTTGGTGGTGCCGCTGGACCGATGGGTCATCCAGCATAGCGTGCAAGCGCTTGGTACGCTGCAAGATCGCGGTATTTCCTTGGCGGTGAATCTGTCAGGGCAGTCGCTGCATGACCTGGAGCTAAAGCAGTATCTAACCGACGAACTGCAGCGTAGTGGCGCTGATCCTCATCATTTGATTCTCGAAGTCACCGAAACCGCTGCAATCACCGATTTTTCGACCGCACGCAACGTGTTACAAACGGTGCGCGATTTAGGCTGCCGCACGGCATTGGACGATTTCGGTATTGGCTTTAGCAGCTTTCACTATTTGGGCCAGCTACCGGTGGATTACATCAAAATAGACGGCTCGTTCATTCGTAGCTTATTGATCAATCCCGATAGCCATACCATCGTGAAAGCCATAGCCGACATCGCCAAAGGGTTTGGCAAGCAAACCATTGCAGAGTTCGTCGACCAAGCGCCGCTACTGCCTATCCTACAAGGGTACGGTATTACATACGGGCAAGGCTTTCATGTAGGCAAGCCACTGCCCCTAGCGCAGCTACTGAGAGGATGAACGATGGGGATAACGACAATAAAACCCACCATGACGTCACCTGATACGCTTCAAGAGAGCACGTTTAGCCCAACGTTTTTCAATGACCACTTTACGTTGATCATTGCCCAGACCCCAGACGAACAATATCGAGCGTTTGCGCTGCGCCACGCGGTCTTCATCGAAGAACTCAACTATGCCATTGGTAATGAAAACACGCTGAACATCGAGTGCGACGCACACGATCAACACTCGCTGCTCTGCTTGCTTCACCATAACGCGACGGGTATCGACGTGGGCTGCGTCAGGGTCGTGTTGATCGAACCCGTCCGTGGTCGACCTTTATGTTCCCTGCCGTTGGAAGCGTACTATCCTGCTCCTCTCTTCATGCCTGATACCCATCCACATGTCTTTTCTTCTGACAAAACGTGCGAAGTGTCGCGATTGGCCGTCCACCCCACCGTGCGGAAAAAACCGCTCTCGCGTCCTGAGCTTGCCTCACAGGCCTTCCCTTCGACTTCATCAACGGCTCAAACGCCTTACGAAAGCATCAAAGAGAGCCCGGCCTTGTTGAGTCTTAGCCTCTTTCTTGCTGCCACGGCCATGGTGGGATTGAGCGGGCGCCACCATGTCTTTGCCATGTTGGAGCCTCGCTTTAGCCGTTTATTGAAAGCGTCCGGACTGCATTTTCAACAAGTAGGTGGGGTGATCAATTATTGCGGCAGCCGAGCGCCCTACTACATCGACCAGCGGGTAGCGGAGGCGCATCTGCCCAAGCGCATCGTCCCGCTGTACCACACCATCAAAACGCAGCTGGCTGTGCAGCTTTTGGCATCGTTCTGCCCCGCTTGCCGATAGACGTTTCCCTTAAACGGCAGGCGCCATGGAGGACGACGTCGAAACGCTAGTGGGCGAGATGCTGGCAAACTTATCGACAAAATACACGAGCGTTTCAGGATGCCGAAAACGGCGCTCGAAGGTTTCCTGCCGATGCTCATCGTCCGTTTGGTAGCGACGCGTCACGTTGGCTAGGTAGTCGTTGCCAGCTTTGACGACGTTGACGCTATTTTCATGCCCCGGCTCCCGGTACACCAGCGTGACTTTCGACTGCTGCTCTAACAGCGTCGCCAGCCGCTTGGCCGCATCACGCTCTTCGTCGGTGGCCCATAACGGCTGGTCTCGGTTACCGTAGTGGTAGAGGAGGACCGCCAGCAGAACAGCGAAAATGCTGCTGGTCAGCATCCAAGTCAACAGTACGCCCGATACCGGCATGGTCAGCATGATGACGAGCTGAATCACGCTACCGACCAACAAGACCGCTGCCAGCGGCCGCCACATGCGTTGGCTCATCATGGCGCGATTCAAGATGTATCCCCACAGCCCCACCACGCCTAGTGCTCCGAAGAACAAGTGCGCCATGGCCAGCGGCGTCCCCCCGCCGGCAAAGATCGCCACGACGCCCATGACGGGTAACAGGCTATAAAGCCCGGCCAGTAGCACATAGGCACGCTGTAGAGACATAGAGGACTCCTTATTTCATGGTAAAGCCGCGTTTCACCAAGAAGTCACGCATATGGGGGCGCAGCTTGCTATCGAATAGAGGGGTTAGGTTGTGCGACCAATCACTGTTTTTATTACCGCTACTACGCGATTGATAGTACGCCTGCATGGTGTCGTCAAAGGCGGCTACATGATCGCTATCCTCAGTGTAGTAGTCCTCTTTCAGAATCGCTTCAACGGGCAGACGCGGCTTCACTTCCGGCTGATGCGCTGGGTAGCCCAGGCACATGCCGAACACGGGATACACATGGGCTGGCAGGCGCAATAGTTCACTAACGGCTTCCGGGTTATTGCGAATGCCACCGATATAGCAAATGCCCAAGCCCTCGGATTCCGCTGCCACGGCCACGTTCTGCGCCATCAGCGCCGTATCCACGGTGGCCACTAAGAGCTGTTCGGTCATACCGCGTTCGACGTTGGCACCGGTGCGCGCAGACGCTTCCGTAGGTCGCTTCATATCGGCACAGAAAACCAAAAACGCCGCGCTGCTGGCTACGTAGCCTTGGCCTCCGGCCAGCTCCGCGATGGCTTCTCGATTGGCGGCATCTTTCACATGGATCACCGTATAGGCCTGTACATGGCTCGACGTTGCCGCCGCTTGGCCCGCTTGAATCAGTTCACGCAGCAGGCCTTGGGGGATCGCTTGATCGGTGAATTTACGAATCGAACGGTGGGCGTTCAGTAGCTTGATGACATCATTCATACCAGTTGCCTCCTGAGTAATCGTCTATTGAGAAAGTTAGCGCTGGCGACGGTTGAACAGGCCCTGCTTACACTCTCGCTGCGCCTCGACGTCGCCGCGAATCTGCGCATGGCTGATCAGCGCAAAAATGAAGGTACCGCCAATGACGTTACCAGCCAGCGTCGGTAGCGCGAACCCGACGACCGCGTCGGACCATGTAATATGGCCATCGAACACCAAATACAGCGCTTCGCTGGTGCCGACGATGATGTGGGTGAATTCACCAATCGCCATGACATAGGTCACGATGATGATCATCCACACTTTGGCTTGATCGGCAGCGGGAATCAGCCATACCAGGGTCGCAATCATCCAACCAGCGAGAATCCCTTTAGAGAACATTTCCATGGGCGTGTTGGCCATCATGTGCTCTCCTAGCGCGATGAACGCCTGGTGCGTCGCTTCGTCGAACATCGGCATGTGCAAAAAAGTAAACGAGGAGAGCGCCGCCCCCATCAGGTTGCCTACCAATACCACGCCCCATAGCCTGCCCAATGCTCCCAGATTGGGTAACGTGGGTCGGCTCATCACAGGCAGAACGGCGGTGACCGTGTTTTCGGTAAATAACTGTTGGCGGGCCAAAATGACGACGATGAAGCCCACGGTATAGCCTAAACACTCGACTAAGAAGCCAATATCGGTTTGCGGCAGATGGGCATGCAGTACGCCACGTGCCACCATGGAGAAACTCATCGAAATCCCCGCCGCAATGGCTGACCATAGCAACGCCATGGAGTCTCTCGAGAGCTCTTTTTGCCCTTCTAAGCGTAAATGCTGATGCACCACGGCCGCTCTTGAAGGCAAATTCGCTTCTCGTGTTTCCTGCTGAGTACCGGACGCCTGGGAGGTGGGTTCGCGCTGGCCGGTCGCCTCACGACCCTGATCCCCCCCTTCAAAATTATCATCCGCTTGATGTTGTTGGTTCATACCGGCTCTCTCCCTGGTGAGGTTTCAGCGTAACGCTATTGTCTAAGATTGGGTAGCTACTCGAGCGGGTTAACGTACGGTGGATAAAAGAATTTTTACGCACTGTTGCACGCGGGATAGCCAAGGCTCGCTATACTATTTGTAATACTCAGGTCTATTAACGTTGCTAGGAAGCCGATATGTCACACGCCTCTCACACACCGCCCGGTCAGGCATGGAACGCCGGTCGGTATGCGGAACACGCCAGCTTTGTTCCTGACCTAGGTATGGAGGTCGTGCGCCTGCTATCGCCGCAGCCTGGACAGCGTATTTTGGACTTGGGCTGTGGTGACGGTGCGCTTACCGAGCGCATCATGCAACTTGGCGCCGACGTGCTGGGTATCGATGCGTCAGAAGAGATGGTCGCCGCCGCCCAACAGCGAGGGGTGACGGCGCGTGTGATCGACGGCCATCAATTGCCCTTCGACCACGAGTTCGATGCGGTCTTCAGCAATGCGGCGCTGCACTGGATGCTCGACCCTCAAGCCGTGCTGGCGGGAATAAAGCGTGCTTTGAAACCCGGCGGACGATTCGTGGCGGAGTTTGGTGGCCATGGCAATGTGGCAGCGATCTGCACCGCACTGATTGCCTCGCTACAGTTTCGCGGCATTAGCTCGAAGGGACGCCACCCCTGGTATTTTCCGACCACACAGGAGTACACCAACCTTCTGCAAACGGTCGGTTTTCGTGTGGAAAGCGTCGAACTCATTCCGCGCCCTACGCCGCTACCCAAAGGCATGGCAAGCTGGCTAGACACCTTTGCGAGTCCCTTCTTTCACGGGTTAGACCCGGACCTGAAAGACGCTATCTTCGACAACACCCTCAACCTGCTGGCCCATAGCCTAAGCGACGGCCAAGGTAACTGGACGGCGGACTACGTACGTATTCGCGTTGTCGCCCACACCTAAAACGCGCTCCTTCCTATCGATGTCGGCATCCATCATCAGGGCGGCCCTCTAGCCGCCCTGTTTCGTGACGTTCGAAATGGCTGCTTGGCTAGAACTCATCCCAATCGTCGTTGTTGGGCGCCGCCGCAGACGTAGCGGGCTTGGCAGGCGCATGCTGCGGCGGTTGCACTAATGTGGGTGCGCTGGCCGCTGGCGCTTGGCTACCTTCGGCCAGCCTGAAGGTGGCCATCAGCGTTGCCAACTGGCTCGCCTGAGCTTCCAGCGCGCTGGCTGCCGAGCTGGTTTGCTGCACCAGCGCGGCGTTTTGCTGCGTCACCGAGTCCATTTCCGTCAGCGCGGCATTGATCTGCTCGATGCCGCTATTTTGCTCGCGCGTTGCCGTGGAAATCTCGCCCATCAACGTGGTGACTTGGCGGATGGCATCGACGGTTTGGCTTAGGGTCTCCCCGCTGCGCTCGGCTTGAGTGGCGCCCGTGGTGATTTGCGACGTGGTCTGTTCGATCAGGCCCCGTATCTCTTTGGCCGACTCGGCACTGCGTGTCGCTAGGGAACGTACTTCGCTCGCCACCACCGCAAAGCCACGCCCCTGCTCGCCAGCCCGGGCCGCCTCGACCGAAGCATTCAGCGCCAGTATGTTGGTTTGAAAGGCAATCGAGTCGATCACTCCGATAATATCGTTGACCCGGTCGGCACTGGCGGCGATCTCACGCATGAGCTGAACGGTACGCTCGACCTCTTCACCGCTCGCCTCGGCAGACTGAGACGCCGTGACCGACAGTTGATCGGCCTCTTGCGCTATCTCGGCATTTTTACCCACCGTGGTGGCCATTTGCTCCATGCTCGAGGCCGTCTGCTGCAGCGCCGAGGCCTGCTGCTCGGTGCGCGACGAGAGATCTTGGCTACCCGATGAGATATCGCTGGCACCGCTGTAGACGTGCTCGCTGCTGCTGCGAAGGGACATGACCAGCGTCTTCAGTTTCTCTTGCATGGTCGCCAGGCCGATGAAGAGCTGGCCAATTTCATTATGTCCACGGTCCTCGATACGCCCGGTCAAATCACCGTTGGCGATGCGATCGAAATGGCCGAGCGCCTGCTGGAGCGGGTTCACCACGCCACGCATCATCGCGATACGAATGGCGATCGCCGCCAGCAGTGAAAACAGCAGCAAACCTATCGCCACTGCGCCGCCGATCGTCGCTAAGCGGTCTACCTGACTCATGACCTGCTGGCCGCGTGCTTCGGTGTAGGCCACGAACTCGCCCATCGCGACATCCAGGTCGGCTCCCAGCTCCCCCAACGCCTCCTGTTGGCGCTGAATTTGAAACGGCGCGGCGTCCAAGAGCGGCACGATGCCGTCGGTCACAAAGGCATGGTAGGCCTCGACCACGCTATCACGCCGTTGGGCCAATTCGCTGCCCGGCGTGACCGGGATCGCCGAGAACTCAGCGAAGCGGGTTTGCGCTGCCGCCACGGCCTCTGCCGCCATGGCTAAGCTCTGCTGCCCTTTGTCAGGGTTGCCTTGGGTACTGAAGCTGGCCGAACGGTCGAGGAAGGTTTGCGCTCTGAGCGCGTTCACTTGAGTACGGTTTGCCAAGTTGGCAAGCCGCACGTTGATATTATTGATCTCGTTGAGTGCTCGATCACTCGTTGTATTGGTGTAAAACCCCAGTGCACTGATCAAGCCAATCATCACGACGAGCAGCGCCAGGGCCGCCGTCAGGCTCCATTTTATGGAGAGTCGTTTCATCATTCTGTTCCCTTCTGCTTTTTTAGTCGTCACCCCACTCATCACGAGGGTAAAGCATCACAGGAAGTAATATGAAGACACTAAGACCTTTGTCTACCAACGAAGATGACATAACGAACGAACAAAAAAGCCCACCGCCATTTTGCGGTGGGCTTGTTGGAGCACGATGGCTTAGGCAGCGGTATCTTTCAACGTCGCCATGTCGATCACGAAGCGGTAGCGTACGTCCCCTTTCTCCATACGCTCGAAGCCTTCGTTGATCTTGTGGATATCGAGCATTTCGATATCGCAAGAGATGTTCTGCTCGGCACAAAGCTTGAGCAGCTCCTCGGTTTCCGCAATGCCGCCGATGAGAGAGCCTGCGACGACGCGGCGCTTGAACACCAGATTGAATGCTTCGATGGCCGGTTCGATGGGTTCTAGAAGGCCGACCAGAATATGCGTACCGTCGTACTTCAGCGATGCGAGGTAAGGGTTCAAGTCGTGTTGAACCGGCACGGTATCGAGCATGAAGTCGAACGTCTCGGCCACGGCGTCCATTTGCGCCTGGTCGCTGGAGACCACCACATGGTCGGCACCGTTACGCTTGGCTTCTTCCACCTTGGCATCGGAGCGCGTGAAGACCGTCACTTCGGCGCCCAATGCCTTGGCCAGTTTGACCCCCATATGGCCCAGGCCACCCATACCAATCACGCCTACTTTATGACCTTTGCCTACACCGTGATGCTTCAGCGGAGAGTAGGTGGTGATACCGGCGCACAGGATGGGGGCTGCTGAGGCTAGATCGATACCGTCCGGCATTTTCAGCACGAAGTGCTCACTGACGACGATGGCGTCGGAATAACCACCCTGCGTCATGGTGCCGTCTTGGCGGTCCGGGCTGCCGTAGGTCATGGTAAAGCCTTCCAAGCAGTACTGTTCGACGCCATCTTGACAGGCGGAGCAGGTGCGGCAGGAATCGACCATACAACCCACACCGACCAAATCACCGGCTTTGAAACGGGTCACGTCGCTGCCCACGGACGTCACACGGCCCACGATTTCGTGACCAGGCACCACGGGATACTGGGTCATGCCCCAGTCGTTGCGTGCAAAGTGCAGGTCGCTGTGACATACGCCGCAGTAAAGGATTTCAATGGCAACATCGTCAGGGCGAGGCTCACGACGATCAAAGGTAAACGGCGCGAGCGGCTTGTCAGCGGAAAACGCGGCGTAAGATTTTGCTTGGCTCATGAAAACTCCTTTTTTGATGCATCCCGCAGAGGCGGAAGGTGTTTTCATTATTGGCTGCCTAGGCGGAGATAGCGATGAACGAAGCTACGTTTTTTTTGCTTATTTCTCTATAAAAGGGTAATAAAATAACAAAAATGCACAGCAAAACGTCATAATTCTCGCGAACGATTCGACTGCATTTGCGTAAGGAGGGCCTTGTGGCCAGTACCGCACATGTTGGTAATGCGCTTGCCGACCTCATCATACCGCTCGTAAAAGGCGACGGCCCCAGCCCTTCCCGCTTGGATCGCGTCAGCCTGCTCTGCCTGGGCAGGCAGCAAGTCCGTACACCTCTGATGTATGACCCTTGTCTCATCATCATCGCTCAGGGGCGCAAAGTGGGCTATCTGGGCGACCGAGAGATTCACTACAATCCCGGGCACTATTTGGTCCAGACGCTGCCCATGCCGTTCGAGTGCGAAACGTACGGTTCTCCCGAGGCCCCGCTACTGGGTATGTCGGTCAAACTCGACCCAGCACTGCTCAGTGAAATGGTCACCGCGATGGGCGAGGGATACCCGCCAAGCAGCACCGCGCCTTTGCCCATGGCATCGGTCGCAATGAACGAAGGGATGCAGGATGCCGTCATGCGCTTGGCCCATACGCTGCACGATGCGGTTGCGTGCAGCGCCATGGGCGATGCCCGAATACGTGACGTGGTGTTCGAAGCGCTCAAAGGTGAACAAGGCCCGGCTTTGAGGGCGCTGGTGCAGGGGCACGGCAACTATTCACGCATCGTGCAGGTGCTCTCGCAGCTACATACCCACTTTGCAGAGGACTTTTCGGTAGAGCGGCTCGCGCAGCAGGCGAACATGAGCGTGTCGACGTTTCACCAGCATTTCAAGCAGATTACCCGCGCCTCGCCCGCTCAGTATCTCAAGCGGCTGCGCTTGATCAAAGCGCAGCAGCTCTTATTGCAAGATAGCCATAACGTGAATCAGGCGGCGCTGGCGGTGGGCTACCGCAGTGTGCCGCAGTTTAGCCGCGACTATAAGCGCTACTTTGGCGAGTCACCGCTTCAGCATCGTCGCCAGGAGCAGGCGCTGCGCGCTTAGTGGCCTTTAGACACGCCCTGCCTATTTAGCGAAGATCTGGCTCTTGTCTTTGAATGCCTTGAACTCGAGCGCATTGCCGCAGGGGTCGAGCAGAAACATGGTGGCCTGCTCGCCCACTTCGCCCTTGAAGCGAATGTAAGGCTCGATGACAAAGTCGGTGTTACGCGCTTTCAAGCGCTCGGCCAGCGCTTCCCACTCGTCCCACTCCAAAATGACCCCAAAGTGAGGCACCGGTACGTTATGACCATCTACCGGGTTGGTGTGGGCGCTCTCTTGTCCGGGCGTTTTGGGATGCTCATGGATCACCAACTGATGTCCGAAAAAGTCGAAATCGACCCAATGATCGCTGGAACGGCCCTCTTCTAGGCCAAACACATCGTTGTAGAAAGTGCGCGCCAAAGCGACGTCATAAACGGGAATGGCTAAGTGAAAGGGGGAAAGGCTCATGGGTGTCTCCTGATAGGTGCTTTTGTTGGTACACGGCTAGCGCGCTGCGCTTGACCCGTGTCACTATCCTAAAAGGCGCAATGTAAAAATTAAATCAATTGTTTTTTGATCTATTCACAAATTTTATTGATGAAAATCTCACCATGATCCGCGAACTCAAAACGCTCATCGCCGTTGCCCAGCACGGCACCTTTGCGGCAGCGGGCCAGCATATCGGCCTGACCCAAGCCGCCGTCAGCGCGCAGATGAAACGTTTAGAGGCAGCGCTTGGCGTAGCGCTGTTCGAGCGCAGCGGGCGGGCAGCGGTACTGACTAAGCGCGGACAAGAGACGTTGCAACAAGCGCAGGCACTGATAGCCCTATACGGCACCTTAGGCGCCGCTTCTGCTGGACAGGAAGCTGCCACTCGCGTCAACTTGGGTGCGATAGCATCCATTCAACGCTCGCTTCTGCCGAACGTATTGGCGCATTTTCACCGTCAGTTTCCCGAATGCCGCTCCCGCGTGGTGCCGGGGCTGTCTCTCGCACTGATGAACCAGGTGGATGCAGGGGAACTGGACATGGCGGTGATCATTCGACCGCCGTTTTCGCTGCATAGCGACCTGCGCTGGCAGCCGTTGGCCCATGAGCCGTTTCGTCTGCTGGTGCCCCGCAGGCTAACCACGGATGACTGGCGGGCGCTACTCACTCAACAGCCGTTCGTCCGCTACGATCGTGCCTCGTTCGGCGGCCGTCAGGTCGATCGTTTCTTGCGTGACAACCACTGCCACGTCAGGGACGTGTGCGAGGTAGACGAGCTAGACGCCATCATACAGCTGGTGGCCAACGGCGTGGGCGTGGCGCTAGTGCCGCAGCCAAGCGCCCTTCGGCGCTGGCCCGCGGGCGTGCGTGCCATCGACTTGAAAGAGCACACCTTCCATCGCGATATCGGTATCGTTCATCGCGCTAGCGGCCAGCTCAGCAAACCGGCCCAGGCACTGGCCGCCCTGCTGACGCAAGTCGCCGCAGCCGAACACTAAAACGCCAGCCCGAGGGCTGGCGCTAGTGAGCACGGAACGCATGTGGCTTAAGCCTCGGTAGTGCTTTCGGCTTCCGTACTGCTCTCTTCTGTCATGCTCTCTTCGTCTGCACTCGGCTCGTCTTGCGATGCCTCGTCAGCGCTGGGTAGGTTCATGGGCTCGTCTAAATTGAGCGTCTGTGCCGTGTAAGCGCGCACCTCGCGTAACAACTCAGGGTTCTCTGCCAGCTTTTGGCCGTACGAGGGAATGATCTCGGTCAGCGTAGATTGCCACTCGTCGCTGGCCACCTGAGTCGGGAAGACGCGATCCAGCAGGCCAAGCATGATCGACGGCGCAGTAGACGCGCCCGGCGACGCGCCCAACAGCGCGGACATGGTGCCGTCCTGCGAGGTCACCACTTCCGTCCCGAACTGTAGCACGCCGCCACGCTCGGGGTCGTTCTTGATGATCTGTACGCGCTGACCCGCCGTCCACAGCGTCCAATCGTCACGCTGGGCGTTGGGATAGTACGCCTGCAGCGCTTCGAAGCGGTCGTCGTCGGACATCAAGACCTGGCCGACGAGATAGCTGACCAGATTGAAGTTATCCAGACCGACTTCCATCATCGGCCAGGTGTTATCCAGCGTCATGGAGCCAAATAGATCCGTCCAAGAGCCCTCTTTCAAGAACTTACTGGAGAACGTGGCAAAGGGCCCGAAGAACAGCGCAAGCTCGCCATCCAGATAGCGCAGGTCCAGGTGCGGGACGGACATGGGCGGCGAACCTTCACCCGCTTTCCCATACGCTTTCACGTCGTGCTGTGACACGACATCCGGATTGGTGGTGTAGAGAAACTGGCCACCCACAGGGAAACCGGCGTATACCTCGGCTTCGGGAATGCCCGATGCCTGCAGCAGCGGAAGCGCTGCACCACCGGCGCCGATGAACACGTAGCGAGCATCCACCGTGCTCTCTTCACCGCTGTCCAGGTGGGCAATGGTGACTTGCCAGGTATCGTCGTCGTTACGGCTCAGGTCACGTACTTCGCTGTGCAAACCGAGCGTAAAGTGCTCGCTGCGCGTCAGCGCTTCGACCATTTCACGGGCCTGAGCACCGTAGTTCACTTCGGTGC
The DNA here is from genome assembly GCF_006228115.1 of Halomonas sp. BL6. NCBI lineage: Bacteria > Pseudomonadati > Pseudomonadota > Gammaproteobacteria > Oceanospirillales > Halomonadaceae > Halomonas > Halomonas sp. BL6. The sequence goes on along the minus strand of NZ_VDGL01000003.1, from coordinate 495,411 downwards.
CCATTTGCATGCGCGTGGCGGCCACTGGGCGGTCGTCGTTGTCACGACCTTCCATGATCAGCGGCATCCACTCGGCCAGCTCTGCGCGATCTTCCGAGTACTCCATGCCCACGTACAGCGGGTTCTGCGTCATGGCGTCGTAACGCTCGCGCAGGAAGCTGACGTCTTCATCGCCCCACACCACGGCAATGTGCGGCACGCTATTGATAAATGAGGAGGGTTCACCAAGAATGCCGTTCTCGACTTGATGCGCCCAAAATTGACGAGAAATTTCGAACTGCTCGGTGACGTTGATGGCGCGCTGGATCTCGACACGGCCACTGGCATCCGGCGTGTAGTTCATTTCCATGAACGCAGAGTGGCCACTACCGGCGTTGTTCCACGCGTTGGAGCTCTCTTGCGCCACTTCACCAAGACGCTCGTAAAGGTGAATGTCCCACTCCGGCTCTAACTCTTGCAGGTAAGTGCCTAGCGTAGCGCTCATGATACCACCGCCGATGAGCACCACATCGATCGGTTCATCGGCGGAAACAGGCGATGTCGCCAAGGCTAAAAGTGGTGAACAAAGTAACAGACTTAAACGTTTTTGCATGTCATGTCCCTGACGATACAGAAATGACGTACCGGAACAGCAGGTGCCCAGCGTCGAGGAGGGTAAAAGAATTGCGACGAAAGTCTAACAAATAACCGCGGGCGCGGGAATATAAAAGAGAGCTTAAATGAGAATGAAAGGAATTAACGAATGAAACCCGAGGATTTAGAAAAACTGGTCACGCGCAAGATGCCTTTCGGTAAATACGAGGGCTGGCTCATTGCGGATTTGCCGGGCCCTTATTTGAACTGGTTTGCTCGGGAAGGATTTCCCCAAGGGGAGATCGGTCAGCTACTGCACCTGATGCATGAAATCGACCATAACGGCCTGAGCGACCTGCTCACGCCGCTGCGCGCCCGCTAACGAGCGCGCAGCGCCTGCTCCCGCTCTTCGACGTAACGGCGGCGATGCTGGGCGGGGTCGTTCGGAAACCGGCCTAACGCGACGGCTTTTTGGAAAAAACCGTTGGCCGGTATATCGTCTCCCCGACGGCTGATCACCAGGGCGGCGATCATCGGCCGCCCGGCGGCGACGTCCTGCTCCATTAACTGCTCCAGCGCTTGTGTCACCCGTGCAATGGTGCGCGGTGGCGTCAGCCCCAAGGCGTTAGCAACCTGCTGATAGTTCATGGGCAGTGCACTGGTGGGTGCCTGAATGAGGAGCGTGCGCACTTGGTGGGCAAGCATAGCGATGGCATCGGATGAGCGCATTGGGTCGTGACTCGCTGATTCAATCATGTGGTAGAAATAGCCACGCTACCACATCGCTGGCTATGCTGTGGCCAGACGATACGTTCCTATCACTGCGAGGAGAGACAGATGGTCGGTAGACGCAATCAGCGACATTACAGCCGCTGGCCTAAAGCCTTTGCCTGGCTAAGCGTGCTGGCGCTCGTGGCGGCAGCGCTATTAATGGCAGGGGCTGGCCCCGCCTATCGCTGGCAGTGGGTCGGCTTAGGAGAGGCCTTCAACCTGCTACGTAATGGTGTCTATGCAGCCACGGCGGCAGTGGCGCTGAGCGTGTTGGTGCTACTCATCAGCGCATTCACTCGGCGGGGCGGCACGGCGATCGTGGCCATTGGCGTGCTCATGCTCACCGCAGCCCTACTCTACATGCCCTGGCAACAGTGGCAGCGCGCTCAGCAGGCGCCGGTCATCCATGACATCACCACCGATACCCAAAACCCGCCAGCGTTCGCTGCCCTGCGGGAGGCCCGCGAAGCCGCCCCCAACGAAGTAGACTACCCAGGCGAGGCGACCGCCGAGCAGCAGCAAGCGGCCTACCCGAACGTTCGCCCCTTGGTCGTCGATGCCCCTGCCGCCACCGTACTGGCTGCAGTGCAGGCCGAAGTAGAGGCCGCCGGTTGGAACATTGCCGAGATTACCCCTACCGGTTTGGAAGCCACCGCCGTGACGCGCTGGTTTGGGTTCGAAGATGACGTGGTCATTCGGCTGACCGAGCAGGGCAACCGCACTCGGGTGGACATGCGCTCGGCTTCGCGGCTGGGGGCCAGCGATGTAGGCACCAATGCGCAGCGTATCGAGACGTTTATGAGCGCGCTGCGCGAGCGGCTGGAGTAACTCAGCCGGACGTGGCTAGTGAACGTGCTTTTTGTTGAGGACGTCTTTATGCAGCGTGCTTTCACGGGAAAGAATCTGCTGGGCGTCCAGCTCACCGATGGGCACGGCTACGTTGGCGGGAATATCGCCGCTAAGCTGTAGCGCCTGGTAACGCAGCGCGCAGACCCTCAAGAACGAGGTGAAATTCCCCAGGTCATGGCCCGCATCGATCGACTCGTGATATAGCCGAGTGATCATCTGTGCGGTGTTCATTCCGTCGCGCTGCGCGATCTCTTCCAGCAGTCGCCAGAAATAATTTTCCATCCGCACGCTGGTCACCATACCATCGATGCGCAGCGAGTGGGTGGCGCTGCGCCATAGGTCAGGGTCCGCATCGATAAACAGTTTGCACATGGCCATCTCCCCTCTTCGTCTCATTCAGCATAGCCGCCGAGCAAGCGCGCGCCCAGCGCAGGCGCGCACCTGTTGCCGATCGCCGCTACTGATCGAGTAACGCCATGAACTGCGCCAGCCAAGCAGGATGGGCAGGCCATGCGGGTGCGGTGACCAGGTTGCCATCGGTCACCGCGTCGGTGACCTCTATGTCCGCGAACTGCCCGCCTGCCAACTCGACCTCAGGTTGACAAGCAGGGTACGCCGAGCACCGTTTTCCCTCCAGCACCTTGGCCGCGGCCAGCAGTTGGGCGCCATGACAAATCGCCGCCACCGGTTTCTGGGCATCGAAGAAGTGCGTCACCATCGCTAACACTTCTTGGTTCAGCCGCAGGTACTCTGGCGCTCGGCCACCGGGCACCACCAGGGCGTCGTAATCGGCAGGGTCGACGCTGGCGAAATCCGCATTCAGCGCAAAGCGGTGGCCCGGCTTCTCGGTGTACGTCTGGTCGCCTTCGAAATCGTGAATGGCGGTGGCCACGGTATCTCCCGAGGCTTTGCCGGGGCAAACCGCATCGACACGGTGACCTACCGCCATCAGCGCTTGGAAGGGCACCATGGTTTCGTAATCTTCGGTAAAATCACCGGTGATCATTAGAATACGCTTGCTGCTCATCTCCGTTCTCCTTGTGATTGTCGTCGGTGGAGCACGCCGTAGGCGTGTGGTGGCAGAGTAGCAAGCCGCCAGAGAACGGGGGTAGTACGCCATTACTACAGCGCGTCAGCGATACGTACGGCTCGCCCCAACGCAAAAAAGAGCGCAAAAAAAGCCCGCTACGAGTGAGCGGGCTTGGCACGACAGGTCGGGGTTACAGAAGCGCGTCGACGGGGCGCTTGCCGTCCAACAACGTGATGTCTCGATTGACGAGACCAGGGGTTTGCACCACGCGCAGCAGTGCATAGGCCACGTTGGCCCGGGAAATTTGGTTATCGCCCGCTTCGTCCACGCTGCTAGCGAACTTGAGGGTCGGCGCTTCGTCGGTAAGACGGCCAGGCTTGACGATGACATGGGAAACGTCACTGTGGCGCAGGTGGGCATCGGCGGCGAACTTGGCCGCCATATAGGGGCGCATTTTTTCAGGCGCCTCCAGCGGCTTTTCTGCCCGCATGGCGCTGACCATGATATAGCGCGAGAGCCCCTTCTGGCTGGCAATATCGGCCGCACGAATCGCGCCAAATAGATCGATCAATAGCGTTTTGTCAGGGCCTGTGTGTGGACCAGAACCGGCGGTAAAGACGACTTGATCGCATCCTTCGAAGGCGTGCTCCATCTCGCCTTCTAAATCGCCCACGACGGTACGAATTCCCCGTTCTTGGAACCAAGTGGCCTGCTCTTCGTTACGAATCATGGCTTTGATGGGCGTGCCTGCCTCTTTGGCTAATGCACAGAACTGTTTACCGATCTGACCATTGGCACCAATCACTAAGGTCGTCATTTTGCCTCCTTGTCTATCGTGTCCCCTGTATCAGTGTAGGCGGTGCGTCCAAAGTTCAACCGTCAATACAAACACGGCGGGCACCTTCCGGTGCCCGCGACAAGACCGAACGCCCCACCCCGGGGCTAAGTCAGGCTATGGTGCTCGGGCTGGCTTGGCAGCGCGGCCGGTTGGCCAACGCCATGACTAACGTGAAACCGGCTTACCAAGGTATGCATATCGCCTGCGCGTTCATCCAACGTATGGCTAGCGCTGGAGGCCTCTTGCACCAAGCGTGCGTTTTGATGCGTTACTTGATCCAACTGTGAAATGGCCTGGTTGATCTGATCGATACCGGCCGACTGCTCTTTCGTCGCGTCTGCAATCTCCGTGACGTAACGAGTTACCTCGGAGAGGCTATCGACAATATCCTGCAAATGATGGCTCGATGCGTTTACTAACTGCTCGCCTTCGCTTACTTTTTGTACGCTGTCGTCTACCAAGTGGCGAATTTGCGCGGCCTCTTCTGCACTGCGCCCTGCCAGCTTACGCACTTCTTGAGCGACCACGGCAAAGCCTCGTCCTTGTTCACCCGCTCGGGCTGCTTCCACCGAGGCGTTCAGTGCCAGCAAGTTAGTCTGGAAGGCAATATCGTCGATGGCTTTGATGATGGAGGTGATTTTTTCACTCGCTTGACGAATGTCACTCATGGCCGCCGTCGTGCGTTTGGCGACATCACCCGCCGAGCGCGCGCGGTCATCCACGCTGTTGCTCGCGCCCTTGGCCTGATCGGCATAGTCGGCGGTCTGCTTGACGGTGGCGGTAATCTGCTCGAGGCTGGAAGCCGTCTCTGCCAGCGATGCCGCCTGTTGGTCAGTACGCTGAGAGAGGTTTTCATTCCCGGAGGCGATCTGGCGGCTGCTTGCGGCAATCGCCTCGGCGCTTTCACGGATCTGAGACACCATGCCTTCGAAGGTGTCCATCATACGGTTGAACGCTTGGGCAGCTTGACCGACTTCGTCATTACGCTGCAGCGCCAGCCGCATGGAAAGGTCGGCATTTTCACCGGCGGCACCGCTGATGCTCTCCATCTGACGACGCATGGCCACCAGCGGCCCCAGTACGCGTACCAATGTGCGCCAGCCAAAGATGGCCAGTACGACGATCACGCCCAAGGTAACCAACACCAGCAGCGTACGGCCCGCATTCGCCAACGTCTCGGCCTCTTCACTGGCGCTCGCCGCCTGGGCGACGGTGTAGGCTTCGATGTCGCCTAGCGCTGAGCGCATCTCACGTGTTGCCGCCGCCACGTTCGCCAACGCCGCTTGCACTTGAGCACCCAGATCCAGTTGCTGCTGGCGCAGCGCGTAGACCGAATCGGCATCTTCCACCATCAACCCGTTCAGCTCGACGATGACCTCATCGAGTTCGCCAATGAGCACGCGCTGCTCGACGGTCGTGCTGGGGGCCTCGGCAATGGCCGCCAAAGACTGTCGTGCCAGCGCCACCTGTTGGGAAATTTCGTTGCTACGCAGATTGACCAACGCATCGATGCTATCCACCTGCATCATTTGTCGCCCCAGATCGGACAGCGTGGCAACGGCCATACGGGCGTTGCCGCTCAGACGACCGATATCGACACGAGCAGAGAACATGCTATCCAACAGTTGAGTCGGCAGCGTGGTGGTGCCCTCTTCCCGCCATGCTTCCATGAGTTCGCGCTGCCGACGCTCTTCGCGCACCTGAGCCAAAGCGGTACGTCCGGCGATGTCTTCGGCACTGCGCATGACGTTAGTGATGGCCGCCTGCATTTGAGCAATCTGCTCGGCCATTTGGGCCTGCAGGCTCAGCGCATCGCGCCGCACGTTTTCCAACGCCTCGTCGCCAGCCATTAGCTCTTGGTACTGGCTATCCAGTGCAGCGAGCTGCGTTGCGGCATTGGTCTGCTCGATACGCGCAAGCCCCGTGCGGGCTTGGCTATAGCGTGCTGCCAACTCACTGCGCGGCGTGACCTCTTCCAACGCTTGGAGATTACCAGCGGCGAGTAGATCGGCATGTCGCTGGCCAAAGGCACCCATGGTCAATACCATGCTGCGGCTCGCATCTTGCAGCGGCAGCACCTCATCGGCCACGAAGTGCTGAACGTTGATCAGCCGCTGGTTGGTCATCCACCCAGTGCCGGCCAACACGATGCTGCCCAGCACGGCGGCGACAAAGAGGCTAATGAGCATCGCGCGGATACTTATGGTTTTTTTCATCAGGGGTATTCGCTGTGTCAGAGATTGCAAACGGAATAGAGAGCCACGGCTAGCGGGCTAGGCTGTTCCAATCCACCGGTTCGAACTGGCCATTTCGGATAATGGTAGGCCAGACGGCATCGCTGGCTTGATGGTCGTTAGGGCCCAATGTGAGCGGTTCGCCAACGCCGATATCGATACTGCCCAGGCTCAAAAGCCCGTTGACCACCGCTTCACGATCGGGGTTATTACCCGCCGCCTTGAGGCCTTCGGCAAACAGCTTGGCGGCTAGGTAGCCTTCCAGGGAAATAAAGTCGGGGGTGGCATCGGGGGCGTACTCTGCCAACGCCTGACGATACTCTTCGACGGCCGGCAGATCGGCATCCAACGGCGGTACCACTTGCGTCACGATGACCCCCTCCGCCTGCGGGCCAAGCACCTCTAGCAGCGCCTGGCTACCGACGAATGAGACATTTAGAAACAGCGCATCGGGCAGGTCTTGTCGCGCTTCACGAATGAAGTCAGCGGCCGGGCCAAAGGTGCCGACGATGATCACTGCCTTGGGTGTGACCGGTGCCTGAAGAATACTGGCAAGCCCTTGATGAACGTTACGCGTTCCGCGGGTGAAACGACCATGAACCAGTTGGGAGGTATTCAAGACGCCTTGGGCATTGAGCGCGCGAATTGCACCGTTATAGCCCGCGTCGCCAAAACTGTCGTTTTGGGTAAAAAATGCGATCTCTTCGGGCTCTATACCAGCCGCAAGAAGGCCATCGATCATTGCTGCCGTTTCTTGAACGTAGCTGGCACGGTAGTTGATGACATAACGATCGGGCGGTGAGCGGCGCAGAATCCCCGCCCCGGTGAATGCCCCAAATAGCAGCGTCTTTTGCTGATTATAGATCGGGATAGTGACCGCTGCCGTAGGCGTTCCTACATTGCCAATCGCGGCAAGCAGGCGATCGTTACCCACTAGCTCGCGGGTGTACTTGGCTGCCTGCAGCGGCGAGTATTGATCATCGAACGTCGTGAGGCTGATCGTTTGACCATTGATCCCACCTTCGTCGTTGAGCTTGGCAAAGTAGGTGTCGATGCCCTGCTGCATACCAATGCCCAGAGGAGCAGCACCGCCGCTTGCGGGCGCCACCATGCCGACTTCGAGTGCGGCATGAGCCAGCGGAGCAGCCAAAAGCCCCGCCGCCATTAGCCATGTTGTGATTCGACGCATTGGTTCTCTCCCACATCGCGATGCTTGTTTCTAATATCGGCGGAAGAGTATACGACTTAAGCTTGGCGAGCTTTAAACAGAGTGTAATAAAACGTAGCGTTAATTAAGCAGGCCGCTCGATGGCGAAGCGGTCAGTGATGCGCACGTAGTCACTCCCTGCCAAGCGGCCGACCGGTTGAAGCGCGGCCATGTTTACGTGACGACCGTCCCACAGCGTATCGTCGATATGAATCGACACGATTTGCGCCAACACTAGGCTACCCGCTAGCGGCCGATCGCCAAAACGCTTCACTTCCAACAGTGTACAGCCAAATGCCACCGGGGCCGCTGCGATGCGTGGCACGCTCACCCCCGGCATGGTGGCCTTTTCCAGCCCTGCCAACGTGAACTCGTCTTCGTGTCTTGGCAAGCTGGCGCTCGTGGTATTGAGCGCATCGACCAACCCTTCGGTGCCGACATGTACCACGCACTCTTGGACTTCTGCCAAATTTCGCAACGTGTCTTTGGGTTGGGCGCTGCCATCTAACAGCGGCGAAAACGCTAAAATGGGTGGGTCGATGCTGGCCACGTTGAAAAACGAGAATGGCGCTAGGTTGGCGTTCCCCTGCTTGTCCTGAGTAGCCACCCAGGCAATCGGTCGTGGGCAAACGCAGCCCGATAGCAGCCGGTAGAGACTACCTGCACTGAGCGGCGACTCGGTCAATAGAGTATTCATGGACTCTCCTGATGGCGTGGCAAGAACGGTGCCCTTAATAGGCCGCTGGCGCCTACCCTCTGTCAAGTATGTTAGCCTACAGACTCATACAACGATCCGGGAACGGAATGCTCACTATTACCAATAGCGTTAGCTTGGCCGACTGGGAAATCGACATTAGCCAAATTCGCGCACAGGGGGCAGGCGGTCAGAATGTCAATAAAGTCGCGTCTGCGGTGCATTTACGTTTCGACATTCAGCGTTCGACGCTGCCGCCGGTCTACAAAGAGCGACTAATGGCCCTGTCGGACCAGCGTATCAGTAAAGAGGGGGTAGTGATCATCAAAGCTCAGAGCTACCGCACGCTCGAGCTGAATAAAGAGGACGCCTTGAACCGCCTCGAGGCGCTGATCAAGAGCGTGGCCAAACAGCCCAAAACGCGCCGTCCTACGAAACCTACGAAAGCCTCTCAGCGCCGCCGAGTGGACCACAAAACCCGGAAAGGCAAGCTCAAGTCGCTACGTGGTAAAGTGCCAGCCAGTGAGCGCTGATCGCTTTCCCCTTTCTACTACTTGACACAGTGAACTCGATGCCATCGACACCTCGCCCGCTATCGCCCTGTATTCACGTATGCCAGATCGAGCCGAACACCCAAACGTGCCAGGGATGCGGGCGCACGTTGGATGAAATTGCCTGCTGGGGAAGCATGACCGAGGCCGAGAAGGCCCCGGTGTGGGAACGAATCGAACAGGAGGGCTACGTCTCTTCGTGATGGCGATCACTCAGGATATGATGCAACTCGCCACAGGCGACCATCGGGTCGTCGCAGTTGATCACGATACTCGACTCCGCCAGCACGTAGCTGCGTCCCGTAATGGTGTTTTCCACCACTTGATAAGCCCCTTCTTGATGCGTGCCGGTAAACGTGCCAATGAAGCCGGTTTCCCTAAGCGATACGGTTTCCAGCTTATCGCCGAGGCTCAACCGCCCCTCGTAATTCATTAGCGCTAGCCTTGCCGACGTGCCGGTGCCCGTGGTACTCCGGCAAATGACGCCGGGGTGCACGTAGGTGGTCGACCGCGAGCGGATATAACCTTCGGCGATCGGCTCTTCGGGCCCCATGAAGTGCAGAAAAGGCAGCGGACCCACGTCGCCTAGGGTGTAGTGGGAGAAACCGCGTTGCGCCTTGATGGCCTCCACGATTTTGTACGCACAAGCCGCCAGCGCCTGCTCTTCATCACGCACCAGCTTGAAGCCCAACGCCTCGGCATCGACCAAGGCGTAAAAACCGCCACTATAGGCGACGGAGTAGGTGACTTCCCCAATCCCTGGCACTTGAATGGTGTCGCGATAGGTATCGATATAGCTCGGCAGGCCTTCGCAGGTCACGTACTCCACCACGCCGTTGTGCACTCGGGCCTCGATTTGAACCAGCCCTGCCGGGGCCTCTAACTTGAAGCGTTGAATTCCCTCCTGCTTGGGCACGATGCCGGTTTCCAGAACGGCCGTGGCCGTGCACAGCGTGTTCGAGCCGGAATAGATCGGGTAGCCCATCACTTCCATGATGATGTATCCGGCCACGGCTTCCGGGTCGGTGGCAGGCACCAAGAGATCCACCGACATTTCGGGAATGCCGTAGGGCTCTTCTAACAACAAACGGCGCAACCCGTCGGCGTCGTCGCGCAGGTACTCCATCTGTTGACGCACCGTCGCACCGGGCAATGCATCGATGCCGCCCGTGACGATGCGGCTGACATCTCCCCCGGCATGGGTGTCCAACAATCGAATCGTATGCAGGTTTTTCACTCACCCGGCTCCTAGGCAGAGGTTATGGCAAATGGGGCACCGTGGGTGTCCCACTGGGCATCGGGAACGATGACGATTTTCCCCAGGTAGTTGCTGCCTCGGTTCACGAAGTAGCGCTCGGCCTGATGCAAGTCAGAGAGTTTGAACGCGCCATGCAGCACCGGTTTTAACTCACCGCTGCGTATCCACGCTATCAACTGCTCTGCTTCTTCCCGAGTACCGTGGGACACGCCGACTATCTGCACCTGATAGAGATAGATGCGGGTCCACATGATCTCGCTGAGGTTACCGCCGCTGGCACCGGCAATGGAGAGCCGGGGGTAGGTGGTGCGGCGCTGCATGTCGCCGATCATGGTGTCGATGAACGGATCGGTCATCTCGCCACCGACGAGATCCATGACGGCATCGATGGCATGGCCCTCGGTGGCGGCCAGCACACGCTCGACGAAGGTGGGCAGGTCGCCCCGATCGATGACGGCTTCTGCGCCCAGCGCGCGCAGTGCATCGGCTTTATCGAGCTGGCTAACGGCGTAGGGAATCGCGCCGACGATACGGCACAGCTGGATCAACGCCGTGCCCACCCCGCCGCTGGCGCCGCTGACGAGGATACGCTCGCCCGTCTGGACATTGGCCTCCGTCATCATGTGGTAGGCCGTTTGATACGAGCACATGCCCATGGCCGCAAGCTCGGCATCGTGTAGCTCAGGGTTGGGGACATGGTGAAACTGGTCGGCAGGCACTGCCACGTACTCGGCGTAGCCGCCGTCTGCGCCGTGTCCGTAGTAGTCCGGCGTCAGGTTAATGTCACGACGCTCGTCGGCATACAAATTGAAATCCAGCAGCCCGCGCTCCCCGATACGCCGGGGATCGACCCCCTCGCCGACAGAAACGACCCGACCTGCCACGTCAGCGCCTTGAATACGCGGAAACGTCAGGGTCGGCGACCCACCCATGGCAAACGAGGTCACGTCCTCTTTGCCTTTGGTGGGGTATAAGCCTTCGCGCGCTTTGCGGTCGGTGTTGTTTTTCGCCGTCGCCGTGACTTGCACCAGCACCTGTCCAGGGCCGGGCGTTGGCGTGGGAACGTCCTGACGGTATTGCAGAGCGTCGACATCACCGTGACCGGTCAAGAGCATCGCCGACATCGTGGCCGGAATCGTTGCGCTGTTATCCGTGTGGGCCATGGGTGGTTCCTTGTTGAGTGCATATGTCGCGACGATAACAAACGCCGGGCGAGGTTCAAGGGGGCGAACGAAGGACAGCATGCCCTCGATCACGATGGATGAGTAGAGCACATAGTGCCCTTAAGCCTCACTCCCCCAGTCAGCCGCCTGGCGGGTCGTCAACTTTTCGCCAATAGTGAGAGTAAGCAAAACCCGTCAAGCTACGGGTCGACCGTGCTTCTGCCCCTGCCAAGGATCGGTATGCTTCACTTCACCTCGACGTACCATCGCCGTCTCACCTGGACCTACTTTGGCCTGTTCATTGCCATTGGGATGACCGGCGGACTGCTTGGCCCAGCACTGCCCCATTTGGCCGAGGCCAGCGGTGCCTCCATGAGCCAAATCGCCGTGCTGTTCACTGCACGTGCCGTTGGCAACATGAGCGGCGCCATGGTCACCGGGCTGCTCATGGATCGCTTCAACGGCCACCGCGTGTTGGTGATGATGGGCGTGCTGGCGGTAGCCGGACTGGCGCTGGCCCCGCTTAGCCCGCTTCTGCTGCTGTTGACGCTGCTGTTCATGCTGCTGGGATTTGCGGAGGTATCGCTCAACGCGGGCGGGAACACGCTGCTTTTGTGGCTGCACCGAGACGCAGCGGGCCCCAATGTAAGCGCGCTGCACTTCTGCTTCAGTTTCGGCAACATGCTCACGCCGCTGATCATGATTGCTGCGCTATCCCTCACCGGACAGTTTCACCTCACGTTTTGGATCGTCGCGGCCAGCGTGGCTGCCATGCTGTGGCCGCTGTCGCGCTTCGTCAGCCCGTCCATGCCCACCGTTGACCCTAATCCCGCGTCCTTGGCTACGCTCAAACACCGCGACCCGCTCTTGCTGGGGCTATTCATGCTACTGTTTTCTCTTTATGTGGGCATCGAAATTACGTTCGCCGGCTGGGTCACCGCATACGGTACGCTCTCTGGATTAACCACCGAGCAGGCGGCGTTGCTGGCAACGCTGTTCTGGCTGGCGCTCTCGGCGGGACGCCTGCTCGCCATCCCGCTACTACGCGTTTGCTCACCTTGGCAGGTGCTCGCTGGCTGCCTAGCGCTGGGGCTGAGCGCAGCGGCAGGTCTGCACCTCAACGCGCTGCCGCCAAGCGCTGGCGCGCTGCTGTTTGGCCTCTCCGCCTCGGCGTTTTTCCCTACGCTGTTTGCACTGTGCAACCAGTCGATCGTCATGCGCGGGCGCACCACCGGCGCCATCTTTACCGCCGCGGGCAGCGGGGCGCTGGTCATTCCGTCACTGACCGGCCCGCTGCTGGATTTGGCGGGTGCGGGGGCGTTTCCTATATTGTTGGCCACGCTTTGGCTACTGATTGCGCTGGGGCTCTTACTGTTGGCCAGTCGTCTGCGGCAATTGGCGGTTCGACAAGGGGGTTAAAACCAGCGTTTCCGTTTGAACAGCCAAATGAGCACCCCACCAATCCCTAGCATGGCCCCCCAAACGAAAAAGTAGCCGTACTGATAGCTCAGTTCTGGCATGTACTCGAAGTTCATGCCGTAAATACCGGCGATAAAGGTTAGCGGGACGAAAATAGCGGTAATCACCGTCAACACCCGCATGGTGATGTTCAACTGGTGTGATGAAATGGAGATATAGCCGTCGACGAGATCGCCACAAATGTCGTAGTACATTTGCGTTAGGGTGTAGAGTCGCTCGAAACGTTCTTCGACATCGGTTATGGCATGCAGCGTTTCGCTTTCGCCTCGCGGCAAGTGCGCGTAGTCGTACGCCGTCAGCTCTTGGGTGATGCCTTTGTGATAGCTGAAGATCCGGCGCATTTTGACCAGACGCGAGCGATACGTGGTGATTTTACGCATCAACACGTCGTTACCATTGTCTAGCAGCTCGTCCTCGAGATCACTGAGCTCCGTTTCGAATTCCAGCAAGCTATCGATATAAAAGCCCGCCGAGGTGTACATCACTCTCAGTGCCACCTGCTCGGGTGACTGGGCCAATAGCGTTTTGCCGTGCTCATTGAGTAAGCGTTCGATACTCATCGCTTCACCGGGGTGCAAGGTCACCAAAAAGCGTTCGCCGACGAAGAAACAGATCTGCTGAGGTACGAAGTTTAGTTGGGCATCGAACGAGGAAATGCCGCGATAGATGATCAGCGTGTGATTGTCGAACTCTTCGATTTTCGGCGGATGGCGCTCTTTGTGGGCGTCTTGTATGGCCATCGGGTGACACTCGAAGCGCTCCAGTATCTCACGCTCCTGCGCTTCGCTCTCTCCTTTCATGTCGACCCACAAGTGTGCTGTGGGCATGCGCATCCACTCGTCCATCAGGCGAATGTCGCCCTCGCGCACGTCGCCCTCTGGGGTGGTCAATAGACAACGAATCATACTCGTCCTTGGGTTCGTTAATAGGGGGCAGACGTATCCGCCGGACGTGCCAGCGCGATACGCGCTTTGCCTGCGCGTTTGGCGTTGTACATGGCCTCATCGGCGCGCTTCAATAACTCCTGAGGTGTCTCCGCCGCGTCGTGGACGAACAGCGCCACACCAATGCTGGTACTTACTTGCAGGGTCACGCCACCTGCGCTGAGCGGCTCCTCGATCACCTCGATCAGCTTATGGGCCAGCGGCTCCGGTGCGTCACTGGTCACCCCCTCGAGCAGCACGACGAACTCATCTCCCGCCCATCGGGCAACGAAATCCGTCTCGCGGACGGTTCGCTGGAGACGGCTCGCGATGTCGCGCAGCAGCTCGTCCCCCATGGCATGGCCGTGCTGATCGTTAATGCGTTTGAACCCATCGAGGTCTAGAAACAGCACGGCCAGCGGTGCGAGCGTACGGCGTACCCGTGCCATTGCCTCCGGCAAACGCTCATCTAGGGCGCGGCGGTTGGGCAAACGGGTGAGCACGTCTTCTCGGGCCTGCTGGTCGCGTAGGCGCTCTAGCTGCTGGCGTTCGGTAATGTCGTGAATGAACAAGCTGCGGCGTGGGCGGCCATTCACCTCGAAACGCTTCAGTCGCACCTCGACCGGCAAGCGAACGCCATCGCGCCGTAGGGCTTCTCCGGTCACCGGCATGGCGACATCGTCACTGGTGATTCCGTCGGGAAACATGAGCGATGTAATCGGCCGAGTGAGGGCTTCTTTGCGACGCCAGCCGAACATGTTCTCGGCTGCATGGTTCCAATCCAGCACGCGCCCCTGCTCATCGACGCTTAAATAGGCATCATATGCCGACTCGATCACCAGATTGAGTTCGCGGGTTCGCTGCTCGATACGCTGCTCGAGGCTTTGATGCAGCGCCGTGAGCGCCTGCTGAGTGGCGGCACGAATCTTCTGCTCGTTGATGAGCCGTTCGCGCAGGTGGATTTCGCCAATCACGATATCGGCCAAATCTTGCATCGCAGCCTTTTCTTGGTCACTTAAGCTGCGTGGCTGGCTGTCCATGGCGCATAGCGATCCGAGGACCAGCCCTTGTGAACTACGCAGCGGTATCCCGGCATAAAAACGGATGCCGCCAGGTGTCATCACGTAGGGATTGGTCACGAAGCGTGCGTCTTGCTGAGCGTCTTCGACCACTAGCGGCTCATCTTCGAGTACCGTGTAAGCACAAAACGCGACGTCCCTAGGTGTTTCCGATACCGCCATGCCCACTTGAGACTTGAACCACTGACGATCGGTGTCGATCAGACTGATGGTAGATTTAGGAACGCCGAGCAGCACGGTGACCAATCGCGTGATCCGATCGAAAACGGGCTCGTTTGGCGTATCCAGGAGGGCCAGTTCGTTAAGCGCAGCCAAACGGGCAGTTTCGTTGGGGGGTAACAGGTGGCTCATGGCGATCACACCTAAATGGTCATCAAACCCTTAACAGCATAACGCGAAACGAAATGTCCTGCTTAACGCCTTGATTAACGGACTTCGACACGTTGACGGCTCACCAGAGCCAACGCCACGCTGACCGTTGTTGAGAGTAGCAGCGCCCCTACGAACGGGCCTAACGTCGGTACGCTGCCGGGGAACGTGGCGGCCATTACCCCTGCGCTGACGCTGCCCTGATCGATCCAGCCAGGCAGCACGGCCCCTACGAGCCCCGCCAATCCGCCGCTTATTGCTGCCATCGGTGTCATACGCTGCCACAAGCCCAGCAGCACCGGTACCACGATCGCTGCACACAGCAGATCGGCAATCAAAAATAGCCGCAGCACGGAGAGCCCTTGCAAGGCAATCACGATCACAGGCAGCATGATCGCCACGGTGAGCCAGCGCGCCTTGTTGAGGGCCTCGGGCCGGTGACCATTGGCCCACAGCGACGCAATGCCGTTTTGTAAGGTGTCGACGCTCGAGGTGACCAGCGTGACGGCCAGTACCAATGAAGGCAGCGTGATCCATACCGGGGCATCACTAAGCAGCGCAAAAAACGGCATGGGCGGCTCGCCGAGACTGACCCCGCTCATCGCTGCCATAATACCTACGCCACCGATCACCATGACGACCAGTACGGTCAAGCCGCCACCCAACCAGGCACCGTGCCCCAGGCTCGCGTCGTCTTGGGCCGCCCATACCCGCTGCCAATAGCCTTGGTGAAACAAGTTGGCCGCCGTCACGGCGATCACCAGCGTCAACGCCACGCTGAGCGAGCTGCCGATGGGGAGCGACGGGAGTTGTGCGTCATTCGGCATACTGGGCAGTCGCCAGAGCGTCACGCTGGCGACGGCGAGCAGCAGCGCCAAAAGCAGCCACGCTTGCCAGCGGTCGGTGGCCAAGCTTGCCCGTAGCCCGCCCATGACGGTGTACACCAGCGTGGTGAGCGCCACCCCGATGATCACCACGGCGGGAGGCACGTCGGAGAGCAGCGCGGTAATCGCCCCGATGGCGGTGAGTTCAGCAGCCAGGAAGCAGCCCATGTAAGCCACGGAAACGAGCGCCACGAAATGGCGTACCCCCTTGCCATAGCAGGCGTCGGCAAACTCGGCAATGCTGCGTCCCTCGGGCAGTGCTTGGCGTATCTTAGGCCCGTAGAGACCCAAAACGATGAACGGCAGCGCCGAGCCAAGGGCATAGCCCAGTAGCGCCACGGGCCCTACGAATGCGCCGATTTCAGGGGGTGCAAAGAGTATCCAAGCCCCCATACCGGACGCCAAAAAGGAGAGCCCCAGGGTGGCCGACGTTTGCGAATTACGGGCGGTGACATAGTCATCCAGCGAGCCGCCACTGAAACGTGCCCGAAGACCCAGAAAAGCAAAGCAGCATAACGCTGCGCCTAACACGAAAGACGTTAGGTAAGGCATGTCGCGCTTCCTCCGCCGGTACGAACCGGATCAGGTTCCAGGGTCTGCGTTGCGCGCATTCTCAGCCCCATTGGGGCTCCCCTGGCGACAGTGAGTGGAGGCAGTATCCTCAAGCAAAGTGGTGCGTTAGTAAAGCCTTGCCCATGGGGCCGGGCTGCTTATTCCACTTTCTTGGGGACACGCCCCATCAGGTAAAACTCGGCGTTGGGCGGTGTTCCAGCTAGTGTCACCAAGCGGTTGGACATGCCAAAAAACGCGGCAATGGCACCGATGTCCCAGCAATCATCCAGCGTGAACCCCACTGCCTCTAAACGCGCCTGCCATTCGTCTGAAAACTCGCCCAGATCGATGGCACTGTGCAGTGCAAAGTCGAGCATCAACCGATGACGCTCGCTCAATCCCGCCACACGATGGTTGATGGCGATATTATCCGCCAGTAACGGATCTTTACTGTAGATACGCACCAGCGCGCCATGGGCGACGACACAGTACAAGCAGCGATTGCGGGCACTGGTCGCAACGACAATCATCTCTTTCTCTGCTTTGGTCAGCGTCTCCGATGGTCGCTCCATCAACGCATCGTGATACGCAAAAAAAGCGCGAAACTCGTCGGGTCGGTGAGCCAACATCAAAAATACGTTGGGCACGAAGCCCGCTTTCTCCTGCACGGCCAACATGGCTTCCCGAATATCATTGGGAACATTATCCAGAGTGTCAGGAAGTTTGAACCGACTGATCGATGCAGCCATAAAGGCTCCTTTTTTATTTTGAAGTAGAGTCCCACTACCAACTCACTTTTATCCGTAACAAATTGCTAACTAAAGACTCTTTTCATATGGCTTTACGCTCGCCATACTTTTAGTGATCTAATGTCATAAAAGCCGTACGCTATTCGGCTAGCCAAGCGGCGTACTTACAGGGAAACCACCATGTCATACTCCGAAGCAAAAGAGCACACGCCAGGGCGTTTGCATGAACTGTTCGCAGACCCGTACCGTGCGTTCGAGAACGATACGGATGAGCGTCAGTTGCATATCCGTGTCATGCTTCACACCCTGCTGGCCCAGCCTATGCAGCGCGGCCTGGTCACGCTTCGTGTGATTCACGGCTGGGAGAACGGTGGTTTCGAACCTGCCGACCTACAGCATGCCGATTTTACGCTGCACAACCTGCAAGATTTCGAGGCGGCGGCCACCTCCTTTCACGCGGCGGCGGAACGAAATGCCCCCCTACCCGCAGATCAAACCGCTATTCTCGCGGCTCCCCTGGCCGATGCCATTGCCGATGCCGAAGCAGAAGGCAACGCGCTCACCGACGATATTCGTGCCACACCGGCTCGCTGGCCCGCGTTCGAGGGTGGGCTTGCCCTCTACACTCTGTTCAAAATGTACCATCGCCTCGTATATGGCGAGGACGATACCTACCGTTGCTCACAATGTGAGACCCCCCACGGCCTTCGTGAAATTCATGAATTTCACCTCGAAGAGGGAGAATTCGCGCTGCTGGCGCCCGTTCGCGATGAGCAGGAGGCGCCCTACCTGCTCGTACTACACGAGAGCCAGCTTGGTCCCATAGGGCAACTACTCTCGGAGAGCTTACCGCTGTTTCAGGACGTGTGAAGGTCGCCTCCTCTACCGAGGAGGCGCAGCGTGTTGCCGCTCGCTATAGCGAGATCGTGCTATTGATACCGCTAGAGACGTTTTCGGGCTCGAACCAGCGGGCAGTGACCGTTTTAGTCTGCGTCCAGAACGCAATCGCCTGTTTACCGTTAGGCCCTAGGTCGCCCAGCTTCGACGCCCGAGAACCGGTAAAGCTAAAGTAGGCGACCGGCACCGGAATGGGCACGTTGATGCCAATTTGGCCGACGTCGATGTCGGTCTCGAAGCGTCGCGCGACCCAGCCCGAGTTCGTAAAGATCGAGGTGCCGTTGCCATTCGGATTGGCGTTAATGAAAGCGATGGCGTCGTCCAGCGTTTCGACGTTGACGACACACAGCACCGGCCCAAAAATTTCCTCACGATAGATCGTCATCTCTGCCGTCACATCGGAAAACAGAGTCGGCCCGACGAAATTACCGTCTGGGTAGCCGTCGACCGTGTAGCCGCGCCCATCGACCAGCAGCGTAGCACCCTCCTTCTCACCTGCCGTAATCAAACGCTCGACCCGCCCCTTGGCTTGCGGAGAGACCAGTGGCCCCAGATCGGCCTCGCGCTGGGTGCCGGGTCCCACGGTCATACCGCGCGCGCCGGCTTCGATGTCTTTGATCCACTCGCGCGCTTCCCCCACCAGCACGACCACCGAGTTCGCCATGCAGCGCTGACCGGCGGCACCAAAGGCAGAGCCCAGCAGGCTATCGATGGCTTGACTACGGTTGGCATCCGGCATGACAACACAGTGGTTTTTTGCACCCATCATGGCCTGCATACGTTTGCCAGCAGCGGCCGCACGGTTATAAAGCAGCGACCCCACATGGGTCGAACCGATGAACGACAGCGCCTTGATATCTTGATGGTCGGCAATTTGATTGGCAACGTCAGGCCCACCGTGCACGACGTTCAATACCCCAGCCGGAATACCCGCTTCATGTGCCAGTTCCACGAGCCGCATGGTAGAACTCGGGTCTTGCTCGGAAGGCTTCAAGACGAAGGTGTTTCCGGTGGCAATCGCCAACGGGAACATGAAACAGGGCAGCATGATCGGAAAATTGAAGGCGGTAATGCCCGCCCCCACACCCAGCGGCTGATGCATGGTATAGACGTCCACCTCGTTGGCCGCATTCTCCGCCAGCTCGCCAAGCTGTAGGGAGGTAATCGAACAGGCGTGCTCTACCACTTCTAGCCCGCGCCCCACTTCACCCTCGGCATCCGGCAGGGTTTTACCGTGCTCTTCGGTGATCAAGGCGGCAAGTTCCGCTGTATTCTCGCGAATCAACGCCTGCAGTTTGAGCATGATGCGCATGCGCTTGCCGAGCGGCACTTTGCGCCACTCTTTGAACGCTGTTTTGGCGCTGGCGATGGCGCGCTCGACTTCTTCGGACGTACAGAACGGTACTCGCGCCACCACGTCCTGGGTGGCAGGATTCACCACATCGCGCCACTCTTGGCTTTGCGACATGACCGGCTGGCCATCGATGTACATCGGAATTTCACGAACGGACATGATGCGTTTCCTCGGCTTGTGTTTGTTATGGGATCGAATAGGGAACCCTTAGGGTATATCAGCAAGTTGACGTAAACGTCAATTAGCAACTGGACAAAGACAATATGCCCTCCGCTCGACGATTTGGCTTTCCCTCTCGGTGAGGGCATCGCTATGCTGAGACAATGACGTATCACTACTCACCCTCGTGAGATGCGCGGTGGTGATCACAAGGAGGTATCCATGCAGACGTTTAGCTGCCGCTGTGGCAATCCACTGTTTTTCGAGAATACCCACTGCTTGGCCTGTGAGTCGGAGGTTGGCTGGTGCCCCGCGTGTCGTAACATCGTGGCGCTGGAACCGTTGGATAGCGGCGGCTACCGCTGTACCCATGAAGACTGCGGCACGGCATTAATGAAGTGCCACAACTATGCCGTCGAAAACGTCTGCAACCGGATGGTGGTGATGGCCGACGGGCACGCCGATACGCTGTGCGACTGCTGCCGCTACAACGAGGTGATTCCCGACCTAGAGGTCGAGGGCAACCGGGAACGCTGGGCAGCGCTGGAGAGCGCCAAACGGCGGCTTTTCTATACGTTGGATTTGCTCAAGCTTCCCCACGGGATCGAGGGCGAGGACATCCGCGTCCCACTGAGCTTTTCGTTCATGGCCGATGCGCTGCCCGACCAAGGGCTGTGGCGCTCCACGGCAAACCAAGAAAAGGTGTATACCGGCCATGCCAATGGCCATATCACCATCAACGTCAAAGAGGCCGATGACGTCGAGCGTGAGCGGCTGCGTGTCGACATGAATGAATCCCACCGTACGTTGATCGGCCATTTTCGTCACGAAATCGGCCACTACTACTGGGACCTACTGATCAAAGACCAAGACGAAGCCGCCAGCATTCGCGTGTTCGGCGACCACAACCATCCCACCTATGGCGACGCCCTAGAGCAGTACTATCAGCAAGGCGCTCCAGCAGACTGGCCCACACGGTTCATCTCCGCCTACGCCGCCATGCATCCGTGGGAGGATTTCGCAGAGACGTTTGCCTTTTATCTGGACATGGTGGCCGTGCTGGATACCGCACTGCACATGGGCCTCTCTCGGGCCGAGTACGATGGCTCATTGGAGAGCATGCTACAAGCGTTTCACCAGGTGGGCTTGACGGTGAATGAACTCAATCGTGACATGGGCCTACTGGATCTAGCCCCAGGGGTTCTTGCCCCCGCGGTGCATGAAAAGCTGGCGTATCTACACGATCTCATTCAACGCGCGAACGCCAGCCCTAAAGCGGCCTAATCAGTCGTTGTCATGGTCGCCCACGTGGCTCTGGGTTTGGCGCTGAGTGACTCGAGGAACGCCGTCGCCGTTCACGAAATACGTAGCGCTGAGCGTATCGTGAATGGCGGCAAAACCAATTTGTAGCTCGTCCACGAAAGCGTGCAGTTTGCTCGGCGAGTGGGCCAATGCCTGAATGTCCGCATCGACCACATCGGCGCGTACCAGTGACACCGTGGCTGCCACACGATCTTGACGAGGCAGTAACTGCAGCTCGTGCCCCAATGTTTCCAGGCTACAGGCAATGGAGCGCGGCAGGTGCGGATCTTGAAGCAGAAAACGCAATACGTCCGGCCCACGCACGCGCAGCCTGACCTGCTGACGATACATCTGATACGCCGTCAGGGATTTCAGCACGCTCATCCACTGTAGATTTTCGAACGGCAGCAATTCTTCAGGATTTTGCGGCAGCAAGCTCGCCGAACGCACGTCGACGATCCGTGTGGTCATGTCCGCCCGCTCCAACTGACGGCCCAGCTTGATGAACGTACGCGCCGGGCCGTGGCTCAAGGTGCCTTCGATGAGCCCTGTTAGCGTTTGGCAGCCTCGAATGACGTTTTTCAAAAATGCATCCCGACGCCGAGGGCTCACGCCGTTCTCCGCGTGATCCGCCACGCTGAGATAGAGCTGGTTGACCTCTTCCCAAATCTCTCGGGGCACCACGTCCCGCGTGGTGCGCAGGTTTTCTCTGGCGCTAGCGAGCGCCGAGAGAATCGAGCTGCCGTTTTCGGCATCGGCGCACAAAAAGTGCATCACACTTCGCTCATCGAAACTGGTATGCCGAGCGTTGAAGGCATCCAGCGTCCCGGTCATTTCGATCAGCGGCGCCCAGCCCAGCGGTAAATGGCGTGGCAAATCCAGCATCAGGTGCGTATTGACGCTCAATAACCGTGCGGTGTCTTCGGCACGCTCGATGTAGCGAGCCATCCAATAGAGGTTTTCAGCAACGCGTGACAGCATGGCGCTAGGCTCCTTTCTGCTCAGCGGCACCCGCCGCGTTCTCGTCGGTTTCGACGATCCAGGTGTCTTTACTCCCGCCCCCTTGGGACGAATTGACCACCAGCGACCCTTCGACCAGCGCCACGCGGGTCAACCCACCAGTGGTTACATGGGTTTCCGGTCCCGAGAGGATGAACGGGCGAAGGTCGACATGGCGGGGCTGAGGCAAACCGTTGGCCAGCGTTGGCGTAGTGGAAAGTGCCAGTGTCGGTTGGGCCATATAGTTACGCGGATTTTCATTGATCAAGCGCGCAAACTCGTCCCGCGTTTCTTTGGTGGAGCGCGGTCCGATCAGCATGCCGTAACCACCGGATTCGTTGGCGGGTTTTACCACCAGCTCGTCCAAATGATCGAGCACGTACTGGCGGTCCTCGTCGAACATACAGAGATAACTCGGCACGTTCGGCAGCAGTGGCTCTTGATCCAGGTAGTAACGAATCAGCTCAGGGACGAAGGCGTAAACGACTTTGTCGTCGGCGACGCCCGCCCCGGGCGCGTTGGCCAGCGCGACGTTGCCCGCCCGCCAAGCGCGCATCAATCCCGGCACGCCCAGCATGGAGTGCGGATTGAACGCCTCGGGGTCGAGAAACTCATCGTCTACGCGGCGGTAGATCACATCGACACGGCGCAAGCCCTCTACCGTGCGCATGTAGACCACATCGTCGTCATCGACCAGCATATCGCTGCCCTGCACCAGCTCGACCCCCATTTGCTGCGCTAGGTAGGCGTGTTCGAAATAGGCAGAGTTATAGATGCCAGGCGTCAGCACCACTACCTGCGGGTCGTCGCCCGGACGGGGCGACATGGCCGCCAGCATGTCGTACAGCTGCGCGACATAGTCGTCCACTGGCAAGATCTTGCCCGAGGCGAAAAGCTCCGGTAACACGCGCTTGGTGACGTTGCGGTTTTCCAGCATGTACGAAACGCCCGACGGGATACGCAAGTTGTCTTCCAACACGTAAAGCATGCCATCGCCGCCGCGCACCAAGTCAGATCCGCAAATATGGGCCCACACGCCGTGGGGCGGATTGATGCCCACACACTGAGGTCGAAAATTGGCCGACTGAGCCAATACTTCGGCGGGCAACACTTTATCTTTGACGACTTTTTGCTCGTGATAGAGATCATCGATGAACAAGTTCAGCGCTTGTACGCGCTGCTTTAAACCCGCCTCGGTTTTTCGCCACTCATTGGCCGGAATGATGCGGGGAACGATATCGAAAGGCCAGGCGCGATCGATCATCGCCCCTTCTGAATAAACGGTAAACGTGATGCCCATCGTTCGAATGGCAATTTCTGCCGCAGTTTTACGTTCAGCTAGCTCTTCCGCACTAAATCGCGCCAACATGTGACATAACTCGTCCGCAGAAGCACGAGGCTTGCCTGGCGCCGCCAACAGCTCGTCGTAAAAGTCACGGCACGCATAGTTATTCCAATCTACTTGGCTCATGGGCGCTCTCCTGGCGCTAGGGTGGAAGCGGCAACTTCCTTAATTCAGTAGTGTAGGCCTGCCGCGTGCAATGTACGTAGCAACTGGACCATATAAACACGCAAAACTCGCGCCATATTCCCCGCTATTTCAACGCTCAATTGGCGCTTAGCGTTTACTCTTCTCTTTGTATGGCTTGGTTGGCACAACTTTTATACATGAAAGAAATTAACATTCATTTTTTAGTACTTAATCGTTATTAGAGCACCAAAATAGTGCATACCAGTTATCGATTATGGTGCGATGACAATTTTCCACACTCTTTAAACGCCATTACTCATATTGCAGCTGCAAAATAGTTCAACTCCAACGATACTTCTGGGTACTTATTTTCTTCACCGACGCGCTATGCGGAATACGCACGGTGACTTTTAGCTTTCTTTGAGGGTGGCTCATGACCATTCGCGTTGCCTTGCATCACCGCACGACCTATCGCTTCGACCGCCCCGTCAAGCTCTCGCCCCATGTGATTCGTCTGCGTCCGGCCCCCCACTGCCGTACCCATATCGACGCCTATTCACTGAATATTTCAGGCGACGACCATTTCTTGAATTGGCAGCAGGATCCGTTCGGTAACTTCAATGCCCGCGTGGTGTTCCCCGAGCCACGTAAAGAGCTCACCATTGCCGTCGAACTCGTGGCCCCCATGACGGTGATCAACCCGTTCGATTTCTTTTTGGATGACGTCGCCCAAAAGATTCCGTTCACCTATCCCGACGAACTCAGCAAAGAGCTTGGCCCCTACCTAGAGGTAACCGAAGCGGGACCGCG
This sequence comes from Halomonas sp. BL6, assembly GCF_006228115.1. NCBI lineage: Bacteria > Pseudomonadati > Pseudomonadota > Gammaproteobacteria > Oceanospirillales > Halomonadaceae > Halomonas > Halomonas sp. BL6. The sequence continues at coordinate 471,216 of NZ_VDGL01000003.1, read as the reverse complement.
ACTTCTGGACTGGTTGAAAGACGTCTCTCTCGAACCGACCACCAGCGTCGATTTCCTCGTCGCCCTCAATCAGCGCCTGCAAAAGGACATCAGTTATTTGGTGCGTATGGAGCCTGGGGTACAAAGCTGTGAAGAGACGCTGACCCTGGCGAGCGGCTCCTGCCGCGACAGCGCTTGGCTGTTGGTACAAATACTGCGTCATCTAGGCTTGGCGGCACGCTTCGTGTCGGGTTATTTGATTCAACTGACACCGGATGTGAAAGCGCTGGATGGTCCTAGCGGCACCGACGTGGACTTTACCGACCTCCACGCCTGGACCGAAGTCTTCCTGCCCGGCGCTGGCTGGGTAGGACTGGACCCCACCTCTGGCCTGTTTGCAGGCGAAGGTCATATTCCACTCGCCGCTACGCCTACGACCGGCAGCGCCGCCGCCATCACTGGCTTTTCCGATAAGTGCGAGGTGGAGTTCGACGTCGAGATGCGCGTCGAGCGCATTCATGAAGACCCGCGCGTCACCAAACCCTATAGCGAGCAGCAGTGGCAACGCATTCTGACGCTGGGCGACGAGGTTGACCAAGCGCTCAACCAGCAAGACGTTCGACTGACCATGGGCGGCGAACCGACGTTCGTTTCCATCGACGACATGGAGAGCCCTCAGTGGAACACCGAAGCCTTGGGGGAGCACAAACGTGAGCGCGCCGAAGCGCTGTTGTCGCGCCTGCAGGCCGCCTACGCCCCTGGCAGCGTGATTCAGCAGCAGCAGGGCAAGTGGTATCCTGGCGAGCCGCTGCCCCGCTGGGCGCTGGCCTGCTACTGGCGTAAAGATGGGGTGCCGCTATGGCGCGACCCAAGCTGGCTGGCCTGCATGGAAGGTGCCCCCGACGTGGTGGCCGACGACACCATGGCTCAGCGCTTTACTCAAGCGCTGAGCGAACGTCTGGGCGTGGCTCAGCGCTGCTGGATTCCTGCCTATGAGGATGCTTACTACTATTTGTGGAAAGAGCAAACGCTGCCGGTCAACGTAGACCCACGCAAAGCCGATTTGAAAGATGACGCCGAGCGCCGACGCCTTGCCCGCCTGCTGGAGCAGGATCTGAGCTCGGTCGTTGGCTATGCGCTGCCACTGCGCCACTCGATTGCCCAGTCACACCGTTGGGAGAGCGGACGCTGGCCGCTGAAACGCGACCACCTCTTCCTGGTACCCGGGGACTCGCCCATGGGGTTACGCCTGCCGCTCTCTGCCCTGCCCTGGGCCGACCCGGAAGACCAGCCCCAACCGCAGTCGCTGTTTGCTCCTCGCCCGGCGCTGGGCGACATTCACGGAGAGGTGGCGCGTCGTAACGCCGAACAGCACCGCTTCACCAGTGCTGAGCGCCTGGGCCAAAGCACCCATCCAAGCCATAGCCACCCGGAAGGCGAATCGGTACAGCAGCAACCTAGCGCCGAGGAGGATCGGGAGCACAAGATCATCCACACGAGTCTGTGCGTCGAACCCCGTGAAGGCAGGCTGCATATTTTTTTGCCGCCGCTGACTCAGCTCGAGCACTACCTCGACCTGCTCAGCAGTATCGAAGCGTGCGCCCGCGAACTTGCCTGCCCGGTCATGATCGAAGGCTACGCGCCGCCGCGCGATCCGCGGCTGGAAAGTTTCCAGATCACTCCCGACCCAGGCGTCATCGAAGTCAACATCATGCCTGCCGCCAGTTGGCAAACTCTGGTGGCACAAACCGAGCGTCTCTACGATGAAGCACGCCAAGCGCGGTTAGGTACCGAAAAGTTCATGCTGGACGGTCGTCATACCGGTACCGGCGGCGGCAACCACGTCACTTTGGGCGGGATCACGCCGGACGATTCGCCGTTCTTGCGTCGCCCCGACCTGTTGGCCAGTCTGGTCACCTACTGGCAGCATCATCCCAGCCTGTCGTATCTTTTCTCGGGACTGTTCATTGGCCCTACCAGCCAGGCACCACGCGTCGATGAAGCGCGCCACGAAGCGCTCTACGAGCTGGAAATCGCTCTGCAGCAAATGCCCGAAGGCGAAGTAGTGCAACCCTGGCTGGTCGACCGCCTGCTGCGTCACTTGCTGACCGACTTGACCGGCAATACACACCGTGCCGAGTTCTGTATCGATAAACTCTACTCGCCGGACAGCGACAGCGGACGCCTGGGTCTATTGGAGCTGCGCGGCTTCGAAATGCCTCCCCACGCGCGAATGGGCTTGATGCAGATGCTGCTGATTCGCGCGCTGGTCGCCCGCTGTTGGAAAACGCCCTACCGTGGCAAGCCGGTGCGCTGGGGAAGCGCGCTACAAGACCGCTGGATGCTGCCCCACTACTTGTGGGAAGACCTGAACGACGTGCTCAGCGACCTGCGTCATCACGGATTCGACTTCGAGCTAGACTGGTTTGCGCCGTTCTTGGAGTTCCGATTCCCGGTGCACGGCCGTTTGCATACACCGATGCTCTCGATCGAGCTTCGCCAAGCCATCGAGCCCTGGCACGTCCTCGGCGAAGAAGCGACTGCAGGCGGCACCGCGCGCTACGTCGACTCCTCGGTAGAGCGCTTGGAAGTTAAAGTCAGCGGCATGAGCGGTGATCGTTACGTCGTCACCTGTAACGGCCGCCCCGTGCCACTTACCGCCACCGGGCGTAATGGCGAAGCCGTGGCCGGCGTTCGTTATCGCGCCTGGCAGCCACCCTCGGCGCTGCACCCGCAAATCCCCATTCACGCTCCACTAGTGTTCGATGTCATCGACACCTGGAACCAACGTTCAGTAGCCGGCTGCACTTACTATGTGGTACACCCCACAGGACGTAGCTTCGAGACCTTCCCTGTCAATGCGTTCGAAGCCGAAGCCCGCCGTTTGGGACGCTTTAGCGACAGTGGCCACCGCCATGGCTTTCAGGCCCCCGTACCGGAAAGGGCGAGCCAGGAGCTGCCTTGCACGCTCGATTTGCGCTGGAGCCCACGCTGATGAATGAAGAGTGCTTCCTTATCTGCGCTAGCTACAGGATAATCCGCCCCCTACTCGCTTAGGACAATCAGGATCATGACCGCCCCTGTCTCTCCCTCACTGCTCGGGCTCGGCGCTGCCGGGCTGGTTGAGGACTACACGAATCAGCTAGGCAAGGGACAGCCCGGCACGTTTGATGCGATGCTCGACCGGCAGGGGCAGTTGCGCCCCGGCTGGCAGAGCCTGCTCTGTGCCTTGGAAGCACTCGGCGCGGATGGCCGCTATCAGCAGCATGAAGAGATTCAGCGCCTGCTGGCAGAGAACGGCGTGATCTTTAACATGCACGAAGACACTCAGGGCCGCTCTTGGCGGCTCGATCCGCTTCCCTGGGTGATCGATCAGGTGCAGTGGCAAGCACTAGAGGTCGGCTTGACCCAGCGCACGCGCCTGTTCAATGCGCTCTACGACGATATTTATGGCCCGCGCACACTGTTCGATGCAGGGCTTCTTCCTACGCAGGCCATTCTCGCTTCGCCCCACTTTTTACTGCCCTGCCATGGCTCGCAACCCAGCGACCGTCCATCGATCAGCTTTCACGGTATCGATGTCATTCAAGATATCGATGGGCGTTGGCGGGTGATGGGCGATCGCCTACAGGCGCCGTCTGGCACTGGCTTCGCGCTGGAGAACCGCATACTCATGGCCCGCGCGCTGCCGGAAATGTATCGAAACGCCCCACTCAAGCGGCTGGCGGGCTTTTTGGACAAATATCACCGTACGTTGACCGCGCTGGCCTACCAGCACCGTGACAATCCCACGATCGTGCTGCTCACCCCCGGCCCAGGCAGCCCACGCTACTTCGAGCACGCCTATTTGGCGAACTATCTCAATATCGATCTCGCCGAAGGCCAGGACATGGTGGTACGCGATAGCCAGTTATGGCTACGTACCTTAGGAGGCCTGCAACCCGTGGATGTGGTGCTGCGCCACTGCGACGACGCTTACTGCGATCCGCTCGAACTACGCGGCGACTCTCAACTCGGCGTGCCTGGATTGCTACAAGCCACTCGCGCCAGCGGCGTGGCCATGTCGAATGCACTCGGCGTTGGCGTGTTGGAAATGGCCGAGCTGGCCGACTATCTCCCTGCCTTATGCCAGCATCTACTCGGTGAGGAATTGCTGCTGCCTAGTGCCGATGCCAGTACCCAACCAGCATCGGCCCCAGTGTTCGATGCCAACATGCAGCGGTTATCCCCCGCAACGCTGAACTTACGCTGCTTCGTTACACGAATGCCTGGCAGCATCGCGACCCAACGTCCGCAGCCTAGTGACTATCATGTCATGCCCGGCGGCCTGGCGTGGGTTGGCTCCCCGGGCTCACCATCGTTAAGCAGCCCGATCGTCAAAGATGTCTGGGTCACCGCGAATACGCCCCAACCCCATGTCAGCCAGCTACGCCAAGCGCGTGGCCCGGTGGTCGCCACCCGCGATGGCACCGACTTGCCCAGTCGGGTGGCCGAAAGTCTATTTTGGCTGGGACGCTACGGCGAACGGTTGGATGCCCGCGCCCGCTTGCTGCGCGAAGCGCTGCTGCGTTTAATGGAGTACGACCAGGACGAGATCGCGGATCAACTGCTAGATGAGCTGCTGCTAGCCCTCGATATCACCACGCTCGACCATGAAGGGAAGAGCACCAAGCCGCCCCTAGTGGGCTTTGCGCAAAAGCGCACGGCGCTGCTGACCCAGTTCGATGAGCGCGACGCTCAAGCCCTGCAGCCACTGTTCGCCCAAATGCTGCGTAACGCTCGCAGCGTGCGCGAACATCTGGGAGATGACTCCTGGCGAGTGGTACACCAACTGCGACAGCGGGTAGACACGTTCAACCCGAGCCTGGGTGCCAGCGCGGCGCGGCGTGCCTGCGAAGGGCTGTCGGCGCAAATTGCCGCCTTTTTTGGCTTGTGCAACGAAACCATGCCCCACCATTACGGCTGGCGTTTCATGGACATTGGCCGCTTCCTGGATCGCGTGTTAGGCCTGCTGTCGCTGCTCAAACTCACTCTCAACGCTCCCCACTCACCGGGGCTGGCGCTATGGGAGGTGGTGCTCGCCACCACCGATAACTTTACGGCCTACCGGCGACGCTACCGAAGCGAGCTGCACCCCGAAGCGATTCTTGACCTGCTGCTCTTCGACGAAACCAACCCGCGCTCGGTGGGCTACATGCTCAAACGTCTGGAACGGCAGATGGATCGGCTGCCCGGCAGCTCATCGCCCTACCGAAATGCCGAGCGACGTTTGCTCATTCAAGCCAACGCCGCTCTGCATCTCGCCGACATCGACCGAATTAGCCACTTGGCCGATACTCCAGATGCGCAGGCCGCGCTGGAGCAACTGTTGGACGAGCTGATTGCGCCGCTCAATGCGCTCTCTGATGCCATTAGCCACAGCCACTTCAGCCACGTGGAACGGCCGCGCCAACTTGTCAGCATGGAGCCCGACGAATGAACTACACCTTGCGGCACACCACACGCTACCACTACAGCGCACCGGTGACGCTCTGTCATAGCGAGGCCCGGGTACTGCCACGTAAAACCCAGCACCAGCAGTGTGGTGCCTCGGAACTGACGATCAGCCCAATGCCTCAGGTGCAGGCCGAGCGCCGCGATGTGTTTGGCAATCGAGTGCTCTACTTCGCACTGGAAGACGTGCACCAAACGCTGGATGTGACCGTCGTGACGCCGCTCAACACTCAGCCGCTCGGGCCATTGCCGAGCAGCTCTCCGGCGTGGGAGCGTGTAGCCGAGCAGTTGCGCAACGACAGCCGCTTCGATATGCAGCTCTACCGGCTCGACTCGCCGTTCATTCGTCGTAACGATGAGCTGGCGGCCTTTGCGCGCAGCTGTTTCACTCCCGGCCGACCGCTGGTCGATGCCGCGCTAGCGCTCAATCAGTCGATTTACGACACCTTCGAGTACGACCCCAGCTTTACCACGTTGGCCACACCATTGAGTGAGGTGCTGGCTAACCGACGGGGGGTCTGCCAAGATTTTGCCCACCTCGCCATTGGCGCACTGCGCTCGGTGGGCTTGGCGGCACGCTATGTAAGCGGCTACTTGGAGACTCAGCCGCCACCTGGCCAACCACGACTCATTGGCGCCGATGCCTCCCACGCGTGGCTAGCCGCGTGGATTCCGGACTGGGGGTGGCTAGCGCTGGATCCAACCAACGGTACGGTAGCCGGTGAACAGCACCCAGTGCTGGCTTGGGGGCGAGATTATGCGGACGTGGCACCACTCAAAGGCGTGATGAATGGCGGCGGCGACCACCAGCTCGAGGTGGAGGTAGACGTAATGCCCCTCACGGGCAACAGCGCGGCCTAAACCGCGCGTGCGAGACGATCACCGTTGAATCAATCCGTTAGTCAACCATGGCAACCACGCCAGCAGGACCAGCGTGACCAGGGTGGCCAGTAAAAAGGGCAGCAACGCTCGGAAGATTTTTAGCGGCGGTGCGCTGGTCATGGAAGAGGCAATGAACAGCCCAGCTCCCACAGGGGGCGTCAGCAAGCCCATTACCAAGGTTAAGCAGACCACCACGCCAAACTGATAAGGGCTAATCGCAAACTGGCTCTGGGCGATAGGCATCAAAATGGGCACTACCAAAATCAGCGCGGCAATCCCATCGATCACCATTCCCACTAGCAGTAGCGCCCCAATCACCAACAGCAAAAAAAGAAACGGACTACTGGTCAACGCAGCAATCCATTCAGCGGCCATTTGCGGCAGTTGCTCGTAGATCACTACCCAGCCAAACACACCCGCTGCGGCAATCAGCATGATGACAAGACCGGCATTGATCGCCGTGCGTGTGAGTACCATGGGAAGCTGCGTCAAACGCAGATCACCATACACGAAGCGCCCCATCAGCAGGGCCGCCAGCGAGGCCAGTGCCGCCGATTCCGTGGGCGTGGCGATACCCAACAAAATGCCGCCGATGATAATCACGGGAATCAGCAGTGCGGGCAACCCCCATAACGCATCATGCAGCGCTTGTTGACGGCTCGGCCACTGCCCTTTCGGGTACTGCTGCACCAGCCCCACCAAAGCGATGACCACAAAAAAACTTGCGCCCAACAAAAGCCCTGGTAACAGCCCTGCGATAAACATTTCTGCAATGGGCACCTGAGCCATGACCCCAAACAGCACGAACAGCATGGAGGGCGGGATGATCGGCGATAGTAGGCCCCCTGCGGCGGTGATCGCCGCGCTGTAGGGGGTATCGTAACCTTCCTGCTCCATTGCAGGCACCATGGCGCGAGACATGATGGCGATTTGTGACGCCGCCGAACCAATGATCGCCGCCATCATCATGTTGGCCACCAAGTTGATATAGGCCAAGCCGCCGCGAAAGCCTCCCACCAAAATGCGCGCCAGAGCAATCAATCGCTTGGTCAACCCGCCCTCGTTCATCAACTCCCCGGCCAGCATGAACAACGGAATCGCCAACAGCCCATAGCTTTCGATGGCGCTAAACAGCTGCTGCGGGTAGGAGTCGAATAGCACCGTATTGCCGGAGGCTTGGATATACCACATCGCCGTGAGCGCCAGTACCAACGCAATGGGCACGGCGCCCAGAAGTAGCAGCAGAAACACCACGACCGTCATACACGTCCCCTCATGGCCGTTAGCGATTGCACTAGATTCGACACGCCGTGCAGGCTCAGCGAGATTGCAAACCAAGGCACGATCAGCCATGCCCAAAATTTTTTAATGCCCAGGGTGGAGGTATTTTCCGCATAGATGAAATTGAACGTCTGGCCCTGGAACGCCCGTATATCGAAGCCGGTTTGAGCCAGCGTCAGCGGCTGATACCACCGCCAGCAGAGCCACACCAGCATCAGGGCAAACAGCAATACCATCATATCTACCGCGACGATGACCCACTTTCTTCCTGCAGACGGCAGCAGGTCGCTCACGAGTGTCACCGCGATGCCGTGGCGACGTTTCAGCACCGCCCCAGCAATCAAGAAGGTCATCCAGATCATGGCGTAGATCGCCAGTTCACTAACCCAGTAAAGTGGGCTACCCAGCGCGCGAAAGGCGATATTCGTGAGGATCAAACACGTCACCGCCGCTGCCAAGGCAGCGGCGGTGATCTCTTCACAACGGGCAAGCCCGTTGGACAGGCGTTGCAGCATGATGATTATTAGCCTTTATTGACACTACTCGTCGCGCAAGCGATCCGCTTCCGCACGCAGGGTTTCCAGCATGGGCGCTTTGGGTGCCCAGATACGCTCCCACTCGGCAATCGCCTCAGAGAAAAACTCAGCGTCGGCTTCGACGATATTGATGTCCAACCCGCGAATCTCCTCTTCCTGAGCGGCGTCCATCTCTTCGAACCCCGTCAGCACGTTCTCCAGATGTTCGGCCATGGCGGTATCGATCAGCTCGCGATCCTCTTCAGAGAGCTCGCGCCAAACGCGCCCAGACACCACCCCCACCATGGGGAACATCATATGATTGGAGATCAGCAGGTTGTTCGCCTGCTCGTAGAATTTCAGAATCAAAATCGAGTCGAAGTCCATATCGATGGCGTCGACTTGGCCATTGGCCAGCGCATCGTAAACTTCCAGTAGCGGCATGGGGGCCGGTGCTGCACCGGTAGCCGTATAGAAATCGCGAATGGGCTCGAAGGGCGTGATACGTAGCCGCTGGCCTTGCAGATCGTCAGCGCTTTCGATAGGACTGCGGCTCAACACTTGGCGCATGCCAACCATGCCGTAACCCACACCGACCAAGCCAACACCTTCCGGCATCAGATCCAGCAACTCTCCGGCGGCATCGGAACGCAGCAGACGCGCGGCATGGTTCACGTCATCCACCAAATAAGGGGCGTAGAGCGCGCCAAAATCAGGAATGCGGTTGGAGATTTCAGCAATGGTCAGAAACGCCATGTCCAGCGCGCCGGTTTGCAGTTGCTGCACCATCTGCGCTTCGTTGCCTAGCTGCTGAGCTGGAAACACGCTAACGCTATGCTCACCGCCTGAGCGCTCGCTCAGCGTTTGGGCAAACGCTTCGGCTTCGGTAGACCACAAGTGCTGGGCGGGCGTAATCAGCCCTAGACGAAAATCACGTGCCTGGGCGCTGATAGAGGTAACGGCCAGGGTCACTGCGGCACAGGCAAGCGTCAGCGTTTTCATTCGGTTCATGCAAAGCCTCATTGTCCAGCCAAAGTGCCGGTCGGCGCTTTGGGTATTTTTTTAATTAGTCGGCTTTGAGAATACCTGAGCGGTAGCGTTAATGGCACCCGCCATTGCGCTAACGCAGCGTCGCAATGACGGGTAGGCATCCACTGCCCTAGGCGGCTTCGTAGGCCGCTTTCAAGCGGTAAAACTCGTCGACGATGGCCGCCATTTCGGTAGCATCGTAGTCGCACAGACCGCTCACCACGAGCTTCTTTGAGCCCACACCGACCGCTTCACCAGCCGATTCGATGGAAAACTCCAGCAGCGCGTCGGCACGCTTTCCCTGTACGTCCAACGAGGATTGTGTAAGCGCCAAATGAGGCGAAAAGCCATCCAAGCGATCCAGGCAGAACCCCATGCTGTCGTAGATCACTAACGGACGCTTGGGATTGAACATCACCCCATGCTGCTCCATGAGCGGCTTGAGATAGTGGGGAAAATTCTTACCCGAGAAGGCGACGTAGCAGCGGGCAAAGCCTTCGACCACCGCCTCATCACGCGTCATATCGCCGCTGCGGACGACCTGTAAATAGCATTTACCGCTGTCGTCACAAACGTGAATATCCCCGTCAACGGTTTCACTAAACTTGATCGGTGTGTCGGCACCCACCATATTGGTGAAGCGAAATTCCATTTGTCGCGACAGCCCAAACTTCACCAGCACCAGCGTAAACAGCAGGTCGCCGGGCACGCAGAAACGCCGCGCATCCGGGTTGTGAATCGGGTTGTAGTCGCCAGCCACGCTTTTAGCGAAGCGGCTGGCCTGCTCCGCGGAGATCACCACATACTCTCCGCGCTGCGCGTAAAAATCCTTGAACATGGCTTTGCTGCCTGCCTAGCGTTGAAATCGAAAACCCATAACTGCCCCACGTCGCGCATAATGCCATAAAACACGCGCCAACAGGAGTCATCTGCTAGGAAGCCCGTATGTCCCGTGACACGCCCGCTGCACCACGTCGTTTTCGCCCACTGATCGTCCTGCTGTTTGGCGCGCTAGCCCTCGTGCTGATCTGGCTAGTAGGCAGCCACTGGCTGCTTAACAGCCAATGGCTACCGCAACGACTCTCCACCATCGAAGGGGTCGAGGTACGCTGGACGAACGCCCAGAGCCTTCACCCTGGCCGTTGGGAAGTCGACAACCTCTACCTAGCCCGAGAAGACGAGGCGCTACCGATTACCGTCGAGGCCAGCCAAGCCACCCTGTCGCTATCGCTGCTTGCCCTGCTGCGCGGAGAGCTACATATTCAAGCACTGGAAGCGAACGGCATTCGCCGCTTTACCATCGGGGACATTGCCCTGGAAGCAGAGGGCCAGCTGAAGGTCGAGGATACCCAGTTCAGCCAAGAGACCCTCAGCGTGCCTTATGTAGGCTTGGATATTACCCAGGGCCGCCTCGTCCGCTTGAGCGATCAAACCACGCTGGTGCAGGACATTCAGCTACGCAGTACGGCGTCACTGGACTCACTGTCCACCCAGCAAAGTAACGATGCGCTGACGGAGGCGCTGCTCGACGCCCTCACCGCCCAGCTTGCCATCACGGCTCAAGCCGACGCTTGGGATGTGTTCATGCCTTACTTAGAGGCACTGCCCTGGCTAAGCTTGGCAGGCAGCGGCGTGTTGGAAGGCGAGCTTGCGCTCGCCGAGGGCCAACTGCAGCCGGACAGCGAACTGACGTTAGCAGCCCCCGAGCTGGCCCTCTCGATGGATGAGCAGCGCTTGAGAAGTACCGATAACACGCGCCGCTGGCTGGTAGCGGATGACACACCGCCGCCGCATACCGCCACGGGCCAGGGGCGCGTCAGACTCGCCGTGGAAGAGGGTCAACTGCGCTTCACGACCCAGTTGGAAAACGTCACGCTAGCCGATACGCATCCCTACGCGACGAATACCCAGCTCGCCCTCGCTACCCACATTCCCAATCAGCGCCTGGATCAGCTCGACTTGCCCACCCGTGCGTCATTTGAGCTATCGGGCGAAGTGACACGACTCGACATGCTCGACCGCTATCTCGCAACGGCTTTCGATGGCCAAGGGGTTCGGCTTTCCGGCCAGGGGAGCATCACCGCCAGCGCGACGCTCCAGGATGCACGCCCTTACGAAGCATCGCTAACCGTTCAAGCCCCCACGCTAGGCGCAGAGCTGCTCGAACTCACCGCGCAAGGCAGCGGTACCCTCGACGCGGCGCTCTCTACTAAGGAACAGATAACGGCAAAACTGGCCTTCACGGACGCCACGCTGCGCCATCAGGAGCGCACCTTGCTGGCAAACGCAGCGCTAACACTAGCGGCACAAAGCCCCCTCGACCCCGAGCAGGCCCAACAAAGTGCCACGGCGCAACTGAGCTGGGAAGACGCCACGCTGCCCAATATCCAAACGCTACAACCCTACCTTGCGTCGGTGTTGCCCAGCCCTTCTCCGCTTACGTTAAACAGTGGCACGGCCACCAGCCATGGGCAGCTAATCCTCACGACCGAGCAACTAAGCGGAGAGCTTCATCTAGCCGGCAACGCGCTGACCACCGGCTGGCAACGTAGCGGGCAGCGCGGCACCTTGGTGAGCAATACGCAGCTCACACTGGCGATTCGCCAAGCGGCGCTGGATGGCACGGAGATGGACATCAGCGGCTCGCGGCTGAGCTGGCAAGTCGCCGACCCGCAACATCCCAGCGAAGCGCTGGAGAGCACGCTGGTGCTGCGCAACGGCCGTTTCCAGCGCCGAAACGCTACGCCTAGCGGGCAGTTCACGCTGGAGGGCAGCGTGCAGCGGCTGGGATTTCTCAACACGTTTTTACCGGATGCCCACGGCGTAACGCTATCCGGCAACGGCCAGCTCTTTTTGCAGGGCGCGTTCATCGATGACGCGCTGCAAGCTCCGACGCGGCTGCGGATCAATGCTAACCAGTTAGAAGTGACGTTCCTCGACTATTTAGCCACCGGGCGCGGCGAGCTGACCGCCCAGCTCGACAGCCCCGAGCAGGCGCAGCTTTCGTTGGGGATTCCGCAGTTTGTCCTACGGCAGCAAGAGGACGACCGCGCGCATTTGGAAGGCCGCCATTTTGCGCTCACCACCCAAACCGACCGCTTTAGCGACGTGCTGGACTCACCCGCTCCCGAACACTTCACCACCCGCGTTGCGCTACCCATCACCGAGGTTCCGGACATTACCCGCTACAACCGCTACCTGCCAGAAGATGCGGGAGTCGAGCTTCTCTCCGGCAACGCCAGCCTGACAAGCGAATGGCTGCTGGAGGGGCTGCGTGCCCAAGGTGATATCACGCTGCGCGCTTTCGACACCGAGATGGCGCTACTGGAGCAGCGCCTGAGGGGCGACGTGACGCTGCATTTACAGCTTACCGAAGGCGATATCGAGACACGTCGGTTCACCGCCAACGACTCCTACCTGCGCTTGGAAAACGTCTTTCGTCGCAGCGACGATGGCACTCAGGATGCGGGCTGGTGGGTACAGCTCACCATGGAGGAGGCGCAACTGGAGTGGAGTGATCCGATTCAACTCACTAGCCAGCTACGTTTAGGGATGCGCGATACGGGGCTCTTGGCACGGCTCTTTCTCGCCCGCGCCCGGGAGAGCGACTGGCTGGGTAGGCTACTGAACGTGCATGACATCCATGGCAGTGCGGCACTGGCGATGAGCGGAGAGCAAATACGCCTGCATGATCTCACGCTCACAGGCGGGCCGCTGCGACTGCTCTCCGATGTGACCCTAGCCAACGGCCAAGCCAATGGCGCCCTCTATGCCCGGCTTGGTGCCGTGGGCCTTGGCGTGGAGCTGAACGACAGCGAACCGGCCCTGCGTGTACTCCAGCCCAAGCGCTGGTTTGACCGCTGGCGCGACGCCCAGCGTTTTCCCAGGCCTTAGCGGCGCGTGCGCTCCCGACGAATCATACGTACACGCTCTTTGGCCTTTTGCGGTGTCGACAGCGGCGCGTTGGCGTCTTGGTGTTTAGGCGGCAGCGTGACCCAGGCAAACACCGGCAAAGCCAAGTGCCAATGAATCGCCGCTAAGCGCAGCCCCAGTGTCACACTGAGCGAGGCGGCAATGGCGAATGTCAGTGGCGCATCGAGCGCCTGCAGCGCGACATAGACAATTCCACCCGCCATGGCGGCGGTGGCGTAAATCTCTTCGCGCAGCACCATCGGCACTCGTTGGGCCAGCACATCACGAATCATGCCGCCCGCCACGCCGGTCATCATGCCCATCAGTACCGCGACGACGCCAGAGGTGCCCAGCAGCAGCGCTTTGTGCGTGCCGATGACGGTAAACAAGGCCAGCCCAAAGGCATCCGCCACCGGTAAAAAGCCCCGAGAGAGCCGGTGAATATAGTGAAACCCCACCAGCGACACGCCCACCGTGGCCAAGATCACCCACAAGTAGGTAGGGTCGGTCACCCAGAACACCGGCCGCACACCCAGCACCAAATCTCGCAGCGTACCGCCCCCAATGCCCGTCACCGCCGCCAGCACCAGCATACCGAACGGGTCCATCCGTGAACGGCAGGCCAAAATCACGCCCGACAGGGCAAACACGATCACACCCGCCATATCCAACCCATAAATCACACCCGACACGCGGCTCTCCTTTTCATCGCCATCAGAGGCGAAGATTACCACTTCTTGCCAGCCCCACCCTGCCATATCTGCTCATTTTTTAATCAATCAACGCGCATTTTGTAAGAGATTGCCGACACGGCTTGTAAGACATTGCCGCTTTGTCGCCTTGGCGGGTTGCAGTATCGATTCTGATGATTAACCTGAGCGTTTCTCATTTGTACTCATGAGCATTGAAACTTCCCAGGAGGGGGCATGGCACTCAGCACCGGACTGCACTTTACCGTGACGCTACCCGGCGTTGACGACGTGGCCGTGATCGACTTCACCCACCGTGAAGCCCTCTCCCAACCCTTCGAGCTAACGCTGAACCTGGCCAGCCGCGACGGCAGCCTCGATGCCGCCGAGTTACTCGACCGCGAGGCCAGCCTCACGATTTGGCAGGATGGCGAGCCACTGCGCCGGGTACACGGCATCATCAGCGAGTTTGGCCGGGGCGACCGCGGCCACCGCCGCACGTTTTACTCGCTGGTACTACGCCCCGCTCTATGGCGACTCTCGCTGCGCCACAACTCGCGCATCTTCCAAAAGGTCGACCCGCTGACCATCATCAATACCCTGTGCGACGAGCGGGGCATTACCGACGTAGCTTTTGCCGTGAACCGCGAACTGCCGGAGCGCGAGTACTGCGTGCAGTATCGCGAGACCGACCTGGCATTCATTGAACGTCTAGCCGCCGAAGAGGGGCTCTTCTACTTCCACGAATTCGAGGAGAGCGCTCACCGTCTGGTGTTTGCCGATGATCCGCAGGTGCTCACTAACCTGGGCGCACGCAGTTACCACAACCGCGCTGGTGGAACGGCCCCCAACCGCCATGTTCGCAAACTCAGCCACACGGCAAGAGTTGCCGCGGCCACCGCCACGCTAAAAGACTACAGTTTTAAAAAGCCTGCTTACGCACAACGACATGAACACCTGGGTCGCGATGTAGAAAACCATGGGCAGCAAGTCGATTACGAACACTACGACTATCCTGGCCGCTATAAACAGGACGCCTCAGGTAAACCGTTTGCCCGCATTCGCTTAGAACAGCTGCGTCGCGAGGCGATCGTCGCCAGTGCCGAAAGCGACCTCCCCGAACTCGCTCCCGGCCTGCGTTTCACACTGACAGATCACGATACTGACAGCCTCAACCGCGACTGGCAGGCCATTGACGTCCATCACGTCGGTGAGCAACCCCAAGCGCTGGAAGAGGATGGGGTTACGCAAGGGGATGCCAACGGCATGACCCGCTATTACAACCACGTCACGCTAATCCCTGGCGATACCCCCTGGCGCGCCACACCCAACCCCAAACCTCGTGTCGATGGCCCGCAAGTCGCCTTCGTGGTGGGCCCAGAAGGTGAAGAGATCCACTGCGACGAGCACGGCCGGGTCAAGGTCCAGTTCCCCTGGGACCGCTACGCCGAACCCAACGACACCGCCAGCTGCTGGGTACGCGTGGCCCAGGGCTGGGCTGGGGGCGGGTACGGCAGCATCGCCATTCCGCGTATTGGCCACGAAGTGATCGTGTCGTTTTTAGAGGGCGACCCGGACCAACCGCTGGTCACCGGGCGCACCTACCACGCGGTGAACACCGCCCCGTACCCGCTGCCGGAGCACAAGACCCGCACGGTACTACGCACCCAGAGCCACAAGGCCGACGGCTTCAACGAGCTGCGCTTCGAAGACGAAGCGGGTGAAGAGCAAATCTGGCTCCACGCCCAGAAAGACCTGGAGCTGCTCACCCTTAACGACCGCACCGAAGAAATCCGCCACGACAGCTTCTTGAAAGTTCAGAACGACCGCATCAGCGAGATTGGTAATGACGACCATCACACGGTGCACGGCAACCGCTTCGAGCACACCGAGGGCCAGCAGCACCTCACCATAGACGGCACGCTGCACATCAAGGCCGGGCAGGCCTGGCTCAGTGAAAGTGGCCGAGAACTGCACATCAAGGCAGGCCACAAGGTGGTGCTGGAAGCCGGTAACGAACTCACCCTGAACGCCGGGGGCAGTTTTCTCAAGCTGGACGGCGGCGGCGTGACGATGGTCGGCCCGAAGGTGCGGGTCAACGCAGGCGGCAGCCCTGGCAACGGCTCCGGGCAGGCAGTGGAAGGCCCGCTATTGCCGGGGCGGGCGGTGGCGGAAGTGCATGAAGCCATACCACCTACCTCGCTGCCCAAGCTAAAGGATTACCAGCTCAGCGAAGCAGCCATCATGCCGCTATGCGGCAAGATCAACGACACCCAGTGCAGTCGTGAGGATTGCCCATGTCTCGCTGGTTGAGCCAACTGGCGGAACGTACCCGCCACGCCCAAACGCTGACAGGCAACCTCACTGCGGGCCAGACCGCCTATATGGTGCTCGATCAACGGCGTGCTCCCGAACAAAGTCGAACTCTGCTGGCCTGCGAGGGCAAGCGCGATTTTACGAGCCTATTTGCAGGCACCGCTTTATCGCCGTTGCTGGACGCCAGCCCTTGGCTGCTAGAACTCAGCGTGGGCAGTGCCGCTTGGCGGCATGCCCAAACCCTCTGCCACCAGCGCCTGGGATGGGTGTGCCAGCCTGCCCCTGACCAGACACTACTTAGTCTCGCCAACTACCTTCAGACGTTATTTGTGCTGGATGACCCGCAGGGGGGCAAATCGCTCATCAACCTTCAGCAGCCCTCCGTTTGGAGTGCGTTGCTGGCCAGCGCACCCCCAACTTGTTACGCCCAGTGCTCGTTACTCCTGGGCCAGGTGGCCACGCCCACGCCACAGAGCCAATGGCTCCTCTGGCAGCCGGGCACATCCGAAGAGCCTGCCACCCCCACCTGGTCACTGACGAGCGATATGGAAACCGCCCTGAAGGAGAGCCAGCAAGCGTGGTGGCTGAGCCGCATGACAGAGACGCCACTCACCTCTTTACCCGCTGTATGGCTGGCTCGCATGAACACCCTGGTGAGCGCAGGCATCAGCCGCTCTGATCATTTGAAACGACTGCTACCGCTGATGACGGATGAAAGCGATAGGCGGCATGAGCAGTTAGACGACATTCTCCACTCCCACCTTCCTACACGCCAAAAAGTACAGCAGTTGGAGCGCCTGTTATGAGTGCCGAGCAAACCCAAGAGCGCCATTTGAACCCTGTGGTGGTGAATGTGTTCGAACCACCCGAATCTGATGGTGAAAGCGCTGGTGAAAACGCAACGCATGTCTGTCAGGAGCAGTGCTGGGCCGATATTTTGTATCTACCCGGCACCCATACGTTTTGGCTGCTGACAGAAGAGGTCTCAGACATACTGCTGGAGGCCGCCGAGCAACTGAAAGCGTGGACCCAGGAAGAGGACGCATTCGAGCGACTTCGCCTGCTCAATGATGAAGCGGGCCTGATGGAGTGCCTGTTACCGACGAGAGCCGAAAATTTTCTCGACGAGAGCGAGCGAGCGCGTTACCAATCTTGTTTCGAGCAGTTGATAGACATCACGACCGATGACGAAGCCACACTTGAGGAACAGATCGCACATCAACGCTCTTTTCTGGAAAGCCTTTGGCAGTTGACCACGCCAGCACTACTGAATCAATTGGCGCGCCACCTGACCAATGCCGAAGCGGTGCGGCTGGAAAGTGAACTACGTGACCTTTATCAAGCAGGTTTGCAACGCGCGCAGGAAGCGGGCTACAGCGTAGAAGGCGAGCGCTATTACGGCCCTTGGGAAGCCGAGATTGCAGAAGCATTGGAAACCTACCGCACGTGCCGAGCGGCGGCGCAGCGTGAATACCATTTCAACCCAGGCAGCGAAGGAGAAGCTACGCCTTTTTCACTGCAAGAGGTGCTCGCCGAGTATCAAACCTTCATCCGCTTATGTGAATCCATGCCCCCTGACGAGGCTGCGCAGGCGTGCCGTTTCGTGGGCTACGTACAGCAGTTGTCAGAGCATCAAGAAAGCAAATACACCGACTACCTCAATAGCATCTTGACGCTCGCTTCCCTGGGCATTGCCACGCCTGAACTGGCCCTATCGTTCACGGAGGATGGCGCTCCACCATTAGAAGACGGCGTCAGCGCCTTCGATACCTACTGCCGCACTCTGAAGCAAAGCGTTGAGCTGCACCGTGCGGTCGAGGAAAAACTCAGCGAGTGGGAAAGCGGTACGGCAGGCCAAGCCAAGCTGCCTATCTTTTTGTTCGAGCAGGAACGGCAGCTCTATGAAAGTATTCAGGAAGAATTAGGTGATCTATTCCAGCAAGCGGATGCTGCCATTAAAAAAATGGAGCCCAACCGCGTATTGATTTGGCACACCGATATCGAAGATGACCGTCATGCCATGGGTTATCAGAAGCGTCAGATCGAACTGCTGGTGCGTCGCGACTTCCCCTTGAGAGAGTTCAGCTCTCCTCAGGCGGATCAATCGCTTAGCCACCTCAGCCTGTACCAGTTGATGCCCGCCATGACGCCCATCGAGCGGCAACGGCTAGACGCGGCGATGAGCGCGGATGGCGTGCTGCCCGCTCAGCTATGGGAGTCACTGGAAACGGCGCTTTCGCAGTGGCTACGCGGGCGTGGGTGTGAACCCATCGAGCACCGAGGTGAGTGGCACGATGACCCATTGGGATTCTTCCAGCCTGAGCGTTTTTTCGCCTACCTGGAGGAACAAGGGCATGACATCACCTCTCTAAACGGCGACAGCAAGGAACGCTGGGGAGCCGCCTTGCAGAAAGTGCTCTTTACGGGGCCAGGGCGGGAACAGCTACGCCTGTTTGATGCCAGCGCTCAGGCACAAATGATGCGACTGGTCGGCATGGCCCGATTCGACCTTAACGAACCACGTAGTGACGACGAACGCGATACGCCATGGGAAGTGGTCGCCCAGCAACCCACACTCACCTTTTTCGACGCTGATCTTGAAATGAGCAGCGGGGGCAGCAATGGGCTTTCTACAACACGGCGCGATGAGCTAGCCATTAAAAAGCCTTCTAATGGACAATGGCAGCTAGATGAGAGCGACCCGAACAAGACGGCAGCCTCGGTGGCCTACCGCTGGGAGGCCAAGGGTACCTTCAGCCTGGCACGGGGAGAGCTGCCTTTGGGGCGTCTGGTGCTACCCCGAGAAGAGCAGGCCCAGCAAGTCGTTGCCACCTTGAATGAAGTGAACGAGCAGCGTGAACTGGGCCGCTATGTAGTCGTCGTGGATGCCGTAGCTAAAGGCTTTGCCGGGGCCAGCTTGGCACTGGCCACTGAGACAGGCTTTTCGCTTGGCGAAGACGGGCTCAGTATTACTGGGATTGACTGGGCAAAACGGGAAGCCGAGGGCGCGACCATCGAAGCCTTCGCGGGGGCTAAGCTGGGCGTCGAAACCCGTTGCTCGCTGAGCTGGGAGCCCCCCGCGAACCTGGAACGCCTCCTCCCCGGTCGCGCAGCGCTCTCCGACATGAGTATGGCCAATCCCAATCAGTCACTCACTGGGTGGCGCAGTCTGGGTACTGCCACCCTGGCGGTGGAGCTTGCCGCAGGCTTGGGGGGGACACTCGGTTTCGCGCTGGGCATGCAGAACGGTAAGTTCGTGTTGCGCATGGCCGCACGTGTCGTCATTGGTAAAGGCGCAGGGGGTGGGCTCTCGGTAGAGCTGGATGTCGATAGCCTGGACCTGTGGCTCGCCATGCTCCATCGCGCCATGGTGGACAACAACTACGTGAAGCCCGAGTGGATCGACGAAGAGGCTTACGAAAGCATGAGCTGGCTGGGCTACCTCGCTACCACGACCCTGCTGAACGTCGGTCTACTGGCCGCACGAGGACAAGCCGGTATTGAACGGCTCTACAACGCCATGACGGGTGGCCAAAATGCGGGGCCGATTGCATATGTAATTGTTAATGACCCAAGACAAGACAAAATGCGTGACTGGGTGCAGCAATTAACCCCAGAAGGGCTCGGAGCACTGCTATATCTACTCGTTAGTGAGCCAAGGGCATTTGAAGTAGAAGAGCCCGGCAGGGGCAGGAGTGCCGGAAGAATCCAACGCTTTAGTTCTCAGGAAGCACTGGATTTTCAGCAGATGGCCATTGCCAACTGCTTGGGCTGGATAGTGGAAGGCGTCACCATGAGCGTTTACGGCCCGCTTTGCCGCTTCAGCCGCGAAGACCCCACCCCTTCACAATACCTGTTTACCAAAGCAGTGGTCAGAATGACCGCCAACGGTCAACCGCCCCATAATTATCCAGACACCGCTTATCATAACCATAAGCTGGCCTTGGATCGTTTTATGGAACGGATATCAGGCACTGATAATCCTGATGTTCCTGGTTCAAAGATTGATTATCGCAGGTACGTTGCTGGCCTAGGGACTGACATCTGTGCCAGTTAATAAGATGGCTATGAAAGGAATGACATCATGCGATCAATTACCCTGACAATGTTAGCCGGTTTAACGCTAACGTCCTTTCTGTCCCACGCCTGGGCTCCGAATGACGAGGCGCAAGCTGCCAAGGATGAAGGCATGCGGCTATGGGGTATTCATCAGTGGGAAAAGATGCAACCTCCACTAGAAATAGCCGCAGCCAGTGGTGACGTAGAGGCAATGTATTACCTAGGCGAGGCTAATAGACTACTTAGCCGTGGGCTATCTCAGGCCGCCTTGGACTGGTACTACCAAGCTGCCCAACACGGTGAACCTTATGCCATGCTGCGCCTGTTCGATGGCGGCGCCTGTGAATTAGGCGATGTCTGCCCCGAAAACGGTGATGACTGGCCACAGGCGGCGCTGGAACTGACCTTACCCAAGGCCGAGGCGGGTGATCCTGAGGCGATGTCCGTCCTGTATGACATCTACTTCTACGTCGAAGAGCCCGACGAAGAAAAAGCCATGGAGTGGTTACTGCGCGCCGCCGAGGCAGGCCATGTGGAATCAATGAACTTACTCGGCAAAATTGCCCGTAACGATGAAGATAGTTATGCCAACGACACTGAGCGCTTGGAAGCGGCAGAGCCATGGTTCCGCCAAGCCGCAGAGGCGGGCTATGCACCTGCCATGCATAACCTCTCATCTGTATTAAACCACCTAGGCCAGCCCGAGGAATCATGGGAATGGGTCAACAAAGCTTCCGATGCAGGACATATTTACGGACGAACCTGGTTGGCTGCCTGTAACATTGCACCTGATTGGGAAGAGTTGACTCTATGTAATTCTGCTACCGCCCCAGAGCCAGCAAAAGGCTGGGCGATTTTCCTTGCTATACATGAAGAGGTCCCCGGCACTTCTTCAGAACGATCACTGCGTGTTTATCGGGAAAGCGTCACCCCAGAACAGCGCGAGGAAGGAGAGCGCATGATGGATGAGTGGCTGAACCTCGAACCGCCTCTCTCTTATTTCCCAGAAAAGTTTGGCCCCTGATGCGGTTAATTCAACGCTCCGTGATATTCGCCGGACTAACGCTGACAACGTTCATGTTTCCGCACGCCTGGGCACTGGATGACGAGACGCAAGCTGCCAAGGATGAAGGCATGCGGCTATATGGTATCAGTAGACCACAAACAGCTATATCTTATTTAGAACAAGCAGCAGTGGCTGGTGATGCAGAGGCGATGTATTACCTGGGCGAAGCGAACCGCCGTTTGGTGATGGGTGGCATGAACCAAGCCGCCTTGGACTGGTACTACCAAGCAGCTCAACACGGTGAACCCTACGCCATGCTTCGCTTGTTCGATGGCGGTGCCTGTGAACTAGGCGATGTCTGCCCAGACAACGGTGACGACTGGCCTCAGGCGGCACTGGAGCTTACCCTGCCCAAAGCCGAAGCGGGTGACCCTGAGGCGATGTCCGTCCTGTACGACATCTACTTCTACGTCGAAGAGCCCGATGAAGAAAAGGCCATGGAGTGGTTACTGCGCGCCGCTGAGGCAGGCCATGTGGAATCCATGAACTTACTCGGTAAAATCGCCCGTAACGATGAAGAGAGTTACGCCAACGACGTGGAGCGCTTAGAAGCCGCAGAACCATGGTTCCGCCAAGCGGCAGAGGCGGGTTATGCACCAGCAATGAATAATTTAGCTGCTATTCTGACCAATTTAGGACGCAACGATGAAGCTTGGGAGTGGATAACAAAGGCTTCTGAAGCAGGACATATAAATGGCCGCCGATGGATAGTGGCTTGCCATATTGTGCCTGATGAAGAGGGGCGGAACTTATGTAACTCTGCACCAAAGCCAGATCCAGCCCAAGGATGGGCAATGATGCTGGCAATCCAAGAAGAAGTGCCAAACACATACTCAATAGCGACCACTCAGCGTTTTGGTGAACAAATCCCCCCAGAACAGCGCGAGGAAGGAGAACGCATAATGGATGAATGGCTCAACCTCGAACCGCCCCTCTCTTACTTTCCAGAGAAGTTTGGACCCTGATGCCGTTAATACAACGCTCTGGCTGGCGGGCAGAGTTAGCAGGGCTAACGCTGACAGCGCTCATGGCGCCGCTCGCCTGGGCGCTGGATGACGAGACGCAAGCTGCTAAATAGCAAGGTATTGGCTGTAGGTCTCCAACAATGAAAAAAGTTATCTCTCATGCAAGTGCAGCTGAAAAAAATTAAAAATGATTCTTTGGCTGAACGCAAGTATTGCCTGGCAAACCACAAGGGAGCTCCTATCTAATTTTTACTTAAAAACCAACAGCATAAACACCTCAAAAAGCATGCGAAATGAATTTAACCAAGAAGATAAAGACCTATTCTTTAACACTTCAAAATCACAGCAAAAACATCATCAAGGATGAGAAGAAAATGAATTTTTGGATAAAACTCATTACCCTAATTATTATCACAATACTTTTGGCAGGATGTTCAAAGGAAGAGCGTGAAGCAAACAGCCTACATGAGTCCTTAATGAAAGATATTGAAGCAATCGATGCGTTAGAAAACAACACTTCTATCATCGAAAAGCTTACAATCTATAGTCAAGCGAAACACAAAATAGAAAGACTTCGTACACGCTATGCAGCTACCAAAAAAGGTGAAGAGCTTCTCGAAAACTCAATCCTTTCATCTGACTTGACTGCCGAGGATATAATATCAGAAGCATTAGCGCTCGAAGACAGGGCATCAGATGAGCTTTCTGAAATTCAAATACAGCGTATTATCATTGATGCAATACCCACACCTGAAATTCGCAACCACCGTTTGGAAAGCCATGGGATATCGCTGGCTAGACAAGGAAACATTGAAGAAGCTAACGAAGTTATTCCCAGTTTACAAAATTCGCTAAGCATAGCTATCGTGCAACTGGAAGTTGCCAAAGCGTATCATAGAAACAGCAATATTGAAGCGGCTAAAAATATTTCGTTAGAAGCTAGCGATACAATTTCACAGTATAGTCTAGATGAACAATTCTGCAGCACAATCAACTGTGAAAATGAAGAAGCAAGAAAAAGATTTGTAGAGGCCGAATTGCGGCTGTTTAGGTCTGAGCTCTACTCATCTTAATATCTTAATAAAATTTTACGCCAACTATTTCTCGGTTGGCGTTCAACCGGCGAGCTTTTTTAAAATGAAACTCAAGATCATTATATTTTCAATAGTAGCGACGTTTTCAGTATCAATATTTTTATACATGCAACCAAAAGGGCCTCCCCCTCACCCTACAATGACCAACTTCATTGAAGCTATTAAGAATCAAGATCATGAGCAAGCAACATTGTACTTGCTTTCATCTCACAATAGAGAGATATACCGTAAAAAATATGTGAGAGAAAACAAAACCAATGAAAGCGATCAGTCTTATCAAATGGATTTCGATGGAGCGTGGCCATCTTATTCAGAAGCTAGCCAGACGAGTATTAACCCAAGAGAGTGGATCGAAGATAAAATAACACAGCTTAACTGGATGGCCAACAATCTTCGAGTTAGCTGGAGAAAAATGCATCCAAAAGAATGTAAAGAATTTTACCAGTCTAGACAAACCTTGACATGTGAATATTCTAATGAGGCACGAATTTGGTCACCTAATAGATTTCATAGAACCTATGAGATGAAGTTAAATTATGATTATGAAGAAGACCGGATTATTTCTTACTGGGTTTACCCAAAAAGTCAGCAATAATAGTAGCGAACTAAAAAATCAGCTGACACGAAGTTAACAATGGAGGTGGCTCTTAGGCACTGAAAAGTTAGGAAAAAGCAGCTAAGAAAAAATAAAGCTGAGAGACTATCTCACAAAAAGACATGCAACTCCCGCTTGGACTCACAAAAGAGCGGGAGTATCGAGGCAACATACCTCTTTAAATAATGAATCGCGCATTATTACAGAGTCAAACAATTAATTCTTTAGCTCACCCTACTCAATGCTTGCGTTAATACCCTTGCCTAGCCAACCACGCTTTCAAGAAAGCAATTTCACTCTCTTGGGCGGCAATAATGTCCTCGGCCAGTTGACGAATTTCGTCATCTTCGCCGTGCGCCAGCACAATTTCTGCCATGGCGATAGCGCCCTCATGGTGTGGAATCATGCCCTGCGCAAAGTCCACGTCGGGTTGGCCGGTAAACGCCATATTCATATCGTTGTGCATGCGATCATTTGCGGCTCGATAAGCGATAACAGCAGGGTTGTCGCTATGGGTAGCGCTGTGCTCTCCCCCATGCTGCTGATGGCCGCCATGCCCCTCTTCTGTGTGATGGTGCGCATAGCTATTCGAGGAGATTAAAAAGCCTGACAGCAAACAAAGGCTCAGTACCGGCATCACACGTGGCTTTGCAGACACCGCCCGAAGTGCAACATAACGAAACATAGACTTCTCCTGATGAAGGAACGCGTGATCGCGTGTCACAACCATTAACACTTACCAATAAAGCCGAACGAAGTGTAAAACCTATAGGCAGCCCACAGGTCAATATGGGCTAAGTGCGTTACTCTGTTAAACAATCTTTTTCGTCATTCATGGAGTCAATATGGATTGGAACCCTGCTTACAGCTGGCTGGTGCTCGCCTTGCTGTTGAGTCTTGCCGAACTGACCTCGGGCGCCATGGTGCTGTTGGCGCTCGGCATCGCGGCGGCGCTGACCGCCGCCGTCACGGCATTGGGGCTATCGCTGCCCTGGCAGTTGCTCAGCATGGGCATCTTTGCGGGCGTGATGGTGCCGGTGAGCGTGATGGTGATTCGGCCACGCTTCTCCCCCAAAGGGGTTGCCTACGGCACCACCGGGACCGGCGTCGAAAAAGGCAACCGCTATACCACGCTTTTACGAGAGTATGATCAGGCCACCGGCATTAAAGTAAACGGCGATTTTTACCGTTTACGTGTGCTCGAAAGTGGCCAAACCGAGCTGCCCGAAGGCACTCAGGTCGTGTTCAGACGCTTTGAAGGCACGACCGCGCTGGTGAATTTAACGTCATTCGTCACGGATGATCATTCACGTGCCCCCACTCAGGAGTCTTAAAATGGATTTACCGATAAGCCCCGGCCTACTGATTAGCCTGATCATCGTCGTCATCGGCATTTTGATCATTTCGAAAGGCTTGGTGATCGTTCGCCAATCGGAAGTGATGGTGATCGAGCGTCTCGGCTCTTTTCACCGCGTGCTGGAGAGCGGTATCAACATCATCATTCCGTTCATCGAACAGCCCCGCGCCATCACTATGCTGCGCTATCGCAAAATGGGCGAGGAGTACACGGCCATCACCACCGATGAGACCCGCATCGACCGCCGCGAGACAGTGATGGATTTCCCCGGCCAACCCGTGGTGACCACGGACAACGTCACCGTGCGCATCAACGGCGCGCTGTATTACCAGATCATCGATCCCAAGCGGGCGGTCTATGAAGTCGAGAACATGAGCCAAGCCGTCGAGGTATTGGCGAAAACCACGCTCCGCTCGGTGGTGGGTAAGATGGAGTTGGATAAACTGTTCGAGTCCCGCGCGGAGGTCAACAACGAGATTCAGGCGGCGATGGAAGAGCCCGCCTCCAAGTGGGGCGTCAAGATCTCCCGTGTGGAAGTGCAGGATATCGCCATGCCGGAAGAGGTCGAGTCGGCCATGCGCCTGCAGATGGCAGCCGAGCGGAAGCGTCGCGCCACCGTGACCGAAGCCGAGGGTGAAAAATCGGCCGCCATTGCCATGGCCCAAGGCCAGCGTGAATCCGCCATCTTGAATGCCCAGGGCGATAAAGAGTCTGCCATTCTGCGCGCCCAGGGTGAGCAGGAGTCCATCAAGCTGGTGCTGAGCGCTATTGGCGATAGCGAAGAGAACAAGCGCACGGTGGTAGGTTACCTGCTTGGCCAAAGCTATATCAAAGTGTTGCCCACGATGGCGAAAGACGGCGAGCGAGTCTTCGTGCCTTACGAATCTTCGGCTCTGCTGGGCTCCATGGGCATGTTCCGTGAAATGGCAGGCTCCCCAGAAGACACCGTGTCTCATCATTTAAAAAGCCGCTCCGGTCAGGAAAGCGGCTTGAGAAGTGGCATCGTCGGTGGTGCCAGTAGCAGCTAACGCGTTAAGTATTAAGCCACTGGCACGGCACTACTCAACCTATGATGCCGTGTCGTTGGCTTGAAAATGCTCCATGAACACTTGGTAGTCTTGAGTAACACAGTCGGCATAGGCCTTAGCAAGCGTTGCGAC
Organism: Halomonas sp. BL6; assembly: GCF_006228115.1. Lineage (NCBI taxonomy): Bacteria > Pseudomonadati > Pseudomonadota > Gammaproteobacteria > Oceanospirillales > Halomonadaceae > Halomonas > Halomonas sp. BL6. The sequence goes on along the minus strand of NZ_VDGL01000003.1, from coordinate 444,824 downwards.
CACGCCAATAAACTGCTCCTCACGCCCTTCTAATCGCTGGCATACCGCGTTGGCAAACGGTGCGGCTTTGCCTCGGTTAAGCGCCTGCGCGCCGCGCAGGTGTTCCCGGGCCAGAATCTCACCCCACTGCCGTGCCAGCTTGCGGTAGGCTTTACCGCTAGAAAGCTTATGGGTGGGATAGTCTTTTTTGAACGGTGATCGCTCGCGTACCGAAAACACCTTGCCGTTCATGGTCAACCAGCCAAGGTAGGCATCCGGGTGTTCGGCAATGGCATGGAACGCCGCGGCATGGCGAATGCCTTCATTGGGAAATAGCTTGCGCCACGCCTGCTGCTGCGCTTTGTCCATCAGGCGGTAGGCTTCTGGCGTGATCTGCTCTTTAATGTCTAGGATCACATCGTCGTGCTCGTGATCCGCACCGCCTTCGATCAGCACATAGTATCGCTCGACGCCCAGCGACCCGGTGCCGGCATCCAAACGCCGTGCGGTGTCTTTGACGAAGAAGTGCTGCGGGTCGCTCTCCTTGATGGGGTGCTGCAGCGTTTGCTGGTACTCCTGCTCGATGATGCGGCGTAGCTGGCTTGCTACATCGGCAGGCAGATTGGCGAGCTTGCCGGGGCGCTCGGCAAAGTGACGTCCTTTGTCGGGGTCAAGAGTCGTCCACTTCTCCAGCATGCGCGCCCGGCTTTGTTTATCGGCTACTTTACCCATAAAGGATTTGAGCGGGTCTTTCGCGCTGTCGAGTGTTACCGCATAAATCGGCCGCTCTTCATCACGGTACGCACTCAGCGTCTCCATGTAGCCTTCCAGCAATTTTTTGAGCGCTTTATCCACCGCTTTGGAGCTTAACTCAGCGTTCTCACAGGCATCCAACACGAGACTGATAGCTAGCCGCCACACGTCGTACTGATAATCCCCAATGAGCGCATCATCGAAGTCATCCATGCCGTAGCGTACTTGGTCATCGTGATGGCCGTAAGCGCCAAAGTTGTAGGCATGGGCATCGCCTTGTAGCCATGTTTGAGTATTGGGCCAGCCGCCGAACAGCGCGAAGCGCCAGTCGTGCCAAACATCCTGCCAATACAGATGGTTGGAACCGCGAAAGAAACGATAAGGAGAGGCTGCCATTTTGGCGTATTTCGCCTGCCGATGCGCCGCGCTCAGCGACGCATTCGCCTGTTGAATGGCCTCGATGACCTGTTGAGGGCGGTTATGTCCAGTCAATGCATGGCTCATTGCAGTGCCTTTGTCAGTGCATTAAAACGCTCTGAGATAAGCGTAGACGATGGACGTTAACAGATTAAGACACCCGTCTGCCCAAACGCGTCAGTCCGCGAGGGGCTGAAATGCGAAAGAAACGCTCGACCACCTCTTCACACGTAGCAGGCGTCACCAGCGACACCAGCACGAACAGCGGCAAATTGACCATGAGCCCCCAAAAACCGGCATGAATGCCGAGCGGGTGTCGCCATAGCGTGGTGAATGCCACCGTCACAACGAAACCGCCCAGAATGCCCGCCATGACGCCCAACCTAGAGGCGCGAGGCCAAAAGAACATACCAATGAACGCAGGCAACACCTGCGACGCAAAACCAAGCCCTACCAGCAGAATCATTACTAGGCTACCCGGCTCGGCAATCGCCAACGGCGCAATCAGCAAGAACATGATGGGTAGAATCAAAAGCCGCGCCAACTGGGCGGTGACACCCTCCGAGAGCTTCAAAAGCGGCTGCAGCACGTCTTTGCTCACCGAGAGAGAAACCGAGTGAATGAATGGCTCGCTGGAGGACATGGAGGCTGCCAGGGTGCCCGCGCCCAGCAGCCCCACCAGCACCACGGGCAAGTGCTGCGTGGCGTATTCCAGCACCACGATATCTGCCCGCGCCAACTCCGGCAGAGAGAAAATACCGATGAACCCCACCACCACCATGGGCAGAATCACCACGTAATAGGTAGGCAGCCACGTTGCGCTACGACGCAGGGTACGTGCGGAGGAGGCGCTCATCCACTGCGTCCACACTGGGGGCATGAACGACAGCATCGACACGATGATCGAAGTGGTCCAGAAGCTAACACTCATATCGCCACCTGCGCCGGGTAGGGTCAAAAACTCAGGGTGCTCGGCAGCGATACGTTCGAACACCCCGGCAACACTCAGCCCGCCGGTGGCGCTGTGTACGGCCCACAGGCCTACCGCCCAGGCCACCGCCAGCATCAGCACACCCTGGAACGCGTTAGTGCGGCCTATCGCCCGCTGCCCGCTGGCGTAGAGATACACGGCTATACAAGTCAGCACCAACAGCACGCCTAGCCAAACGGGTAACAACCCGCCGCTCATAACAAACAGGATATAAGCGGAACCAATGGTTTGTAGCACTGCGTAGGCCACCGAGCCCACCGCCATCACCAGCGCGGAGAGCGCCCCTAGCGCAGGGCTTTGATAACGGTCGGCAATGGCGCTTGCTTGGGTCACATGGCCAAACTGCTCGCCGAACTGCCACACCTTCGGCCCGAAGTACCACGCCACCAGCGCTAAATAGGCCAAATAAACCGCCACATAAAATACCGCCACGCCCTTGGAGTAGGCCCAGCCCGGTGCGCCCATGAAGGTGTAAGCACTCACACTGCCCGCCGCGATCAGTAAGTAGAGGGTCACTGGCCCCATACTGCGCCCAGCCACGCCCCACTCTTCTAGCGTATTCATAGAGCGCCCCGCCCGTGCGCGAAGGCCGATCAACATGGCGGTGGCCACGTATAACAGCGTGATCACTAACGGCCAGGCACTATTCATGGTCGTCTCGCTCTACAATGCGATTGCCCACCAGCATGACCGCTACGCAGGAGAGGATGATCACATAGCTCCACACCACCATCAGCGGCAGCCCCATTACCAGCGTGGCCCGATTGACCAGGCCGATCACCGGCCATGTGCCTGCTAGCACCAGCATCATAAAGGCAATGAAAAGCCCCCAGCCCGCCCAGGACGTGGGCAGCACAAAAATACGTCGCATGTCATATCCATCATGATGAAAAGAAGTCGACACCACCACGGCTGTCATGGCGGTGTCACGGCGCGTTGCCATACTGGCAGCCACCCTAGCCGTTAAGTCGTTCATGATGAAGATTTTAATGCTTTCCGACGTCTATTTCCCTCGGGTGAACGGCGTGTCGACGTCGATCGAAAGCTTTCGGGGGGCGCTGGAACGCCAGGGACATCAGGTGAACCTCATTTGCCCTCGCTACACCGACCACGACGAGGCGGGGCCTCAGATTTGGCGCATCGACTCGCGCGGGGTGCTCGGCGACCCGGAAGACCGCATGATGCGCTACCGCGCCATCATGGCGCTGGCGACGAGACTGCAAGCCAACGAATTTGACCTAATTCATATCCACACGCCCTTCGTAGCCCACTACGCGGGCGTGGCACTGAGCAAACGGCTTGGGATCCCTGTGATCGGCACCTACCACACGCTGTTCGAAGAGTATTTGCACCACTACGTGCCGTGGCTACCCCGCCGCTGCCTGCGTTTTGCCGCTAGGCGCTTTTCGGTACACCAGTGCCAGCAACTCGCGACCGTCGTGGCGCCGTCATCGGCCATGGCTGCCGCACTGAATGCCTATGGCGTTCGTACGTCCGTCGCCACCATCGCCACGGGTTTATCGCTTACCCGCTTTACCACGCAAACCGTGGGCGCCCACTTTCGTGAGCGCCACGGACTTCCGAAGCACGGTCGACTACTGCTCTTCGTGGGGCGTGCGGCACACGAGAAGAACATCGGTTTTTTGATCGATATGCTGCCCGAAGTGCATCGGCACCACCCAGAGACCCACTTGGCGGTCGTGGGCGAGGGCCCTGCCTTGGCATCGCTCAAGCAGCAGGCCGAATACGCGGGGCTTTTAAATTCCGTTCACTTCCTAGGCTACCTGCCACGCGATGGCGCGCTACAGGACGCATATCGAGCAGCCGACGTCTTCGTGTTTGCCTCGCGTACCGAAACTCAAGGCTTGGTGTTACTGGAAGCTTTGGCGCTGGGCACCCCCGTCGTCTCGACCGCCATCATGGGCACCCAGGATGTTCTACAGCAGGACGAGGGCTGCCTAATTGCCGAAGAACACCGTAGCCACTTCGCCGAACAGATCAACCGGCTGCTCGACGATGACGCCCTTCGCACACGCCTCGCCCAGCGAGGCCGCATCTACGCCCAGCGCTGGAACGAGGATACCCAAGCGGAAATGCTAGTCAGCCTGTATCACTCTCTGTGTCCCAATGCATGGGGGTCATCACCCGCCTAATGGCCAAGCCGACTATCGAGAAATCTCCTGCCGCACGATCGCTGCGCCAGCGCTCAGCGCCTGCAGCTTACCCTGGGCGACTTCACGAGGCAGGGGCGTCATACCGCAGTTGGTGCAGGGGTAGAGCTTGTCGGCATCGACGAACTGCAGCGCCTTGCGCAGCGTGTCGGCGACCTCTTCCGGCGTCTCGATGGCGTGGGTGGCCACGTCGATGGCCCCGACCATCACCTTCTTGCCGCGAATCAGCTCGATCAGCTCCATCGGCACGTGGGAGTTCTGGCACTCCAGCGAAACGATGTCGATGTTCGACGCCTGAAGTTTGGGGAAGATCTCTTCGTACTGGCGCCACTCCGACCCGAGGGTCTTCTTCCAATCGGTGTTGGCCTTGATGCCGTAGCCGTAGCAGATATGCACGGCGGTCTCGCACTCGACCCCTTCGATAGCTTTCTCCAGGGCGGCGATACCCCAGTCGTTCACCTCATCGAAGAAAACGTTGAAGGCGGGCTCATCGAACTGAATGATGTCCACGCCCGCCGCTGCCAGATCACGGGCTTCCTGGTTGAGGATCTTGGCGAACTCCCAGGCAAGCTTTTCGCGGCTCTTGTAGTGGCCATCATAGAGCGTATCGACCATGGTCATGGGCCCGGGCAGCGCCCACTTGATCGGCTGGTCGGTCTGCTGGCGCAGGAACTTGGCATCCTCGACGAAGACCGGCTTCTCACGCGCCACGGGGCCAACCACCGAAGGCACGCTGGCGTCGTAGCGGTCGCGGATCTTGACGATCTCGCGCTGTTCGAAATCGACGCCGTTCAAGTGCTCGATGAAGGTGGTAACGAAGTGCTGGCGAGTCTGCTCACCGTCGCTGACGATGTCGATACCCGCCAAGCGCTGATCGTGCAGCGATACCCGCAGTGCATCCTGCTTGCCTTGGGTCAGCTCCTCGCCCTGCAGCTTCCAGTCCGACCAGAGTTTTTCGGGCTCGGCCAGCCAAGCGGGCTTGGGCAGGCTTCCGGCCGTCGATGTGGGCAGCAATGTCTTCATAACGATATCCTTGGTAAACAGTGAATCAAAGGGCGACATCGGCCGACCAGCGCTCGAGCACGTGACGAAAAGGTTCGATGAAATAGCGCTCGGCAAACTTGCCCTGCTCGACGGCTAACTGGCTACGCTCTTCGCGGTCGTACTCGATACGGGTCAACGAGTAGTCCTGATGGGTCAGATGCGGCTGATAGACCTTACCTGCCGCCGAGTTAGCGTTGTAAATTTCTGGACGATAGATCTTCTGGAACGTCTCCATGGTGCTGATGGCGCTGATCAGTTCGAGATCGCTGTAATCGGCCAGCAGATCGCCGGAAAAGTAGAACGCCAGCGGTGCCACGCTATGGGGCGGCATGAAGTAACGCACCTGCAGGCCCATCTTGGCGAAATAGAAATCCGTAAGTGACGATGTGTCGTTCACGTATTCGACGCCCAGCACCGGGTGGCGATTTTCCGTCTGGCGATACACCTTGTTGCTGGAAACGCTGAGACAGATCACCGGCGCCTTGCTGGCAACGGATCGATACGCCTCGGAGTCGACGAAACGCTTGAACAGCTTGCCGTGAAGATCGCCAAACCCCTCCGGAATACCAAATTCCGACCGCTCCTTGTTGTGCTCCGAGAGCCACACGCTGAAGTCGTAGTCGCGGACGTAGGAGGAGAAGTTGTTCCCCGTCATGCCCTCGATGCGTTTGTCGAGATGCCGATCGATGATGGTCGTCTTCAACATCTCGATCGCCGGGAAGGTAGTGCCTTCAGCCGCCACGCTCAGCTCACCGGTAATGATCTCCAGCTCAACGGCGTAGCGGTCTGCCTTGGGGTTATCCCAATGGGCCAGGGTATTGAAGCGATTGCCGATCATGGTCAGCGCGTTACGCAGGTTTTCCCGGCAGCGCTCCCCCCTGGCGAGGTTAGCGAAGTTGGTCGTGGTACGCGTGCTCTCGGCAGGACGGTAGTTTTCGTCGAACCGGACGCTCTTGATGTCGAAGGTAAAGTCGTAGCTCATCGCGAACAGGCACCCTGTTGGTCGAGATTGGCGACGGCGCTGCCAGTGAACAAGCAACATCCATCGAAGCGAATGCGCCCTTTATGCCAGACCACGCAGATGAATGAAAAGCGATATCGGCTCAAATAAAAATGAATTAAATTCATGTCACGAAAAGCACTTGCCCTGGCAGGGCGGATGTTGCCCAGCAGGCGTCCATCGCGGGCAGCAGTCAGGACTCGGGCATGACCGCCGGGAGAAGGTGATTTAACGCAGTGTTCGCTGCATGGTGATGACATCGCCGTCGGTTCGACACACTCGAAACCCCAGGCGCTGATAGAGATGGCGGGCAGGGTTGATACGAAACACGCGCAGACGCAGTGAGGCGACGTCGGCCTGCCGAGCGAGATCCTCGACGTAATGGATGGCCGCCGTACCTAACCCTCGCCGCTGCCATGGAGGATCGATCTGCAATTCGCGAATGTCGTAAGCAGTGTCGTCGCGATAAAGACACAGCAGCCCGACGCGCGAGGTGTTCACGCAGAGTTCGATGCTGTCCATCTCGCCCCACTGCTTAGCGAACAGTTGGGTATCCCAGTGCCATCCCAACCGTTCGTAGTAAGCCGTCATGTTGCGACGAATGAGCGTTTCAGCAAAGGTCCTATCGTTCGTCGCGCGGAATACCGGCGTCATAGCTTCTCGCTCTATCGCCGACAAAAGGTGGATGAAGGACCTGCAACCGTTACCCCAACTGGAAGGGATACACCGAGCCAATGTTCAGCAGCTGCGTCAGCTCATCCAGCGCGGTGAGCACCTCCGTCGCGAGCTGCGGATCGGCCAGGTCGTCGGTGGCGAGGCGGTCGCGGTAGTGGCGGCTCACCCAGGCGGTGAGGTCGTCGTAAAGCGCATCATCGAGCAGTACCCGACCGCTGAGGGCAGCCCGCTCGGCCTCGCTGAGCACCACGCGCAAACGCAGGCAGGCGGGGCCACCGCCGTTGCGCATGCTCTGCTTCACGTCCTTGACGATCACTTCGCCAATGGGGTTATTGCCTGCCAGGATGAAGTCCTTCAGCGTGCGCCACACGGATTCCCGCTCCTGGCACTCGCTGGGCACCACTAGGGTCATGGTGCCATCCGGGTTGGAGAGCAGTTGCGAGTTGAACAGGTACGACGCTACCGCGTCTTCCATGCTCACCGCTTCCACCGGCACCCGGACAGGAATCAGCGGCGTGCTCATCTTGGCGCGCAGCTCGTTAAGCGTGTGCTCTTCATCAAGAAATGCCATTTCGTGGTAGAGCAGCACCGGGCCGTTGCCCACGGCAATCACATCGTTGTGGAACACCCCGGCATCGATGGCCTCGGGATGCTGCTGAGCAAATACGGTCTGGGCGTCGCTCAGCCCGTGCTGGCGGGCCACCGCCTGGCTGGCTTCCAGCGTTTGCCGGGCCGGATAACGCTTGGGCTCGTTCCGCCCGCCGCCAAACGCCTGTCGGCCATACACGAACAGGTGCACGCCGGGCTCGCCATACTCACCGCACAGCCGGGTGTGGTTGGCCGCCCCTTCATCGGAAAACGCGGGGGTGGCGGGCAGCACCGGGTGGTGGGCGAAGTGCTGCTCATCGCGGAAAATCGCCTGGAGCACGCGCCCCGTGGTGCGCGGCTCCAGGTAGCGGTGGAAACTCGACTGCAGGTTGGCCGGGGTAATGTGCATCCGACCATCGGGTGCATCCACGCTAGGCGTAATGGTGCCCGCGTTGGCGGTCCACATGCTGGACGCCGAGCACACGGCTCGCAAAAGTTGAGGGTCTTGTGTCGCGGCACGTGCCAGCATCTCACGGTCGCTGCCGGTGAAGCCCAAGTCGCGCAGCGCGCCCAAATCGGGGCGCTGCTGAGGAGGCAAAACGCCCTGGGCGTAGCCCGCGTCCATCAGCGATTTCATCTTGGCCAGCCCCTGCAGCGCCCCCTCTTTGGGGTTCGAAACCAAGCCGCCGTGGCTCATGGAGGCCACGTTGCCGTGGGCAAGCCCCGAGTAGTTGTGGGTCAGCCCTACCAAGCCATCGAAGTTGACTTCCCGGATGCTGTTCAGGCTCATAGATGGACTCCCGGTGGCAGGGTTTCGGGCATTTCCAGGCTTTCGGCCTCCATGGAGGCGACCGGGTAAGCGCAGTAGTCTGCGGCGTAGTAGGCACTGGGGCGGTGGTTGCCGCTGTCGCCCACGCCGCCGAAGGGCGCATCGCCCGAGGCACCGGTGGTCTGGCGGTTCCAGTTGACGATACCGGCGCGGATACGCAGCAGGAAGTCGTCCCAATCCGCCTGCTCGCCCCCGATCAACCCAGCCGACAGGCCATAGCGGGTGTCGTTGGCCAGGGCAAGCGCCTCATCCCAATCCGTATAGCGATGGACTTTCAGCAGCGGGCCGAAGTGCTCCTCGTCGGGCACGTTCAACCCCGTCACGTCGATCAGCGCGGGGCTGAGCAAGCTAGTGCCCTCTTTGAGGCGCTGCATACGATTGATCACCGTGCCGCCCATGGCTTCCAGTTCATCCTGCGCCTTGAGCAGGCCATCGGCGGCGACAACGCTGACCAAGCCGCCATAGAACGGCGCAGGCTCCTCGTCGAACTGCCCCGCCACGTGCAGCTTGGCGATGGCATCCGAAAGCGCATCGATGAGGTGGTCGCCCACCTCCCCCTGGGGCACAATCAAGCGGCGGGCGCAAGTGCAGCGCTGCCCCCCTGAGAGAAACGCCGACTGGAGAATCGTCAGCACGGCAGCGCGCTCATCCTCCACATCCTTCACCACCAGCGGATTGTTGCCGCCTAATTCCAGCGCGAGGATTTTATCCAGCTGCCCGGCAAACTGCTGCTGCAGCATGCCACCCACTTTGGCACTGCCGGTAAACAGCAGACCGTCGATACCGGGGTGGGCAGAGAGCGCCTGTCCCACGGCCACACCGCCCTGCACGAGGTTGATCACCCCAGCAGGCAGCCCGGCTTCTATCCAGCACTGCAGGGTGAGATCCGCGGTGAGCGGGGTTTGGTCGCTGGGCTTGAACACCACGGTGTTACCCGCCAGCAGCGCAGGCACCATATGGCCATTGGGCAGGTGGCCAGGGAAGTTATAGGGGCCAAATACTGCCATGACGCCGTGGGGGCGATGACGAAGGACCGCTTTGGCACTGCCGACGGCTTTTTCACGCTCCCCGGTGCGCTCGTGGTACGCCTTGATGGAGAGCGCGATTTTACCAATCATCGCACCTGCTTCGGTGCGGGCTTCCCACAGCGGTTTGCCGGTTTCCGAGGCAATGGCAATAGCTAAGTCTTCTCGTCGAGCGGTGACGACCTCGACAAACCGCTCAACCAGCGCCTGACGCTCAGCAAAAGGCGTACGTGCCCAGGCCGGGAATGCCGCTCGCGCCGCCTCCACCGCAGCGCCGACTTGGCTGCTGGAAGCTGCCGCTCCTTGCCAAAGCAGCATACCCGCCACCGGATCATGCTTGGTAAAAGGCTCGGCGTTGCCGACGACCCAAGTGCCGTTGATCAGTTGTTGCTGCTGGGCATGCATGTTCTCGGTGTGCATCATGCTCTCCTTTACTGAATTTTTGTCGTCGTTCGCACGGGTAGAGGGACGTTCCAGGCGTTCATGTTAGGTTTCCAGCAGGCGAACGACGTCGCCGGTGGAAACCCCTAGCCGATCGGCCTCATCGGGGGTGAGCACGATCGTGCTACTGTCGGCAGGGCCACGGCCGATCCAGCTCGCGGTAAAGTTCAGCATCTGGGTAGATGCCGCCAACCAGCGGCTAACGCTCTCTTGCGGCGCGTTAGGTGACACTTCCACCTGATAAAGCTGGGAGTTGCGAATCGCCCGCACGTCATCGATGTAGGCTTCTACCGTAGGGCCACCGTCGAAGATGTCGATATAGCCTTCCCAGCGCAGCCCCTCTTTTTTGAGCATTTCTAATGCCGGTCGGGTGTGCCGGTGCACCTGACCAATACACCCCCGCGCCTCTTCCGACATAAAAGTGGTGTAGATCGGGAACTTGGGCATCAGCTCGCCGATGAAGCTCTTCTGGCCCAGGCCGGTCAAGCGGTCGGCTTCGTTGAAATCCATGGGGAAGAAGTGTTTCCCCAGGCTCTCCCAGAAGGGACTAACGTTGTTCTCGTCGAACACGCCGCGCATCTCGGCCAGCACTTTCTGCGGAAAGCGGTCGCGAAACTGGGCAATGAACAGCCAGCGCGCTTTGGAAAGCAGCGCCCCGTTACGCAGGTGCTTGTTGGCCTCGCCGCGATACTCCGGACGCAGAAACAGCGAACACACTTCGGCGTCGCCGGTGTGGTCGGAGCTCAAGAATAGCGTGTCGATGGTGCGATGCAGATCGAGCTGTACCGACGAGTGCGCCAGCGTACCCAACCGGTAGTTATAGAACGGCACTTCCCGCCCTACTTGGCCCTCAATGGCACAGCAGCCCGCCAGTTCACCATTAGTCTCATCTTCCAATACGAAGAAGTAGAGACGGTCGTCTACCGGCGTGCGCTCTTCGAAGGCGCGGGCGGCGGACTCGATTTTACCGGCCAAAAACTCGCGGTTATCCGGCAAGGAGGTAAAACCAACGCCTGCCTGCTGCGCAAGTGCCTGGAGCCCATCCAGATCATCACGGGCAATGGGTCGAATGCGCATTACATCTCTCCTTCATCGAGCGCGTCCACGGCGCTGGGCAGACTCAGCGGCGCGGCCAGCACCGCCCGTCCCTCTTCGACGCCCAAACGCGCGGCATGCTGCGGCGAGAGCATCAGCTGCCCCGTGGGCGAGAGCGCGTAGCGCGCGACGATGCATCGGAAATCACTCAGCGTTTGGTTGGCAATCATCGCCGGTTCGGCATCGGGTAGCGCGTGCTCGGGGCGTATCCGTACCGGGTGCCAGGCGGCGCGGCGGAAGGTTTCCAGGCGCTCGCGCTCGGCTTTGACGATGGGGCCTGCATCGAAAATATCCACGTGTCGGGAGCGCACGAACCCTTCGGCCAGCATTTCGCCCAGCGCCTCTTCATGGGCAGGATGCTCGCGGCCAATGGCAGCACGGGCCTGGGGCGTGAGCAGTGGCAAATAGAGCGGAAACTGCGGCATCACCTCGGCAATGAAGCTCTTTGAGCGCACGCCCGCTATGTGATTCATTTCTTGGAAGCTGCGGGCAAAAAAGTGGCGGCCCACGCTCTCCCAAAAGGGGGACTCGTTCTGGCTATCCAAATAGCCGGGGAAAGCCACCGCTAATATCCGCGAGAAACGCTCCGGGTACTGGGCAATAAACATCAGCCGCGCCCGGCGCAGAAGGCTCTCGGCGCTGGTGCCCTTGTAGCGCGGGTCGAGCGACAGTGCACAGAGCAGTGTGGCATCCGAGGCTTCATGAGAGAGCGCCAGTGTTTGCACCTCACGGCGCACGTTGAGCTGCTGCGATGCGTGAATCAGCGTCTCTTGGCGGTAGGTGTAGTAGGCCTCGGCAGCCCCCGCCTGGGCGCGGATGGTGGCCGTCCCCAGCACCTCGTTGCGGCTATCGTCCGCCAGCACGAACATATAGTGCTCGTTACCGGGGTACTCGATCTCGCTCTCGAATGCTTCTTGGGAGCGCACGATGCGCTCCTCGAGGCGATCCCGATTGGCGGGCAGGTTGGTAAGCCGAGGCACCGCATGCTCTGCCAATTGCTCCAAGGCGGGAAGGTCAGCCAGCGTGACCGGTCGGATTACCAACATAGTTAACGCCCCCTCTTGTGTGACTTGCGCCTGACTCATGCGCTAGCGACAAGTCGCTCGATGGCACGCTCGAGACGCGCCATGCCCTCGGCGATGTCTTCCTCGGGAATCACCAGCGAGGGCGCCATACGCAGCACGTTGGGGCCTGCAATCAGCGCCATCACGCCCTCTTCGATCGCCAACGGCAGAATATCTTTGGCGCGGCCTTCGAAAGCGTCCGACATCTGGGCCCCCATCAGCATGCCCATGCCGCGGATCTCTTTGAAAACGCCGTGTTTGCGGTTGATGGTTTCCAGATGCTCGCGGAACAGATCGTGACGATGTTTGACCCCCTGCAGCACCTCGGGCGTATCGATGAACTCGACCGCCGCCAGCGCCACCGCAGAGGCCAGCGCGTTGCCGCCGTAGGTAGAGCCGTGGGTACCGATGGCCAGCGACTTGGCAATGGCATCGGTGGTCAGCGTGGCGCCAATCGGGAAGCCGCCACCCAGCGATTTGGCGCTGGTGAGTATGTCTGGCGTGATGCCAAAATTTTTATAAGCATACAGCTCGCCGCTACGGCCAACACCGGTTTGCACTTCATCGAAAATCAGCAGCGCATTGTGCTCGTCACACAGATCGCGCAGGCCCTGCAAGAATTCCTGAGTGGCGGGTACGATGCCGCCTTCGCCCTGCATCGGCTCGACCATGATGGCGCAGGTATCGTCGCCCACGAGCTTGCGCACGCTCTCCAGGTCGTTGAAGTTGGCGTGCAGAATGCCGCCCGGTACTGGGCCAAAGCCTTGGGAGTACTTGGGCTGGCCGCCGACACTGACGGTAAAGAAGGTGCGGCCATGGAACGATTGGTAGAACGAGATGATTTTGTCTTTGTGCTCACCGTAGTGGTCGACCGCCCAGCGGCGGGCCAGCTTTAATGCGGCTTCGTTGGCTTCACCGCCAGAGGAGCACAGGAACACTTTATCGGCGAACGTGCGCTCGGTGAGAGTTTTGGCCAGCTTTAACGCCGGTTCGTTGGTGAATACGTTGGAAAGATGCCAAAGCTTTTCGCCCTGCTCTTTTAACGCGTTGACCAGCACCGGATGGCAGTGACCCAGGGAGTTCACCGCAATACCGCCAGCGAAATCGATGTACTCGCGGCCTTCTTGGTCCCACAAGCGGCTGCCTTCACCACGTACCGGAATAATCTGCTGCGGCGCGTAGTTGGGCGCCATGTAGTGGTCGAAGTCTTGACGGTTCGGGGTGTGGCTCATGGAACGATACCTCCAGTGGAGTAAACAGTGGATTCAGTATACGGGGGGCAATGGGCGCCCTGCTTTCAGTATTGGGACGGTAAATTACGAATAGCGACGTGCGCCTGCCGTTGATCGTATCACCTTGAAGAATGGCCGAAGCCCCCCATAGTGAGTAAAGGGTAATGACCCGCGCTTTATGGCGCAGTACGGATATTTTTGACCCAAGGAGCGTAATCATGAAGATCGATCTGAGCGGCAAACGTGCCATTATCACGGGATCCACCGCTGGTATCGGCTATGCCATTGCAGAAGGATTGGCTCACGCAGGGGCCGACATCGTCATTACTGGGCGAACGCAGCAACGGCTGGATGACGCCATCGAGGCGGTCAAAAAGCGCTACCCACAAGCTCGCGTCACCGGGGTGGCTGCCGATTTGGGTACTGCAGAAGGGTGTCAGACGTTGATCGACCAGCAGCCCGATACCGACATCCTCATTAACAATGTCGGGATATTCGGCCCGCAAGACTTTTTCGACGTGGATGACGCCACTTGGCAACAGTTTTTCGATGTTAACATCATGAGCGCCGTTCGCTTGTCACGCCATTACGCCAAAGGCATGCGCGAGCGCGATTGGGGACGCATTCAGTTCGTATCAAGCGAATCTGGTATCAACATTCCCAGCGAAATGGTCCACTACGGAATGACGAAGTCTGCATTGCTGTCCATTTCACGCGGCCTGGCGAAAGTATTGAGCGGCTCTCAGGTGACGGTCAATGCCATTCTGCCAGGGCCCACACGCTCGGAGGGTGTATTGAACATGCTCAGCGATATCGCTCAGCAAGAGGGCACCTCACAACAGGATGTCGAAGCGCGTTTCGTTCGAGAGAACCGTCCGTCGTCGATCATTCAGCGTTTGGCCACTCCTGAAGAAGTCGCCCATATGAGCGTCTATGCTGCTTCGCCCCAGGCAAGTGCCACGACCGGCGCCGCACTGCGTGTCGAGGGCGGCATTGTGGACACCCTGACATAGTGCGTTACCCAAGACGCTCTTCTCGGGGCGTCATGCCAAAGTGGTGGCGATAAGCCGTCGAGAAGTGTGCACCCGACGAAAATCCGGTGGCAAAGGCAATCTCGCCCACCGCCCGGTCGCTCTCACGCAGCTGCTTGCGTGCTTCCTGTAAACGTAAATCCAGGTAGTAGCGACTGGGCACTGCCTGTAAGTACTTCTTGAATAGCCGCTCTAACTGCCGCCTGGAAATTCCCAGATGCTCAGAGAGTTCCAACGTCGAGAGCGGCTCTTCGATATTGGCCTCCATCAGCGTCACCGCATCCACGAGACTTTGTGGCGCATGCCCCAAACGGCTGCGCAAAGGTACGTGCTGGCGCTCATCGGCCAGTCGAATACGGTCGCAGACGAACTGTTCGGAGACCTGCTCGGCCAAGCGCGGACCGTGATGCTTACCAATCAGCGTAAGCATCATGTCCATCGCGGCGGTGCCGCCTGCGCAGGTCAGGCGGTCGCGATCGATTTCGAACAGCTGCTGTGAGAGTGTGACTTGAGGGTACGCCTGGGCAAAGGCGTCAAAACGCTGCCAAGGAAGCGTCGCGCGGTAGCCCTCCAGCAGACCACAACGGGCCAATACTTCGGTGCCGCCCGCCAGCCCCCCAAAGGCGACGCCTCGCCCTTGGTGACTACGCAGCCACTCATTCAGCTTTGCGGGTAGTGCGTAGGGAAGTGGCGTCGGTGCACATATGAAAAGCAGATCCATCGGCCCAAGGGGTGCGCTCAGCGTGTGCTGCGCCAGGAGCGAAAGCTGCGCGCCGCTGCGCACGGGCTCGTCATCCAAACTGAGGGTCACGGTATGATAGAGCATGTGACCGCTAAGCTGATTGGCCATCTGTAGCGGTTCGATAGCGCTGGCGTGAGCCAACAGAGAAAACCCGGGAAGCAACACAAACGCCACCCGCCTGCGGTGGCTAGGTGGCGTTAACGTATTGGAATGCATGTGACTTCGCTATGCTGCCTATCGCGCTGCATGAAAACCGCCGCTGGCTAACTGGGTCGTGGGTGTAAACGACATCTTACCCAATTGTGCCAATGAAGGCAGCGCCTGCTGTCGCTATCTAAAAAAAGGCGTCGCAGGGGTGTAGCGAAGTCACGTTAGGCATTCTCTTCGGCGTCTGAGAGCGCCGTCTGGTTATCGATGATTTGGTAATCGCTTTCGCGATATTCGTCCGCAGAGGCCTCGATCTCCTCGCTACCATAATCGGTATTGACGACCAGTTGGTCCTCTTCACGCTGCATCTCTTTGACGGGAAGCGCGACATCACTTGCACCAAAACCCCAAAAACCGCCAATCGCGACAATCGCGAATAGCTCACCGCTCTCTTGATGACGCGCAATGTGCTGGATGTCACCCACTTCGTCTCCCTGCTGGTTAACGACGGTCATGCCCTCCAGATCACGTGCGCGCTCCGACATCAGCGAATGACCCTGCTCGTCCTGCTGAACGTCTTCTCGCACTACTTGTTGGCTTTGATTTTGGTTTTGCTGAGCTGACTGCTGTGAGCCATCACGCTCGTCCTCGGCCCGGTTTACCTCTACCTCAGCATTATCGGCCTGCTCGATGGAGACATCGGGCTCGCCCTGCTGCTCGACCGTCACGTTCGGCTCTGCTTCTTCGACCGTCACGTCTGGTTCCGGCTGCTCGATGGTCACTTCAGGTTTAGGCTGCTCGATAGTGACATCGGGCTTGGACTGCTCCACTTTGATGTTGGGAGACTCCTGCTGAACCTGCACGTCCGCTGGCGCTTGATCGACCGTGACGTCCATCGTTTCGCTGCCATCTTGGGTCTGGCCATCTCGACGCTGCTGCTCGGCCACCTCGTTCTGTCGCTGTTGCGACATGTCCCTGGCGGTTGATGGGTCTGTTTGGTCATCATTTTGTGCCAAGGCGACGCCTGAGAAGCTGGCACATACCATTCCAATGGCGACTGCGAGTGCTGTCCGTTTCATACCTTTGCTCCTTTCGCTGAAGTACCTAATTTCCTAAAGCACTTTTCCCAAAGCACTTCTGTACTGAAGTACACTTTGCAAACTAGTGAACCAGCGCGCATAAATGCAAAGCGAAAAGGCAAAAATCGACAACGTTGTACTTAAATTAACGGTCTTTTAGCAGGAAATAGGCGCAAAAGATTACAAACATCAAATTGACATGTTTACTCTGGGTATTTCTCAGCGCGCCACGCCAGGGGCTCAAACGCAAATCGCCGGGCCATGTAGCCCGGCGATGTCTTTTACAATATCTCACAATAGCGTAGCCGTTAGCCGCCGCTATTGCCCAACCCCAACAGCACGATACCCGCGACGATGATACCCATCACCACGATGACCAATGGCAGCATCTTATGGAGACCATTGGCGGGTTTTCTCGCTTCGGGCTGCTGCTGGGGTTGCGAGGTTTCGAAGTCCTCGGGGACGCGTTCGCTCAGCACGTGCTCTTTCTCTTCTTCCGGGGTTTTGCTTTCTCGGGTATCCATACAGCACCTCATCCAGTCCGGTCGATGATTCATAGCGCGTCGGCGTGCGCTGCCCGTCGCGCTGCGCTTATAACGTTACGACATCGAACTCGACCTCGGGGTTCACATCGGCATCGTAGTCCACGTCGTCACGCTCGAAGCCAAACAGCTTCAAAAACTCATGCTTATAACCAGCATAGTCGGTAATGTCGAAGAGGTTGTCCGTCGTGACTTCCGGCCAGAGGTCTTGGCAGGCTTTTTGAACGTCCTCGCGCAGCTCCCAGTCGTCCAACCGCAAGCGCCCCTGATCGTCAGTGACCATGTCGCCCGGCTCACCGGAATAAAGACGCTCGCCGAACAGGCGGTTCAACTGGTCGATGGTGCCTTCGTGCAGGCCCTGCTCTTTCATGATGCGGTAAACCATGGCGATATACAGCGGCATCACCGGGATCGCAGCACTGGCCTGAGTGACCACGGACTTCAGAACGGCGACGTTGGCACCGCCCCCGCTCTCTTTGAGTTTGGCATCGATGGCCGCAGCCGCGCGATCCAGGTCCTCTTTGGCTTTACCCAGAGCACCGTGCCAGTAAATCGGCCACGTGATTTCGGTACCGATATAGCTAAACGCCACGCTGCGCGCGCCTTTGGCCAACACGCCCGCATCATCTAGCGCACTCATCCAAAGTTCCCAATCTTCGCCACCCATGACGGTAATGGTGTCGTCGATCTCCTCCTGAGTCGCCGGTTCTACTTCGGCTTCGATGATAGCGTCCTTGTTGGTGTCGATCGCCGTGGCGCGGTAAGTCTCGCCAATCGGCTTCAGGCTAGAGCGCTTCAGCTCGCCGCTGTCGGGCAGCTTGCGCACTGGGGAGGCCAGCGAGTAGACCACGAGATCGATTTCGCCCATATCCTGCTTGATCAGCTCGATGGCTTTGTCGCGCGCTTCATGGGAGAACGCGTCACCGTTGATGGATTTGCTGTACAGGCCTTCCTGCTTGGCAAACTTGTCGAACGCGGCGCTGTTGTACCAGCCTGCGGTGCCCGGCTTCTTCTCGGTGCCCGGCTTTTCGAAAAACACGCCCAAGGTATCGGCGCCGTAACCAAAGGCGGCGGTGATACGTGCCGCTAGGCCGTAGCCGCTAGAGGCACCGATTACGAGCACTTTCTTCGGGCCTTGGCGTTTATCCAAACCACGGGCGCGGGTCGCCTCGATTTGCTCGAGCACGTTCTGCTCGCAGCCTTTCGGATGGGTGGTGGTGCAGATAAAGCCGCGCACTTTCGGTTTAATGATCACGTTGGACCCCTTCATCAGATGAGTATCGCATTCGGCACGGCGGGTGCCGAGTTACCAATGAGGGTATTCTAGCGGTCTCGGCGCGCCCTGTCCGCTCTTGAGCTTATCCGCCATTCGGGGCACGATAGCGCCCTGCCCACCACTTGCCGACGGGATCTTGGATGAATGCACAGCAGCTAGTCGATGAGCGAGGCGATTTATGGCTGGCCCTTGCCCCTCTCTGGCTCGATCGTGAGCCCAGCGAGCGCGACTACGCCCATATGATCGAAGTGATCGAGCAGCACGCGATGTCACTCAAGGAGCTGGAATGGGTGCTGCGCCTGGAGCTAGCACCCGTCATGTCACGTCACCAGCTTTCCGTCGCCAGCGAGTGGCGAAAGTTCGACGATTACAAGCTGATGAAGCAGCTCGTGAACCACAACATGAAACTCACTGGTTGGCGGCGCAAAAGCTGGGCGCTCTTTTCGGGGCTGACGACCATGATGGTACGCCACCGTTGGAACGAACTGATGCAGCGTCTCATGGTCTTTCGCGGGGACGTCTAGGCCTACTCTTTGTCGAGGGCAGCCTCGAGGGCCAAACGTAGCGTGAGACCGCGATCCCTAGGACCAAAACGAGCAATTACTTTGCCATCTCGGCCAACGAGGAACTTGGTAAAGTTCCACTTTACGGCCTTGGTACCCAATACCCCCGGCGCTTCTTGCTTGAGCTGTGCGAACAGCGGGTGGGCATCGGCGCCGTTGACCTTCACTTTCTCCATGAGCGGGAAACTCACGCCAAACTGCTGCTCTCCGAAGGCACAAAATGCCTCGGCGCTCTCTGGTGACTGGCGGCCAAACTGGTTACAGGGGAAGCCCAACACGGTAAATCCACGATCCCGGTAACGCTGGTACAGCCCCTCGAGCTCTTTCAACTGCGGCGTAAAACCGCACTGGCTGGCCACATTGACCACCAATAATACCTGCCCACGCAAAGCGCGCAGATTGAAGGGCTTACCTTGATGGGTATAACAATCCTGCTCGTAAATCGTCATCGCCAGGCCTCTAAAATGCCTTTGCCAGCATACGCTTTACCTTGCCACGGCAACGTTGGCGACACCAGCCTCGTGATCAAAGGATCGGCCCCGCCGCCACCCGCAGCGCCAGCGCGATCAGCAATACGCCAGTCATCCGATTGATCCAGTGCGCGTGGCGTTGCAGCCAGGGCAATACCCGTGAGTGAGACAGCCCAACGGCGACCAGCACGTACCAGCCACCATCGATGATAATCGCCGTGGCCACGATGATCGCCTTGGCAAGCAAGGACATCTCCGGCGTCACGAACTGGCTCAATAGCGCGACGAAAAAGATGATCAGCTTGGGATTGCCCAGGGCCACCAGTACGGCTTCCTTGGCGGCTTGCTGCGGCGTCGTGGCCACGGCACTCGGCGAGAGCGCACCGCTACGGCCAGCGCGCAGCGCCTTGATACCCAGCCACGCCAAATACGCCGCGCCGCACCATGTAATCAACTGAAACAATTCGGGAAAACGCACCACCAGCGCGCCTAACCCCAATACCGTCAGCAGCGCGTAGACCCCAACGCCGAAGGCGTGAAAAATAGCCGCCGTGATGCCTGGCACGCGGCCACCGCCCAAGGTATGACGCAGCACCAACGCCAAGCTCGGCCCGGGCGACATGGCCCCCATCGCACAAATAGCGGCCAATGAAAGCCATAGTGTCAGCGGCATGGTCTCCTCCCTGAAGAATTCGTGGAACACTCGATGAGCCGCCAGTATACGCCAGACAGAAGAGGTATAGCGCCTATCTTGATCTTAGCGGTCGTCGTAACGTCTCGACGCAACGCATTAACGTCTCGCACGCTTAAATAACGCTGTTAGCATGGTACGCTGTTGGGTAGAATTTTCTCCTTTTTGAACACGATGACGCCTGCCATGCAGGCGTTTCATGGCTAATGAAGGACTTCAATATGGGTAGGGCGTTTCAAAACCGTAAGGAATCCATGGCCAAAACGGCCGCTGCGAAAACCAAGGTTTACAGCAAGTATGGACGTGAAATTTACGTCTGTGCCAAAGCGGGCGGTACGGATCCCAATGGCAACCTTGCGCTGCGCGGTTTGATGGAGCGCGCCAAGAAAGACCAGGTGCCCTCTCACGTGATCGACAAGGCCCTGGATAAAGCCAGCGGCGCAGGCGGTGAGGATTTTTCACCGGCGCGCTACGAAGGCTTTGGCCCTGGCAACGCCATGGTGATCGTCGACTGCCTGACCGACAATCCCAACCGTACCTTTGGCGATGTGCGCGGCTGCTTCACCAAAACCAAAAGCAAGATCGGCACGCCAGGCAGCGTCAGCCACATGTTCGACCACTGCGCTATTTTCTCCTTCAACGGCAGTGATGAAGAAGCCGTCCTAGAGGCGCTAATGGAAGCCGACGTGGATGTGACCGATATCGAGCAGGAAGAAGGTCGTATTACGGTGTTTGCTCCCCATACCGATTACGCCAAAGCCAAGCAGGCCTTGCTGGATGCGTTCGGCGAGATCGACTTCGAGGTCGACGAGATTCAGTTCCTGCCGCAAACCACCACGCCCATCGAAGGCGATGACGTGGCGATGTTCGAGAAATTTCTCAATATGCTCAACGAGCTGGACGACGTACAGAACGTCTTCCATAACGCGGAGCTACCGGAAGAGAGCGCTTGAGCCGTTAGGCGCTTAACGCATCTTTGGGTACGAAGATCCACCCTTCCGCCGCTGGCATCTCTGCTGGCGGCCAAGCCACACACCCTTTGGCATGCTCCAAGCTCCACGCCAGTAGTGCACAGTGCCAGGCATCCTGGATATCCTGCTGCTTCGGCGTTGGTTGATGAAGCATGGCGTGCAGCCCTTCAGTCATGCACACGCGCCGACGCAGCGCTGCAAATTCAGCCGATCGTTTAGCGGGCGATGGATACCCCTCCACCGCACACAGCTCGCCCCCCTTCGATTGCCACTGCCCGCAGGCCGCGACGTGTGGGGCAAAGCGAGCTAGAAAGTGCATGCCTTTCGTGGCTTGACTGCCGATCATGTCTTTGATGGGAGACAGCGGCGTGATCCCCCGAGCGAACAGCCAGCGCTCGGTTTCCCGATACAGGTAAGGATTTTCTTGGGAGCGGCCCAGTTTATCCACCGCCTCTCCACGTGCGAGCGCTAGGAGCGCCTGAGGGAGTGCCAACGGCGTATCGATGGCCATGATCACCCGCTCATCGCCGCTGGCCACGTGCTGGCAAAGCGCCAGCAGCCGATGGATCACATCACGACTCGAGGTCGCCTCGTTCAGCGTCTCACGGAGGTTGCCTCGCCAAGGCGTGCCGATCACATGGAGTGCGTCATCCAACACCACCAACGCATCGCGGCTGGCGGGATTGTGGTCGCAATTCCAACCGCCCACGTCCCACCCAATATAGAGCGTCGAAGCCGTCATTATCGACTTTCCGCACCGTGGGCATCGAGCGCTGCATCCGGGGGCAAGAGCGCGGGCGTGACGCCTGCCTCGCTCAGCACCGCCTTGCCACGCACCGTCAAATCGGTGATGAAGAGAAATTGCTGACGCGGATCCACCGGATACGCGCGGATGCGATAGTGAGTGCCCCAAGGTTTTTCTTCGGCCACCACGATGATCGGTTCATCGAATTTTAAATAAGCGCTGGTCAGCGCCACGTCACGAAGCGCCTTGCGTACCCAGCCCGCCTCGTGCTCGGGGTGAAGATAAAAACTCGCCACGCACTGCAGGCTAGTGCCACCATTATTGGCGTTGTAAATCGCGGTGTCCCAGAGCTTCAAATGCGGCACGGCGACCAGATCGTCATCAGGAGTTTGTACTTCTACCGTACGCATGCCCACGTGTTTCACTTCACCATAAGTGTCTTCGATCCGGACCCAGTCCCCTGGGCGGTATGGCAACTCGACCGCTGAGACGACGCCAGCAATCAGGCTACTCACATAATCTTTCATCGCAAAACCAATGGCCAAGCCAATGGCACCTAGCAGCGTCACCATATTACGCAACGACGGCTCGACGATGATCGGCACAGCGATGGCCAGTGCCACGATGAGGATGATCAGGCGGGTTAGCGGTACCAACGCAAAGACGCGAAAGCGCACCTGACCATGCAGCCGATTGGCCAGCCAGTTGAGACCGCGCTGGCTGGCAATGATCAATACGATGGCACTGCCCACCACAATGCCTAGCGTGATTAGCGCTTGGCTATCGAGCTCATTAAATAACTTGGCATACTGCCCTTGATCGTCCATCGACGCTCCTTAAAGCGGATCTACCAAATAATTACGCGACGCCAGCAATTGTCGTACGCTGGCGTAGCACAGCGGCGCCACCTGCCAACGCCCCTCCTGACCGCTCAGAATGCCGCGTTGCGCCAAGGAGAATCGTGCGTTCAACGCTTCATGATCGGAAAACGGCAGCACGTACCTCAACGCTTGGTCATCGAGCCCGCCGTGTATGAGCAGCGTATGAAGCAGCAGGGTAGCGACGTCGCCGGTATCCGCCGGTAGCTCGGCATCGGCCAACGCATCAAGGAGCCACAGCTCTTGCATGTCGCTGCGCGTCTCTTGGCCGTCATCCGATGCATTCTCCTCCGATGGCTCTCGCAGCCGCTCGCGCCAGTAGTGCCAGGCAATGCCCAAATGTCCGCGACAGTGCGCGGCCAATCGCTGCAGTTCGCTGTAAACCGCCTTATCGTCGCTTTCGCTCGTGAGCACCGGCCTCCCCGTGCGTGTGCTGTACACCGTTGGGCACACCTGCACCGTTCGATCCACGTGGTGGGCAAAATAGTGGGCCAGCTGCTCACCTTCGAGCCCTTGGAGGGTGAGCACCGGCACGCCCTCAAGGCCTACGGCGTGCTGTAAGTAGGCATACGTCCAGCTATCGCAGCCAATCACGCTCTGCCCCATTCGGCCGCTCAGGGAGCGCTCGACCAGCTCACGCACGCCCTGCAAGCCGTTGGTGTGACGCAGAAAGTGGCGCTCGAGGGCGGGGATGGCCCAGCGCTTGCGCGGGGCTACATGATCGAGCCATACGGTACTTCCCTCGAGCAGCTCGGGAAGCGTA
Organism: Halomonas sp. BL6; assembly: GCF_006228115.1. Classification (NCBI taxonomy): domain Bacteria; kingdom Pseudomonadati; phylum Pseudomonadota; class Gammaproteobacteria; order Oceanospirillales; family Halomonadaceae; genus Halomonas; species Halomonas sp. BL6. The sequence goes on along the minus strand of NZ_VDGL01000003.1, from coordinate 421,622 downwards.
GGAGGAGTAAGGCACTCCACGCTTCGCTGCGCGGCCCAGTGCCGCACCACTGCTGCATGTCCACCATGAGGTGGCGAAACGAACATCACCATGGGCGCTTCATCATAGGCTTGCAGTGACTGGGCCAAACCACGCGCGGCGGGTGTCCAGTCGATACTGGGCGCCCAGTGGGCCAATTTGACCTCCGGCAGCGCGCGTAGCTCGCTCTCTCGTTTGGCTTGGCGTTCGGAAGCTTCGCGGCCAACCATCCAAGTGGTAGCTGCTCGAAAGCTGCGCCGCCACTGGCTTGCCTGGGTGCGTTCAGGGGTGTGAAAGCTATCCAATGACACTACTTTCCATGGCGATAACGCCGCGTTCGTTGAGCTCTGCGCCATCGTCTGCCTCGGTTAGGTAAAGTAGATTAAGGTTAGCATGCCTGAGACTCCTCCCAAGGGGCCAGTCGAACTTATCGTCTAGAATAAAGTCGTTATTGCCAAGTAACTCACTTTTGAGCGATGCGCAGGAGGCAACGATGAGCGTGGTGAATGTCACGATGGCTGAACTACACGAGAAGCTTGCGAAGTGCATTGCAGGCGAGCGGGTGCTCATTGAGCAGGAGGGCAATCGATTCAGCGGCCGCATCCAACATGTGGGTGTCATGGGGGTGAAGATCATCCCCGAAACCGTCATCAAAAACAGTACCGGCGACCCTGGGGACGTGGATGGCGTCACCGTACCCTATGACGATATCTGGGAGTTGGAAGTCAAAGGCGTGGTCTACAGTCGGTTAGGAGAGTAATGTCTCTGCCCTTGTACGACCTTCCTCCGGCTGGCCAATAAAAAAGCGCGTCCGCCCATGGCAGACGCGCTTTTCTCACTCTTTACGCAACGTGCATTTTACGCAAAGTGCATCGCGTCGCTCAGAACGTCAGGCAAATTTTACCAAAGTGCTTGCCCGATTCTTGATGACGAAACGCCTCGGCAATCTCGCTAAGCGGGAACTCACGATCGATGATCGGTTTCAAATTCGCCGCTTCGATCGCGTCGATCATCTCGATCTGGTGGCGACGGCTACCGACGATCAAACCCTGCAGCTTGGCCTGCTTGGCCATGAGTTTGGCAGTGGGAATGTCTCCCTCGCGGCCGGTCAGCACGCCAATCAGCGAAATGTGTCCACCAATTTTCACGGCGTCGATGGATTGCGGCAGCGTACCGGGGCCGCCTACCTCGACGACGTGATCCACGCCTTTGCCGTCGGTCAACGCTTTGACCGCTTTTCCCCACTCGGGTGTCTCGCGGTAGTTGATGGTGTGCTCCGCGCCTAAAGCGCGCAGGCGCTCCAGCTTCTCATTGGAAGAGGAGGTCGCGATCACTCGAGCCCCCATCAGCTTGGCGAACTGCAGTGCAAAGATCGACACTCCGCCGGTACCCAGTACCAGCACGGTATCGCCCGCTTTCAAGCCGCCGTCCACCACCAGCGCGCGCCAAGCGGTCAATCCCGCAGTGGTCAGCGTGGCGGATTCTGCATGGCTGTAGCCGATCGGCTGGCGAGTGAACCATGTGGCCGGTCGAATTACCTGCTCCCGGGCATAGCCATCGACGCCATCACCGGGGGTAGTGGTGAAGTCGCCTACCCGTGCCGGGCCTTCCAGCCAGTAGGGAAAGAACGTCGAGACGACCGCGTCGCCCACGGCAAACTCCTCAACGCCTTCGCCCACGGCCTCCACCACGCCCGCGCCGTCGGACATCGGGATGCGCTTGTCGTCGGTGGGGATCATCCCCGCCACCACCGCGTAGTCGTGAAAGTTCAGCGAGCTGGCGTGCAGGCGCACTTTGATCTCGCCAGGGCCAGGCTCGCCGGGCGCGGCCGTGTCGACGACGTTCAATTTATCTAAACCGCCGGGTTGTTGAAGCTCAATCGTTTGCATCTCTACCTCCTGTTGAAGCGCCTTCACTAGGCGACCGGTCTAGTCTCAAATAAGGGCGTTGTTATCAGGATCAAGGTCGTTACCCAAAAAGCCGCCCGACTGCCGCTGCCAAAGACCGGCATAGATACCATTGCGGGCGAGCAATTCCTGATGGGTGCCGCTCTCCACCATGCGCCCTTCGTCCACCACGATCAAACGATCCAGCATGGCGATGGTAGAGAGCCGGTGGGCAATGGCGATGACCGTTTTGCCCTCCATCAACGCATCCAATTGCTCTTGAATCGCCGCCTCGACTTCGGAATCCAGCGCCGAAGTGGCTTCGTCCAACACCAGAATCGGGGCGTCCTTGAGCAGCACTCGGGCAATGGCAATGCGCTGGCGCTGACCGCCGGAGAGTTTGACGCCCCGCTCTCCCACGTGGGCATCCAGACCACGCCGACCTTTGGGATCGACCAGATCATTGATGAACGTGTCGGCATGGGCGCGGCACACCGCCTGCCAGACGTCCTCATCGCTGGCGTTAGGGCTGCCGTAGCGGATGTTGTCCCGCAGCGAGCGGTGCAACAGCGAGGTATCTTGGGTCACCATGCCGATCTGGTGGCGTAGCGAGGTTTGGGAGACCTCGGCGATGTTTTGACCATCGATCAGAATGCGTCCGCCCTGCAGGTCGTAAAAGCGCAGCAGCAGGTTTGCCAGGGTCGATTTCCCGGCCCCAGAGCGGCCAATCAGGCCAATTTTCTCGCCGGGCTTGATGGTCAGGCTCAGACCATCGAACACGTTTTTGCTCTCCCCTTTTGCCTGGGCATATTGGAAACGCAACGCGTCGAAGACGATCTCGCCGTTGGGCACGCACAATGCTTTGGCATTAGGAGCATCTTTGACAGTCGGTTCCTGGGCGATGGTGTTCATGCCATCCTGCACCGTGCCGATGTTTTCGAACAGCCCGGCCACTTCCCACAAAATCCAGTCGGACATGAAGCGAATCCGCATTACCAGGGCAATGGCAATGGCCAGTACGCCCAACGAGATCGCCTCCATGTACCAGGCGGCGATGGCCATGCCGGCGGTGCCGACCAATAGTAGCGTGTTGAGTAGCGTCAAGCAGACGCTCATCACGGTCACCAGCCGCATCTGGCGATGCACGGTAGTCATGAAGCCTTCCATGGCATCTTTGGCATAGCGCTCTTCGCGCTGGGTATCGGCAAACAGCTTGATGGTTTGGATGTTGCTGTAGCTATCCACCACGCGACCGGTCATTTGCGCACGCGCATCCGCCTGGGCCATGGAAACGTCCCGCAGACGCGGTACGAAAAAACGCATGATGCCCAAATAGCCGACCAGCCAAAGCCCCAGCGGCAGCAGCAGCCATGGGTCGGCGCGGCCCAGCAAGATGGCCGCCCCGGTAAAATAGACGATGGCGTACACCAGTAGATCCATCACTTTGGTGACGGTTTCCCGCACGGCCAGCGCGGTTTGCATCACTTTTTGCGATACCCGCCCGGCAAACTCATCCTGATAAAATGCCAGGCTCTGGCTGAGCATATGGCGATGCGATAGCCAGCGGCCAATCATCGGGTAATTGCCGAAAATGCTCTGATGCGTCACCAGCGACTGCAGCAACACCAGCAGCGGCAATCCCACCACCACCAACACCGCCACACCCGCCAGCCAGAGACCGTGGCTCGACCAAAAGTCGGCGCGCTCGACGCCGCCCAGCCAATCCACCAAATCCCCCATGTAGCTAAAGAACACGACCTCGGCGGCGGACACCACCGCCGTGATCAGCGACATCACCAGCAGCCACGGCCATACCGGGCGGGAAAAGTGCCAAATGAACGGCAACAGCCCTTTGGGCGGTGTGGTGACCTCACCCTCTGGGTAGGGGTTGACGCGCGCCTCGAAAAAGCGGAACAGCGGCGAGAGCAAACGTGACAGCATGGACATTCCTTACAAGACGCAATAAAAGAAAGGACGGCGTAAGAACGCTTAGAAGCATGATCGCGACGTCAAGCGTCAGGATGATGACGCATGAGCCAACGGGCCCAAAAAGGAGCGACGACCATGAGTGTGACCATGCGCAGCAGGTGATGAAACGCCACGAACACCGGGTCGATGTTGAGCGCGACGGCGAGTATCGCCATTTCACCAATGCCGCCTGGGGCCAGCGCCAAGAGCGCCACATCGCGCCCTACCCCCACGGTTTGGTGGATGAGTTCGGCAAACAGTGCCAGAACCACCAGCGCAAGCAACGTCGCCACCCCCGATTGCCAAAGATAGCGCCCGAGTAGCCGCCGCGTCATACCTTGAAAGCGCGAGCCGATGGCGCTACCTAGCACCCAGAGCATCACGTTCATACCCCAGCTTGGCAGGGCGAGACTCGCCATATCCAGCCCGGAGAGCAGCGCGGTGGCTAACAAGGGAGCGAGCAGCGCAGGGCTTGGCAGGCGCAACCACTTACCCAACGGAAGTAAAAGAGGGATGGTGAGCAGTAGCCAGCCATCCGTGAGTGACGACGCCGCCGGACCCAGCGTGCCCTCTCCGCCCTCGCAAGCCCAAAATAGCGGCGGTAGGAAAAGAATCACCAGCACGATACGTAGCGACTGTGCAATGGCAATGCGCTGCGGGTCGCCGCCGCACCGTTCACCGAGCAGGATCATCGCGGTCATGGCGCCCGGTGATGCGCCAAACCAGGCGCTGACGGGGTCGAAGCCGCAGCGGCGATACCAGGCAGACGCCACGGCGGTCGACGCGGCCACGCCTGCAAGCAGAAGCATGGCCGAGATGGGCCAATCAAGCACCCGCTGGGCCAGCTCAGGGGTGACCTGGCTGCCCAGTACCATGCCCATGACGGCTAGGAACACACTGCGCAGCGACTCGGGCACCGCTACGCTCAGCCCTCTGGCAGACACCAGCAAATTCGCCACTAGAGGGCCCAACATCCAGGCTAGCGGCAGCCCGGTCACATGAAACAGCGTGCCGCCTGCGGCGCCAACACCGAGTGATAAGACAAGCGCCTTGGCTCTCCCTGCACTGTAACGGCTGCCCTTCACACTCCCCTCCCATGATCTCTCAGGCGATGCGGTATGGCAGAGTCGTCTCGTTCAACTACTTACTCTGCTAATCGTTGCCTCAGTTTATCACTATTGGGGTCAATCCTCGTCGTCGTCATCGCGCAGGCGCGCTTGGCGCTCGGCCTCCTCCTCTTTGGCGTCGTCGATCACTTCCATCAGCTCGTCCACATTGGCAATGTGGTCATCGAACTCGAAGTGGCCGGTCAGCTGGCTATCGGGATGCAGCTTCCCCGCTTCATACAGCGCCCACATCTCTTTACCGTAATGGGTAGCGAGCAGCTCGGGCGCAAAACGGCCAAAATAGGCACGCATGTTGTTCACATCGCGCTCCAGCATGGCAGCAGCGCTGTTATTGCCCGCCGCATCCACCGCCTGAGGTAAATCGATGATGACCGGGCCATCGGCGTCGACGAGCACGTTGAATTCCGATAAATCACCGTGGATCAAGCCTGCACAGAGCATTCGCACCACGTCTTGGATCACTTTGGCGTGATAGCGCAGCGCCTGCTCTTCGGTCAGGGTGACCTCGTCCAAGCGCGGTGCCACATCCCCCTCTGCATCGGTGATCATCTCCATGAGCAGTACGCCATCCACGAAACCATAGGGCTTGGGCACACGCACCTCGGCCGCGGCCAAGCGGTACAACGCATCCACCTCGGCGGTCAGCCACGCCTGCTCCTGCTCTTTCTGGCCGTAGCGGGTCTTCTTGGCCATGGCGCGGGCGCGGCGGCTGTTGCGCTCTTTACGCCCTTCCTGGTACTGCACCGCCTGCTTGAAGCTACGCTGTTTGGCCTCTTTGAAGACTTTGGCACAGCGCGTGTCGTCGCCACAGCGCACTATGTACACCTGCGCTTCCTTGCCGCTCATCAACTGCATCAGCACCTCATCGATCAGGCCATCGTCGACCAGGGGCTGTAATCGTTTGGGTGTTTTCATAACTTGCTGCGAAGGCTCCTTATGATAGCGACCACGTCATTGGGATCGTTAATGGCGAATGCGTCGCACGCGGAAAGCGCGCCCTTTGAGTTTATCCCGCTCCAGCTTGGCCTGAGCTTTCTGGACAGCGCTGCGCGCCACCGCGACGTAAGCGCTTCGAGCCAACACCTTGATCTTACCCACCTGATCACCGCGCAGACCGCCTTCGCTGGTCAATGCGCCCAGAATGTCGCCAGGGCGCAGCTTATCTTTCTTGCCACCCGCCAACTGTAGCGTGGCCATGGGGGGCTCGAACGGCGAACCGTTGGTGGCTTTCGGCAGCGGCTCGGTCGCGAGCGGCTCGCCCAACAGCTCAGCGAGGCGTTCGAGTCGATAATCTTCTTGCGGTGTGACCAGGGTACAGGCGATACCGCTGGCTCCTGCGCGCCCCGTGCGGCCGACGCGATGAACGTGGACGTCCAGCTCGCGGGCGATTTGGTAATTGAAGACGGCGTCTAGTTGAGCAATGTCGAGCCCGCGGGCGGCCACATCGGTGGCGACCAAGATCGATGCGCTCTGATTGGCAAACAGCACCAGCAGCCGGTCGCGGTCTTTCTGCTCGAGATCGCCGTGCAGCGCGACGGCGCTAAATCCCGCATCGACCAAGCCATCGGCCACGGCCTGGGTTTCCCGCTTGGTATTACAGAACACCACGCTAGTGGTAGGACGCGTGGCGAGCAACAGCTCGATCAACGCAGCAAAACGGTCGTCCTCATGGGACACCCGGTAAAAGTGCTGCTCGATGGTCGTGGCATCGTGGGTCTCTGCCACCTTGACACTGACCGGGTCGCGCAGCATACCGCGCGTCATGGCTGCCAGCCCCTCCCGCTCGTCGGGAAACGTCGCGCTGAACAGCAGCGTTTGTCGGTCAGCGGGGGTATCGGCGATGATGTCGTCGATGGTGACCTGAAAGCCCATGTCCAGCATGCGGTCGGCTTCGTCCAGCACCAGCACGGCCAGCGACCCAAGCGTGAGCGAGCCTTTGCGCAAGTGCTCGTCCACCCGCCCCGGCGTGCCCACCACGATATGCGCACCGTGCTCCAGCGAGGCGAGCTGCGGCCCAAAGGGCGCGCCGCCACACAGTGTGAGTACTTTGACGTTGGGCATGCCCCGCGCCAGGCGTCGCAGCTCCTCGGCGACCTGATCCGCCAGTTCGCGGGTGGGGCACAGCACCAAGCCCTGTACGCTGAAGGCTTCTACACGCAGCTGTGACAACAGCGCCAAACCAAACGCGGCGGTTTTACCCGAGCCCGTTTTGGCCTGCGCCATCACATCGCGCCCCACCAGCATGGGCGGCAGGCTCTGCGCCTGAACGGGCGTCATGTCGTGATAGCCCAGAGAGTCGAGCGTGCTCAGCAGCGCGGGCGAGAGGGCAAGGGAGGCAAAAGAGGTATCTGACACAAAAAATTCCTGAAGGGGCGGCGGTGCCCAGCGATCCGATTGATGGAAGCACCATACCAGAAAGCGCCCTCTCCTGCTTTGCCAGGCACTTAACCCGATGCGTATCGTTCTATGCAGAGAGCGCTGCGAAACGGCCCTGGCTGAGTGCAGCGAGGTCCTCCGGCGAGAGTTCGATTTCTAACCCTCGCCGACCAGCACTCACGTAAAGCGTCGACCACGCTTGTGCCGAGGCATCAATGAACGTCGGCAGGCGCTTTTTCTGGCCTAGCGGGCTCACTCCTCCTAGCACGTAGCCGGTGATACGTTCGACGATATCCGGCGCGGCCATCGCGGCCTTTTTAGCGCCGGCCGCTTTGGCGATCTGCTTCAGCCCCAACTGGCTATTCACGGGGACGATACCCACGGCCAACTGCTTGCCATCCAAGCTAACGACGAGGGTTTTGAAGACCTGTTCGGCGGTAACGCCAAGTTTGTCGGCCGCTTCTAACCCGTAGGACGGGGCGGTGGCATCGTGCTGATATTCATGGAGCTGAAACGCAATACCTGCGTGCCTTGCGCTGTTGATTGCCGGTGTCATGGAGGTCTCTTAAGTTAAACGCGCCAGCCTATCTGAAAACATCACTTCCCACTGCTAGGCTTAATAGCGTGACCACCTCATGGAAGTCAACTGACAGGAGTCGTTAAATGAAAGCCACGTCGAAAGCCCAGCAAAAAGCCGCTGGCGCCGCCCTTTCCGCCAAACGCGGCGAGACCAAGCCCAGCGAGCTGTATGACGCCTCGAAAGAGATGTACGACTCGATGAGCGAAGAGGAATTGGAAGAGATGGCGGGTACCCAACGTAAAGGCAAACCGCAAAAGAAAGAGGACGATTGAGCGAGGCTGCGCCAGCGGCTTGCGCTGGCGCAGCTTTCGTGAGCCTATGTCAGCCAATTATTGGCAAGGCACCACGCGGCGCAGCGTATCTTTCGCCCACAGCGTTTGGCCATCGGGCGTGCGGCCATGTTCGTTCCAGCGCTCGGTGGTTTCCAGGCAGAACGAACCAGCGTTTTCGGTACGCGGATCCGCACTGACGGGGCGATCTCCGCCGATCCGCATGACGTCCGGATTTTCAGTGGTGTAACGTGGGGCAATGGTAGAACTTGCGCAGCCAGCCACCAAAGCGGTGACCAGCAGCACGGGCAAACAGCGGCGCAGTGGCATGTTTTTGCAACCCTCAAAAGTGCAGTGTTAAGCCGACACCCGTTGTCGGTAGCGCTTGATATCACCACACCTTCGATAGCGTCAACACTTTTTCAATGCACGCATTACGTGACCAGCGTAATGCTCGTCACCGGGCGTAAATTACGCAGCTTACAGTGCTGCTCGACGCTCTCGACGATCTCTTCCGCGTCATCGATTTGCTGCTTATCGAGCTGAATGTCGACCATCAGGAAGCTGCCTACCTGCGCAAGGCGTACATCGTCGTCGGCGATATCGAACTCCGCCACTTCTTGCACCACTTCCTGGCGCACGCTGCCGACCGGTTCGCCGAACATCAACTCGCGCAGCGCGCCTTTGACCATACGAATGGGCATGGGCAGGAAGTAACCGGCAATGATAAGAACCATCACCGGGTCCGCAAAACGCGCCAAGTGTGCCCAAGGCGAGAGGGTTAACCCCCAGGTAAGGGCAAAGCCCAGCATGACGGCGGCACTCAGCCAAGTATCCATTTGCCACTGGCGAAGCTCTGCAGCCAGTAGCGAGGACTTTGCCACCTTGGCGTAGCGGTTCAACCACCCCCAGGTGAGCAAACAGCCGCTCACGTTGACCACGCCAAACATCAGCGCCAAGTCCAGCGTGACCAAACGTCCTCCCTGCGCCAAGCTCCACAGAGCAGAGACCAGGGAGAACAGGCACACCAGCGCAATCACCACGCCTTTGAGCAGCACGGCCAGCGGCTCGACCGTCAGCCGCCCAAAGGGGTAGTGATCATCCGCCGGTTTGCGGGCCTGCTGAAGCGCAAACAGAGAGAGCGATGCCAGCACTAAACTTAATAGCGAATAGCCGCTATCGAAGAGGATCGTTATCGAGCCACTCGCAAGGCCCAAGGCAAGTCCGGTAAAGGCAAACAGACTAGCGGAGATGGCGGAAAATCTGAGCGCACGGCGCTCGGCGACAAAGGGGGTCACGCGGGTTGCTCCAGTAGAAGGGGAGATAAGAGCAAGCCATCATAGTGAGTAAAACAACGCTACACTAGTCGCTCAGCGCCAACTATATTGGCGCTCGAAAGCTTTTACTTTATGAGGTGGTTTGCATGCGCGCGGAACAGGTCCAAGCGTTCATCGATGTCACGGAGCACGGCTCGTTTGCCGCCGCCGCACGGCACACCGGCATGAAGCGCAGCACCCTGAGCGCCGCCGTCAATGCGCTGGAAGATAGCCTGGGCGTGGCACTCTTCGAGCGGTCGGGGAACAGCCTTCAGCTCACGGCCGTGGGGGAAAGCGTGCTACCCGACTGCTACCGCCTGCTGACCAGTGCCAACCGCATCAACAAGCACTGCCAGCAGCATTTGCAGGGGGTAGAGAGCCAGCTCTGCATCGCGCGGGACGACGCGCTGCCCGAAGCGTTTTGGCGACAGGTCATGCACGACCTGAAGCAGCGCTACCCGCTCACGGCCATTTCGGTATACCTGCTCCCACCTCAGGAGCACGCCCAGTTCGTGCTGCGCCAAACGGTAGATATTGCCTTTGGGCTGTATACCGCCGAAGGAGCCGCGGTGAATGCCAGCAACCTTGCCCCAGTGAGCATGAGTCTCGTGGCGGCACCTGGGCATCCACTCAGTCGCCTGCCCAACGTCACCAAAGATGATTTGGCACAGTACACCCAGGTATGCCTGACCTTCGACCAAGGCGACAAATTGGTGAGCGAGGCGCTGTTCTCCACCAACTATCTGGGCCTGACCATGTTCGAGGTGATTCGTGATGCGGTGATCAATGGCACCGGCTGGGCCTTGCTGCCCTACCCGCTCGTCAAAGACGCCTTGGCCAGCCACACTCTGTGTGCGCTCAATCACGACCTGCTGCTGGAAAGCCATTACTACCGTTACGTGGAAGGCGAGAGCCTCGGGGTGGTCGCCACGGCGCTGCTGACCAACGTCATCCGTTTCTTGGGTACCACACGCTGAGGCCCCCTCTCAGTCGGAAAGCCGAGCACGGCGCATGAGTAACGTTGAAATTTAGCAGTGGCGAAAAAAGCGATTGCCCACCACGCTGTAAAAAAAGCCATTGAAGGAGCCCAAAGGACACGCTAGAGAACCGACACAGGCACGTGTCATCTAAGCGTAAAGTGCATCTGCCAGTGTCGATGTTGCCGTCAACCAAGGAGTAGTTTCCGCGATGGTACGACTCGATAAGAAAGCGACTAGGCTGTATGTCCTAGACACGAATGTCCTGATCCACGACCCCGCCGCGCTCTACCATTTCGATGAGCATGATGTGGTCATCCCCATGACCGTGCTCGAAGAGCTGGACAAGCATAAGAATGGCATCCGCGAAATCGCCCGAACGGCACGGCAAATCAGCCGCACGCTGTCCGATCTCACCAGCCAGGTGACGTTCGACGAAATTCAGCAAGGTATCCCCATTCCCCGCATCAGCGGAGAGTCTGGCCGCCTACACTTTCTGTGCTACAACGATCTCAAGCCCTTCGACGCGTTAGACGATAGCCCCGACAACCGTATTCTGGCAGAAACCTGCCGGTTGCGTGACGAACGCCCGGATGCGTCGGTCATTCTCATCACGAAAGACATCAATCTGCGGGTAAAAGCCGCCGCGCTAAAAGTCCCGGTGGAGGATTACCTCAACGACCGCGCCTTCTCCGATAGCGATGCGATGATCGAAGGCGCGCAGGTGTATACCCAGGCAGGCCAGAATGGCGCATCGCTCTGGGAAGCGCTGAATGTCGATGTCACGGTCGAACGCGTGGATCATCACACCTTTTATCAACTAAGCGGCACTATGCCCCGCGACTGGCACGTGGGTATGCTAGTGTCCGACAGCGAAAACGGCGCCGAATTCGAAGCCATCGTGCGCGAGCTTTCCCCCAGCTCGGCGCGGCTGCAGCTGCTCACCAACTATCGCCACCACGCGGGCGTATGGGGCGTGCACGCCCACGACAGTCGCCAAAATTTTACCCTCAACCTACTGATGGACCCAGAGATCGATCTCGTCACCATTGCCGGTAACGCAGGCACCGGTAAAACCTTCATGACCCTTGCGGCTGCGTTTCAACAAACCCTGGATGCCAAACGTTTCGAGCGCATCGTCTTTACCCGCGCGCCGATTCCCATGGGCGAGGACATTGGCTTCTTGCCGGGCACCGAAGAGGAGAAAATGTCACCGTGGATGGGCGCCTTCCACGACAACATGGATAACCTGTTGCGCAACGACGAGGGGGAGTCGAGCTGGGACAACGGCGCCACGCGACAGCTGATAGGGTCGCGGGTACAAATCCGCTCGCCCAGCTTCATGCGCGGGCGCACCCTGAACGACACCTTTTTGATCATCGACGAGGCGCAAAACTTCACACCCAAGCAACTGAAATCGCTGGTCACCCGCGCCGGGCGCAACACCAAAATCGTTTGCCTGGGCAACGTCGGGCAGATCGACACGCCCTACCTGACCGCCAACACCTGCGGCATGGCCGCTGTGGTCGAACGGTTCCGAGACTGGCCCCACGCTGGGCATATCACTCTAAAAAGCGTCGAGCGCTCCCGCTTGGCACTGGCCGCCGAGGAGCTGCTGTAGCGCTCTTTCCCCCGAACGTCTACACCGCCCAGCTCACTGGGCGGTTCACTCTTGACCTCCATCGCACGGCGGCCGCTGTCTCGCGGCACGGTCGCTATTCCAGGGGTTTTCGATGCCGATGGTATCGGCAGCAAACGCCTCGCGCTCGCCTAACGGGCGCGCCTCGCCCACGGTGGTGTCGTGGCAGGTTTGACGCTCCATTTCGCAGTTGAGCTCCGCTCCGAACAACACGACGAAGGCCGAGAGCCAAAACCACAGCATCAGGGCCACCACGGCACCTATCGAGCCGTACAGTTCGCTAAAGGTCGAAAAGTAGCGCACGTAGAGTGACAACCCTCCCGAGCCCAGCAGCCACATAAGCGTCGCAAACAGCGTGCCGTAACTCAGCCAACGCCACTGCGGTGAGCGGCGATAAGGTGCAAAGCGGTAGAGCAGTGCGATCAGTAGGCTCATCAATACCAGCAGCGCCGGCCAGCGCAGCCACTGCAGCACTCGATCCATAGGAGGCTCGATCATCAATCGGTCCACTAGCGCTGGCACGATGGCGATGAATCCCAGGGAGACCAGCGTCATGCAAATCAAGCCAAAGGTCAGCGAAACGAGGACCACCCCTCGATAGAGCAGTGAACGCTGCTCTTGCTCGCCATATACCGCGTTGAGACCAATGACCAGCACCGAGACTGCTTTCGAGGCAATGAACATGGCAATGAGCAGCCCCGCCAACGCGGTCAGGACATTACCCGACTCGGTGCTCTCGACCACGTCTTGCGCCTGCTGATCGATCAAGTTGGCCGCGTCCGGCGGCATGAAGCGGCTGATCGTATAGAGCTGCCGCCCCGCCTCGACAGGATCGAACAGTAGTCCCCATACCGACACTACCGCCGCAATGGTCGGAAACAGCGCCAGCAGCGCGTAAAACGCCACCCCTGCGGCAAACATGGTGACCCGGTCTCGGCGCGCGGCGCGCACGACGCGCCATGCAATATCCTGCCAACCACGCTTTGGAATATCGTTGGGCACATCGGCACTTCGGCCGCGCTCACCCAATGGCTCTCTTGCTTGTTGCCCCACTACTGTCCCTCCCAAATGAGCAAAAGTGCCAGGAGAACGGCCAACGCCATCATCAAGCCTCCACCATGCTGGCGCATCCATGACTCCACTGATAGTCCGCGCAACAACCCCTTCATGAGCAAACGCTCACCCTTCAGTGCCAGCGCCACGGAGGTTGTTTTACCTCTTCCACATCGCGCGGCCAGTGAGCGTGCGGCGCTCAAGCCTAGAGTGGCAAGGGAATGGTATCCCCACCACCAATCCCCGGCAGGTGGCGTTGGCACATCAAAACGGCGCAGCGCCAACAAGCCTAACGCCATGCCGACAACGCCTACCGGAAAAGGCCAAATAATGCCCAACCACTCGTTCAAGGGAGGAGCGATCACACTCCCCTCCGGTAACGGCAGCCACAGCGGTGTCATTAGCGCAGCGATCAATGCCGCTAGCCACGCCCCCCACTGAAACGAATGGCTGTTTCCTCGCTGCCGCTGCTGCCATTGTCGCCACACGCAGACCGTCACCAGCGCGGCCGTGCCCATCGCCGCCCAAGTCAATAGTGCGATAATGCGCTCTTGCTCGAACTCATAGAGCGCATGCTTCACCCCCCACTTGCTGAACATGCCTGCCGCGAGTGCGCCTGTCAGCGAAATGCCCGGTAGAGCAATCAAAAGAAACAGCAGCGAGGTGGGCCACTTGGGCATATGCTCACTCACACTGGTACCCATAAAGAGAGCGCCCTTCGCTAACGCATGGTGACCCGCAAACAAAATGATGGCAGGTAGCAAGGCCGGCCATACCGCTGGCACGACGATTCCCATACCCACTAACGCCGTTAACATGCCCATTTGGCTGATACTGGAGTAGGCCAAAATCGCTTTGGGATGCGACTGCCAAATGCCGTACAGGGCCGCACCAAATGCTGCTGCAAACCCTGCCACCAATACGACATTGCCAAACTGCATCATGGCAGGAGATAGCGACTCCATTCCCAACGGCAACACGGTCAACCAACCCAACAAGCCTGCCTTGATCATGGCGCCGCTGAGGACAGCGCTGGCGGGCGCGGGAGCCACGGGGTGCGCTAATGGTAACCAAGCATGCAGCCCGATCACCCCCGCTTTCACGCCTAAACCCAGCCACAGCAACAGCGCCATCCACGCACCATGGTCTGCCGTGGCCAGGGTGTCGCGCACGCCTTTGAGTGTTAACGTATCCGAGGTGCCTGCGGCCCAGAGAAAACCACCTAATATCAAACCTTCACCGATAACGGCCAGCACAAGATAGGCCTTAGCCCCCAGCTTCGCGGCCGGAGTGCCGTTATGCACCACCAGCGCATACGCAGCGAAGGTCATCAGCGCAAAGCCAAAATAAAAACTGGCAATATCCTGGGCGACTATCAGAAGAATGTTGCCCAGCAAGGTTAGCGGCCACAGTAAGGTTAAACGCTGTAAACGCCGTTGTGCCGACGCATCCCCTCCTTGTGCCTGACGCTGTTCATCGGCGAAGTAACCTCGTGCATGAAACGCCGCCATACTCCAAAGCAGAGCAGTAAAGGCTAGCCACGGTCGGCTGAGCGCATTCAGCTCCCAATACCCACCTAACATCCAAGCATCCATGGTCCACTGCACGTCACCCACATACGCCAGCGGTAAAGCAGGCCAGGCAGCACTTACCCACAGCATCGAAATGAAATGACGCTGTTGAACAGGGACTCGGTAAGCGCTCCAAACGCTACTGCCTGCCACGATAAGCGGCCAGAGTAAGGCCACGGCCAACAGCAGTGAACTCATGGCAGGTACTCCCCAACGGCTACGCGCGTTGCCCAATCCAGCGGACTAAATGGCAACCCAGCCAACAAACCAGCCCCTATACTAATGACGGCCGTCAATACCGCTGGCCACAACAGCCATCCGTGGGTTTCCAGCCGCCCTAATGACTGCTCTTTAGGCCATTGCCCCTTGCCATGGGCCGGACCCTCACGGAACCAGAGGCGATGTACGATAGGGAGAAAATAAATCGCATTCAGCGTACTGCTTGCTACTAGCACGGCCACTACCCAGTACATATCTGCCTCGATAGCGCCCATGCCTAGGTACCATTTAGTAATGAACCCAGCGGTCGGTGGCAACCCGATCATCCCTAGCGCCCCCACCGTAAACGCTAGGCTAGTCAATGGCATGCGCTTGCCTGCACCGTCCATTTCATCAAGGCGATGAATCCCCAGCTCTTCTGCATAATTGCCAGCACAAAAGAACAGCGTCACTTTCATCAGGCCTTGGTGAAGCAAATGCGCCAGCGCGCCTATCGTCCCGAAAGGGCCAAACAAGCTAACGCCTAACACCACATAGGAAACTTGGCTAATCGTCGAAAACGCCAAGCGTGGCTTTAACTCCTCTTGGGCAATCGCCCGCAGCGACCCATAAATAATGGTGATAGACGCAGCGACGGCCAGCACGGTGGTGACGCCCAACTCCACGCTAAGTTCAATGCCGTATAGGTCGTATATGACACGCAAAATGCCAAACGCACCGGCTTTTACCACAGCAACGGCATGCAGCAATGCACTCACCGGCGCCGGTGCCACCATCGCCCTGGGCAGCCAGCCATGCAGCGGCACCATGGCTGCCTTCACCGCCAAGCCACCGACCAGCAGCGCAAAAATAAGGGTTAGCAAACCACGGTGATCATCCAGATAGGGGGACAACCCTTGCTCTGACGCAAAAGAGTGATCGTTGGTTAAGCTGTACAGCAAGACAACGCCTAGCAGCAGCACGACGCCCGCCGTGAGGGTGTAACGCAAATACACTCGACCGGCCGCTAAGGCTTTTGCTGAACCCGCGTGCACCACGAGCGGGTAAGTTGAGAGTGTCAGCATTTCGTAGAAAATCAGGAAGGTAAACAGGTTTCCCGACAGGGCAATCCCTAGCGTACTGGTGACACACAGGCTGAAGAAGCCAAAGAAACGCTTCCGATTGGCCGCCCCTTCCAAGTACCCAATCGCGTAAATCGTCGTGCATAGCCACAGCAGTGACGAAAGACCCGCAAACATAACGCCGAGGGCATCCGCCCGCAGCACAAAATCAACGCCTCCCACGATTTGAAAGCTAAAGGTGTCTTCATAGCCTTCTGAAACACGCCCAACCATCACTATCACTAGGAGAATTTTAACGACCGCCGCCAGTAAGTTGATGCTCGTGCGGACACGTCGAGCCTCTTCTGGCAACGAGAAAATAATCACCGCCGCGAATAAGGAGGTTGCCAGCGTCGTCAGGGGTAACCAAGCCGCGTTCATCCACCACCTCCATGCAGCAACCCCAGCGGAAAGTGGGCGAGTAAGCCAAGCGCAAAGGCTGCTACCGCCAAACACAGAGCAATGGCATCCATGCCGGGCGCAAGCGGCTGATAATCGTGTCGCGGTGCGGTTTCATCAAACGAGTAGCGAAATACGCGAAACACGTAGGCAGCCGTCAATAGCGTGCCTGCCAGTAGGGCCGCCACGGCTAACCATTGCTGAGTCAGCACCATGGATTGAAGCAAGAGCCACTTTGCCGTAAAGCCAGCGCTGGGGGGTAGCCCCATTAACGTAACGGCAGCCATGCCAAAGATAAGTAGCGAAAGTGGCAGCCGACGACTGGTTCCTGCCAGCGCTTTCAGTGAGCTTTCACCCGTGGCAATGATCAAATTGCCTGCCGCCATAAACATGGCTGCTTTGGCTAGTGCGTGTCCCACCAAATGTAACCAAAACCCGTCCCATGCCAGCGACAAAGGCAGCGGAGCGATGTTGGGACCTAATACCAGAGGAAAGGCCACCATCAAATAGCCCAACTGGCCCACAGTGGAAGAGGCAATCAGCGTTTTGAGTGAATCGGCTCGCCAGGCCACCAATCCACCCCAAACAATCGCCAACATGCCCAACCAGGCCACCAAACGGGGAGCAAACAGCGTCTCCGGCAGCAAGATGCCCCACAGCATCATTAAAATATAGAGCGAGGCCTTAATGACGAGCGCTGCATGCAGTGCACTGACCGGCGTCCAAGCATTCTCGTGTACGGGGGTTAGCCAACCATGCAAAGGGAATAGCGCCGCCTTTAAGGCAAGCCCCGCGCCTATAAGGGCTGCTGCAACCCAAGTAAGGGGCTCTGGCTCCACCCGTGCTTCAAGTGCGATTAAATCTAACGTTCCCCATTGACTCATTAATAGGGCAACGCCCAGTAAAAACGCGAGCGACCCCACCAGAGCCAAAAGGAGGTAACGCATACCGGCCTGTAGCGCCGCAGACTTACCCGACAGCAGCAACATCCCCACGGCCGCGAGTCCCATTGCCTCCAGCGCGGCATACAGAATCAACAGATCCGCCGCCAGCCAAATCAGTGAAAGCGCACTAACGAGCAACCCCATTAATGGCCATAACCAACGGACGCTGGCATTGGGGAGCGTTAGGCGGAGATAGCCAGGGGTATAAACGGCAACGGCGGCGGCCGTCCACTGGGTAATCAAGAGCATTAGAGCACTAAGGCCACTCAAGCGCAGCGTTAGCTCGATACCCGCCACCTCCCACTGCCAACGCAGCAATCCGACCTGTTGGTAGTCCAATACCATGACCCCTCCAGCCAGTAAAATCGGCAAGCAGGCCAAGGCCACCGGCAGCAAACGAGAGGGGCGAAACACGGCTCCGAGCGCACCAAACACCATCGGCAGCAGTAGCACAGCGGCGAGTGCCCAGTCCGTCATCCATAAGGGATCAAAGGTATTGTCGTACAGACCAAAGCGCCAGATCATGAAGGCGGCCTTACAGGGGCGTATTCATCGTTGAGGGCGGCGCTACCTTCCTGGTGCACTAGCTGGCGAAGGAGTAAAACCCCCAATAGCGACCCCAGCCAAGCGATGAGCAACCCCACCGTGATGAGCGCCTGGGCGCTGGGTGACGTACCCGCCATGCCTGCGAGCATCAAGAAAACGCCCGATCCAAGCACATTAAAGGCCATCAAGCGGCGCATCAGATGGTGGTGTAAAGCAAACGCCCCCATTCCCAACGATACAATGACCACAGAGCACAAAATAAGCGGATGCGCGGTCAGTGAAAGCGCCATATCAGGTAATAGAAACTGAGTCGCCACGCCTAGCATGATACTCCAGGCAATGATGAGCAGCCCCTTCGTCAAACGGTGTGGCCACTCGACGCGCGTACGATCATAACGTGGCATCGATAGCCTCTGACTGGGCAGTGTGCGCAAGACGTAAATAAAGCCACCCCCCGTGAGCGCACTCCCTAATATCACTTCCACCAAGGCTAACCACGGGGCGTTCAGGTACCACCACGCTGCACTCATCAACAGCGCAAATAGCACCAAAAGCCAACACGCCCTTAATAGGTGGCGATCGAATAAGCACCCAATGGCGGTCATCAGTAGACAAACGGCTAACCCACTTTCAACGGTATCGATAGACGCTATCATGTGCCCCTGCCTGTCCCTTGCCGCGGCATTAATAGCAGCAGCGTACTATCAAAGGCGCCGAACGCCTACTGCTCTCCCCTTAACCCAGACGCTCGCTTAGCCATTTGCCGATATCGTTGACCTGCTGCGGACACAGTGCATGTGCCATGGGGTACTGGCGATAGTTGACGCTGTAGCCCATGGTTTTCAAACGATCGACGCCGCTGCGACCCAGCGTCTCGGGCACGATGGGGTCGAAGTTGCCGTGATGGACTTCGATCGGCAGCTGACGGTTCGCCTCGGCAGGCGAGATGCTGTCGGCAGTGGCAAAGTAGGTGGACATCGCCAGCAGTCCGCCTAGCGGCTGCGGAAACGACAGCGCGGCCTGATACGCCACCGCACCGCCTTGCGAGAAGCCCGCCACGATGATGCGCTGGCTATCGATCCCTTGGTCGATCTGCTCTTGGATCAGCGCCTGGATGCGCTCGGCGGATTTCTTGAGCTGCACCTCATCGACGCGGCGTCCCAGGTCCATTGCCAGGATGTCGTACCAAGCAGGCATCACCATACCGCCGTTGATGGTCACCTGTAGGCGCGGCGCATGGGGCATGATGAAGCGCACATGGGCGCTTTCCGGCAGCGCCAGGGCGGGTACTAGCGGCTCGAAATCGTGCCCATCGGCACCCAGGCCGTGGATGATGAACACGCATGCATCGGCGGGTTGACCATTTTTCGGTTCAATAATCAGTTCGCCAGGGGCTGTCATGGGCTATGTCCTTGCTGATATTAAAAGCGCCACCCTAGCGTAAAGCAGCCCAGGGAGCGAGTCATTCGCGGCTTAGAATGGCCACACCCATGGAATCAGCGCCACCACGATCACCCCCGTCAGCACGTTCAGGCCACCCCCGACGCGGAGAAAATCAGCGATCCGATAACCACCGGGCCCGTGCACCATGAGGTTGGTTTGGTAGCCAATGGGGGTAAGAAAACTGGCCGACGCCGCAAACATGACCGCGACCACATAGGGCATGGGGCTAACCCCTAGGCTTTCCGCCGCCGCCATGACCACCGGAAAAATGATCACGGCGGCGGCATTGTTAGTCACCAACTCCGTAAGCAGTGCCACGACGGCATAAGTGCCCACAAGCAGCAGCCATGGATTGCCAGCCACCACCGAGAGCACCCCACCGGCCATGGCATCCGCCGCCCCGGAGACGTGCAACGCCGCCCCTACCCCAAACGATGCCGCAATGGTCAACAGCACCTGGGTATCCAACCCGCGCTTGGCCGCCCCCACCGAGCAGCAGCCGGTCAACAGTGCCATGGCGGCGCCCAACATGGCGGCATTGAGCATGCTCAACACACCCAGCGCCGCCAGCAGCACCGCGCCAATCAGAATACCCCAGGCCAGCGGAGCCTTCTCGTGGATGGGCCGCGCCGAGCCATTGAGCTCACTGATCAGCAAAAAGTCTTTCGACTGTCGGTGGCGCTCGATGAACGGCGGGCGCGCCTCTAATAGCAACACATCGGCAGGCTGCAGGCGTACCTGTCCAAGGTTTCCCGTCACCCGCTCGCCGCCGCGACAAATGGCCAGCACGGCCGCACCGTATAGCGTTCTAAATCGTCCATCTCGAATCCGCTGACCAATGAATTGACACTGGTTGGAGACCACGGCCTCGACCAAACGGCGCTCTTTGAACTCCTTCTCCAGACTCGACGCGCCATCCCGTGAGGGGATCAGCCCGCGAATCTGCTGTAACTCGACGGCGGCGTCAGAGGTGCCCACGAAGACGAGGCGGTCTCCGCCTTTTAACTGCTCGCCAGGGCCGACGACGCTGACCACGTTACCGGCGCGTTCGATTTCGACGAGAAACAGCTCCTGCAAATGGCGCAGACCTGCCTCCTCGACGGTGCGGTCGACCAAGACACCGCCCGGGTCGACTTCCATTTCGATCGTGAACTCGCGGGGGTTGGCAAAGGCTTTGGCCGTACCGCCACGGGCAGGTAGAAGGCGCGGGCCGAGAAGAATTAGATACGCCAACCCCGCCACGGCGACGGGGATACCGACCCATGCCAGGTCGAACAACCCCATGGATAAGTCCGGATAGCGCTCGATCAAAAGCCCGTGCACGACCAAGTTAGTGCTGGTGCCAATAAGCGTGATCGTGCCGCCCAGAATCGACGCGAAGCTCAGTGGCATGAGCAGGCGCTGGGGAGAGAGTCTCAGGCGGCGGCTCCAGCTCAAAACGGCAGGGATATAGGTGGCTACCACCGGGGTATTATTGAGAAAGCCGCTGAGCGATGCCACCGGCAATAGCAGCCGCGTCAGCGCGCCACGTTCGCTCGAGGGACGGCCCAACACATAGCGAATGATCAGATCGATACCGCCGGTTTCACGTATGCTGGCCACCAGTACATACATGAACGCAACGGTAAACAGACCGCTATTGGAAAACCCGCCGAGTGCCTGCTGAGGATCGATGACGCCCAGCGTCATCAGCACGACCACCGCACCCATTAAAATGATATCCGGTCCGAGGCGTGAGAGCGCCATCAGCGGAAAAATCGTCAGCACGACCCCTACTGCAATCCAAGCATCCAGCGACATAACCCCACATCCTTTCTCAAGCCCACTCACTGACATAACCGAATAGTACGAGGGGCATTGTGCCGCTTATCGGATATTCTAAAAAGTTATTTTTAGACACACAGTAAGAAGAAAATAGAATATATCGTGAGGCGTGAGGCGTGAGGCGTGAGGCAGATAAGCATACACCAACGAAAAAACCCCGCATTAAGCGGGGTTTTTCTAGCTCGCTAGCAGACGCTGCTAGCGGCAAACATCAAGCTGGAATTAACCCAGAACTTTGATGTTAGAAGCCTGAAGGCCTTTTTTACCCTGGGTGACGTCGAAGGAAACCTTCTGGCCGTCTTGCAGAGTTTTGAAGCCGTCAGCTTGAATTTCGGAGAAGTGAGCGAACAGGTCGTCGCCATTGTCGTCCGGAGAAATGAAGCCGAAGCCTTTAGTGTCGTTAAACCACTTAACGGTACCAGTTGCCATGATCGAAATCCTCGATTTAGCTTTAATGTAGAGCCGGGTAATACCCGAGTTGCAGTGGGTAGAACAAGAAACCTTCACCAGACTCAACGCTAGAGCGTTTCGATACTGCTGACAACGTTCGACTTGCTAACCAACTGCATGCAGCATGCGCTTAACGACGCTGCACGTCAACACTATGATGGAAAAAAAAGTCAATGCAATGAATTTTCTTTTAAAATCCATCCGGCGGCTTTTTCAGCGATCATGAGGGTCGGCGAATTGGTGTTTCCACTGGTGATGGTGGGCATCACGCCCGCATCCGCAATCCGCAGCCCCGACACCCCTCTCACGCGCAGTGTTGCGTCCACCACCGCCATTGGGTCATCACCTTTACCCATTCGTGTGGTGCCCACCGGATGAAAAATCGTCGTACCGATATCCCCTGCCAGCCGCGTTAACTCCTCGTCCGTTTGATACTCGACGCCCGGCTTCACCTCTTCAGGTGAGTACTTCGCAAAGGCAGGCTGTTCGGCGATACGCCGGGTTACCCGCAGCGAATCGGCCGCCACCTTGCGATCCTCCGGCGTGCTGAGATAGTTCGGCGAAATCGCCGGTGCCTGACGCGGGTCGGCGCTTTTCAACCGCACCGTTCCTCGGCTGGTAGGGTTCAAGTTGCATACGCTCGCGGTAATGGCCGGATAAGGATGCAGCGGCTGCCCAAAGGCCTCTAGGCTGAGCGGTTGGACGTGATACTGAATATTGGGGTACGGCTGATCGTTGGAGCTGCGAGTAAATGCGCCAAGCTGCGAGGGGGCCATGCTCATTGGCCCGGTGCGTTTGGTCACATATTCCCAGCCGATGCCCGCTTTGCCCCACAGCGTGCTGGCAATGGCATTGAGCGTCTTGGCGTTACTGACACGATATACCGAGCGTATTTGGAGGTGATCTTGCAGGTTTTCGCCAACGCCCGGCAAATCGTGAATGGCCTCGATACCATGCTCGCGCAGATGCTCCGCAGGCCCAATGCCCGATAGCTGTAAAAGGTGGGGCGAGCCAATCGCCCCTGCGCACAGCACCACTTCTTTTTGCGCCTGCACCCGCAGGGTTTTGCCGCTGCGCACCACCTCTACCCCGGTACAGCGAGGCGCTTGCGAAAGATCGAAGCAGAGCCGGTTCACCTGGGTAGAGTGCCAAAGCGTCAAGTTGTCCCGCTTTAGCGCGCTACGCAAAAATGCCTTGGCGGTATTCCAACGCCAGCCATCGCGCTGGTTCACTTCGAAATAGGCGACCCCTTCGTTACTGCCCCGGTTAAAGTCCTCGGTGCGGGGAATGCCCGCCTGAACCGCCGCTTCGGCAAAGTCGTCCAGCACTTCCCACTTTAGGCGCTGCTTCTCGACCCGCCACTCACCGCCATGGCCGTGAAACGCACGGTGTGTCTCGTCACCGTCGCTGCCCTTATCCAGCCGGTAGTGGTTTTCGTGTTTGATGAAGTCCGGCAGGCAGTTCTCCCAGCGCCACTCGTCACTGCCGGTGACCTCCGCCCAGTGGTCGTAATCCCGCGCCTGGCCACGCATATAGATCATACCGTTGATGCTGGAGCAGCCCCCCAGGGTTTTTCCTCGAGGGTAGATCAGCGAGCGGCCATTTAGCCCCGTGTCCGGCTCGGTGCGGAACAGCCAGTCGGTGCGCGGGTTATTGATGCAATACAGGTAGCCCACCGGAATATGGATCCAGTGGTAGTTATCCCGACCGCCCGCCTCGATCAGCAGCACCCGATTTTGTGGGTCGGCGCTGAGCCGGTTGGCCATCAGGCACCCTGCGGTGCCTGCGCCTACCACGATGTAGTCGAACGACTCAGCGTGGGAGTTTGTCATTGTATTCGTTGGCATAGGCTAGGCTCCCGTAACGGTCTGGCGCTACTTCGCCGTCGGCATCACGAATTCGGCGCCCGCGTCGATGGAGTCGGACCAGCGCTGCATAATCGACTTCTGTTTGGTATAGAAGCGCACGCCCTCTTCGCCATACGCGTGGGTATCGCCAAACAGCGAGCGCTTCCAGCCACCGAAGCCGTGCCACGCCATGGGCACTGGGATAGGCACGTTGATGCCGACCATACCCACCTGAATCCGCCGACCAAATTCGCGGGCGACGCTGCCGCTTTCTGTAAAGCAGCTCACCCCGTTGCCAAACTCGTGGTCATTGATCAGTTGAATAGCGGTCGCCACATCCGGCACCCGCACGCAGACCAGCACCGGGCCGAAGATCTCTTCTTTATAGATAGTCATTTCCGGCGTGACGTGATCAAACAGCGTGCCGCCCATCCAAAAACCGTCAGAACAGCCCTCGCCTGCTTGCGCGCCGTCGAACTCGCGGCCATCGACGACGAGCTCGGCGCCTTCTGCCACGCCCTTTTCTATATAGCCGGTGATCCGCTGGTGCGCCTGACGGGTCACGATCGGCCCCATTTCTGCATCCAGCTGCATGCCATCTTTCACCTTCAGCGCCTTGGCGCGTTCGGTGAGCATCGGTACCACCTTGTCGGCCACGTCGCCGACCAACACGGCCACACTAATCGCCATGCAGCGCTCGCCCGCACTGCCGTAGGCCGCACCGATCAGCGCATCAACGGCTTTATCCAGGTGGGCATCCGGCATCACGACCATATGGTTTTTTGCGCCCCCCAGCGCCTGGACGCGCTTGCCGTGCTTGGCGCCACGCTCATAGATCAGGTTGGCGATCGGCGTAGAACCCACGAACGACAGCGCCTTCACGTCAGGGTGATCGATTAGCGCTTCGACCGAATCTTTATCGCCCTGCACCACGTTGAAGACGCCATCCGGCAAGCCTGCTTGCTGCAATAGATCCGCTATCATCAGCGAGGCGCTGGGGTCCAGCGGGCTAGGCTTGAGAATGAAGGTATTGCCAGCGGCAATGGCAATGGGGAACATCCACATGGGCACCATCGCCGGAAAGTTGAACGGCGTGATGCCCGCCGCCACCCCCAGTGGCTGGCGCACGGTCCAGTTATCGATACCGGTGCTGACCTGCTCGGTGTAATCACCCTTCAAGAGCTGGGGGATGCCGCAAGCGAATTCGACGATATCGATGCCCCGGGCCACCTCGCCTTGCGCGTCGGTGAAGACTTTGCCGTGCTCTTTGGTGATTGCCTCGGCCAGGGCATCTTTATTAGCGTTCAGCAGCTCCAGAAATTTGAACATGACCCGAGCGCGGCGGATGGGCGGCGTATCGGCCCAGGCGGGGAATGCCGCCTGAGCGGCTTGCACGGCCGTATCTACGTCAGCGCTCGACGCCAGGGCTACACGCCCGGTGACCTGCCCGGTGGCGGGGTTGAACACCTCTTGGGCGCTACCGGAGGTGCCTTCGCTACGCTGGCCGTTGATGAAGTGATGGATGGCGTGGGTGGTCATGGTCGCTACCTTTATAAAAAAAGCTTAAGTGATTAGAGAATGATCACAAGACTACCCCGCCGAACAGGCTAATCAATTGAGTAATTTTTAACCAAGATATAAGATTCATTAATAACATATCGGGGTAGGTTCATCACCATGCAGGAGTACGCCACGCTGCGGGCCTTTGTGACCGTTGCCCACACCGGAAGCGTCTCGCGGGCGGCCGAGCAGCTCCACCTGACTCAACCCGCCGTCAGCCTAAAGTTGAAGCAGCTACAGCAGCATCTAGGATTAACGCTCTTTACCCGCCGCCCGCAGGGGTTAACCCTCACCGCTGACGGCTATGCACTCCTACCCGCTGCAGAAAATGCGCTGGCCAGCGCGCTCGCCTTCGAGCAGACCGCCAGCGCTTTGCACAGCACCCTGCGTGGCAAGCTGCGCATTGGCACCATCGTCGACCCAGAGTTCATCCGCCTTGGCGGCTTTCTCAGCCGCTTGATGGCCCGCGCGCCCCAGCTGGAAACCGAACTTCACCACGGCATGAGCGGCAATGTTTTGAGTAAGGTGGAACAGGGGGAGTTGGACGTAGGCTTCTTTCTCGCCACGCCCGGTGAAGGCACCGGCCGTCCAGCCCTTGATTGGCGCGAATTGACCCACTTTCATTATCACGTCGTCGCCCCGCCAGGCTGGGAAGCCAAGCTCGTCGATACCCGCTGGGAGACGCTTGCCCAGTTACCCTGGATCGTCACCCCCACCGTGTCAGCGCACTCCCGGCTACTCGAACGGGCTTTGGCCGACAGCGGCGCGATACCGCGCCGCGTTGCCCAAGTCGACCAGGAGGTCTGTATGCTGGATTTGGTCAGAGCGGGTGTGGGGCTAAGCTTGGCGCGCGACGCGCTGGCCATGGCCGAACGGCAGGAGAGCGGTTTGACAGTGGCGGATAACGTTCGCTTGCCCTGCGCGCTCAGCCTGATTTGGCGCAGCGACCGCGCTACCGAACCCACCATAAAAGCCGCACTGGATACCCTCGATACGGTGTGGCCTCAGCGTGGTCGGTCGCGTTAAGAACGCGGAACCTCTCGATACTAATGGGCTCAATACCGAGCATCGATTCGTCACTGGAGTGCTAGACATGTACCGATTTTCCTCTTTTCGTCCGTTGACGCTGTGCGTGATGGCCGCCGCCGGTCTGGCAAGCGCACCGCTCCAGGCGCAATCCAATAGCGAGGCAACGTTTGCTGGCGGCTGCTTCTGGTGCATGGAGCCGCCCTACGACAAACAGCCGGGCGTCAGCGCCACCACCTCCGGCTATATGGGCGGCGAGCTGGACAACCCCACCTACGAACAGGTCTCCCGGGGCGGCACCGGCCACATAGAAGTCGTCAACATCGAGTACGACGACAGCCAGATCAGCTACGAACAGCTACTGGAGATTTTCTGGCGCAATATCGATCCCTTCGCCGTCAACCGCCAGTTTTGCGATAGCGGCGATCAATACCGCTCGGCCATCTTCTACAGCAACGAGGAGGAGCAGGCGTTAGCGGAAGCCTCGAAAGCCGAGATGGAAGCGAGGTTCGATCAAGAGATCACGACCGAGATCCTGCCGGCCAGCGAGTTTTGGCGCGCCGAGGAGTACCATCAGGATTACTACGAGAAAAACCCGCTCCGCTACAAGTTTTACCGCCTGAGCTGCGGCCGAGATGACCGTTTAGAAGAAGTATGGGGCGAAGAGGCAGGCGGTCCTACTTTTGAGTAATCACGCCCTGTGACCTTTAAAAGCGCCAAGTCGGTTTATCTGTCTTGGCGCTTTTTATGGAACCATTGTCTACCCGTCTTGCCCCAACGAGGGTGTCACGACATGCCTGATAATTCATTTGGGCAAAACGCCATTTATCTACTAAGGTAGAAATTCAGCATTAATAGACCAGTCGGCTAAAGGACTGCTCTACCTGATCGAACGCCCGTTGATCTAAAGATAGGAGATCTTATGAGCAACACCATCTCGACAGTCAATCCGACCACCGGCGAAACGCTTGAGACCTACACGCTGATGGATGAAAGCCAGGCCAAGCAGATCGTCGAGGCCAGCCATGAGGCGTTTCTGGATTGGCGGCTCAAGCCGCTAGAGCACCGCGCCAAGGTCGTCAAAGCCATTGGCGAAGCGATGAAGGCGCATAAAGACGAGCTTGCCGACCTAATGGTCAAAGAGATGGGCAAGCTGCCCTCACAGGCGCGCCAGGAAGTGGATCTGTGTGTCGGCATCTGTGATTATACCGCCGAGCACGGACCCACCAAGCTCGCCGACGAAGAGCGCAAGCCCGGCAACGGCGAGCGCGGAATCGTCACCTACTCCCCGATGGGCGTGATTTACGGCATTCAGCCGTGGAACTTCCCTGCGTATCAAGTCGTGCGCTACTCCATCGCCAACATCATGGCGGGCAACAGCGTGCTGCTAAAACACGCAGAGAACGTTACGGGTAGCGGGCTGCTGCTGGAGAAAATCTACCGCGAAGCGGGCCTGCCGGAAAACGTCTTCCGCACGCTGGTGATTTCTCACGATGTCTCCGACACGGTGATTGCCCACAAAGCCGTGCGTGGCGTCACCTTGACCGGCAGCGACGGCGCTGGTCGAAAAGTGGCCGCCAAAGCCGCCGAGCATCTGAAAAAGACGGTACTGGAGCTGGGCTCCAACGATGCCTACCTGGTACTGGACGATGCCGACCTTGATGTCGCGGTCGACACCTGCGTGACCGGTCGCGTCTTCAACGGCGGCCAAACCTGCGTGGCGGCCAAACGCTTTGTGGTCACCGAAAAGAACTACGAAGCATTCAAAGAGCGCTACGTAGCGCGCATGAAGGATTTGAAAGCGGGCGACCCAACCAAAGAAGATAGCGACCTAGGCCCGATGGCCCGCGTCGATCTTCGCGACGACCTTCACGAGCAGGTGGAAGAGAGCGTGCGTAAAGGCGCGACAATCCTCTGCGGCGGCGAAAAACCCGAAGGCAAAGGGGCGTTCTACCCGGTCACCGTGCTGGATAACGTCACCCCTGGACAGCCTGCCTACGACGATGAGCTGTTTGGCCCGGTCGCTGCGTTGATTCGTGCCAAAGACGATGAAGACGCTATGCGCATTGCTAACGACAGTCGCTACGGCTTGGGCGGCGGCATCATCTCCAAAGACGTGAAGCGCGCCACCGAGCTTGCCAGCCAGTATTTCGACACCGGTATGGTGTTCATCAACGGCTTCGGTGTCGCCACGCCGGAAATGCCGTTTGGCGGCGTGAAGGATTCAGGCTATGGGCGTGAGCACGGCGGCTTTGGGATGCACGAGTTCGTCAACGCCAAATCGGTGATCGTCGTACAAAGCTAAGGTGACCACGCTTTTCGTCTAGCGCTAGGCGGAGAGCACGTTACCCAAAACGCCGCAGCGTCGTTTTCACGACCTGCGGCGTTTTCGTGGTCCGCCTTGTTTGCAGCCTCTTTTACAGTATCAGGCGATTTGCCGCCGACGCTGCCAGAGCGTTAGCAGCAGCGCGACCACCAGCCAGCTCACCAGCGCGGCAATGACGTCATCCAACACGATACCGAACCCGCCGCTCACGTATTCTGCCAAATGAATGGGCGGCGGTTTCAATCCATCGAAGAAGCGGTAGACGCCAAACGCCAATGCCAGTACCAGCGGATGGCGGGCGGCTTTTAGCCCCAGCACCGCGAGCGGAAAAGCGACGTACTCATCGGCGACGATGCTGCCATGGTCCAGGCCATCATAATGCCACGCAGCGATATGACAGACCGGCACGGCCGCTATCAGCATCAGCGCGATGATGACCGCCTGCTGCCCCGTTGGGCGGCCCAAGAGCCACCACGCCAGCGGCAGGCCAATCAGTGACCCAAAGGTACCCGGCGCAACGGGCGCTAGCCCCAACCCAAAGCCAGTGGCTAGCCAGAAGTTGAGCGTATCGAGCATTAGCCAGCCTGCTGCGCCTGACGCTCGAGCTCTGCCGCCATCTCAGGCGTTAGGTTTAGCGCACTGGCGAGTTGATCCAACCAGGCGCGCTCCATGGGGTTTTGGTCGTCGATTACGGCGACGCTGATCAAATACATTTCGCGAGCGGCCTGGGGAGAGTCCGCTTCACGGGCCAAGGCCTGGGCGTCCAGCGGGGCTTTTAGCTGCTGTTCGACCCAGCGGTGCATCTCCTCATCCGCGCCGAGGGCATCGATCTGATCGGTAATCAGCGCCTGCTCCTGCTCGTCGATATGGCCATCCGCCCGGGCGGCCATGATCATGGCCTGCAGCAGCTCCAAGCTGCGGCGCTCTTGAACCTCGCCGCTCAACACCTCGACACGCTCGCCTTCCGAGGAGGATTGGGTCCCAGCCCCCTTCTTCTCCTTCTCCTGAGTACTTTGCCACGCCTTCCAGGCCAGTACGCCGACTCCCGCAATGGCACCATATTTGAGCGCTTTGCCGCCCATGCTGCGGCCACGCTTCGAGCCCACCAGCATGCCCAGGGCACCGCCGCCCAGCAGGCTTTTCATGTCGAAACCGCTGGAACCGCTGCTTTGGCGCGAGCCTTGGCTGCCACTGCCGCCCAACTGGCGGGAGAGGCCATCGATCACCCCTTTGACATCCATGCCGCCGCTACTGCCCTTGCTGCCGCTGGCCTGACTCATCAACTGCTGAAGAATTTTGCTTGCGTTCATCCTTGCACTCCTCAATGGTTACTCATTCGACGGGTCGAACGCGGGTCGTTTAATGTTCGTTATAGCGCATGCTACATGAATACAGCATGAATCGATCCTGCACTCGCGCTTAGCCCAGCGCCCCTTTTACCGCGACCGAACTGCCATGACGGCTAGCGCTCACCTCGATGCGCACTGGCATCTGCTCTTTGAGTTCGCTGACGTGGGAAATGATCCCTATCGTTCGCCCGCTCATTTGCAGTTCGCTCAACATGGCGATGGCTTGATCCAGCGCGTCTTGGTCCAGACTGCCAAATCCCTCGTCGATGAACAGCGTATCCAGTTGAATTCCCCCCGCGTAGGCCTGGACCACATCGGAAAGCCCTAGGGCCAACGATAGCGCGGCCATGAACGATTCCCCACCAGAGAGCGTGGCCACCGGACGGTTCTTGCCAGTGTAAGTATCGGCCACGTCGAGCTCGAGCCCTGAGGCTTTATTGCCTTTGGAAGGATCTTCCCGGCGCACGAGCTGATAACGCCCGCGGCTCATTCGCACCAAACGTTCGGAGGCTTGGATCAGCACATCGTCCAGCAGCACGCCCAGCACGAAGCGCTGCAGGCTAATGCGGTGACCGGTGCGGCCGTTGGCGACCTCGCTGAGCGTTCCCCAAAGCTGATACTGCGCCTCGAGCGCTGCCTCGGCGCGGCGTGCCTCCGCCAAGCGCTGCTGGGTACTCGTAAGCTGATCGACGCGTGCCGCCAAGCGCTGATACGTTTGGCGGCACGCCGCTTCGTGAGACTTGGCCGCTTCGGCGTGGGTCTCCCAGGCAGCAACGTCGGGGGGCGTTTTGCCTTCCAGCAGCGGCTCGCTGGCCTCGAGCTGCCCCTCCAATTTGGCGAGCTCCCGCTGAAAACGCGCGACGCTTTCACTCAGGCGCTGCTGTTCCGACGCCTCTAGGCGGGCAGCGGTAAACGCCGCTTCGTCTCTGAAGGGGCTGGCCTGCAGCGCTGCTTGCCACTCGGTTCGAGCGGTGCCTAACGTGTGCTGCGCCTCGGTTTGGCGCTGGGTGGCCTCGGTTAGCGTGGTTTGTGCTTGAGTGAGCGCCATATGAGCCGTTTGGGCCTGGGCCTGGGCCGTTTTCCAGGTCCGTTCGCAGGTGTCGATCTCGCGGTTCACAGAGGCTAACGACGCGTTCACGCTCTCCAGCGACACGCTATCGCCCAACTGCTCGCGAAGCCGTTGGCAACGTTCGTCGAGGTGGTGAGACTGCTGCTCCAAGCCCTGGGCATGCTGCTGGGCACTCACCCAGGCCTGGCGAGCGTGCTCGTAAACATTGCGTGCCTGCTTCATCTCCGCTTGCGTCACCAGCGCTTGGGAGGGAGTGGCGGGAGCCGGATGCTCACGGCTGCCGCACACCGGGCAGGGCTGGCCGCTGTCCAACCGCTGGGCCAGCAGCGCCGCCTGGCCCTGGTGCCAGCGCATCTCTTGCTCGATGGCGTGCTGCTCTTGGCGGGTGGCCTCTTGCTGCGTCTGCTCTAACGTCTCGAGCGCTTGGGCGACCTGTTGGGCAAGGGTGGCGCGCTGCCCTTCCAGCGTGGCCAGCTCCTGACACGTAGCGAGGGATTGCTCCCACTCATACGCTTGACGCTGCAGCGCGGGCACCCGCTCATGCTGGGCATTGGCCTCCGCCAGTGCCGCCTGGGCCTGCTGGTGGGCGGCCTGTCGAGGGGCTATGGCCTGCTGGGCGGCCTGGCATTCGCTCTCGGCGGCAGCGGCGTTTTTCTCGGCGCTTTGCAGCGCGTAAAACGGCGTGGCGAGCGCTTGGGTTTGTTCGTGCCGGTGCAGCTGCGCTTGGGCGTGCTGAATCGCGGGCTGCTGCTCCAATAGGGCCGCTTTTGCCTTGACCAGCGTGGCGTGCTGCTCGAACTGGCGGGCCAGCGCCGTGCCCGCCTGGGCGGTCGCCACGGCCTGCTCGCGCTGCTCGGTGGCGGCCGCCAGCGCCTGTTTGGCGGCGTGATGATCCGGGTCGAGCGCGGCGAGCGCTTCCTGTAGCGCGGCCTCGCTCTCGACATCGCTGGCCGACAGGATGCCCTGCACCCGCTGGCGGTGGTCGTTCACCTCACGGACGATCTGCTTGGCTCGATCCAGCAGGCGCTGCTCGATACGCTGAAAAATTTCGGTTTGAAACAGCTGGGCAAAAATCTCTTCGCGCTCTTTCGAGCCCGCCAGCAGCAGCTCGCGAAATTTACCCTGGGGAAGCACCATGACTTGGCGAAACTGACGCGCATCCAAGCCCAGCAACTGCTGCAGCTGGACGTTGGCATCGGTGATCTTTCGTGCCACCAAGCATTCGTCCTCCTCGCCCTTGGGAGTAACTCGCCATAATTGAGCTTCCGCCGCTTGCGTGGTCGTGCCTTCGCCGCTGGCTTTGGGGCGCTCCTGCTGCGG
The DNA here is from genome assembly GCF_006228115.1 of Halomonas sp. BL6. Taxonomy (NCBI): domain Bacteria; kingdom Pseudomonadati; phylum Pseudomonadota; class Gammaproteobacteria; order Oceanospirillales; family Halomonadaceae; genus Halomonas; species Halomonas sp. BL6. The sequence continues at coordinate 389,420 of NZ_VDGL01000003.1, read as the reverse complement.
CACTCGGCGCACTCGATAAATGGCATCTCGTAGACGGAACGTCAGCGTCACTTCGGTCAACAGGGTCGCGGGCGCTTGGTCGCAGCGCATTTGGCCAGCGTCGCGCTCGTTGCCGGTGGTTTGGCCGTACAAGGCAAAACACATCGCATCGAGGATCGAGCTTTTACCCGCCCCGGTGGGGCCGTTGATCAGAAACAGCGGGCTTCTACCCAGCGCGGTGAAGTCGATGGCCTCAGTACTCGCAAAGGGGCCAAAGGCCTGCATGGTGAGTGTCAACGGCGTCATGCTTGGCCCTCCTGCTCACGGCTGAGGGTGGTGATCAGCTCGCTCATGGCGCGGGCCTGCTCGTCGCTCATTGGCTCACCGCTGGCTTGGGTGAAAAAGTCGCTGAACATATCCAGCGCGCTGAACTGCAGCCGCTCGCGGTCTAGCTGCTGGCGCCCTTTTGCTTCCAGCATGCCGGGCTTCTCCAGGTGCAGCACGTTGGGGTAGACCTCCCGCAGTTTGCCCATGGGGTCGAGAATGGCATGGCGGTCGGTGAGGCGCACCAGCAAGTAGTCATCGGCGTAGGGATCGCTGGCGCCTTGGGCCAGCAGCTGCGTCAGCTCGCCTTCCAGTACGCGTACGTCACGACGGGGTAGCAGCGGATGATGCTCGATCTGGGTGACACCTTCGCTGCCCACCTCGACGAGGGTGACGCCTTTACGCTGAGTGGCTTCGGAAAAGCTGTACTTCAGCAGCGAGCCGCTGTAGCGAATGTGCTCGCCACCGCGAGTTTGCGGGCCGTGAAGATGGCCAAGCGCCACGTAGTCGAAACGCTGCATGGGCTCCCAAGCCACGCTCTCCGCCCCGCCCAGGGTGAGCGGGCGCTCGGAGTCGCTGGCGGTGCCGCCATCGACAAAGCAGTGGCTCATGAGCATCGTCGGGCGGCCCGGCTGGCGCTGCGCCTCGATGCGCTCCAGCAGGTAGCGGTGGGCGCCGTCGAAGTCGCGCACGTCCACGCCAAACGCGCTGCGCACGTACTCCGGATCGGCGTAGGGGATGCCGAACACATCCAACGTGTCACCGCCCATCGTTAGCGTGACCGGCTGATCGCAGGTGGCCAGGTCGGTGAGGATATGCAGCCCGGCCTGACGCAAATGGCGGGCGCCAAAACCCAAGCGCTCGGCACCGTCGTGGTTACCGGAAATCATGATGACCGGCAGGCTGCGCTTCTCGCACAGCTCGACCAATATCTCATCCAGCAGCGTGACCGCCGCAGCGGGTGGCACCGAGCGGTCGTAAATATCGCCCGCGACCAGCACGGCATCCACCTGCTCGCGGTCGATGATCGCCAGCAGCTGCTGCAACACATGGCGCTGGTCTTCCAGCAGGGAGAGGTTATGGAATAGCCGCCCCAAATGCCAATCGGCGGTGTGAAGTAATCGCATGACGCACTCGATACAGAAACGTTAGCTGCATCATAACAACCTCACACCGCGACGCTAGCGCTCAGGGGGTGATGGGCAGGTGCCGTTTATGCGCTGAGCGCTGATACGTTTGTATCATCGTGGCACGCGCTTCCTCGCTTACCTGTTTACCCGTCAAGAAAGCATCGATATCTGCGTAGCTAACGCCAAGTGCCTCCTCATCGGCTAGCTGGGGTTTCAGAGTCTCTAGATCAGCCGTGGGCTGCTTCTCTACCAGCGCTTCGGGCGCGCCTAGCACCGCACCTAATTGGCGTACCTGGGCTTTAGTCAGACCGGTTAATGGAGCGATATCGCAGGCCCCATCGCCATATTTGGTAAAAAAGCCCATGAGCGCCTCCGCCGCCTGATCGGTTCCCACGACCAGCCCCGCGTTAGCCCCTGCGACAGCATATTGAGCCAACATACGTTGACGCGCTTTGATATTGCCCAGGACGAAATCGCGTTGCTGCGCATCGGTAAAGCCCAGCCCACCTGCTTCAAGCGAAGCCAACATTGCATCGCTCGCGGCCTGGATATTCACACTCAGCACGCTATCGGGTTTGATGAATGCCAACGCCTGCTGGGCGTCTACTTCATCGTGCTGAGTATCGTAGGGTAAACGCATCGCATAGAAGTGGGCTGACACACCCTCTTGGCGAGCTTTTTCTACCGCCAACTGCGCCAAGCGCCCTGCTACAGTGGAATCGACCCCGCCACTGATACCCAACACCAAGCTCTTTTGCCCAGAGTTTAGGAGTTGGCGATAGAGAAACATCACACGGCGCTCGACTTCTTGCTGCGGATCGATGGCGGATACGACCCGCAACGCGGTTTGAATATGCGCTTGATGGGCTTGATGAGCGACGGCGCTGACCTCTCCCTCTACCACTGCAGCGTGGTGAGTCATTAAGCGCTTCAAAGCGTAGTGGGCCGCCGCTAAACGCACTTCGTTACGGTCACCTGAAAAATGCCGTGTCTCTGCGATGAGATAAATCTGCTGCTCGTACCGAAACGCCCAGGCAAAGCATACCGTTCCTACGGGAATGCCATCGTGGGGCTCTGGTCCAGCGATACCGGTATTGGCTATCGCAACGTTGGCATCATTGTTAGTGAGTGCCCCCACGGCCATTTCTTTGGATGTCGCCTCGCTGGTCAAACCACAACGCTCAAGGGTTTGAGCGCTTACCGAAAGATAACGCTGCTTAGCCTCTGGCGAGTACACGGCAAGGCCGCAATCCATCGATTGGCCACTGCCTGGCACCCGCGCCAGTTCCGACGCAATCAGTCCTGCCGTACAGGATTCGGCAGTAGCGAGCTTAAGTGAGTAGTCTTGTAAATAATCGCGAACTTGTCTCAGCAGTTCCATTGCGGGTCTCCTTGAAGGATGCATCCGTGCAGGTGGGGTTACTAAAGCCACTATAGATAATCACTCTGGTTTGTCGAAAACCCTCCTCGTCGTCTTAAGGTCATCTTTCGCGCCGTAACCCGCATACACAAAGCCCCCATCGCAAGGATGAGGGCTTTGTGTTAGTGACATAAAATTAACCTAGATTAATCTCTAAACGCATCCGGATAGGTGGTGAGATCCACGCCCCACAGCATCGGCAGCAGGAAGTAGACCGCGGCCACGATCAACAGCATCGCAATGATGTTGAGCCAGAAACCGTTGCGCACCATCTCGATGATTTTGATTTTACCCGTGGCGAAGATGATCGCATTGGGCGGGGTGCCTACCGGTAGCATGAAGGCGCAGTTGGCCGCCATGGCCGCTGGCACCATCAGCACGAACGGATGAATATCGAGCGCCAGCGCCAATGAGGCTAGCACCGGCAAAATCATCGTCGCTGTGGCCGTGTTGGAGGTGATCTCGGTCAAAAATAGCACCATGCCTGTCGCCAGCAAAATGACCAGCAGGAAGTTGACGCCTTCTAGCACGCTCATTTGGCCGCCAATCCATGAAGCCAGACCCGATGAGCCAAAACCTGCGGCAATCGCCAAGCCGCCACCGAACAGCAGCAAAATGCCCCACGGCACGTCTTTGGCTACGTCCCACCCCAACAGGCAGCCACCTTTATTGGGCGAAGGAATCAGAAACAGCGCCACGGCAGCAGTGATCGCAATCATGGTGTCGTTAATGCCTGGAATATTGAAGATCTGTCCCTGCCAAAGAAACGAGCGGGTAATCCAGAAGAACGCGGCAAACAGGAACACACCGAGCACCGCCTTCTCTTCGAAGGTGATCCTACCCAGCGCTTCTTTCTCTTTTCGAATCAGCGCCCGGCCGCCCGGCAATTTGGCGAGCTTGATCGGATAAATGAAGCGCGTCAGCATCACCCAGCCAATCACCAGCAGCGTCACTACCACCGGGAAGGCAAACATCAGCCAGCCCGCGAACGAAATCTCGACACCGAACAGCTCGTTCACGATCGCCGCCAGGATAATGTTCGGCGGCGTGCCGATCAGCGTGCCTAAACCACCAATGGTGCCACCATAGCCCACGCCGAAAATGAGCGCCTTGCTGAATTTATCGATTTCGTCGCTGTGGTCACCTTCGGTTTTATTCAGTTCCTGGGTGACTTGATAGACAATCGCAGTGCCAATAGGCAGCATCATCATCACAGCGGCGGTATTGGACACCCACATGGACAAGAAGCCCGTCGCCGCCATGAAACCAAACACGATGCTGTTGATGCTAGTACCGAGCACGGAGATGATCGACAGCGCAATGCGTTTATGTAGATCCCACTTCTCCATCGCCAGGGCGATCATAAAGCCGCCCAGGAACAGGAAAATAATCGGGTTGCCGTAGGCCGCCGTAACGGCGTTGCTCTCCAACGCCCCGGTAATGGGTAGGAGAATAATCGGCAGCAGAGAAGTGACAGGAATCGGGATGGCTTCGGTAATCCACCACACCGCTACCCACAAGGTAGTGGCCAGCACCATCCGGCCTTCGAAGCTAAGATCAGCCGGGTGGAAAAACATCACTACCATTGCAAACAGCAATGGCCCCAGCACCAAGCCGATTTTCTGCGCTCGGTTATACGCAGGAGGACGGGGTGAGTGGCCGCTGCTGCCTTGTGTACCATTAGCCTCGCTGCGGGATGAGGAGCCACCGGTACTTGAGGTAGGCAACGCACACATCAGAAGGTTTTTGACTTGATCGTGGGAGTGCCAAAGCTGATCCCACAGCGTCATCGTAGCAGTTCTGCGCATTATTAACGTACCGCTCGCAGTCAGGGTGAACGAAAGGGCTCAACACGGGGCAGGCCCTACGGCATTTTTACCAGCGCCGCTGGCGTTTGTGGTGCCCTTTATTCACTGCAATAAGCCTTTAGTCCAGCGAATTGGCCGTTATTACAACCAAAGTCTAAACACTTTAGTCTTAATTATTAGCCGCTACTAACATTAAACCCAGTCCCCTTTTACGGAGATATCATCGTGTTAGACCGCTTTACCATGCCGCTGACCCAGCGACCGCTTCTCGCGCTTGCTGACATCCTGCATCGTCAAAAAATTACCGCTGATCAAGTCACGCTAGCGGCCTTCATCGTGGGGCTCAGCGCCTTGCCGCTACTGGCATTCGAACAGTACGGGTGGGCGTTGGCTGCAATCGTGCTCAATCGTGTGGGAGATGGGGTAGATGGTGCCTTGGCCCGGCTGAATAATCAGCAAAGCGACGCGGGCGGCTTTCTAGACATTGGGCTTGATTTTGTCTTTTATGCGTCGGTAGTGCTCGGCTTTGCGCTGGCCGACCCTGAGCAGAATGCACTGCCTGCTGCGCTGCTGCTCTTTGCGTTCATTGGCACCGGCACATCATTTTTGGCCTTCGCCATCGCCGCCAAGGCCCGGCAGATAGAACGGCCTAACTTTCCTAAAAAAGCCTTTTACTATTTAGAAGGCTTGACCGAGGGCACCGAAACGGTCGCGGCGTTCGTGTTGTTCTGTTTGTTCCCCACGGCGTTTCCCTTGTTGGCTTGCCTGTTCGCTGCTGCGTGCTTGATCACCACCATCACGCGGCTCTGGGGTGGCTACTGGACACTGCGTTCATGACCCGATCATGTCATCATCGTTAACATTTTGTATAGCTTTTATGAACTCCTTTTCGGTGCCGCTGGTCTATGCTGTGGGTATGAGTTCATCGCGCTCGTCAGGGCATGAAACTTGGCGCAGCTGTACTCTCTGAGGGGGGATCGACCACATTACCGACCGTTTGGGAGGTTGCATGATCCGTCAACACATCTACCAGGGCACCCAGCCCGGCAGCCGAGAGCATCTTGAGAAATTTCTTACGGAACAAAAGCATAGTCGTGCAAAAGCAAAACAACCTGACGTAGTGACCGTTGCCACCGTGTCATTCTTCACAGGTTGTTTAGTCACTTTGCTAGCCACTATGACGCTCTAATGATAGACACTGAGCGCTCCATCACAGCGAAAATCCCCACACGAAATGTGGGGATTTTTTATGGCTTTTGATCCATGTGAATTTTTGCAGACAGTCGAAAACGGTGATTGATTCTCACCAATCTCTGTATTACTCTCGAAGCGTACAAGACGCGTACAAATAGCGTTTCGACACTTACGCTGCTATTTCGAGCAGCCAATGGCATTCACAAGGAGTCGTGGCATGCATACCCATTCTCTGGTCGATATCTCGCAGGCGGGCCTTGAACTGGCCATTCAAGAAATCAAGGAAGAGATGTTCGATACACCGCAGTGTGACTACACCATTGCCAAACTGCTGAGCCATTGTGGCCAGTTTGAGGCGGCTGAGCGCCATATTGATGACATGTTGTTGAAATGGGGCGCTTCTCCCGATGTGCTCGCCCTTACCGAACAGGCTTATGCCGACATGGCACGTTTCAGCGTCGATCAAACGGCTAACGCCTTGTCAGCGGCCAACCGCGCTTCCGTGGCACAAGCCAGCGCCGCAGCTTGAAGTTTTGAGCGCTCGTCCCTAACGAGCGATGCGAACGGCCTGCCGCTCTTCGAGTGGCAGGCCGTTTTTATAATTAGTCTAAATGCTCTAGCGTCACCACGATATCTTGGGTAGAAACATCGACGTTCCAGAAGGTATAGCTGTCATCGTCCTCGTCGACCAAGCGAATATCGAATAAGGGACTTTTATACCCCGTTAGCGTCACGCGCTGGGTATCCCCATTCATCAACACGTCGCTGCCCAGCACGTCCTCCTCCCAACTTTTCGAATCCGCCGGGCTCACGTACATATAGTAAATGGTGTAGCCAGTACGGTTGGTGATATCGACGTAGTAGTCGGCCGCCATGACGAGCGACGAGCTGCACATCATCAGCAGTGCGGCAAACAACACTTTCATACGCATGAAACGTTCCTTCTTCTTCTTTTGGGGATAGGCGGGAAGTAGCACTAAAGCCACGCTGCGATGATGCCCCGCAGCAAGCGAAGTATAGTCTGGCGCTCATCTCTGTGACAGCGAGTGCCGATTTTTGGCACCCCCACCCCAGAGAAGCCCTCAACTGATAGAATGCTGCCCCTTTCAGGCGCGGTGGCGCTTACCGCCGCATCGCTTCCCCCCTTTTACTACCTGAGAGTCACGCAATGATTGCCACCGCTACCACCGTTTTTCGACCCTTGTTACGGCTGGGGCTTATTCCTCAAATCGTCATCGGTATTGTCGCTGGGGTGCTGTTGGCCCTACTCGTACCCGACATAGCCAGCGATGTAGCGCTTCTCGGGCAGCTTTTCATTGCCGCGCTGCAAGCCGTGGCGCCTATTTTGGTCTTCGTACTGGTGGCGGCGGCCATTGCCGCCCATCAGGCGGGCCAGCCGACCCATATTCGCTCGGTGCTCTTACTCTACGTCGCAGGTACGCTGATTGCCGCGTTGATTGCCGTAGCCGCAAGCTTCGCACTTCCCACGGAGCTGGCCTTGGATGCGGGACAAGTCGACGGCAACCCGCCGAGCGATATTTTTACCGTGCTGCGTGACTTACTGCTCAACGCGGTGGCGAACCCTGTGACGGCTCTGATGGACGCCAATTTCATCGCCATTCTGGCCTGGGCCATTGGTTTGGGGTTGACACTTCGCCAGGCCAGCGACACGACTCGCCAAGCGCTGAGCGATTTATCGGCGGCCATTACGCGTATCGTCACCCTGGTGATTCGCCTGGCCCCCCTGGGTATCTTCGGTCTAGTGGCCGGTACACTCGCGGAGTCTGGCGTTCAGGCTCTGCTGAACTACGCCCAGCTATTGGGGGTGATCGTTGGCTGTATGCTGTTCGTCGCGCTAGTAAGTAACCCGCTATTGGTCTACTTGGCTACCCGCCAAAATCCTTACCCGCTGGTGTTTGCCTGCCTGCGGGGCAGCGCCATTACGGCGTTTTTCACTCGCAGCTCGGCGGCCAACATTCCGGTCAACCTGGAACTTTGCCGCCACTTGGACCTGGATGCCGACACCTACGCGATCTCTATTCCATTAGGTGCCACCATCAATATGTGCGGGGCGGCGATCACCATTACCGTGATTACGCTGGCGACTACGCACACCCTGGGAATTAGCGTGGATTTCCCCACCGCGCTGCTGCTCTGCATCGTATCGGCGCTGGCGGCCTGCGGTGTGTCTGGCGTGGCGGGCGGTTCGTTGATGCTGATTCCCATGGCCGCCAGCCTGTTCGGCATTCCGACCGAAGTGGCCATGCAGGCCGTCGCCATTGGCTTTGTGATTAGCGTGGTGCAAGACTCTACCGAAACGGCGCTCAACTCCTCCACCGATGTGCTGTTTACCGCCGCCGCCTGTCGAGCGCGCAAGCCTGATTAACGCTCCTTTGTGGCTCGTCGATTGACAGATCGGTGTTCCTTATATAGAACGTTCTATAAAAGGAACAGCGAGGACGTCCATGGACGAGCACTCTCTTGTTACGCTAGGCCAACACCTCCAAGCGCTTCGTAAAGCGCAGGATTTATCGCTCTCGCAACTTGCCAACGCGGCGGGCATCGCGAAATCCAACCTATGCCGCTTAGAGCAAGGCAATGGCAACCCGACGCTCGACACGATCTGGCGGCTGGCCGTCCAACTCAACGTTCCGTTTGGCACCCTAGTTGCACCGATTAGCGTGCCGCTCGGCGAGGATGGCGTGCAGGTACAATTGATTGACCAAGGTAAAGGCGCACCACAGGTAGATGCCTACTGGATGCGCTGCGCGCCCCACACCCTGCGCCACGCCGAGGCCCACACACCGGGCACCCAAGAGACGCTGACGCTGATCAGCGGCTATTTGGAAGCCGGACCAGAAGGCGCAACGCTCTCGCTCGCTCCCGGCGATAGCGTCACTTTCCCCGCCGATCAGCCACACCTTTACCGCACTCAGGCGGCAGAAGCCACTCTGCTGCTCACCGTCACCTACGGGCTAGAGGGCACCCGCTCATGAGCCAGCCAGCCGATCACACCGTTAACGCCCAGCACTCATCGCTGCGCTCTGCCTTACAGGGTGTGCGTGAAGCCATTCCGCTACTAGGCGGCTATATTCCAGTCGCGCTCTCGTTTGGTTTGGTCGCGACGCAGGCCGGTTTTACCACCTGGGAAGCCGCCGCCATTTCAGCACTGATCTATGCGGGTGCGTCGCAGTTTCTGTTCGTGGGCATGATTGCCGCGGGCGCACCGCTGTGGCTGGTGGTCATCATGACGCTGCTCATCAACGTGCGCCACGTGGTGTACGGCCCCAATTTGGCCGCGCTGCTGCCCCGCAGCCGCCACTGGCCTTGGTTGATGCACGGCCTGACCGACCAAGTCTTTGCCTTGGCACTCACACGGCTACCCCAGCTACCGGAAGTCAAGCGGTTCAGTTGGTTCGTGGGTGCCTCGCTGCTGGCGTGGGCGGTGTGGATCATCGGTACCATCGTCGGCGCGTCCGGCGGCGAGGCGGTCACCGCCCGCTGGCCGCTGCTGGGGGAGATCATGCCCTTCGCCCTTCCAGCCCTATTTCTTACCATGGTGGCACCGCGCTTTACCGACCAGCGCTGGGCCGCCGCCATGCTGTGTACCATCCTTGCCGCGCTGGCCTTGAACTTGGCCGGGTGGAGTAATGTCGCGATTCCGCTGGCCGCCGCCTGCGGCGCGCTGTGCTTTTATACGGTCACGTTCCAACCACGGAGGAGCCGCCCATGAGCAGCACCATGTGGATCGCCGTCATTATCTGCGCACTCGGCACGTTGCTGATGCGAGTGGTGCCCTTTTTATGGATGCAGCGCCGTCTTGGTAGCGCAGCGGGCATGAATGCCATGCCCCAATGGCTGGTGATTCTGGGCCCGATGATGATTGCCGCCGTGTTGGGCGTCTCGATCGTACCGGTCAACCCCAACGCCATCTCTTGGCTCGCCACAGCGATAGGCCTTGGCGTCACGCTATTGGTGTGGCTACGGCTGCGCTCACTGGGCTGGCCGGTGGCCGCCGGGGTGGCGATGTTTGGTGCAGTAGAGGTAGCGGCTGCTCTCCTTTGAGAGCGCGGCGACTGACGCACCCCCGCCCAATCACAACTGATAACTATTTGCATTAAATACCTTTAACATGGCATCATCCCCCTCTGGCTAAGGCGTCATAGCAGCACGTCTGCTTTGCCATATCCCCATGACATCTCAGAAAGCGGGTTTCATGCCGAACGCGACCTCCAACGGCAAAAAAGTGCTGATCAGCGTGCTACTGGGCACCTTTACCGTCAGCCTCAATAACAGCGCTCTTAACCTAGCCGTCGCAGACCTCATGGTGACGTTTAACGCAAGCGCCACCCAGGTCAGCTGGGTGGTGACCATCTTTATGATTGCCATGGCGATGACAATGCCGCTAACGGGCTATTTAGCGGGCAGATGGGGGCGAAAAACGGTTTACCTCGTGGGCCTGTGCGGTTTTTTGGCCGGCTCGGGGCTGGGTGCCTTAGCGCCACATCTCAATGGCATCATCGTAGCCCGAGGCGTGCAAGGAATCGCCGCTGGCTTGATGATTCCGCTGTCTCTGTCGTTGATTTTTTCTGCTTACCCGCGCGAACAGCGGGGACGGGCCAGCGGTGTGTGGGGCTTTGCCGTGATGATGGCGCCCGCCATCGGACCGACGGTGGGAGGGCTACTGCTGGAGGTCAGCCACTGGCGCGCCCTGTTTTTGATGAATATGCCCTTCGCGATCCTAGGGCTGATATGCGGCTATCGTTATTTATCCGCCGACTCGCGGCCGCCTCGACGCCAGTTTGACTTACCGGGCTTTTGTCTCATCACGCTGGGTATCGGGGGCGTACTGCTGTCTCTCAACGGCGTTGAAACGTTATCAGACCTGTTGCGTCCCGCTACTCTCGTACCGCTCCTGCTAGGTGCCATCGCGTTAACGCTTTTCATACGCGTCGAGCGACAGCAAGCTCAGCCGCTACTCGACCTGTCACTGTTTCACCACCCTCGCTTTCGCTACAGCGTGCTGCTCGCCTGTTTGCAATCGATCATCCTGTTTGGATGCATCTTGTTAATCCCTCTGTGGATGCAGAACACGCTGGGCTTTAGCCCGCTGACGACAGGCCTCGTGTTTCTCGCCACTGCGCTGGCTGCCGCTGCCTGTTCGCCCATTGCAGGCCGCTGTATCGACCGGGCACCCCCTCAATGGTGTATTGGTTTAGGCCTGATTGCCACGGTCATCAGCTTGATAGGCCTCGGCACGCTGAGCGCGGCGACCTCCGTTTGGATCATCGCAGCCTGGATGGGGCTTCGCGGCATGGGGTTGGGGTTCGCTTACTTACCGGCGACCACGGTGGGCATGAAAGATCTTCCTGAGCAGCAAGTGGCCCAGGCCTCGGCCATGAACAACATGGCGCGTCGACTCGTCTCCTCACTCGGGGTGGTCGCCCTATCGGTCTACTACGACATGAGTGTTCGCGCCTCCCTGGACCTGGGCACCGCCTACTCCGAGGCCAGTGCCTCTGCCCTGCATGTGGCCTTTTTTGTCTTGGCGGGTATCGCGCTGGCCTGTCTACCTTTGGCGTGGATGCTGGGGCGCACAGGTGCCTCGTTGAACATGGCGATACCTTCCTCCTCAAACGGCCAGCCGCAAACGTCGCTTCAAGGAAGAGCCAAATGATCCCCTTTCAAACGCACCAAATCACATGGCGACCTTCATTGGGCAAAACGCTGCTGAGCATTGCCTTCGTCGTGAGCTTGATGGGCGCTACCTGTGCCGCCCAACCCCTTAGGAGCCAAACATCCTCCGTTGAACGCGTCGTAACGCTTTACCAAGGAGCCACCGATAGCGCCGTCGCCTTGGGGATCACTCCCATTGGCGTGGTGGACTCATGGTTGGAAAAACCCATGTATCGCTACCTGCGCGACGAATTAAACGACGTGCCGCACGTGGGCCTGGAAACACAGCCAAACTTGGAAAAAATCGCTTGGCTGAACCCTGATGTCATCGTGGCCACGGATTTTCGTCATCAGAGAATACGGCCGTTGCTGACAGCCATTGCCCCCACTGCCACGGCCGATAACGTTTATGACTTCAAAGAGACGCTGACCCTGGTGGCTGATGCCACAGGTCGCGAGGAAGCAGCCAATGCGTTACTGCGCGATTGGGCGACACGTGTCGACGACTTTCACCGACAGATAGCAGACGCGCTCGGAGACGCGTGGCCGCAAAAAGTCGCGGTGATCCGCTTCAAAAGTGATCACCTGCGTATCTACTCGGGCGGCTTTGCAGGCTATATTCTCGACGAGCTAGGGTTCGAACAACCCGACACCTTGAACACGCACGGGTGGGGCATGAAGCTTTCCAGCACGGAGAACATCCCTATGTTGGATGCCGATGTCATTTTCGTGCTGCTGGAGCCGGACCCCGCCATTCTCGATAACTACCAGCACTGGTCGTCCCACCCTTTGTGGCAGCAGCTAGAGGCCGTCGAACATCAGCGGGTATTCGAAGTCGACCCCGTCAACTGGATGATGGGCGGCGGTATACTCGCCGCCAATGCCATGCTCGATGACCTGTATCGCCACTATGGTCTTGAAGGCCTCGAGCAAGGTGATGCGCTTGCTAGCCGCCAGGAGACGCAGGATGCTAGATAGCCACATCGCTAAAAGTCTCGGGCTGCTGTTTGGGGTGGTGGTGACCTGGAGCGCATTTTTAACCAGCACGCTATCAGGAACGACCGATATTGCGTGGCACGCGCTCTGGTCAACCTTACATCACTATGATCCCGGCAATGTCGCGCACATCATCCTCATCACCGAGCGTCTGCCGCGGGCGATCATCGCAGCGTTAGTGGGTGCGAGCCTCGCCATTGCCGGGGCTCTGATGCAAACCATCACACGCAACCCGCTGGCCTCACCTAGCATCCTAGGCATCAACGCGGGGGCCATGTTTTTTGTCGTGGTGGCCGTGTCTTTACTGCCGCTTTCAGCGCCTGCCCACTATGTCTGGGCGGCGCTTTGCGGTGCATCGGTGGCGGCGCTCTTAGTCATTCTGCTCAGTAGAGGACGACGCGGAGAGCTATCCCCGCTGCGCGTCGTACTGGCCGGGGTGGCCGTGACGGCCATGTTCGTCGCCTTTAGCCAGGGGCTCCTGGTGATCGATCAGCAAAGCTTCGAAAGCGTGCTCTACTGGCTGGCAGGCTCGGTATCTGGGCGAGAACTTGCGCTGGTAGTTCCTTTATTACCGCTATTTGGCGCAGCGCTCCTGCTCTGCACCCTGCTGGTCCGTCATGCCAATGCGCTCTTGTTAGGCGATGACATGGCAACAGGTCTGGGGTTACAGGCCACCACGATCAAACTGCTGCTTGGGCTCGTCGTGATCGTATTGGCGGGTAGTTCCGTGGCCTTGTCAGGGATGATCGGGTTCGTAGGGTTGATCGTTCCTCACATGGCGAGGAGTCTGTTTGGTATCGATCACCGCTGGCTGTTGCCCGCCTGCGCGCTAATGGGCGCCAGCCTTCTATTGCTGGCAGATGTGGCGTCGCGATTTTTAATTGCTCCCCAGGAGATCCCTGTAGGCGTGATGACCGCTTTGCTAGGGACGCCTTTCTTCATTTATCTGGCGCGACGCAACATGGCAGCCCAATGACATCGCATATCTCAAGCTCCTTTATCTCTTCTGAACAGCGCCATGACGATCGGTCGCTGCTCACGGTCGTCGGTTTGGCCGTTTTGCTGTTTGCCAGCGCGGGCGTATCGCTGAGCTTGGGTAGCTTTCCTACCTCATTCGCGGACGTTTTAAAGGCGTTAGCAGCGCCGCAGAGTAGCGACATTGCCTTTATCGTTTGGGAGTTGCGTCTACCGAGAATCGTATTGGCTATCTTGGTGGGTGGCGCCTTGGCGATGGCCGGCGCCATTTTGCAGGGTATCGTCCGCAATCCGCTGGCATCTCCTGATGTCATCGGCATGACTAGCGGCGCCGCACTGGCGGCGGTCCTATTTTTAGCGCTATTCAGCAGTACTTTGGGTATTCACTGGCAGCCACTCTTTGCCATGCTGGGTGCCCTGGTATCGGCCTTGCTGGTCTTTGTACTCGCTTGGAAAAGCGGGCTGCACCCATCGCGTATGGTACTCGTGGGTATTGGTTTGGCAGCAGCCATGGGCGCAGGCACCACGCTATTGATCGTCATTAGCAGCGACGCTGCTGCCATGTCGGCCTACGTCTGGCTCACCGGCAGTCTCTATGCGGCACAGTGGCGGGACGTCAATGGCTTACTGCCGTGGCTGGTGGTGACCACACCGGTATGTTTGGCCTTCGCCCGCCATGCAGATGCCATGGCGCTGGGGGATCAGGTGGCACAAGGGCTAGGCGTCGCGGTGATACGTAGCCGAGTCATCCTACTGGCCTGTGCTGTGGTGTTGGCAGGCGCTGCGGTGGCCTATGCAGGGGCCATCAGTTTCGTGGGCTTAATAGCGCCGCATATCGCGTCTAAATTCGTGGGGCGCCATATGGCACGCCTCCTTCCCGTATCGGCGCTGGTCGGGGCACTGATCGTCCTATATGCCGATTTGCTGGGCCGGGTCGCTTTTCTTCCCAAAGACCTGCCCGCAGGCATTTTCGTGGCCGGCATCGGCGCGCCCTTCTTCGTTTATTTACTTCACCGCACGCGCTATTAGCGCGCTCGAGGTAAACAAAGAGAGTCCCATGTTCCATGTCCTTCCCCGGCAAGAAAACATCACCCCCCAGCAGCGGCAACGATTCGAGGACATTGCCACCTCGACACTCGGACATTTTACCGATATCGGAGCCATCGCGACCCTTCTGCCACTCAAGCGCCCTGTTCGGCTTTTAGGCACGGCCCTCACGGTACGCATTCCCCATGTGGATGGCAGCATCATCCGTGAGGCGCTGATCATGGCACGCCCAGGCGACGTGCTGGTGATCGACGTCGGCAGCGATGTTCAACGTGCCTGCTGGGGGGAGTTTCGCGCTTACGCCGCCTTACAAAAGAGCTTGGCGGGCGTGGTGACGAATGGACCGGTCACCGACTGGGCCTATCTTTCTCAGCTGCCGCTCCCCACCTTTGCACGGGGAACAAGCCCGTTAACCACCCGGGCACTCTCGCTAGAGGGTGAAATCAATACGCCCGTCACAATCGAGGGGTGTGTCATAACCCCAGGGGATCTGGTCATTGGAGATGACGATGGGCTCTTCGTGGTGCCTCCTCACCGCGCAGAGGCGCTAGCGAGTGCTGCAGAGGAAAAGCAGACGCAGGAGGACGAGAAGCGGCGAGCGCTGAAAGCAAACCATCCCGCTTGGTTTTGCTAATTCGGCATGTTGATTGAATAGCCGCCTAGCAGATCTACTAGGCGGCTTTTGACTCAGTGCTCCGTGACCGCTTCCTGGTGGCGTTGCTGCTTCGAAACGATAACTTGGCGAAGCGGATTACAGGTTGCGCTGGTGCCGAAGGGCATACTGCCTGGCCCCCCCGCTCGCTCGATGATGGGTGAAATCAGGCGTTTATAGGGCCACTGCTCCTGTTCGAACAACTGCTTTAGCAGTCTATCCCGGTCATGTTGGTCAAAAGCAACCTCGTTCAGCTGGGCTCTCAACCGTATCGCCAACGTCTCCCATAGAGTGTGCGCCGAGACTCCGTAGTAGCCTACCAGCGCGTCGATGATGGCGCGTAGATTGACTTGAATGGCAAGGGTTTGCAGCCAAAACAGCAGGGCTTCCAGGCTATCGTGGTAAAGGGTATTGGAGTGACCTTGCTTGATGCGGTAGCACGGGTCCTGCATCCCATGCTGTTCCAGCCGCTCAACGCAAATACGCAGCGAGTCATGATCGCGTAACAGCACGCCGTGGCACCGGCCTGATTTAAAGACCATGACCGCATTCTGCCCATGGACTTCTGCCAGCATCCCCAACCGAAACAGGCGTAGGTTGATCTCGAAGAAGCGGTCGCACAGCTCGCCGAAGAGGGCTGTCACGGATGATGCACTCGCAGGCCACTCCCGCTCGGCTAACCAGTCATCGAACACATGGTGCTCACCACCCGGTAGTGGCGTTCCCAGCGTGGCCATGGGCACCAAACGCACGGTATCGTCTTCCAGTAACTCAGAGGGGTAGCTACGCACCATGGCCGACAGGTGACGAGGCGCTTCATCAAAGAGCGTTGCCCCTTGCGGCATATACGCCCACCACTTGCTTTCATCACATAGATAGAGGCCTTGCGCTAATCGAGCGTCGCGTGCCTTGGCCTGCTGCAGCAAGCGGGCACTGAGATCGCCATTGATCATTTTCACGGCCGGTAAATAGCGAGAAGCCCCCAGAGAGTAAATGGCCATGGGCAGTTTGAGAAAGTGCGGACTGGCCGTGGTGGGCGCAAGCGACCGTAACGAGGAGGTGGCTAGCCAGGGTTCCGTGACGGTCGTGAGTGACACGCAGGCACCGGCTTCAAAGGCGTCTTGCAACCAATGGGGCAACGCATGCTCGTACTGCCACGGATGTACCGGAAGGGCGGTATGCGTATGCGCTAGGCCTCGCTCGACCATCTCCTGCTCCAACATCCCAGCGCTGGTCTCGCTGGCGAGCCAGCGCACTGGCAGCGGCGTTTCTTCGTTGACACCGTCACCACTGAGCAAAGCGTTATTGTCGATGGCGACCCAACGGAGTTCGATAGGCAGATTGAACTCCGCCATATAGGCGTGATACTCCTGATTATTCAACCCCTGCTTGGCTTTCGCCGTGGGGTGATAAGGGCGATCCAACAGCGATGCCCACTGCTCCATCACAGCAAAATGATCAGCCGTGGCAAGCGCTGGCAAACCCGCCGTTCTTACCTGATGCTTCACCGAGCTGGTCGCTTGCCAAAGCGTATCGGAGAGCGCCTGCAAAAACACCTCCTGCCCCTGGGTTAGGGCTGCGTCATCCCCGCCTCCGTTAGCAAAGAGGTAATGCATGAAGGCCTCAGGTGACAAAGCGTGATGCTGACCTGCGGCATGGTCGACCAACACGACCGGCGTCTGCGGCACTTTCTCCCAAGCCTGCGTGATACCAGGCTGAAGCAGCATCGCGACATGCCAACCCGGCTTTGCTGGCCAGCGCCAAAGACGCTGCGCGGGATCACGGGTAAAACCACCAAACAAGCCAGTCAGTGCTTTCTCGTCGTCACCGACGATGCTCCACTGCGCATCGAGCCCCTCTAGCAAGCCTTCTACCAAGCACCCATCGACCAAACATTGCAGAATCTGCTGTTGCGCATAGTGCTGAGCATTAACGGATGTCATGTGCCTAACCTCCAAAACGGTATCAGTAACGTGAAAACATCGATCAGTGTGAAACGTCTTTAGCTTCGTGAAGGCTCTTCTGCAGCGCGCGAAACGCAATCCCTCGTTCATCTCCCAGCATGAAGGTACGAACACCCCGTGCCTGCCATCGCGCTTTAGCGCGGGATTGGCGGAGAAAGGCGCAATAAGGGATCCCGAATGCCTGGGCCGTCTGCTGAACATGCTCGAGCGACTGGACGACATCTGGATGGTCGGTTTGCCACGTCACCCCCAGGGACTGGGAAAGATCCGCCGCACCCTCCAGCACCATATCCAAGCCAGGCACGGCACAAATCGCTTCGATTTGCTGCACGCCTTGGTGGCTTTCAATCATGGCAACGACCATCGTTTCTTGGTTGGCTTGCCCCACGTACTTGGCGAGAGAGGACTTACCAAACCCTCCAGGGCGACCGGCGTTGAGGCTTCTTGCTCCCTCAGGCGCGTATTTACAGGCAGCCACCGCGTCGGCTAACGACGCGGCCGACGCCACATTGGGCAACACGATGCCTTGCGCACCGCCGTCCAGCAGGCGCAGCAGCTGTTTGGGGTCCGTATCCGCCACTCGAACCAGTGGCGTCATCCCATAGCTCTCTGCGGTACGGATCATGTGTTCGATGGTTTCTGGGTTGATCAGAACGTGCTCGGTATCGATGACCACGTAGTCAAAGCCTGCTTCTCCGATCAACTCAATCGAGGCAGCAGTCGGCATGGAGGCCATCACCCCGTAGACTTCCCTGCCCTCTAGCAGCGCACGCTTTAGCTGATTCGTTCTCAACATACGCGCGCTCCTTCAGGTGCATAGGCGGCCAGTGGGTTGGGCACCTTTTTGACCTGGGGCTGCTCGTCTCCAAAGAGACGGCGACGAGTCAGTGCCTCTACCTCCCACTCTGGAGTAAACACGTCAAAACAGCGATAGCGCTCAGCGTGCTGGGGATGCTCGCGCTGGTACTCTTTGACGACCTCTGCCGCCATGGCCCAAAAGTGCGTCTCCTCCAAGCCAAAGTGGCGCTTCAAAAAAATGGCCATGTCACCAAGCGCAATGAAGAAAAAGGCATCGCAAGAGTAGTCACGCACCGCTGCTAGATCATCGGTGACGATAAAGGAGTTGCGATTGAGCGCGGCATGGCGCGGAGGCACCGGCTCGAGCTTGGGTGCCAGCTCGGGCCGGGCGAGCTGCGCCTTGCTAAAACGTACGCCGTCATGAAAATCTTTGAGGGCAACGCGTGTAGGCCAGCCATCACGATGAATGACGACGATATTTTGCCCGTGGGACTCCATTCCGATACCTTCCGCAAACAGCAGATGGATGATCGGCAGCGTCGTGACGCGGATCAGTTGGCGCGTCCACGCAACGAGCCCGTAGCGCTCTACCCAGGGGGTGATGAATGGGTCAGAGGGCTCCCCTTGCGACGTGCGAGTAAGCTGGCTCAACCCGTTGAGTGGGGCAGCTTGCTCGCCCTCATGTAAATATTGGCGGATATTTTGTCGCCAAATAGCCCCGACCTTGCCATACACCTCTGCATAGCGCTTGTCAGCAAATGCGCGCTCATCCAAGGCCACGCCAGCGATCTCTCCCAATAGGACGAAACCCGCAGAGGAGGCGGTCTCATTCGTCTCGATCAGCCGCTGAAGCCACTGCGTGATGAGGGGGCCGTTGGTGACGGTATGGCGCGCCAAGATACGTGTGCTAGACGTATTCGTGATACTCATCGCCAGCTTGAGATAGGGCAGATGACGCGTTACCGGAGCCAGGGTACGTATCGACTGCTGAGGGGTATAAACCGCTTCGCCCTCCCCTAGGAAGGCAATATCGCCACTGGCAAGCTCGGGATAGAGCACCTCGACCAGAGCATTTTCCCACTGCCATGGATGCACGGGCATGAGCACGACCTCATCGCGTCGACGCTGCTGGCGTTCGAGATAGTCCTCCAACCTCGCCAGCACCTCAGGCCCGGCCTCCTCCATGGCCCGGCCTAGGCAGGTTTCTCCGTCCACCGCACTTGCATGAGCCAACTGGTTGGGCACTGCCAACCAAATGACACGCAGCGGTTGAGCAAACTCAGGGCCGTAGCGCTGATTATCCTGTAAGGAGAACCCCAGCCGTGACTTGTAGCAAGGATGGTAACTATGGGCATCCGTGAAATAGCGCTCTAATGCATCCGCCTCCAACGTTTGAGGCGATGCAGTGTCACTTAGCGCATACGTGGCCGATTGGGTGTCTTTGATGAGTGTCTGCACCAACTCGTTGACGAAGCCTGGCTGAATGGCTCCCTCCCCCAGCGTCTCTTCGAGATCCGTGATGAAGCACTGCAAACTGACGGTATCGGGTTGGTTCGGCGCGCCACTCACCGAGAGCGTGGTATGGTCCAGGCGGATCAAATGGAAGCTGTGGCATACCCACCCATCAACGCTATAGCAGCGGCTACCCAACGTGATCGAAAATCGTGACGCTCCAGCCCGCGTTGCGGCCGGGTTTGGCACGACGGTATAGCTCAGTACATCCTCATACAGCAGGGTTTGCAGCAGTTGACCAATGACACGCTGCTCGATACGGCGGTAGTGGCGCCAGCTATCCAAAGAAGAAAAGGGTGTGGAGACAACGGAGTTCTCGATGACCGCCCGCGTGGGCAGCCAAGATGCTTGAGACGTCATGGAGTACCTTCACAACATAGAGAAATGGATAACGATTAGCCTGAGTAACCTTCAGCCAACACGCGACGAAGCCCGGGGCGAGAATGCAGCGCTTCAGCGGTGTCCGTCACAAAGTGCTGAGATGGCCGGGGATGGCAAAGGAAGTCCGCATGGGAAATGTTGTAGCCATAGGCACCTGCCAAAGGCAGCACCAATAAGTCCCCCACCCTGACGCCACGCAGCTCTTGGTGTCGGCTCAATACATCTTTTGGGGTGCAAAGCTGCCCCACGACCGTCCAAGCGCGTTGTTCGCCATTGCTCGACTGCTCTGGGTCACGGGGTAAGTGAATAACCGGATGGTCGTGCCCCTGCGCCACAGGCAAGCGGAATTGATGCGTTCCCCCTCGACAGACTAAAAACCCTTCACCATGACTGACTTTGGCATCCAACACTTCCATGACGTAGTAGCCACAAAAGGCGGAGAGGTAGCGCCCAATCTCGAAACGAACGCGTGGCTGTTCGGATAGGGTGTCGAGCTGTTGCCCAAGCGCGTGGCAGAGACCAGCCCAGTCGAACTGGTGGGAAGGCTGGCGATAATTCACCCCAATGCCGCCTCCCACGTTGAGCTGAGTCAGTTGCTCGGGGTAACGGGCCAGCGCTCGCCACGATGGCCAACGCTCCAGGTAGAACGCGAGTAACTGTTGATGGCGCTGCTCACTTGTTTGATGCGACATGGCATGCACATGAAAGCCGCAGAGCGTTAGGTTTGGCGCGTTATCCACGGCACTGACGGCCTGGGGGAGCTGTGCTTCATCGATACCAAACGGTGTCGCCGTGCCAGCCATGCGCAAACGGCTGGAAAACGATTCAGGTAACCAAGGGTTGATACGCAAAAGAACGGGCTGTGTACGCCCCACCGCAGCAGCGATGGACTGCAAACGCGCAATTTCTCCGAGACTTTCGACATGAAACGCCTCTACGCCCCGTTCGATGGCACTCCGCATGTCCGCATCCAGCTTGCCAGGCCCCGATAACACCCATGGCCGTGGCGTGGCACTTCGGCACGCGCGCTCGATTTCTCCACCGGAAGATAACTCTAGGCCATCCACGATAGGGGCCAAGGTATCGATGATGGCGGGCTCGCTATTCGCCTTGATGGCGTAGTACAGCTCCACTCCAAGTGGCAGCGCCGCTTTCATGGCACGCGCGTGGGCGGCCAAGGCAGGCAGATCGTAGAAAAAGGCGGCCATGGGATCGCTACACTGCTGTCGGTATCGCTCTATTGCTGACAGGATCGTACGTGGCAGCGCATTTGGCTCAGCCATAAGCCACCTCCCGCCCCATGACCCGAAGAGCGTGCCAAGGATTGGGCAACGACACATACTGCGCCTGGCGATCAGCCTGAGCCATGAGCCGTAATTTGAAGTTGGTCTTGCAGGGCAGCGCGCCGCCTTGCAATAGCGCATCGAGCTCTGGCGCGGCTACCTCCAGCTGGCTACGCACATGCTGCAACGCCGTCGATGTGTCTTGCCATAACGCATCCGCCAACGCGGGACGTCGCCAGCTCAGCGCGAGAATGGCCTCCGCAATGTGGTTGACGAACAGGCAGTAGGCGATTCGGTTCCAACCTTGCTCCCGGCTGTAGATCATGGAGGCTTCGACGCGAGGGTGAAGGACTTCACCCGCCAACCAGGCGGTGCCCTTATCACGGGTCAACTTGACCCCCTCGAAGTCACGTAACAGCATTTTCTGGGGCGTTCCAGCCTCATGAATCAAGACGCAGTTTTGTAAGTGCGGCTCCATGACGATACCGTGCCGAAAGAACAGCCCCAGCACCGGTGGCAGCAGCGCCTTCAAATAGGCCTGAAACCATGCTCTCACTTGGTTCTGTTCAGGCAAGGTACTGGTACCGGTACTGAGCGAGCCTTCATACGCCTGTGAAATGAAGTGGAGCACCATAGGCACCAGCGTCGTATCACGCGCAAACAGCGTCCCCGTCAACAAGCAGGCTTGAGGAGAAAACCGTCGGCAGAAATTTTCTCGCAAGATGATGCCCGTTTGTTCGCGGAACCAGCGCTGCTGCTCCTCGTTGCCCTCGTTAGGCGTCCAATGCACCGTGGCGGGCTCCTCGGCAACGAGTAGCGTCGCCAGGGAAGGGTCTTCCAAGCGACCCAGTTGATGCATGATGCGATCGATCACCAGCGTGCTTTCCAGCTCGTACCACGCGTTTTTACGCACGCAGTTGGTGATGCGCACATTGAGCGATCCTTTGATGAACCAGGGATGCTCTTCGATATACCACGTGCGCATGGAGGCCGTTGGCACTGCGCTAAAACCACTTTGACCAAGATCTCTGATCACGTTGCGCTGAAGCAGCGCTTTGACGGCAGACGATTGTTTGAACATGGCCGCTTGCACCGGATGCATGCTCAGAACGATGCGTTCACCGCTCTCGGCGGCCGCTTGGTCTGCCACGTAGGAAAGGACGTCCTCTTCTTCAACACGGTTGGCCAGAACGCGTACCCCGTCTGCGGGAAAGGAGAACTGGTAGAGCGAGGTAGCGACGCCATATTCCGGGGCGTAAGAAGGCGTGCCATCAGCCAAGCAGTCATCAGGCCACTGGCGTGCTTTGGGCGTGGGATGATTCGGATGGCCAAACCATAACCCTTGCTCGCTGCTCGGATAGTCGGCTAGCGGCTGCCGGTTAGATTGCTTGGCAGCATGTCTGACAATCTCAGCCATCACTTGACGACTCTGACGAACCTGCTGCGCCAACTCTTGATTGATGCCGGCATCGACTCGCAGCAGATGTTTGAGCAGACGGCTGATGAGCATCTCGGCACTAGCGGCCATCCACGTCGTGTCGTCTTTACTCTTTAAGTAAACATCGGAAAGATAATACTGGCTACCTACCGTCGACTGGCGGTCTACCATCACCCATAAGTGCAGTGAGGTTGACCACTCGATCAGAAGAGGAATACCCGACAGCGCCTCAGGTAACCCGCGACGATGGCTCGGCCATTGAAACGCTAACGTTCGTTCAGGTATGGCGACTTCTTTGATAATACAGTTGAGTAACGCATGCACCGAGGCACACTGACTGATATCGCTCGCTGAGCGATGCTCCTGTGCGTAGCTCATATAGCCCCCGCAGAATGTCATCCTTTTGAAAGGTTTACTTACCTATCGATAGGTAAACCCACGCATCCATGGCTAGTCACATCGCGCGGTTTTTATTGTGTTACTGCTTGAACGAAACACGTTCCTTCATGCACGTTCAGTTGGTTGACGGCTAGCCACCCCTTCCATCGAAGGAGTGGCCAGACGTTAGACAGCACAAAAACAAGACGCCGAAGCCTTAGAAATCCAGCTGATATCCAACCGTGAACGTGCGCCCACGACCGGTGAAGTAGTACTCATCGCTGATGCGAGCGGCTTGGGAGTAATAAGTGAGGTAGTCTTCGTCGGTCAGGTTCTCGATACCCAGCGATAGCTGCCCTGCGGGAAGCTGGTAAGCCAGCGAGGCATCCACCAACCCGTAGCCATCGAAGTCGAGCGCCGGATTATCGACGCTGCGGTCGAAGTAGTAGCGGCCCTGTAGGCGCGTCGAGAGACGGTCGTTCCACACGGCGCTCCAGCCCAACTTGAGCGTATCGGGCGCGATGTTGATCCCGGTGAGTTTGGTATCCACGCTGCCATCGCCGTCTTGGTCCGACTTACCTTCGGTATGGGCATAGGAGAGCGACAGATCATGCTGGTCATTGACCTGCATGTTGCCGGTCACTTCCACCCCTTGGATTTCGGTTTTTTCCCGGCTGCCCACCCACGTACCGTTCTGCTCGGCCAAGCGCTGGCCAAAATCAGAGTTCGACTCGTAGTAGCTCACTTCCAGGCCGTAACGCTCCCAGTCGAAACGCGCGCCAATTTCCTGGTTATCGGTGACGATGGGCTGCAATTGAAGCAGCGTATCCACATCCTGGCCCGGTTCGCTGATGCCCCGCAGCACGCGGCCAACGTCCGGCATGCCAAAACCTTCCGAGTAGCTGGCATATAGCTGTGCCCACTCCGTGGCCTGGTACGTCAACCCCACGTTGTAGAGCGTTTCATCGAAGCTGGGATTGCCGCCCCCTACCGCGACGTTGTCTTGAGTGACGTTGCTACGGTCAATCGTCTCGTAGGCATCCACCTCAAGATCGGCGTGCTCATGGCGAACCCCGGCATGCAGCGTGAGCGGGTCGGCGATCTTGAACTGCCCCTGCAGGAACGGCGCAATGTTGCTGTAGCGGCTTTCCGGCACGTAGGTGCGACCGGTCTCTACCAGCATTTGGCGGGTTTCATCCTCGAGGATGTCGAGCCCCACCGTCACACCGAGCCGGTCGTCCAGCATACCCTGGCGGTTCAGGGTGAACTTGGCCCCCTGCTTATCGGACTCGTTACGGGTTTGGTCGTACTGGGTATTGCCGTTGCCGTCCAGGTAAGGGAAGAACGGTGTGGTGGCAAAGCGCGCCCGAAAGCGCTGGTGGTACACCTGAGCATCGACCGCGTTGCCGTACCAATCCGCGTGGGAGTAGGCCAAGCGAGCCGTGGTCACTTCATTGAAGCCCGGGGCGCCATCGGGTGTGCCCCGCTCGGCGCTAGTGGGAATGCCTGCATCACGGTCGCCCACCACGGGCACGTAGTCGTCGCCCTCTTCCAAATCGAAATGATTGAGCGACAGCTCGATATTCTGATTGTCGTCGATCCAGTAGCCCAGCTTGCCGAACAGGTCGTAACTTTCGGAGTTTTGCAACTCGCCGGGGTAGGCAATGCCCACGCGGCGGTCGCCGCCATCGTAAAACACGCCCCGCTCCTGGCGGGTGGCCGAGGCCACGAAATCCCAGTCGCCCTGCTGACCGCTAATGCGATAGTTGAGCTTGTTGCCCAGGCCTTCCGAGTGCAGGTCGTCGTCAATGGTGACGCTAATGCCCGCGCTTTGGCTAATACCGCCCCCTTCGGCCCGACGGGTGACGAAGTTGATCAAACCGCCGGTGGCCCCCAAGCCATGCTCGGCGCTGGCCCCGTGAATCACTTCAATCCGCTCGACCATGGAGAGGTCGATGGTGTAACTATCACGAGAGCTATCGCGCAGCGGATTGGACTGAGGCACGCCATCGATCAGGAACAGCGCATCGCGCCCGCGCAGCGTCTCCCCAGCGTTGGACAGCTTCTGACGGCTAGGTGAAAAGGAGGGAATCAAGTTGCTCAAGACCTGGCCAGGGTCGTCGGTGATGGCGAGCTGCTGTTCGATCTGCTCACGGGTGATCACTGTCACCCGCCGCGGGGTTTGACCCTCTTCGCTGCGGCTACGCGTCGCCGTCACGACCATGGTGGGTGATGACTCGTTGAGCGCCTGCCCCACGTCAGTTGCCTCTTGCTGGGCATTGGCCTGAGTGGCCGCCACTAATCCTGCCAAGGTGACCGTTGGCCAGAAAGCGGCGTGTTTCATCGTTTGCATGTCTGCTCCCTTGCGTTGTGTGTGTTGCGTCGTGTTGATGAGCCCTTGTTGACTATCACGTTAGCGCGCACTGAAATGACAATGCGCATCTAAATGATAATGATTATATTATCCATAAAGAGCCAAGCAGGTCTACCTTTGCGAACGAACCGTTCGAACTAACGAACTAACGAACTACCTCGACATGAGGCAGCCACAAGAACAACATTGAAAATGAGAATATTTTGTCTTAGGGTGCTGGCTGCCCTGATTTCGTGACTGAGCTTGCCTGAGCCTACCTTATGCCCGCCTATTCCCACCCTGCATCACGACTCACCGCTGACGGCCTGCACGCGGGCTACGACACCAAGCGCATCCTGCAAGGGGTAGATATGGCTGTAGCGGAAGGCCAACTCACCGTGCTGCTAGGGCCCAATGGCAGCGGCAAATCGACTCTGCTGAAAACGCTGGCGCGCACGCTGACGCCCAGCGGCGGGCATGTCTATCTCGATGGCAAGGATATTCATCGCAGCAACACCCGGGAGGTCGCCCAGCGGCTAGGCATTTTGCCGCAAGGCCCCATCGCCCCCGAGGGGTTGAGCGTAAAACAGCTGGTGGGGATGGGACGCTTTCCCCACCAAGGGTTTTGGAAAAAAGACCCGCAGCAGGATGCCAACGCCATCGCCGAAGCCATGGCCTATATGCACGTGACCGAGTTTGCCGACCGAGATGTGGAAGCGCTCTCTGGCGGCCAGCGCCAGCGCTGCTGGATCGCGATGGTGCTCGCCCAGCAGACCGATTTAATTTTGCTGGATGAACCCACCACCTTTTTAGATTTGAAGGTGCAGGTAGACCTGTTGGCGCTGCTATCTCGGCTGGCCCACGACCATGGCCGCACGCTGCTGCTGGTACTGCACGACTTGAACCTCGCCGCCGCCTACGCCGACCATCTAGTGATGATGCGCGATGGGCAAATCGTCACCAGCGGCGCGCCAAACGACGTGTTCACCGCGGCCAACCTAAAGCGCGTCTTCGACCTAGATGCGCATATTCTGCGCGACCCCGCTAGCGGCAGCCCAGTGTGCGTGCCCTTCACCTCGGCGACGTTACAGGCAGCTCTATGAACCATACCTTCTGCGCAGATTTAAGCCGTGAACAGCACGATCCGCTGGCCGGTAGCGCCGCCCATGCCGAGCGCAACTTACTGCTTAGCTGGCCGCGCGCGAAGTGGCAGCGCAAACTGCGCCACGCCAGCGATATGAGCGATTCATTAAAGCAAACGCTGGATACACTGGCCGACGATGGCCTACGCATCAACCTGATCCAACAGCCGGGCATGGAAAAGTACCAGCATCAGCTCTTTCTGATGCCGGAGAGGCGCCGCTTTCGCGTGGCACGATGGGAATTAGAGGCGTTCTTCAGCGCCTTTCAAAGTGGCAGCCGCCTTAGCCAGTGGGAGCAGCCAGCGATGCTCAATGATTTGGTTCTTTGCTGTACCCACGGCACCAAAGATAAGTGCTGCGCGAAGTACGGTTATAAAACGTTCAAAGCGCTAGCCAGCACGGTAGCTGAGCACCCGCTGCCGTTCGAGGTATGGGAGAGCAGCCACCTCGGCGGCTGCCGACTCGCTGCCAGCGTGATCGTGCTGCCAAACGTGCGCAAATATGGGCGTATTACGCCAGAACAAGCGCTGCCCTTCTTACAGGCCGAAGCCCGCCAACAGCGCTTTTTGCCCGGCTATCGCGGCGGCTCGCAATTAACCCCCGCACAACAAAGCGCTGAAATCGCTGCGCTAACACACCTCAGCACAGATACCGCACAACCAAAGCTTGCTCTGATCAGCGATCACGGCGACGACCAAACACGAGAGATACGCTTTCAGTGGCGGCTCGACCAGCAGCAAGGTGAACTGACCGTGCACTGCCAAGCCACCACGCTATGGCGGGTAGACACCTGTGCCGACCTTGAGCAAGGCCCCACCGAAAGCATCGTATGGCACGCGATGGTGAATGGGTAATACATAGACGAACAACAACGCCCGGCTTAAAGCCGGGCGTTGTGGGTTAAAGCTGAGTGCGAGTGATCGCTCTTACCAGCGGTATTTCACGCTGCCGATGATGCTGCGAGATTCGCCGTAGTAGCACCAGTACTCACAGCTGGCCACATACTCTTCATCAGTCAGATTATTGACGTTTACCTGAGCCTGCCAGCCATCGGCAAACTCATAACCGACCATGGCATCCGCCACCATATAACTATCGACGGCGGTATTGTCCGCAACGCTCGTGTCCACCGTACTGCCCACGTAGCGTACACCAGCACCCAAACTCACGCCTTGCAAGGCCCCATTGGTAAAGGCGTAATCCAGCCAAGTAGACGCTTGATGGCGCGGAATTAATGGCGCGCGCTGATCATCTTCCAAGCGTGAATCCGTGTAGGTATAGGCAGCCGTCACTTTTAACGCATCGGTGAGGTAACCCACGCCCTCCAGCTCAAACCCTTGAGAGGTACGCTCGCCTTCCTGAACCTGGAACCCGGCAGGAGAACTCACGAGCGTATTGTTCTCTTTCAGATCGAACACGGCAGCCGTCACGTAGCCATCCCAGCCAAACGGCGCGATTTTGATACCGGCCTCCCACTGTTCGCCTTCGCGGGGCTCGTACAGATCGCCCGCATCATCCACACGCCCCACCGGATCGAACGACTCGGTGTAGCTGATGTACGGGTTGATCCCTTGGTCGCTCAAGTACATCGCGCCGCCCGACCAAGAGACCTGGTCATCATCAGAGCGCTGCGTGACGCCTGAGGTCAGATTGCGGTTCTCGGTTTCGGCCTGATCGACACGCACACCGCCAAGCAGCACCCAGCGATCATCGATGCGCAGCTGGTTTTGAGCGTACAAACCGGTCTGCTCTTTATCGATCTCGCGGCTCAACAAATCATCCGCGCCCACCGGCGTGAAGTTGCCGTAGGTAGGGTCGAACACATCGATAGGATCGCCAAATGGGAACGGGTCGGCTTCTTGCCCACTCACCCCCAGGTTCTGATAATCGACACCCAATAACAGCGTGTTTTCGGTGCGGTCCGTGTACCAGTTACCCACCATGCGGTTATCGACCGTCCAGCTGTCGATAGAACCATCGCGATAGACATGGCCACGCGTTGCCCGACGGGCGTCCGACATGAAGAACGCATAGGTGCTGCGT
The DNA here is from genome assembly GCF_006228115.1 of Halomonas sp. BL6. Classification (NCBI taxonomy): domain Bacteria; kingdom Pseudomonadati; phylum Pseudomonadota; class Gammaproteobacteria; order Oceanospirillales; family Halomonadaceae; genus Halomonas; species Halomonas sp. BL6. The sequence goes on along the minus strand of NZ_VDGL01000003.1, from coordinate 360,927 downwards.
AGCTCCAGGTCTAGCTCGCTGTAGCGTAAATCTTGTTCAAACCGCCACGTATCGTTGAGGTCATGGCGCAGCTCGTAACCCAGCGCCCACTGCGTGCGGTTATCACGGTCGTAGCCCGGCTCGCTGAGGTTGGTTTGCGGGTCGACGCGGCCAAACGGCGTATCCTGCACGGTGCCGTAGGGCAGTTTGAACGGGTTGACCGGTACGCCATCGTCTTTCTGCACGCTGGCCAAGAAAGTAACGGTTGTATCGTCGCTCATATCGACGGCGAGGCTAGGCGCGAAGTAATAACGCTCGTTGTCCGTGTGGTCGAGATCGCCATCGCGCTCTTTGTACAAGCCCACCAACCGATAGCGAACGTCACCCGACTCACCCAACGGCCCGCTGGTATCGACGCCTACTTGGCGATGATTCCGGTTGCCCAGCTGGAAATTCACCTCGCCCTGCGGCGTTTCCGTAGGACGCTTGCTCACCGCATTGATCAAACCGCCGGGAGGCGCCTCGCCGTACAGAATCGAGGAAGGCCCTTTGAAGACTTCGACTTGCTCCAGGCCATACGGCTCAGGCAGCCACTGGTAAAAGCCTTCACGGTAAATGCGCAACCCATCCTGATAAGTGGACTGGTCAAAACCACGCACCTTGAACCAATCCGTATTGTTGTCACTGCCATAGTGGCCTGACAGTACACCGGCACGATAGCGGAAGGTTTCATCCAGCTGCTGCACGTTGCGGGTTTCCAGCTCTTCCCGATCCACGCTAGAGACCGGGCGCGGCGTCTCCACCAGCGGCGTATCGACCTTCAACGCGGTCGCGGTGACCACGGTGGTGCCGGTGTCAATGGTATCTTCTTGGGCCAGCGCGGCCAGCGGCGCAGCGCACAGCATTCCACCGAGCGACACCACCAGTGAACGACGAACGGCAGCAGGCAACGGCGCGACGGAAAACGGGAGAGTTTTACGGAGCATGAGAAGTCTCAACGGGTAGGAAGAGGAGTATCGTTATAGTAAGGCGAATGATACGGATTTTTATTCACAACCACAATCACTCTGGTGGGGCAAGGGGCTAGGCGGGAACGGAGTGTTCGAGGGGGATCATCGGTGGAAGAGCCCACAGAGAGACATGAGGTTTTGAGAAATAGAAAATATGGCAAAGGAGCCGTTTACTGATGTTAGTCAGCGGCTTGAAGATAAGGCGATCTAGGGGGAGAGGCTAAGAAATGGTGGGCCCAGTAGGACTTGAACCTACGACCTAGGGATTATGAGTTCGCTTTTAAAACTATAAGATACTGATACCCAAGGAAAAGCAACCGTAATCGAGCGAAAGGTACAGTTCATTGAAATCAATAGCTTACCAAAATTTGAGGATAGCATACGAAGCTGGTGTGTGTACCGCTGGTGTACCGATGAGTAACTTTTGTCACGCATCCCTATGCTAGATGCGTAAGCGATGGCAACCAGGCGTGCAGCATCATCAGATGAATGCAGCCATCACCAACCGAGCATGGCCGGTAGCTGGGGTCGCGATCGTCCACTGATACCAACCATTCCGTTAACGTGAAGAGATATTCAGCGAAATGAGGAAAACATCAAAAGGGAAACGTATCGAGATTGATATTCTCCGGAATAACCTCAGGCTCACGTTCGATTTTAACGAAATGCTTCTCGAATGCGGTGATCAAACTCGGATTGCGGGTCTGTCTTATTATCTCAAAAAGATCGCGTCCCAATTTCAAGTCGATCGTATAGCGGCTCGGCCGGATTCTCTCTTTGGCTTTAGCGAACAACGCCATTGATTCATCGGATAGCGGCGCGGTCGTCCAAAACTCGAAGGCAACTGGCAAGTTCTTCCAGTCAGGGTGCTGTTTGATCGCCGCGTAGCAGGTCGGGACATTGTGCTCAAGCCAGCGTTTGAATAGCTTGTCTGGGATAGTTGCCCTAGGGCTATAACCCTTGCACTCAATAAGAGTAATTCTATGGTGCGGTGTCACAGCAACGATATCCGCTTCGGCCTCACTGCCAGGCACCTTGAAGATGCGGTTCATGCTGACTTCAGTCGCGAGTTTCTGACGGGCGACCTCTGCGGCAATATACTCGAACAGAGTGCCACGAAGCTGGTTAGCAGCGCCTTCGATTTTGCTGAGCTTCCTGAACAGGTCATCGAACTGGCCGGGATCGATGATCGCGTGTGCAGCATTGATCAGCACCGAAGTGAGCTGGGTTAGCGCTTCGGCCACCTCCTCGCCGAACAGTGTCTTTGGCGTTGCGGGAATAATCCCGTGGCGCTTGAGTAATAGGAAGGCATCATGATCGAAACGATTGGCGACGAGAATTTGCATGCATGGCCCAATCTTGGGAAGGCTGCGCAAGGTTAAACATTTACGGATGAAAGGTGCAACGCCAGCCCCGGTCATGTCCTCGCCCAGGAAGACGTCACAGGCGACAAAACCGGGCTTTGCCTTACCATCTGGGCCTTTGCGAACCATGTGGCCGAGATAGCAGGGAGCGGACAGGTCCCAAGCGAAGGTTCCAACCTGAGGTATTTTTTCGCCGCCACGCAGCGCCACCTGCCCGAAGCTCGCAATTCCGAGCCTGCGCAGCCAATCCTTGACGGCAGTGAGTAGGATATCTTCGGTGAGGAGCTCTGCACGCATTTGGTCGGCTTGGGTTCCGTAGTGCCCCTCCTCCTGGATGAAAGCAATGCACTCCCCGACACCCGAGAGTGTGACCTTGGTCAGCAGCTTGGCATCGGATAGCCGCTCGAAGATCGTGTCAGGCGAGAGTTGGCGTTGCTGACGAAGCGGCGCACCGCAGATGATGGGAAACTGCTTTGCTGGCACGATACCGCCACGCTGTCGAAGGGCGGCGATGGTATAGCCATATGCTGAGTTGGACTCGATTAGTGCTTGCGCCAAGTTATCCCAATACCACGGTGAACCGAATTGATGCTGGAGGTAGAGGAAACGCGCCTTGTGCGGGAAGACGATCCCCGCCAGCCGACGCACCTCGCTGCCTGCCCGCGAGACACGTTTACGCGCTGCTGATGGTGTGAGGCTGTAGGTGTCGATCAGATATTGGGCGACCTCACTGGTGAGCGAGGGCCCATTGGTTTCAAGATAGTCAGTGATTAGATCCATACTCGCTCCCCATGCCTCATGTCACACAGCGCTATTAATAACATTAATACATGTGCCTGCTCTTCGTTTTTTAATAATCTAATATAGCATTGATTCAAAAAGATAAATTTTATGATTCTCACCAATTCTACAGGCCTTCGGTCACAATGTACGGGAGTGAGTTAGTCACACGACCAGTTGCGGGAGGCTGCTATTGACCTTAGCTGCACGCTGATCCTGCCCCTCCGACCCAGATCACTGATCCAAGATTACGCGGGCTCCGCACTTACAACGGCAGGTATGTGGCTAGCGAGGGTGTGAGCGGTCTCGCAGCTTCTCACACCGTATCACGGCGTTATTGCCGTCTAAGGTCGATTGGCTTTGGCAAGCTTCGTGAGATCACTTGGTCTCTTTCGTCGGCCGGGAACCTTGACGATCAAAATCAGCCGTGACTGGGATTCGCTGTGGCGGCGGACGTGGCGTATTTCAAACAAGCTCGTTAAATGTGGAGTGCCTTCGCGGTTGGGTGTCGCCAGGTCGAGCACCAGCAGTACGCCCAACCGGATGCTGACGTTCTGATAGTCCGTCGTTTGTGCTGCATACGATTTGAAAAGTGTATCGAAGGAGCAGTCCTTTTCCTCGCGCTTAACCTCGACAACGAGACGTTCGGGGCCAGACCTAAGGCGTATGTCGGCCCTGCCACTTGCAATGTTTGTCGATTCAAGGTCGCTTGCTGCGGCATACGTTGCCACCCAGCGAAAAAAGTCTTGCTGGAGTGCATCTTCATGAGGCAGTGAACCGTCAGTGCGTTCGAAGAGATAGGCACCAGTTGGGTCGTCGCCCTTAGTTAATTCCAGGCGATTGAAGATAAAACGGACCAACCAGAGAAGAACGGTGTCGAAGAGACGCGCCCCGTTTGTATTCGCGCTGTAGTCGGTGTGGTTCCTCGCCTCCTTACAACAGCGTTCGATAACATCAACTTCAGCCTTTGTCAGATTGGAAAGTTGCAAAGACACTGCGTTCGCAACTACATCAAGGACGACATTCCTCTGCTCTTCCGGGATGCTGGATCTTGCGATGATGGCGGCGAGCGAGGTCCGTTCGCTCGCCGCCTCAGAAGGGTTTTCCCGGCTACCTGACTGTTCAATGTACGCATCAATCTGCGCAATCAGATCTCGTGTTTCCGTGGCCCATTGGTGGGAGGTGTTTTGTTGGAGCCACATGCGCACTTGATGCGCCTGCCCGGCCTGCATGGCGACACTTGCGCGTATTCGAGGTCTGAGCATCGCTTCAACGCCACCATACTGATCTCGACGCAGGATCGATCGACCTGCGCTGTACACAGACAGGAGTCCCTCTTCGATGACAGCTGCCGGTTCCCACCAACTTGGCTCATCAAGTGAACCTGCCAGTCCTGCAACAGCACTGGCCAACGCGCTCCAACACGCCGCCTCGGCCTGCCTTATCCCCAACCACGGAGGGCCGGATCCTCCGGACCAAGCGTGCAGCTCGAACGCATGCTGCTGGACGCGGGCGCTCACGGTGCCGAGCGATGTGCTTGCTGCACCGCTGTGGAAGCTAATGAGTAGGTCAAGGCCATCAATGTACAAGCTGGCTTCCGGACGGTGCTCAGATACTGCGTCGCACTCACCAAACCAGTCTCTGGCCTCACGGAAGGCGGTAGCTGCGGCGGTGCTGTCCGCTCTGTCCATCGCTTCAGCAAGAGCCGCCATCCCCAACTCGAAAGCTGCCTCAGGCCGGACCGCTTCGAGTTGAGCGAGTTTATTCAGAACCTCGACCAGTTCCTTGTCACGCCAATGGGAATAAGCGACGCCGACAATCTTGGCGGTCCGTCGCAGGAATTCTGTGTCGTCGCTTGGCGCGAGACCGAGGAAAAAGTCCAGTAAGCGAAGCTGCCAGCGTCTGTTGTCGCTGGCCCAGCGAAATGCACCATCAAGCGCTGCGCCGCGTGAGAGCCCGGATAGTGAGTGGTCGCCGATTGCCGCCTTCTCCAGGAAGAGCATGAAGAAACACTCATCTCCGTCGTCAGGCAGCGGCCGATGATGCTCGAGGATATCGATTGCCTCAAGCAGTATGAAGTCCGTTGTCGCGACCTCTAATAGATCGTGCAGGATTCCCTTGTGTATATCTCTATCTGCCCCCTTGGCATTGCTCCACTCCAACACAAGGGGGTGAAGCAGCTCAGGCATCATCGGCGTATTGCCGAGTGAACGCGCTGCCGGTGCGAGCATCTCGATTCCACCAAGATCTTCCAATTTACAATCTCGACCACCTTTCACGATCTCTAGGAGTTCGGCTTCGATAGGATGCATGCCAGTCACCATAAGAAGGCATTTCCGGCAACTTCACGGCGATGCGCTTTTGGTATGTGATCGGTTATCGCCTTGGATGAGATACCAGCAACAAACACTTGAAAATGCGGAAGCTTGGTGGAGACTGTCTGAAGCCCGGCGATGAGGTGATCCACGTCAATGGGAGATACCTCTTGAGCGGCGGGGGAATCAATCATAAGCAATCCCGGGTGACGACCAACACCTCGCACTTCAGCAATTTCGATCATCGCGAGAACGGTAGCCACCTTCAGACGCAGCTTCTCACCCTCCGTCACCTTACTGTAGCTTGTAGGCACCCCACCTTTGATCAACGAGAGCGATGCATTTCCCTTCAATGATGCTTTCGACAGGTTCTCCATTCCGAAGGCATTAGCGTACTCGACCAAGCGCTCAGAAACATCCTTGAGCAATCCGTCTCGTACGGCCCTAACCCGAGCCTCCGTTTCTGTCACGATAGCAGACAGAATTTTTAATTCGCCGCTTCGGTCATTATCTTGCACGCTAGGACTTATCGAGGCTTCAGCTTCCTCCAGACGTCCCTCTAGGACTGCCACGGCTGTTGCAGCCTCCTGCCGCCGCACTGCGGAGCCTAGCTCTTTAGAAGCTGCCTCAAGGCGACTCTGTAGGAGATCAATCTTTCCGCGAAGGTCTGCTAGTTCATTTTCCGCCTCGTCCTTCTTGGCCGAGGCGCGTGCTACTGCGGCCTTGGATGCCACAACACGTTCCTGCAGCTCAGCCTTGATGGCCTCGCCATCTTCAGAGTTCGTGATCGACTCACCGCAAACAGAGCATGAGTGCGTAGAACTCTCAAGCTCTTTCTTTGCCTTGGAAATCGTATGATCGCAGCGAGGACAACACTTCGGTTCCAGACGACGAAACACTGCCGTCGCGGACATGGCATCTATGTGCGTCTGGAGGTCTCGCCGATCTTCTTGGTGGACAGTGGTCAACTCTCGGAGCGCGGCAATGGCGCGTTCCGTATGTTCCACCCTGACTCGCTCTTGGCGACGAGCATCAGCCAGCTCTGTCGTATAAGCATCAATGGCGTTGCGCACGGCCTCATCGCTTGGAATCTTTGCTAGCTCAGCACGCTTCTCTGCCAGTTGGGCTCTAATACTTCCAATGCGCTCTTTAGTCGCCTCATGTGCTTGTTCTGTTCTTCGAGCAGAAATTTGAACAGCTTGCTCAACGCCCTGGTGCGCAGTTTTTGCAGCAGCGAGTGTCGAAACCCATGGAACTCCTAGGTACATCTGCATCAATCGTGATGTGAGACCAGTGGCAACGGGCATGTCGCCAAGAAGCACCTCATAGTTGGTACCGATGAACATGGCGCCTGAGAAGGCTACCCAGCTATGTGTAACTGATTGCCCCCCTTCCTCTCTTCCCTGTCGCCAGCTTGATATCGGGTCCATCGCGAATGTGCGCATGAAGAAATCCGCCATGACTGCTTCGAACTCACCATCACTGGCAAAGTTAGCAAGAACAGTTCTCCCCGGTTCGCCTCCGGCAGTGCCTGGCGCACGAATACGATACAGGCTACCAATAGGCTCGCCCTGAGTCTTGGCAACAATCCCGTATTCGTCTGAGTCAAGGGAGAAGTCCAGCCGCACGGCATGGACCCATCGCCGAACATCATCTTGCAAGTTGCTTGATGGCCTTCCTCTTATCATCCATCGAACGATTTCGATGATGGTTGATTTACCCCGGAGGTTATGCTCAGAGAGCATGGCCCATAGGCCGCGATCAAGAGCAGTCCATAAAAACGTGAAAGTCCCAGCGTTCGCCACGCCGTCCTTCTCGCCAGAAAATTCGATCTCTCGCAGAACAAGTCTGCGAGGCTGGGCGAGTACAGGTGATGGTTGAATTCGGTGAGCGGAAAGCACTCCCTCAACTACGGACGTTTCCACGTCTGCCCTCGTGGCTATCGCTTGTAGCCATTCTTCCTTGGGTTGCGCCATATTTCCCCCACTCGCTAGTCGGTTTGCAGCTGCGTTAGGCGAACTCTCACATCTTCTGTGATGGCAGGAATAACCCCGCCCAACTTGGTCTCCGCGTAGCTCGCTCGCTGATACTGTTTTTGCTTCAACGCTGTCCCGCCCATGGTTCCGGCAACTTTCGCTACCAACTCAGCCCTGTCCGCATACCATTGAAGGATTGGCTCTTGCGACACTGCGGTCGAACATGTGTCATGGCCGGTCTGAGTGAGAACGAAGTTTGTCTCCAAGACCTTGTCGTTAGCTCCTTTGGTGCCAGTAATGCGAACGAGATCGCGGGACCTCAGTAACGACAAGGCATCATCCAGGCGTTCATAGGCGCCAAAGAAGTACCGGACCATCGGAACGCGGCGAAGGTCGGGTTCATCGTCGTCCAGGATCGCCTGTGCTACTTCGTAGTAGCTCTTGTCCTTTGTCTCTACGAACAAATCAAGCAACTCAGCCGCAAGATAGTCTGGATTTCGCATCCAGAAGTCGAACGCTTGTAGTCGTGCTTCGCCTTTGAAGATAAGAGCATGCTCTGCCGTTGGTGGTTCGACGGGGCTACCTCCCGCCCTCAAGACAAACAGAATTCGCAGGGCGTCGCGATGGGGTGACCGAACCGTCATATTGCCGTGCCTCTTCTCGAAATAGGCGCTGTCACAGGCCAAAGGCCATGAGCTCGCAGCAGGCGCGCTGTCGTAATACCATCCATGAAAACGATCTGGCAGGGGACGACAAAACTGCATGCAAGCGCAAACGCCTCTGCCTGGTTGCGTACGGCGGCACCAATAGCGTGGCAATGTTGTACGACGTAGATCCGGGCAGGAATATTGGGGAGGCGATAGAGTTGGTCGCTATTTTTCACAAGGTCGGTTGGCTTCATCGGGTGAAACCGTTCTGGCCCCTTGAGTAAAAATGAGAAGGGACTAGGTATACGCTTCGATACCCGCTTCGAGAACGAAAATAGTCGGGAGCATCCCTTCACTACCCCATAGGTGGAAAAATCACGTACCGAGCCGCACATTTCCCTCGATCCTCCCCACCAAAAGCTTCAGTATCAGCAGCGCGAACTGCCTACCCGTTTCCTTATCCTCCAGCAGCGGCATGTTGAGTTTCTCGTAGTCGCTGAGGGCATCGAGCACTGCGTCGGTAACCTTCTTCGGAAACAGGCCTTGCGTAACCAGGTCTTCGCTGTGGCTGCCAACCTGGGCCATCATTGCCTCATCGCGCTCGTTGCGATCGGCGATGCCGTTGGCGAAGTGCAGCTTGTCGTCGCTGACCTCGGCGCCGTAGAGGCATTGAGCCGGTCGATGATCTCGGCTAGGCGCTGCTTCTCGGCGTGGTGGGGCTTGCCAGAGCGGGCATCATTGACCGAGGTAAGGCCATAGCCCTCCCCGGCCACTTCCAGGAGCAGGCGTTCCTCCTCACGCTTGATGAGGCGATAGTGGGGCAACTCCAGCCAGCTGACGTACTCCCAGCCGCCGGCAGACATGGCCTTGGTGATGCTCCACTGGAACAGAGCTTCCCTGCTGTTCGCCATGTCATCCCCTGCGCGTAGCGTAATTATGAGTAACAGCTTAGCGTTTAAAGGATATAAGGAGAAGTCTACTTAAGACGGTACGTCGCTGGGATATTTGGCATTATCTCCGAAAGCTACCCAAAGCCTGTTCCAACAGCTCCAGAGACTGACGATGTTTGTCAGCCCCCATCTTCTGGATGTTAGCGAGCTTCCAGCGAACGGCAGGCAGTCGATCCACGCCCGCCAGCGGAAGCAGTGCCCAGTCGGGTGCACCCTGCTTGAAGGACAGAAGAAAGCGAACATCCTCGTCCGTCATCAGCTGGCCTAGCCGCGTCAGAAGTTCATGCCGGGCGCCCTCCAACTGCTGCAACGAGATATCAGCCCTGGCCATCCCGACAAACTCCTGTCGGTAGACATCATCTAACGCTTTCAGCCGTGGGTTGATCACTTCGTTCAAGGGCCTCGGGTGCCCCAGCAGATAGACCAAGTAGCCTTCGAACACGCTTCGGTCCAGGCCGCCCTGGTCCAGCAGAAGCTTCACATCGAAGAGATCTCTGGGGTGCTGGCGATCCAGCGCGGCGCAGATCTTGCCACCATATAAGTCCGGCAGTGACACCACCTGCACCGCAGCAAATCCGTACTCGTCCTCCACGGCTTCCACGACATCGCGTTCCTGGGGCGGGTGCAGAGTGCCACGCAGTACCGGTGATACCTCCACCTTCACCTGGCTACGCCCCCGGCGCACCAGGATTCTCAGCTCGTCTCGGCGATTATCCTGAAGCTCGGCGCGCACGCCTGGCAGCCGCGCAGTGAAGGTCCCTGTCAGTCGCTGCAGCGCCTCGCGACAGCGTTGCAGTGCCTCGTCACGGGGCTCCAGCGGCAGGTAGGCCAGGTCGATGTCGACCGAAAGGCGGGGTAATGGCTGCACGAAGAGATTGATGGCCGTACCGCCCTTCAGGGCGAAGCACGGCTCGTCATTGAGGAATGGCAGCAGCGAGACCAGCAGCCTGACCTGTTCGTGGTAGCGAGCTTCAATCGGCATGCAGGAACGCCTCCGGCACCGTCACATGATATTCCTTGTCCAGCTTGCCGCCCTGGCAGAGCTGCCGTTTGCCTTTGCCGAGATCCAGTCGACGTGGTTCCAGACGACCGTACCAGGCATGCCCGGCGTGGCGAGCCAGCACCAGGAAGGCCCGCTTGGTTCTCACCGAACGGCACCCCTCAAGCAATGGCTGCAGCCGTCGCGGACGCAGTGTATTGAGCCCGCCGAAGGTATCTACCAGCTCACTACTGAACAGCAGCTCGTTCGGCGTCACGGAAATCCACTCCAGAACCGCTCTCTCAGGGGTCGATACCTGCAAGTTGAAGGCCCTGCCATCCGGCGCGTAGTCCGTGAAGCTACCTGGAAGCTGCGCTGGCAGGCCCTTTTCAGAGTGGAGCACCATCCGCCCTGCCCACTCGGCATCATTCAACCACCGGGGCAGTCGAGCGGCCTCCTTTCCATACAGGTGCGTTGTGCGCTCCCCCATGGGCAGATAGTGGACAAAGCCATGCAGTGCCAGGGCCGTCTGGCCACCCGGCCAAGATGGTGGTATCCCCGAGCCATCGTTCGCCTGCAGGGCGAAAACTGCGCTCTCCCAGGTAAGAGGCTCCCCCGCTTGGCAGTAGGCGCCGTGACCCACGCGTTGCAGCCAGCCACTGCTGGCCAGCTTACGCGCCTGATCAGATGTGACGCCGTGTGACGCCAGCCAGGCGGTCGTCACGACGGCACCATAGGGGATCTTGTGCAGCAGCTGGTTTATTTTCACATCAAAAAGCGGCCTTTAATTCCGTCTTCAGAGTGAAGAATAAACCACGATGGTTTATTTTCAAGCACAAAAGCGACCTTTAAAGTCGCTTTAAGAAAGAATTTTAAACCTCGATCTCCGCTAAATTTAGCACGTGCTCATTTTCTCAAAGAGTGGCTAAGTAATAGGCGATAGGCATTGAGTGAAGAAAAGCCAATGAGTCAAAGTGATCAAAGGAAAGAAAATGCCAAAATACGTTTCGTATGAGACGTCCGTAGACACGTTGTGGACGCTCAGAAAAAGGCGCAGCTGGGAGAGGTCAAAAAGGCGGGTAAGTCTTTGAAAATATGGTGGGCCCAGTAGGACTTGAACCTACGACCAAGGGATTATGAGTCCCCTGCTCTAACCAACTGAGCTATAGGCCCGAAAAGCGTGCATATCATAGCGAATGTGGGGGGGCGAGGCTACCCCTTCGGGCGCTATCTTACGGCGTGATCGGCATTTTTTCGGCACTAATTACCGGCGCTGGGGTCTGGTGGTGAATGCTTCTATGGAGAACCGCTTTGAAAGCTTTGATGGCTCTTTTCCCGCTGCTGTTGGCGCTGCCGGTGCAGGCGGATTGGCAGCTCGATCCTGGCCAGTCTCGGGTGCAGGCGTCGATTACCCAACTGGATGGCGAGGCCCCGCAAACCCATCACCATCGGGTGAGCAATTTACAGGGCGATATTTCGGCCGATGGCACGCTGCGCCTGCCGCTGCGCTTGAGCCAAACCGACCTGCTCGACCGCTTTGGCGAGCTGCCGCCGTGGGTGGGCATGCTGGCGAACACCCCGCTGGTGACGCTGGTGGCGCAAATGCCGCCGGAGCGGTTAGACGGCTTGGATATTGGCGAGTCGATGGTGGAAACCCTCACCTTTCGGGTGCAAACCGATCTGATTAACCAGGAAGAGGCGGTGCCGCTGCGCTTTACCCGCGAGGGGTTGAACGAGGTGCGCGTGACCCACGCCGAACCCATGGCGTTGGATGGCAACGCGCTGATGGCCAACAGCACGGTACGCACCGTGCTGTCGATGTTGGGCTACCAGCAGATCGATGAGCATGTACCCGTCACGCTCAATGCGCTGCTGGTGAACCGCTAACGCTTGGCTTAGCCACTAAGCGCTTAGTGGCTAAGCGCTTCCACATCGCCTGCTTGGGCGGCCCCGGTTTGTACCCGCCACTGGGCGGCGTAGTGGCCGTTGGCGTCTAGCAGGCTGGCGTGGGTGCCGCGCTCGGCCACTTGGCCTTTATCAATCACCACAATCTCGTCAGCGTGCACAATGGTGGAAAGGCGGTGGGCAATCATGATCACCGTGCGGCCATGGGCGATGCGTTTTAGCGAGCGCTGAATGGCCGCTTCGGTTTCGTTATCCACCGCGCTGGTGGCTTCATCCAGCACCAGAATCGGCGGGTCTTTTAATAGCGCCCGCGCCAGTGACAGCCGCTGGCGTTGGCCGCCGGAAAGGCGCACGCCCCGCTCGCCCACCGGCGTATCCAGCCCTTGGGGCAGTGTTGCGATAAAGCCCCAGGCTTCGGCGGTTTTAGCGGCGTCGATAATCGCGGCATCGCTGGCATCCGGCTGTCCGTAGGCGATGTTGTCGCGAATGCTGCCTTCGAATAGGTACACGTCCTGGCTGACAAGGCCAATCGCTTGGCGAAGTGAGTGCATACTGACGTCGGTGATCGGCTGGCCATCTACCAACACACGGCCGCTGGCGGGGTCGTAGAAACGCAGCAGCAGTTTGATCAACGTCGATTTACCCGAGCCGGTGGCCCCCACTAGCGCCAGTGTCCTGCCTGCGGGCACGTGGAGGTCCACGCCGTTCACGCCTACTTGGCTAGCCTCATATTGGAAACTCACCGCCTCGAAACGCACGTCGCCTTTTACCGGGGCGGCCAACGGCGTGGTGCTGTCGTCCTTCACGGTAATCGGTACTTCGAGCAAATCCAGAATCCGTTTGGTGCTGGCCATGGCGCGCTCGAACAGATCGATCACCTGGGCAAGGCCAGTGAGCGGCCACAGCAGGCGCTGGGTCAGGAACACCAGCACGCCGTAAGCGCCGACGTTGAGGCTGCCGTTCAGTGCCATCATGCCGCCGACGGTGAAGGTAGCAAGAAAGCCCGCAAGAATCGCCATGCGAATGACCGGAATGAACGCAGAACTGACTTTGATCGCGCGGCGGTTGGCGTCCACATAGGCTTCGCTGGCCTCCCGCAGCCGCTCGGCTTCCCGCGCTTCGCTGGTGAAGCTTTTGATCGTGGCGATGCCGCTGAGGTTGTTGGAGAGACGGCTGGCCAGGTCACCTACTTTCTCGCGCACGTCGCTATATAGCGGCCCCGCTTTGCGCTGGAAGAAGAACGCGCCCCAAACGATCAGCGGAATCGGCGTGAATGCCAGCAGCGCGATGAGCGGAGAAAGCACGAAGAACACCGCGCCTACGGCCACCACCGTTACCACCACTTGAATCAACGCGTTGGCACCGCCGTCCAAAAAGCGCTCCAACTGGTTGACGTCGTCGTTCATGGTGGCCACTAGCTGGCCGGAGCTTTTCGATTCGAAAAACGCCATGTCGAGGCGCTGGGCGTGCTCATACGTGTCCTGGCGCATATCTGCTTGCAGCCGCTGAGCCAAGTTGCGCCAGAGGATCTGGAACAGGTACTCGAACAGCGACTCCCCCGCCCAAATAAAGAAGGTGAGCACCGCCAAAATGGTGATTTGTTCCTGGGGGGACTCGAACCCCAGCCGCGCCACGAAGCTGCTCTCCTGGTTCACTACCACGTCGATGGCGACACCGATCAAAATCTCTGGAGCGATATCGAACAGCTTGTTGATGATCGAGCAGATCGTCGCGGTGATGATTTGCCGTCGATAGCCTTTGGCGTAGCGCAGCAGGCGCATCAAGGCATGAAAGCTTTGATTGACGGACGCTTTGTCAGCGCGGGGTGGGGAAGAAGCCACATCGATTCCTTTTACGTCGTTATCTAGCGTTGTTATAGAGCATTAGCCGCCTTTAAACGGGTGGCTCAGCTCGGCGCACGTTGGCCAGCAAAGGGCTGCCGGTATCGGGGTCGAGCAGCAGCGTGCACTCTACCTGATACAGCTCCCGCACTAGCGCTGGCGTAACCACTTCAGCGGGCGCCCCCTGGGCAACGATTTGCCCGTCGCGCATGGCAATCAGGTGGTCGGCGTAGCGGCAGGCGCTGGCCAGGTCGTGCAGCACCATCACCACCGTGCGGCCGTGGCAGGCCAAGTCGCGCACCAGCTCAAACACCTCTATTTGGTGGCCTAAGTCTAACGCGGAGGTGGGCTCGTCGAGTAGTAAAAGCGGCGTTTGCTGGGCGATGGTCATAGCGATCCAGGCGCGCTGGCGCTGGCCGCCGGAAAGCGCTTCCAGCGGCCGGTCGGCCAGCGCTTCCAACCCCGCAGCGGCAAGGGCATGGTGCACCACCTGCTGATCTTCCGCCGACCACTGGCGCAGCCAGCCTTGGTGGGGCTGGCGGCCAAAGCGAATCAGCTCGGTCACGGTCAGCCCTTCCGGCGCAACCGCCTCTTGGGGCAGTAGCGCTAGCTTAGTAGCCAATTTGCGGGCGGGTATCTGGGCGATGTCGTGGCCGTTAAGCAGCACGGCACCGCTGTCCGGTTTATGCAAGCGGGCAAGCCCAGAGAGCAGCGTGGATTTACCGCAACCGTTGGGGCCGACGATGGCAGTCACCTGCCCGCTAGGGAGGCTGACGCCGAGGTCGTGAATCACTTGGCGCTGGCCGTAGCTCATGCGGAGTGCATCGGTGGAAAGCTTGGGTAACGAGATCATGGGCGGCTCCGTTGCGGGCGCATTAGTATCCAGAGTAGCCAGGGGCCACCCACCACGGCGGTGACGATCCCCACGGGAATCTCGATGGGGGCAAACAGCGTGCGGCCCGCTAAATCGGCCAGCACCATCACCAGCGCCCCCGCCAGCGTGGCGGCTAAAATGGGCACATGGCGGGCGCTGGAGAGCGAACGGGCAATTTCAGGGCCAATCAGCGCCACCAAGCCCACCGGCCCCGCCACGGCAACGGCTAGCGCCGTGAGCACCACTGACAGTAACAGCACCTGCAGCCGCCGCGCTTTCACCGCGGTGCCCAGGCCGCTGGCGGTCGCATCTTTAAAGCGCAGCAGCGTGAGCGAGCGGGCCAGCGCCAGCGCTGCCACCAGCCCAAGCGCTAAGCCAATACCCAATAGCTGTACCGCGCTTGCCGGGCGGGCATTGAGGGAACCGACGGTCCAGGGGTAGGCGGCGTTGGCGGTATCGATCGCTACCCGCGCCAGCATCAGCTGCGTGACCGCACCAAATACCGCGCCCACGCCGATGCCCGCCACGATAAAGCGGTAGCCCTGGGTGCCGCTGCCCGCCGCCAGGCCAAAGGTGAGTACCGCGGCGGTAGTCGCCCCCGCCAGCGCCATGGCGGACGGGGCGATGCCGACGCCCAAGCCGACAATCGAGGCCACCGCAAAGGCAGTGGCACCGTTATCGATGCCGATGATGCCGGGGGTCGCCAAGCGGTTACGGGCCAGGGTCTGCATCAGCACGCCGGCCAGCGCAAAGGCAGCCCCGGTGAAACAGGCAGCGATCAGGCGCGGCAGGCGCAGCTGCTGTACCATGAATGTGGTCATGCTATCGCCCTGCCCTATTATGGAAGCCACCACCGCATTCGGGGAAAGCGTCACGCTCCCCAGGCTTAAATAGAGCACGCAGGCGGCCAACAGCACGGCACTCAACCCGATATTGACCGCCACGGCGCGCTTTTCCAGTAGCACGCTCACCCCATAACGGGGCAGCGCGGCGCGCCAGTAGCCCAGCGGGGCAGCCACCGTCTGGGCACTCGCCTCTTCTTGATACGCGGGAGATGTGCGGGGCAGTGCCACGCCGCTCATCGACTGTTTTGCCGTGATTTTCATAGCATCAGATAACCAAAGGGAACGTTAGAGCATCGGCAGGCGCTTGGCCCGCACCACCGCAATCAGCACCGGCGCGCCGCATAGCGCGGTGAGCACGCCCAAGGGCAGCTCGGAGGGAGCAACGACGACGCGGGAGATGATATCGGCGGTAAGCACGATCAGCGGGCCAATGGGCAGGCAGAACCAGAGCGTGCGGCGAATATCCGGCCCGGCGATGGCACGGGCCACGAACGGTACCACTAGCCCCACGAAGGCAATCGGCCCGGCAATGGCGGTCGCCGCGCCGACCAGCAGCGCCACACAGCCCACCGCCAGCCAGCGAATCAGCCCAGGGCGGTGCCCTAGTCCGCTTGCGGCCCTTTCCCCTAGCGCCATTGCGGCCAATGGCCGGGCAATCACGACAACGCCCGCTCCTGCTATCAACAGGCTTGGCAGCACGGCCCATAAATCGTCCAGTCGCCTTCCTGCCAAGCTGCCTACCACCCAAAAGCGAATTTCATCGGCGGCGCGCTGGTCGTAAAGCAGCATCAGGGCGCTGAGCGAACCGAGCAGCCCAGAAAACGCAGCCCCCGCTAACACTAAGCGCACCGGGTCGCTACCAACACCGCGCAGCCGCGCCACGCTGAGCACGCACACACAGCCGATGAGCGCGCCTAGCTGGGCCACGGGAATACGCAGCGTGGCCGCGCTGGCACCGAGCACCAGCGCCAGGGAAACGGCAAATGCCGCGCCTGCGCTCACGCCCAACAAGCCCGGCTCGGCCAGCGGGTTGCGGGAAACCGCCTGCAGCAGCGCCCCCGCTACGCCCAGCGCCACGCCAACGGCAATGCCAATCAGCGTGCGGGGCGCGCGCAGCTCCCAGACGATAAAACGCACTTCCGCGTGATCACTACCGCTCAGCAGCCCTAACACTTGCCGGGGGCCAACGCTGCCTGCGCCTATCAATAAACTAACGACGCTCACCGCCACGAGGGCGGTGAGCAGAATAAGCATCCAAGCGCGTGGCGAACAACGCCAGCCGCTCGCGAGGTGAGCAAAACGATTCACGGCACTCGTCACGGCAACAGGGCGTTCTCGATATCATCCAGAATCGCCTGGGCCGCCAGCGGGCCGTTGGCGCTGCTCCAAAGCTGGCCGTTGACTGGCACCACCCGCTCGTTCTGGACCACGCTCAAGCGGTTGAAGGCCGCGCTCTGTTTAGCGCTCTCCAGGGCGGCTTGGCCATCGTCGTTCAGCGTGGCCAGGAACAGCCAGTCGCCGTCTACCTGGGAGAGGTTTTCAAGGCTCAACACGTCGCTATGCACACCCCGCTCCCCAATCAGCTCGCCGCCTTGAACGTCCAAGCCCACGCGCTCCAACAGGCCAGTGGCAATCAGTTTTTCCGACATGACCATGGGGCCGCCGGGCATCCAGCGCACCAGATAGGCGTTGTCGCCTACATCGGCGTCAGCCACCGCCTCTGCCATCGCGTCGACCCGCTGATCGACGGCGCTGATCGCTTCGTCAATGGCCTCTTCCTGGTTCAAGGCCTGGCCGAACAGGCGCGCTTCGGCTTCCCAGTTATCGGCTGCCAGTGGCTGTGTGGGAGGTACCACGGTGGGGGCGATTTGCGATAGCAGCTGGTACTGCTCCTCCGGCAGTTGGGCCGCGGTCAGAATCAGATCCGGCTGCTGGGCCAACACGGCTTCGATATTGATTTCCCGCACGACGCCCACGATCTCGGGGTGCGCAAGCTCGTGGGCATTCAGGTAGTCAGTAACGTATTGCGCCACGTTATCACCGCCACGGGTGGTGACGGCCCCTATCGGCGTCACGCCCGCCGCCAACGCGGCATCCAGCGCGCCTTCATACAGTGTGACGACACGCACCGGGTTATCAGCAACCTCCACGTCGCCATAGGCCGTCTCCAAGGTGCGCGCTTGGGCAGTACTCGCCAGCAAACCGCCCATCAACATTCCCAGTAAACCGCGCTGCAGTAACGTGTGTCGCATATGACTCTCCGGTGAAACGCTATGCCTAAATGATCCTCGCCGCTGATAATAACGATTCTCAAAAACACTTGCACCTATATTCCAACGAATCTCCCGTTGCATGTCATGCAACGCTGGGTGGAACGGCCCATGGCGCTTCTAACCCCATGGGCAAATCAGCGTCTCTCTGCCAGCGATCGTTCCATTACTAGCAACGCATTGTTCGATAAAACCATCTCGCAAGTGGGAACTTTTATTCTTAGAATCCGCAACTCATTTGATAATCAGTTTCATTAACAAACAAGATTCATATCAGGGGATCGCCATGCCACGCTTTACTCGCACCGCCCTCGCGAGCGCCATCGCGCTTAGCGTTACTGCGGTGGCTCATGCCCAAGAAGCCACCCAAAGCAGCACACCGCTCAACAATATGGTGGTCACCGCCGCCGGTTATGAGCAAACGCTGAACAATGCCCCTGCGAGTATTGCCGTGATTACCCGTGAAGAGCTGGAGCAACAACAGTTCTCTAACATCGCCGAGGCGATTGCCGATGTGCCGGGGGTCGATGTGCGCGCCGGGACGGGCAAAACCGGCGGATTGAACATCTCCATCCGCGGCATGCCTAGCGACTACACGCTGATTTTGATCGATGGCCGCCGCCAGAACACCTCAGGTAGCGTCACGCCGAACGGTTTTGGCGAAACCTCCACCAGCTTCATGCCGCCGCTCTCTGCCATCGAGCGTATCGAGGTCATTCGTGGCCCGATGTCGACGCTATATGGCTCGGACGCCATGGGCGGGGTCATCAACATCATTACGCGCCGCATTGGTGACGACTGGGCGGGCTCGGTGAGTGTCGAAAACACCTTCCAGGAAGATCGCGATGCGGGCAACCGCTCGGCCATCAATCTCTACAGTGCCGGGCCGCTGGTGGAGGACACGGTCGGCCTGCAAGTACGTGGCCGCCTGTTCGACCGCGACAGCTCCGAACGCATGATCGAGAACAGCGCTGGTCGCGACCCGCGCCCTTCTGAAGCGCGCATTTACTCCATCGGCGGGCGTTTGAACGTTACCCCGGATGAAGCCAACGAGTTGTGGCTGGATGCAGAGCGCGCTCGTCAGGTGTACTCCAACGACGATAACCGCCTGGGTACCCAGGATGGCACCGACCGTGCCGGTCAGCCTTCGCCGGGCCGGATCAACGGCTATAGAGACGAGCTGCGCTTCAATCGCGACCAAATCGCCATTGGCCACACCGGCCACTACAGCGCAGGCACATGGGAAAGCAGCGTAACGCGTAACTTCACCGAAACCCTCGGCCGCACGCTGCCAGCAGGCAGCGCCCCGGATTACGGCTATGAAGCCCAGGGCGGTGAAGATCGCCTGCTGGAAAACCGCGATATTATCGTCGACACCAAATTTGTAGCGCCTTTAGGTGACCACATGGCCACTATTGGCGGCCAGTACATCGATGCCGAGCTGCAGGACGGCACCGCAGGCGATATTACCTTCGAGCAAACCAGCTGGGCGCTGTTTGCCGAAGATGAATGGATGCTGCGCGACGACTTAGCGCTAACACTAGGTGGCCGCTATGAACACCACGATGCTTTCGGCGGCCACTTTAGCCCACGGGGTTACTTGGTGTGGAACACCACGCCCGAATGGACGCTGAAAGGCGGCGTGAGCCGTGGCTACAAAACGCCGAGCCTGAACGACCTGCATAGCGGTATAAACGGTTTTGGCGGCCAGGGCACTACGGTCAACATTGGCTCGCCGGACCTAGAACCCGAGAAGAGCACTAACTACGAAATTGGCGCTATTTACGATAACCAAAGCGGCTTCTCGGCAGGGGCGACGGTGTTCTACAACCGGTTCACCGACCGTATCGCCGATGCGGCCGACATTCCTAACTGCCAGTTTGTGGATGGTAATGGCAATACGCCCAACGCCGGGCTGGCGAACTGCCTGAGCGTCGGCAACTTTACCCAGCAGGAGAGCTTTGGCCAGCTGACCAATATCGACGAAGCCGAAACCCGTGGCGTCGAGCTGAATGCCAGCTACCAGCTAGCGCCGGCATGGCGGGTCAGCGGTGGCTACACCTTCACCGATTCCAAAATCACCTCGGGGGCCAATGAAGGCCAGGTGCTGACCAACACGCCTGATCACAAGCTGACCGCTGACCTCACCTGGGCGATCAACGACCGCTGGAGCACTACGCTGGAAGGTGAGTACTACTCTTCCCGCGAGCGTTTCGTGGGCGAGGTAAGCGGTGAATCCGCCTCGCTGGTAGAGCAGTTGGGCAACAAGCTGGATGGTTACGAGCTGTTCAACCTGCGCAGCTCCTACCGCTTCAGCGACAACGTGCGCCTGACCGGCACCATCTACAACCTGTTCGATAAAGACTTCACCGGCGCGGATACCTTCGTGCACAACGGCGACACGCTGCTGGCCTACCGCTTTACCCAAACCGGCCGTTCCACCGACGGCGTAGCGCTGGATGGCCGCAGCGTCTGGGTCTCTGCCACTTACGACTTCTAACGCTTGAGGTTTCACTTACTGTTTCAATGCTGACTTGCTGCCCCGGCTACGGCCGGGGCTTTTTTATGACGTGCTGTTCGTGACGTGCTGTGCGTGAAGCGCCCCTACAGTAGCTTTCCTCTATGGCGATCATTCATGGTTTTAATCTATGTCAACGCATGCGCTTGGGTAGTATGGGCAAGGAACGTGACTTGCGCGCCTACGCCTTGACCACCCTTCACCTAAGTGAGGATACGACCTGTTATGACGGTGCCTATACTTGCCCGCCCGCTTCCATTAGCTCGCTTAGTGCTGCTACTGGCTTTTTCACTCGTTGCTGGCGACGCGCTGGCCCAATCGGCCCCACGGGTGGAACTGGCGAGTGTCCACCGTGAGCCCATTTATCAAGAGCTCAACCTGGTCGGCACGGTGAACTCCTTGGAGGATGCGCTGCTCTCCTCCTCGGTGGCCGGGCTGGTCGCGGCGATTAACGTGAACCCGGGCGACCGAGTCGATGCAGGCGACACGCTAGTGGCGCTGGATGATGATTTGGCACGCTACGAGCTCGCTGGGGCAGAAGCAGCGGCGGAGGAAGCGCGGGCCGCGCTTAGCGAAGCGCAGCGCCTGCTGCGCGAGGCGGAATCGGTCGGGGCGGGACGCAACATCGCCGCCACCGAAGTGAGCGCTCGGCGCAGCGCGGTAAGCGTCGCCAACGCCGCCCTTTCCCGCCTGAACGCCGAACGATCACGGCTCGAGGCGCTACTGGAGCGCCACACCCTGACGGCACCGTTCAGCGGCGTGGTCAGCGAGCGAAGCGTCAATCTGGGCGAGTGGGTCACGCCAGGCGACAGCGTCGCCCGGTTGGTCAACCTAGACGCTCTGCGCGCTGATTTTCAGGTGCCCGAGGCGTTCTATACCGCCTTGGAGGAGAACGCCACACTCACCCTGTCTGCGGGCGAGCAGAGCGCCGACGCCCGCATCGCCACCCTGGTGCCAGTCAGCGCCAGCGGTGCGCGCACGTTTTTGCTGCGCGCCGAGGTGCCCGAGTCGCTGCCGCTCTACCCTGGCAATGCGGTCGACGCCGTGGTAAATGCCGCCACCGGCCGCGATGGGCTCACCGTCTCTCGGGATGCGCTAAGCCGCTACTCGGATGGCCGCGTGACGGTGTGGGTCGCCGTGCCTGATGATACCGGCACGCACCAGGTGCGCGAACAGCGGGTCGAGGTCGGCATCAACTTTGCCGAGCGCGTCGAAATCACCAGCGGGCTTTCCGGCAACGAGCAGGTGGTGATACGCGGCAATGAAGCCTTGGTGGAAGGCGTGAACGTCGAAGCCGTCTCGGAGGGTAGCGAATGATGTTTGCTGCCCTGCTGCGCCAGCAAACGCTGGTGATCGTGATTGCGCTGATTTTCCTGCTGCTGGGCATCGCCGCGACGCTGCGCATTCCGGTGCAGATGATTCCGGATATCGAAGCGCGCACCATCACCGTGGAGACGCGCTGGGCGGGCGCGACGCCCCAGGATATCGAAAAAGAGATATTGATCGAGCAGGAGCAGTATCTGCGCAACGTCCCCAATCTCACCCGCATGACGGCGGTGGCGGAAAGCGGCAGCGCCGAGATCGAGCTGGAGTTTCCATTTAGCGTGGACATGACCGCCGCGTTGATTCAAGTGAACAACGCGTTGAGCCAAGTCTCCTCCTACCCCAATAACGTCGACCAGCCCCGGGTGGTGTCGGCGGCGTTCTCCACCGATGCGTTTTTGCGTTTTCACGTTGGCACCCTGCCCGGCAACCCCAAGGCGCTGGATATCCAGCTGATGAGCGACTTCATCGAAGACCGCGTGCGCCCGCGTTTAGAGAGCATCGAAGGGGTCTCGGAAGTCGGTGTGAACGGCGGCGCCCAGCGCCAGCTACAAGTGTTGGTCGACCCCGCCGCCCTGGCCCAGCGCGGCGTCTCGCTGCTGGAGCTGCGCGAGGCGATCACCCAGCGCAATCGGGATATCTCCGGCGGCGAGCTGGACGCGGGCAAGCGGCGTTACCTGGTGCGCACGCTGGGCCGGTTCGATAGCGCCGAGGCCCTGGCGCAGCTGGTGGTGACGCGTGAAGGCGATAGCATCGTGCGGCTGGCCGACGTGGCGGAGGTTCGCCAAGGGCAGTCGCGGCTCAACCAGCTGTCGTTCTTCAATGGCGAGGCGGGGATCGGGATGGACCTGCGCCGGGAGAGCGGCGCCAATGTCATCGACATCAAATACGCAGTACAAGAAGAACTGGCAGCGATCAACGAGACCGTGCTGCGCCCTGCCGGTATGGAGATCGTCCTCACCGCCGATGACGTGCGCTACGTAGAAGCCTCGGTGAGCAACGTATGGAGCAACCTGCTGCTCGGGGCCGCCTTCGCGACCCTGGTAATGTACCTGTTCTTGCGCTCGGCCCGCGCCACCTTCATCGGCGTAATTGGCATTCCGTTCTGCACCATTGCAGCCTTCGTCGGCCTGATGCTGACCGGCCGCACCATCAACGTGATCTCCATGGCGGGCATTGCCTTTGCCATCGGCATGAGCGTGGATAACAGCATCGTGGTGCTGGAGAACATCGAGCGCTACCGCCGCCAGGGGCTGGACCGCATCGAATCGGCGCTGCGCGGCGTGCAGGAAGTGTGGCCCGCCACGCTCGCCTCCACCGCCACCACCATATTGGTATTCCTACCCATTCTGTTCATTGAAGAAGAGGCCGGGCAGCTCTACTCCGATGTAGCCATTGCGGTATCGGCGGCAATTTTTGCCTCCATGCTGGTGGCGGTCACCTTGGTGCCTTCGCTCTGCTCTCGTTTCAATTTTTCGATGCATCACGCCTCTAAACTCGACGGCGCTCTAGCGTCCGGCGACGAGCGACCTTCACGGCTGGGCGCACTACTTGAGCGGCTGATGGCGACCCCGCTGCGCCGCGGGGTGACCCTAGTGCTGACGCTGCTGATGAGTGGCTGGACGATACTCGTTCTGACACCACCCGCCGAGTACCTGCCCGAAGGCGAAGAGCCCAAAACCTTTGCCCGCATGAGCCCGCCTCCTGGCTACAGCCTGCAGGAGATGGCTGGTATTGCCGAACAGATCGAAGCGTACTTTCTGCCCCATGTGCAGGCGGAGCCGGATGCCTTCTTAGCGGGCGACACCGAGGTGCCGCCGCTGGCCTACATGAACATGCGCGTGGCGCCCACGCAGCTGTTCATCGTCGCAGAAGCCGCCGACCCATCACATATCGAAGCGTTGATGGAAGCGCTCACGAACTACTACGAGCGCTTCCCCGGCATGCGCGCCTTTGCCTCGAAAGGCTCGATCATTTCCAGCAACGACGGCGGCACGCGCAGCATCAACCTGGATGTGGCGGGCCCAGACTTAGCCACGGTGTACGGCGCGGCCAACACGCTCTACCGGGAAGCCCAGGCGCTATTTGGCAACCCGCGTATTCAAAGCCAGCCCTCGTCGCTGTCGCTCGACCAGCCCTTGATCCAAATTCGCCCCGACTGGGCCAGAGTCGCGGAACTGGGGATGTCTGCCGAGGCGGTGGGTTTCTCGGTCTCTGCCTTGGGAGAAGGGGCGTATGTGGATGACTTCTTTTTAGACGACGAGAAGATCGATATTTACTTCTATGGCTCACAGGCGACGCTGCCATTAGACCAACTGCCGAACCTGCCGCTGCACACCCCCGATGGCTATACGCTGCCGCTGTCGGCGGTGGCGCGTATCGATGAGACCATGGATACCAGCGTGATTCGTCGGGTGGACAGTAGCCGCACGGTGACGCTGAACGTGATCCCCCCAGACAGCGTTGCATTAGAGGTCGGCGTCGCGCAGGCCGAGGCGATGCTAGAGCGGCTGCGCCAAGAGGGCGTATTGCCGTCGTCGGTGGATGTGTCGATTTCCGGCGCCAGCGACCAGCTAAACGCCACCCGTGAGGCGCTTACCGGCAACTTCCTGATCGCTATCGTGATCGTTTACCTGCTCCTGGTGGCGATCTTCTCCCACTGGGGTTATCCGCTGCTGATTCTGACGTCGATACCGCTGGGCGTGGTGGGCGGCATCATGGGGCTGGCCGCCATGAACGGCGTGGGCAGCCTACTGCCATTGATCGGTATGGCACCGCTCAGCCAGCCCTTCGATATGATTACCATGCTGGGCTTTTTGATTCTGATGGGCACGGTGGTCAACAACCCGATTTTGGTGGTCGACCAAGCCAGACGGCGCTTGCATGACAAAACACTCAGCGTTCAGGAGGCGGTGTCCCAGGCGGTACAGACCCGCCTGCGTCCCATCGCCATCACCACGCTGACCACTCTGTGCGGGCTGTCGCCGCTGGTCTTTTTACCCGGCGAGGGCACCGAGCTGTACCGCGGCGTGGGGGCCATCGTGCTGTTTGGCCTGTTAGGTACGGCCATCGTCACAGTGACGTTCCTCCCTGCGTTGATGATCAGCGTGCTCAATATCACCGAGCGCCGCTCTGCTCGCTCGCAGGCATGAAAAAACGCGGCCACTTGGCGGTGGCCGCGTCGATTGACGACTTGCAGGATGATGAATGACGTTCGCGTTATTTAGAAAGCGACGTTCAGGCCCAACCATACCCGGCGGCCGTCATCCACGTAGCCATACTCATCGTAGGTGATGCGCTCGTCGAACAGGTTGTAGATTCCGGCATTCACCGTGGTGCTATCGTTGAGCTGATAGCCGATACCGGCATCCACGAAGGTGTAAGACGGCGCGATGATGGCGCTTTGCGAGGGCCCGGTGGTGGGCTGGCTCTCTTCTCCCCGGTAGGTCACTTTGGTCCACTGGCTGAGCCGTGCGCTCATGTCCCAATCCAGCGAGGCCGACACCTGATGGCGGGGCAGCTGGGTCAGCGGCTCGCCGGCGTACTCACCGCTTTTCTGTTCGGAATCGGTGAACGTGTAGCTGGCGGTCAGCGCCAGCGTATCGCTCAACGGTGCGCTCAGGCTGGCCTCGACCCCTTGGGTCACCGCGTCATCGATGTTGACGCGATACGTCGGGTCGCTGCCAAACTGATTCGCGCCATCATTGCAAATATCAATCGGGCAGGCGATACGGGTAATTTTGTCTTCGAAGTCGTTGTGGAACAGCGTCAGGCTGCCGTTCAGGCCTGCGTCGTTACCGTAAAGCAGCGCGATCTCTTTGTTGAGCGAGGTTTCCGGCTCGAGATCCGGGTTGCCATAAATATTACCGCCGCGGCTGACCTGCCCCCAATCCGGGGTGATTTCCCGCAGGTTGGGCGAGCGGTAGCCGGTAGACACGCCGCCTTTCAGGGTCCATTCCGGCGTCATGTTCCATACGCTATAAAGACGCGGGCTCAGGTGGCTGCCGTAGTTGTCGTCATCGTCCAAGCGCAGCCCGCCGGTCAATGCCCAAGCGTCGGTCAGCATCCACTCATCTTCCACGAACAGCGCCCACTGGCTGTTTTCGATGGTCTGCCGGTCGGAGATTTGGTTGGTCGAGCTATCGTCCAGCGACTCCTCCTCCCAGCTCGCGCCGACGGTCACCATGTGCATACCCAGAGGAATCAGCGCGCTGGTTTTCGCGGTGGTGTTGGTAATCTCGATATCCCGAGACTGGTTTTCGCTGCGCTCGCGCTGTACGAAGGTCTCGCTGGTGCCCCAATCGAAGCGTCCGCTGTGGGTCACCGCCACGTGGGTGTTGGTGTACTCGCCGATGCTGTCGGTGCAGCCGCCGCGGCAGCCGTCCACCGGCCCGGAGCGGCCCACTAGCGAGCGCCGGTCCTGCTCGGTAATCCCCGCTTCGGCAGTCACGTCGTGGTTGTCGCTAGCCGCCAAGCTCAACCGTGCGGTGAGGCTCTGCAGACGCTTCTCTTCGTAGCCGTATTCGATGTCGTCTTCGTCGCGCTCGGAGGTGCGGCCATAGAGCTGTAGCCCTAAGCGCTCACCCACCAGCGGCCCGCTGAGATAAAAGTTCGCTTGGCGGCTATCGCCAGAGGCGCTGTCTTCCTGCAGTACGGTGTCGAGCTGGATGTTGCCGTGCCAGGTATCCGCCACTTTGCGGGTAATCACGTTGATCACCCCGCCGATGGCATCGGAGCCGTACAGGGTCGACATCGGCCCTCGCACCACCTCGATGCGCTCGATGGCCTGCAGCGGTGGCAGCCAGTCCTGCTCGAAGCCCGCATCGCCGTTGGGGCGCGATTCGCGTGAGTTGATCGGGCGACCATCTACCAGAATGAGCGTGTACTGCGACGGCATACCGCGAATGGAAATATCGTTGCCGTTATCGCCACGTCCACCGCCGGTGACCACCACGCCCGGCACGTCGCGCAGGGCATCGGTGACGTTTTGATAGTAACCCCGCTCCAGCTCTTCACGGGAGATCACGCTGATCGAGGCGGGGGCGCTGCTGATTTGCTGCTCGAAGCCGGAGGCCGTCACCACGATATCGTTGAGCTGGGGCGTTTCTTGTGCAACGGCGGTCGTGCAGGCAACAGAGGCGACAGCGCTGGCCAGCAGCGAACGGCGCAAACGAGAAGACATAGTGGGTTCCTTGAGATGAAAGAGCACTTTTTACAAATACGAATTATTAGCATTTATATTTTTACATACTCTTTGCACAAAGGGGCGGGACGGTGCGTTCAATCAAACGGAACACAAATGGCAATTATTTTCATTCAGCCAATTCGGTGGCACAATAGCGTGACTCCGTTTCGCCAGTGGTCCCGACTATGTACGATTTCGACGAACTTGCCGCTTTTGCCGATGTGATGACCACCGGCAGCCTGACGCGCAGCGCACAGAAGCTCGGGCTGGCAAAATCGACGTTGAGCCGCCGAATTAGCCAGCTAGAGGCGCGCCTGAACCAGCCGCTGCTGCGTCGCCAGGCGAACCGTTTGATTCCTACCGAAGCGGGCCTGCTGTTTCATCAGTACTGCACCGAGCTGCTGGCCATGGCCGCCCACAGCCAGGAGGCGCTGGCGGAGCTGCGCGAGGAGATCAGTGGGAAAGTGACGCTGGAAGTCCATGGCGCGCTGGCACGGGGCTGGATGGCAGGCGTCGTGGATGCGTTTCTGACCCGCTATCCCAAGGTCGAGCTGACCCTGCATACTCGGGAAACGCCGCCCACCAAGATGCACAGCAACAGCGTGCACATTTGGCTAGGCGCCACCCATGAGTGCGGGCTGAATCAAGAGCGCTTGGGCCACCTCACCCGCGGCCTCTACGCCAACCCACACTATCTGGCCCACGCAGGAACGCCGCAACACCCCCAAGAGCTGGATACGCATGCCTGGATCGACTTGTTGGATACCGCATCGAGCGGTCTTATGCTGCATCACCCCGAACACGCCGACTACCTATTCAACGCGCCCCGCTCGCGGCTCCGGGTAGATCTCACGGCACTGCACATCGATGCCATTGCTTATGGCCAAGGGATCGGCCTGCTGCCCCACTGGGTGGTCGAAAAACGCGAACGCCACCACCCTGGGGATCTGGTCAACTGCCTGCCCGGCTGGGAGCCCGCCCCCTTACCCGTGACGCTGCTGTATGCCTATGGGCATCACTCCCGCCGGGTCAACGCGCTGCTGGACTTTCTGCGTGACCAGGTGCCTAACGAGTGGCAAACCCACGCAAACGCCGTTTACGCCCATTAGCAATTCGCCTTGCCAGTTAGCCGCCTAATTACCCACAATAGGCGGCCGATGATCGTCAAGGAACGTTAATGCTCGCTGAACTCTTCGCCGTCATGGCCCCCGTGTTGGCCGGTGCCGGACTGGGCTTTTTATGGGTTCGCCTTGGCCAACCCTACCCCGTCGACTTTGTGACACGCCTCGTTTTCAATATTGGGACGCCCGCGCTGGTGCTGGCGTCGCTGTCGGGGGCAACGATCGATGCCAGCACGTTCGGTCAGGTCATGCTGGCTGCCGCCCTAGTGATCGTCGGCATGGGGGCCGCTAGTTTTGCCGTTGCCAAGGTGTTGCGGCGAGACTGGCGAGTGCTCATCGCGCCGATGATGTACCCCAACACGGGCAATATGGGGCTGCCGGTGGTGCTGTACGCCTTTGGGAGCGCGGGCTTTGCTTACGGCATTACGGTCATGGTGACGGTCTCGCTGTTTCAATTCACCTTGGGAGCGGTACTCAGTAGCCAGGGCAACCCGGTTAAAACTCTGCTCAAAACCCCGACAGTGTATGCCATCGTCATCTCCATGGCGCTGCTGCTGACCGAGACCCCGCTGCCGCTGTGGATGGCCAATACGGTCGATCTCATGTCGGGCTTTACCGTGCCCCTCATGCTCATCACGCTTGGCGTATCGCTCGCCAGCATTCAGGTGAAAAGCCTGCGCTCTGGGGTTGGCTTCAGCCTCATCCGCATTCCCCTGGCCGCGGCGGCCGCGTGGCTCATCGCTGGCTGGCTAGGCCTGCCGCCGCTAGCGCAGAACATTCTGGTGGTACAGATGTGCATGCCAGTGGCGGTCTTCAACTACCTATTTGCCCAACGCGCCCAACGCGAACCAGCCTATGTGGCCAGCCTCGTGTTCTGCTCGACCTTGATGGCACTGTTCTATTTACCGGCCTTGCTGGCGCTACTGATGTAGCGCTGGGGAACCCCCACCCGTCGATGGCAGTCACTGCTAGACTACTACAGACGTTGCGCCACTCGAGGACCTACAATGCCCATGCGATACGCCCTGCCCATTCGACCGCAAACGCCACACCCCCGCTCGCTCTGCCATCGCGCCGCTCGCTGGGTGGCCCCTTCTTTAACGGGGCTTCTGCTTGCCAGCGCTGCCCATGCGGACGTCGTTCACCAAGCACTAGACACCGATCATCTAGCCATCACTATCGAGCGCGTGGCCGATGGCTTCGAGAATCCCTGGGCGGTGGCGTTTTTGCCCGATGGCCGCTACCTGGTCAGCGAGCGCAGCGGGGAGTTGAATCTGGTCGACGCCGAGGGGCACGTTGAGGAACTGAGCGGCCTGCCCCGCGTCAGCCAAAACGGCCAGGGAGGACTGCTCGACGTGGCCCTGCACCCTGAGTTCGGCGACGGCGAGCACGATTGGATCTACTTCACCTGGAGCAAGCCGGAAGGCAGCCAAAGCCGCTCGGCGCTGTCGCGCGTCAAGTGGCAAGACGACGCCTTGGGCGACGTCGAGCATTTGTTCGAGCAGGATCGCGCCTCCTCCCCCGGCCGACACTACGGTTCTCGTATGGCGTGGCTCCAGGATGGCACGCTGCTGATGAGCATTGGCGACCGTGGCGTCGACCCTTCCCGTGCCCAGGACAGCGGTGACCATGCGGGCTCGACGCTGCGGCTCACCGAAACCGGCGGCGTGCCCGATGACAATCCCTTCGTGGATGACGACGACACGCTGAATGAGATTTACAGCCTAGGCAACCGTAATATTCAGGGCATGACCGTGCTAAGTAATGGTGAGTCCTGGGCCACCGAACACGGCCCGCGCACCGGCGATGAATTGAACCAGATCGTGCCTGGCAACAACTACGGCTGGCCGGAGGTGAGCTTGGGCAACGATTATGCCACCAACGAACCCATCGGCGTGGAATCCAAACCCGGCATGGAAGACCCGGTTTACCGCTTCGAGGGACGCTTTGCCCCTTCTGGCTTGGCCGAAGTGACCAGCGATGCCTTCGCACCTTGGCAAGGTAGCTTGCTGGCGGGCGGCCTGGGCAGCCAAAAGCTGCTGCGCCTCACCCTCGACGAGGGTCAAGTGGCCGATGAAGAGCTGATTCTGGAAGGCGAGATTGGCCGTATCCGCGACGTTCGCCAAGGGCCCGATGAGGCGATTTACTTGCTAACCGACGGTAGCCAGGGCAGCCTTTATCGCTTGACGCCCACACAGCGCTAACCTTGTTCGACTCCCGAGACACCACCAGGAAGCACGATGCGATTACGTAACCTCATCATCTTAACGGTCATCGTGCCGCTCTTCGTGATCCTGGTGGTGTTTAGTCTAGTGGCGATCAAATCGCTGGAAGACAACGTTCGCTCCAAACTGCAAACCGAAGTCGAGATCATTACTCGCGCACTGAGCACGTCGTTGAGCTATGCGGTAGCCCGCGACAGCGCCACCCCGTTGGAAGAGGCGCTGCAGTCGGCGTTTTCGTTTCACCGTATCTATGGCGCTTACGTGTTCGATCCCCAAGGGCGTGAAGTATATGGTTTAGGGTTGGGTAAAGATCTCTTCACGCCAGAAGAGATCCAGCAGGTCATCGAAACCGACGACATGCATAGCAGCTACCGTCAGCAGGAGGGCTGGACCTACTACTCCGCCCTGACGCCGTTGCGCACCCAAGATGGCACGGTGCTGGGCGTGCTGCAGGTCAACCGCCTCAATACCGGCATCGAGAATTACACCGGTTTCATTAGCATCGTGGCGGTGCTGGTCTTCGTCATTGGCGCGGCGGGCATCGTGTTCAGCATTTGGTGGGGGTTTCGTCACTACATCGAGCGGCCGCTCAACCGCCTGCTGCGCGTCATGCTCTTGGTCGAAGATGGTGACCGCAGCCAGCGGGCCACGGCAGATGGCCCCACGGAGTATCGCCGCTTAGCCTCTGGCCTGAATGGCATGCTGGATGCCATGGCCGAAAAAGATCGCGACATCGATGCCCGCCAGCGCCGTGAAATCGAGCTGGAAAAACGCCTGCGCAAATCCAAAAAGCTGGCCGAGCTGGGCGTGCTCGCCGCCGGGGTCGCCCACGAGATCGGTGCCCCGTTGACGGTCATCAACGGTCAAGCCCAACGACTGGCACGCCGCGATACGATTGGCGACGATGAGCGGGCACGGCTGGGCAGGATACGTGGCGAAGTGGAACGTATCGTCGATATCGTCCGTCAATTGATGGAGCTTGGCCGACAACATAACGTAGAGAAAGGACACCAAGCGCTCGATCAGCTTATCATCAGCGCCAGCGAGCTGGTCGAAGAGGAGCTGGAACCACGAAATATCCACTTGGATATTGATCTTCCCACTCCGACACCCCATTTATTGGTCAATGGTCAGCAAATCGTTCAGGTGTTGACCAATTTATTACGCAATGC
The DNA here is from genome assembly GCF_006228115.1 of Halomonas sp. BL6. NCBI lineage: Bacteria > Pseudomonadati > Pseudomonadota > Gammaproteobacteria > Oceanospirillales > Halomonadaceae > Halomonas > Halomonas sp. BL6. The sequence continues at coordinate 329,648 of NZ_VDGL01000003.1, read as the reverse complement.
CGCCCAAGCTCCCCAGGTCAGCCACATTCGTGTGCGCGCGCAGGCACACAGTGAAGAGTTGACCCTTTGGGTTGAAGACGACGGGCCCGGCATACCTGCATCGCACCATCACCAAGTGTTCGATCCTTTTTTCACCACCAAGCCGGTGGGTCAAGGCAGCGGCTTGGGATTATCGATGGTGCACCGCATTATCAACGACCACGGCGGGACGATTGGCGTATTTGACAGCGCACTTGGCGGCGCTGGCTTTGAAATTACGCTGCCCCTTAGTGAAACCGCATCCGCTTGAGGACGACGTTTGTGACCCATCAGGAACACCTTTTACCGTTATTGGTGGTGGAAGATGACGCCGCTATCCGTGAGTTGCTAGAGGAGGAGCTCAACGACGCGGGCTACGACACACTGGGTGTCCCCAGCGCAGAAGAAGCCATTGCCCTACTGAGCCATACGCCGGTGGCGATGATGATTACCGATGTACGGCTACCGGGCATGACCGGCATTCAGTTACTTCAACAGCTCCGCCAGAGCGGCAGCGAGCTAGGCATCATCGTGATTACCGCCTTTGGCACCATCGATCAGGCGGTAGAAGCCCTCAAGCTAGGTGCCGATGACTTTTTGACCAAACCGCTCGATTTGGATGCCATTCGTGACGCCGTTTTTCGCGTACTGGAGCGTCAGCGCTTGTCGCTGTCTCATGATACGGAGCTCAGCCATTTCCACGGCATCGTGGGTAAAAGTCCGGCCATGCAGTCGCTGTTTCACGATGCCTCTCGGTTGGCGAAAAGCGATGCGCCCATTTTGATTCTGGGTGAAAGCGGCACCGGCAAAGAGCTGCTGGCCCGGGCGATCCACCAGGAAAGTAGCCGTCACGACGCGCCCTTCGTGCCCGTGAACTGCGCCAGTATTCCTGCCGATCTGATGGAGAGCGAATTCTTCGGCCACGTAAAAGGCGCTTTCACGGGCGCAAACGAGGCCAGAAAAGGGCTTTTCCAAAGTGCCCAAGGCGGTAGCCTATTCCTCGATGAGATTGGTGAAATGCCGATCAATCTGCAGGCCAAGCTGCTGCGCGCCCTGCAAGAGAAAACCGTACGCCCCGTGGGCGGTGAGCGGGAGGAACCGGTGGATGTGCGCATCATTGCCGCTACGCACCGCCACCTGGAGAAAGAGATCGAGCAGGAGAACTTCCGTAGCGACCTGTTTTACCGCCTGGAAACCTTCTCGCTGCGCATTCCACCGCTACGTGAGCGCGGCACGGACATCGAGCACTTGGTGTTCGCCTTGATCGACAAACATGCCGACACCCAAGGGAAACAGATCGAGCAGATCGAGCCGGAGGCCCTCAATAGCCTGTTGAACTACTCCTATCCCGGCAACGTGCGCGAGTTGGAGAACGCGATCATGCGCGCGGTCACGCTCAGCGAAGCAGGCGTGCTACAGCATCAGGATCTCCCCGAGCGCCTGCGCGAACAGTCCAGCCAGCAAAAGAGCAGTACCGACACGACGCCCACGCTAAGCGGGGAGGTACTGCCAGGCACGCAAATTCCGGCACCCGCGCCAGCTCGCTGGCCAAGTTTGGAAGAGGTGGAAAAGCGCTATATTCGCAAAGTGTTGGAAGCGACAGGAGGAAATAAACGGCGGACGGCCGAAGTATTAGGCATCGCCCGCCGCACTCTTTATCGGCGTTTGGAAGATAGCGAGGAGTAAGTCCAAGCCGGTCGCACTCGCCGACCGGCTTTTTCATGCTTACTCCGGGTCACTCACGCCATCGCCGGGCGACTCACGTGTCGCTTGCCCATCATTCGCCATGGGGCCGGTATCCATGGGCTCTTGAGGTTCGTCGGTCGGTACTTCCGAATCGGTGGTCGGTGCTTCGGAATCACCGCAGCCTGTCAGCACGCCCGCCATGAGCAGTGCGCTCAACAGTAGCGCCGTCCCACGCGCATTGCGTAATCGTGACATCATGTCCATTCTCCTTCCTTGTTCATGGGCTAGCAGCCGCCAAAGCAGCGTCTGCTCCCCCTAACCTTAGCGGCTGTCGGGTAACTTGCAACCGCCCAAACTCACCGTCATACGCTTTAAACAAGCAAAAAAAGCCCCCGCGGGCGCGGGGGCGAAAGGATGATAAACCGTGTGGAGCAGCCGCAGGGAACAGACAGCTGGGTCGGCTTACCATCGTAGGGAGCGTTGACGGCTATTGGCCGTTAACCATGTCGTCTTCATCATCGGTACTGTTAACGTCGTCGGTAGTGGTATCGCTTGCACCGGGCATGGGATCGGTACCTTCACCGAAACCAGGGTTCTCTTCAGGATCATTGACAGCGCCCGTTTGCGTATTCTCACCCGGCATTGGCTCTTGCGTCGCCGCGGGATCTTCGCCTAAGCCCGGGTCTTCATTCATCGGCTCGTCTGCCATGGTAGGCTCGTTACCGGAAGCCGGAGCCGTCGTGGTCGTCGCGTCCTGCTCCATGGTGTCAGGTTGCTGCGCCGGGGGCATTTCCTCTTCGCCGTTGCCACACCCCGCCAGGGCCAAGGTGCTAACGGTTGCGGCTAACATGCACAGTGTCAGCACACGTGGACGCTTGCGCGATTGGCTCACTTGTTTATCCATAAAGATTGCCTCCTTTTTCAACTAACGTGCTTGCGTCACTTGCCAAGCTTTTCTAGAAAGATACTTTCACACTTCGTGCCAACATTGAAAAAAATAAATTTATTTTTTAAAAAACAGCAACTTATTAAAAAATCGTAGCCACCATTCGCTGTCACGACAGGGTCATGGTTGGGGGTTCAAAATGGCACATGTGGCGTAAATTGCCGGGGTGAGCAGGAGCGTTGTGGCACATCCTGCTCACTTATGTATAATAATTTGTAATAACTTGTTAAATATAATCTTAACTCCTACTTATGAACCGTTTTGTGTCGCTGCTTGCAGGAAGCACGTCTAGGCCGCAGGTAAGCGCGTTGAGTAACGACACAAGGCTGCTCATTCAATCAAAAGGCACCGCTGATGGACGAGACACGCCCTGTCAAAATTCAGGTACGCGGCTTGAGCAAGGTCTTTGGTAAACAGCCCAAAAAAGCTCTCGAGTTACGCGACCAGGGCCTCAAACGCCCTGAGATTCTCGAAAAAACCGGCCAAACCCTCGGCCTTTCCGATATCTCCTTCGACGTCTACGAAGGGGAACTACTGGTCATTATGGGCCTGTCTGGCTCGGGTAAATCCACGCTGATTCGCTGTTTGAATCGCCTGATCGATACGACCGAAGGCGAGATCATCATCGACGGAGAGAACATCCCCACGTTGGGTGAAAAAGCGCTGCTGGAGTGCCGCCGCCGTCATTTCTCGATGGTGTTTCAAAACTTCGCGCTTTTCCCTCACCGGACGGTACAGCAGAACGCCGAATTTGGTTTGGAGATTCGCGGGGTAGAGAAGTCCGAGCGGCAGTCGATCGCCCACAACGCGCTCAAGCAGGTGGGCTTGGAAGGCTGGGAAGACGCCTACCCCAACCAGCTATCGGGCGGTATGCAGCAGCGGGTAGGACTTGCCCGCGCACTGGCCAACGATGCCAGCGTACTGCTCATGGACGAGGCCTTCTCAGCCCTTGATCCGCTCATCCGCAAGGACATGCAGCAAGAGCTTCTGCAGCTGCAAACCAAAATGCAGAAGACTACGGTTTTCATTACTCACGACTTGGATGAGGCGCTCAATATCGGCGACCGCATCGTGCTGCTGAAAGATGGCGAGGTGGTGCAGATCGGTACGCCCGAGGAGATTTTGACCAAGCCTGCCGATGATTACGTGCGTCGCTTCATCGAAGGGGTCGATCGTTCTCGTATCTTGACCGCCGAAAGCGCCATGCGCCCGGTGCGCACCACCGCCCGCGACAGCGACGGCCCGCGTACGGCACTGCACCGCATGCGTGATCACAGCATCGACTCCATCTATGTGACCGACCGTGACCGCCAGCTATTGGGCTTGCTGGAGGCCGACGCTGCTAGCCGTGCCATCGAGGAGAAAGCCGACACCATCACCGATTACCTGACCCAAGATTTCCGCAAAGTGCCGCCAGACGAGCCGCTGCAGCATCTTTTCGCCATGTTCAGCGAGAAGAGCTACCCCATTGCCGTGGTCGATGAGCAGCAGCGCCTATTGGGCGTCGTGGTAAAAGGCGCAGTCCTGGATGAACTGGCACGAGCAGGAGAACAGTAATGGAGATAACACGCATTCCTTTAGGTAGTTGGATTGAATCCGGCCTGACATGGCTGACCAGCGAATACTCCGCCGTGACGCGCGGCATTTCGCGTATTACGCAAACCGGCATCAATAGTTTGAACGATAGCCTGATGTGGTTGCCCGAGTGGGCGTTGCTGGCGATCATTGCCCTGCTGTGCTGGAAACTGGCCAGCATGCGCTTGGCGATTGGCGCCACGGCTGGGCTTGCGTTGATCTGGAACCTAGGGCTTTGGAACCCGATGATCGAAACGCTGACGCTGGTGGTGATTGCCACACTAGTGGCGGTGGTCATCGCGCTGCCCGTAGGCATCGCCGCGGCGCTTTCCGAGCGACTCTACCGGCTGATCATGCCCGTGCTGGACTTCATGCAGACCATGCCCGCGTTCGTGTACCTGATCCCTGCCATCCCGTTTTTCGGCATTGGCTCGGTGTCGGCGATTTTTGCCACGGTCATCTTCTCCATGCCGCCCGCCATTCGCTTTACTACACTGGGCATCCGCCAAGTGCCGACCGAACTCATCGAAGCTGCCGACGCCTACGGTGCCACGCGAGGCCAAAAACTGTTCAAAGTGCAGTTGCCGCTGTCGCTGCCCACGGTGATGGCGGGCATCAACCAAACCATCATGCTGGCCCTGTCGATGGTGGTCATTGCCGCCATGATTGGCGCCGATGGTTTGGGTAGCGAAGTCTGGCGTGCCATTCAGCGCTTGCGTCCAGGGGATGGCTTCGAGGCCGGGATTGCCGTGGTCATTCTAGCCATGCTGCTGGACCGTCTGACGCAGTCGCTGCGCAAATCGCGCCGCTCGTCTTAGCATTGAGCGCTGCGTTGATTGGCATGCTTGAACCACCGGTCATGAATGACCATGCTGATCGATTCAAGCGATCATTAAGGTCAAGACCTTGAAGTAAGCAAAGAACGACCTCTTCATACCGCAGTGGCAAGTGCCACTGCCCATCAACAGGGAGCAAGTGAATGAAAACGCGTACGTTGAATCACCGCATCCGTCTCGCCTCTTTGGCCCTGGTCGCGGGTACCGGGCTAGCCGCTGGCAGCCTGGCCCACGCCCAAGATCAAGGCACGGTCAACTTGGCCTATGTCGAGTGGTCCTCTGAAGTCGCTTCCACTAACGTCATTGCTGCGGTTCTCGAGCAGGCAGGGTTCGAGGTGGAACTGACCTCGCTGTCCGCAGCGGCCATGTTCCAAGCCCTCTCCACGGGTGATGCCGATGCCATCGTCGCCGCCTGGCTGCCGACGACCCACGCAGACTACATGGAGCGTGTCGGTGACAATACCGAAGACTTAGGCCCCAATCTGGATGGCACCAAACTCGGCTTGGTCGTACCTGAGTACACCGACGTGGACTCCATCGCCGATCTGAACGACAACGCCGACAGCTTCAACGGCGAGATCATCGGTATTGACCCCGGTGCTGGCCTGATGGCACTCACCGAAGAGGTCGTGGATACCTATGACCTCGGGCTGAACCTGCGCAGCGGCAGCGGCGCCACCATGACGGCTGCTTTGGCCAGCGCCATCCAAAACGAAGAAGATGTGGTCGTCACTGGCTGGACGCCGCATTGGATGTTTGCTCGGTTCGATCTGAAATATCTCGAAGACCCAGAAAACGTCTACGGCGGTGCCGAGCAGATCCATACCGTCGTACGTAGCGGTCTGGAAGAAGACATGCCAGAAGCCTACGCCATTCTGGATGCCTTCGAGTGGACGCCCGAGCAGATGGGCGAGGTGATGCTGATGAACCAAGAAGAGGGCAGCGACCCCTACGAAAATGCCAAGCAGTGGGTAGAAGAGAACCAAGACGTGGTCGAGCAGTGGCTCAACGGCTAGTCATACTCTGCCCCGAGCGTTAAATGACAGAGGGCTTCGGCCCTCTGTCGTCGTTGTAAATGTGACGTTTTTTCGTGCTAATGTGCCCGCGCGTTGAACAAAGATTAAGCAACGTTTGCTACTGTTACTGATGTAATACACGCCTGCTAATGCATTTGTGATTGACCAGAAGGTAACTGCTGGTCCATCCAGGTGCGTTTGGCGGTTTCTGTCCGACATGGAGAGGCTCCCGTGGATAATCCTGACTCTAAGCGTCCCGCTGATGAGCCGGTATCAGAAGGCATCCCCGCCCCTGATGGCCCGGCTAACCTGATCGATACCGATTATGTGATCGGCCAAGACAACATTACGACGAGTGCAATGGGCTTCAACCTTGACCTACACGGCAAGGTATTCACCATTTCGTCACTCGTGGTGCTGCTGTTCGTCATACTCACCTTGGCACTGCAAGATACGATTTCGCCGATCTACGACGCCGTTTTTGGCTTCCTGACCGGCAATCTGGCTTGGTTCTTCATTTTGGCCGCCAATATCTTCGTCATTCTTTGCCTGGGTTTGATCGTCTCTCCCCTGGGTAAAATCCGCATTGGCGGGGCAGATGCCAAGCCGGACTTTACCTATGCCGGCTGGTTTTCGATGCTGTTCGCCGCCGGTATGGGCATTGGGCTAATGTTCTTTGGCGTCAATGAGCCGCTGACCCACTTCGGCACCTCTTTGGATGGTGGCGACTGGGCACCGCTGGCTGGCGCTGAGGGCGATACGGCAGGCGCAGCGGCGCTGGGCATGGCGGCAACGATCTTCCACTGGGGTCTGCATCCGTGGGCGATTTATGCCGTGGTGGCTCTGTCATTGGCGCTATTCTCGTTCAACAAAGGCTTGCCGCTCTCCATGCGCTCGGTGTTCTACCCGCTACTGGGTGAACGCGTTTGGGGTTGGCCGGGCCACTTGATCGACATTCTGGCAGTGTTTGCCACACTGTTTGGTCTGGCCACGTCACTGGGGCTGGGCGCTACCCAGGCCGCTGCTGGCTTGACCTATCTGTTTGGCGCGCCGGAAAGTGATATCACGATGATTCTGCTCATCATCGGTATCACGATGATAGCGATTGGCTCGATCGTTGCCGGTGTCGACAAGGGCGTACAGCTGCTGTCGAAAATCAACATCGCCATGGCTGCCGCGCTGCTGTTCTTCGTGATCGGTGTCGGCCCGACGCTGCTGATCGCGACCGGTTTTTTCGAGAACCTATTGAGCTACGTGGTTCATCTTCCGGCGCTGTCGAACCCCTTTGGCCGTGAAGACGCGAACTTTAGCCAAGGCTGGACGGCCTTCTACTGGGCATGGTGGATCTCCTGGTCTCCGTACGTCGGCATGTTCATTGCGCGGGTATCCCGCGGCCGTACCGTACGTGAGTTCCTGGTCTCAGTGCTGATCGTGCCGTCCGTCGTTTCGGTACTGTGGATGACGACCTTCGGTGGCACCGCCATCGATCAGTACGTCAGCCAAGGCATCGAGGCCGTGCGCGACGCAGGCGTGGATCTGCAGCTGTTCATCATGCTCGAGCAACTGCCGCTGTCACAGATCACCTCGTTCATCGCCATCGTGCTGGTCATCGTGTTCTTCGTGACCTCGTCGGATTCTGGCTCGCTGGTCATCGACTCCATTACCGCAGGTGGCAAGGTCGATGCACCGAAACCGCAGCGCGTGTTCTGGGCGATCATCGAAGGCGCGATTGCCATTGCACTGCTGCTGGGGGGCGGTTTGACCGCGCTGCAAACCATGGCCGTGTCGACCGGGTTCCCGTTCACCATCATTCTACTGGTGGCCTGCTACGCCATCATCAAAGGCTTGATGAGCGAACCCAAAGCAGTGTAAGTAACAGCTTCAACTCGGCAAGACGTCAACGGGCAGCCCAAGGGCTGCCCGTTTTATTATGCAAAGAAGGTGCGAGCGCTAACACCACAGCGCTTTTAAAGGCGTCTCAGGGCTATAGCGATTGGCGATTTGCGCCTGCAAAAGCTCGGCAGTGGCCAGAGCATCAATGAGCGCATGGTGGCCTTGGTAAACGGGTAAGCCGTAGCGCTCGCGGCTGGCGTTGAGGCGAATCGATACCGGCGGACGACCCAGCCAGCGGCGAAAGCGGGCCCACAGTGTTTGTCGATGCAACCGCGCTTCCAACGACATGGTATCGATCATGGGAAACAACACTCCCTCACCACGGCGCGCCTTCACCGCCGCATCGAGAAAAGGTCGCTCGATATTACGAAAGTGAACCACCACGACCCGCCCGGCCAACACCGCCAACAGCTCGTCTAGCACGCTATCCAAGTCTGGCGCATCGGCAATCTCCGAGTGCGTGATGTGGTGATACGCTATCGAGTCCTCATCTAACGGACGGGGCGGTTTCACTACCCAGTAACGGCGCTGAGCCATGGATATACGCCCTAACGTAAACGGCACGACGCCAATGCTGACGATCGCATGGCGTCGCTCATCGAGTCCGGTGGTTTCCATATCCAGCGCGACGAGCGGCACCTCGGACAGCGGCGTCTCGGGATCAGGCATCGGCGTATCGAAAAAGCGTATCAAGGTGTCATCTTTGGCCCGCTCGGCCCGAGCGGCCATATAGCCCTTCCAATCGGCTTGAGTGACCTTTTGGCGCGGACGAATACCGTGCATATCAGCGCCTCTGCCGTTGGGTGGGAACGGGGTAGCGGAACTTCAAAAACTTCTGAGCATTGCTCAACACCTGAAAAGCATCCTTTAGGGTGTGCCGTTCGCTGTCTTCTACGTTCTCCGGCTCGATATTATTGTCCGGCTCACGCTCCTCCTGCAGGTCGATCATTTGGTGACGGATCCGCGACATGCACAAGAACTCGAGCGCATAGCTGAGTTTGTCACTCACCCCGGTGGCTAGCAGCTGGGTTTTGCTGATGTCGTCCAACCGTTGAAAGGAGCTTTGAGCTTTAGAACCACAGGCCAAGGCATGCACACGAATCAAATCTACCATCGGCGCCGTGCCGCGCCGCTTGAGGTTGATGGAGTTGTTGTGCTTGCCATCTTTTTCCATGACGATAGTGCGGAAAAAGCCCAAAGGTGGGGTGCGATTGAGCGCATTACGCGCCATGGCCGCCAGGAACAGCGGTGATTTGGGAGCCGTTTGGGCAATTAAATCCTGCAGCGTTTCAACGAACAGGTCCTCCCCGTAAACACTATCGAGATCGAAAAAGATCGAGCTGTGCAGCAGCTTCTCGGGCGTTGGGTTCGCCATCCAGTCCTGGAAGTAGCGCTTCCATACCGCCAACGGCTGACGCCACTGCCGGTTGGTCGCCATGACATCCCCTTTGCAGTACGTATAGCCACAGGCGGCAAGGCCGTCGCTGACGAACGCGGCCAACGCATGGAAGTACTCATCATGCTCTTCGGCAACGAAGTCATCGGAGAGAATCAGCGCGTTATCCTGATCCGTGACGATGCTCTGCTCGTTACGCGCCATGGAGCCATTGACCATGAAGCAGTAGGGTACCGGCGGCGGACCCAACGTATCTTCTGCCAACTCCAGCAGTCGGCGGGTGAAGCTGCGGCCGATGGTAGAGAGCGCGCTGCCCACCATTTGCGAGTTTGCGCCCTCCTGCACCATGCGTACGAACGCTGCTCGAACGTCGGGCGCCAGCTTGGCAAGCCCTTGTGCACTGGACTGGTTGAAGATATTGCTCACCAGGTAGAGTCCGCTGTGCGTTTCGTAGCGAATGATATCGGATAGGTGCACCACACCCACCGGGCGCTGGCGGTAGAGTACCGGGAGGTGATGGACGTTGCTACGCAGCATGGTCAGCATCGCTTCATACACGGATGCATCGGACTGGACGGTAATCAGCCGCTCGGAGATGACCTCTCCCACAGGGGTGCTGGGCGATAGCCCCTCGGCCACGACCCGCGTGCGGAAATCGCTATCGGTGAGAATACCGCACATCTGCCAAATTTGGCCTTCGCTATCCTGAAAGCTATAGCGAGGGTTATCGCTCCCCTCTTTGATGACCAACACCGCAGACGCCTGGGCATCGATAATTTGCCTAGCCGCCTGCTGGACACTCGTCGTCGCCTCCACCATGACCGGATAGCGGGTGACCAGTTTGCGAATACGCGTCACCATCATGTCGTTCGACTTCTTCTGCTGCTCTGCGGCAGTTTCTAACCGTGGGCGCTCGAGTTCGACGAAGTCGGCAAAGTCATCGTCCTCTTCACATAGGCGCTGAAATACCGCGTCGGGAATAAAGTAAATCAGCGTGTCTTCAATGGCTTTGGCAGGAAAGCGAACCTTGTGATTTCGCAGCAGGCTGAAGTGACCAAAAATATCGCCCTCGCCCAAGCGGTTGTAGAGCTCTCCTTGGCGACGATACACCTCGACCGCGCCGCTGCGGATGTAGCAAAGCTCGTCGAGGGTATCGTTGAGCGCCAGAATATCGCTGCCCGTTTTGAAGTAGCTTACCTCTACCTGCTCGGCAATCGCATCCAGCAGTTCATCCGATAAGCCATCAAACGGGGGAAACTGCCCCATGTGCTGGCGTATTTCTAATAACTCGACGTCCATACGCTCTCCTGCTGGGCGCTGACTCTGTTGAACGGACGGTGCTTTGATGCATCATGGGACGACAATAGGCCGTCCTGGTCTCAGTGTGTCGTGAACATTCACCTTGGACAACCCTTTGAGGTGAAACGAAAGTGCCGGACTCAATGACCCGCACAAAAAAAGCCCAACGCATGTACGTTGGGCTTTGGTCGGCTTGCGGCGTGACAGTTACTTCGCTCGTTAAGGAAAATCTGGCACTATCCACATAGCCTTGGGTAAAACATTCAATTCATGGCCTTTACGACTGGCTAGCCATTTCCTGAACGCGCTGCATCATTTCTGGATCTTGCTGAATGGACTGACCGATTGCGTTGAACGTATCGACATCCAAGCCGCTATCTTCGACGACTTCGATCATGCGGTCGTTAGCTTCAGCGCGTACTTCCTGTTGTGCGGCTTCGTCTTCTGCTTCCTGCAGACGCTGTGTGTACTCTTGCGAGATCACGGCGATTTCTTGAGAAGCATCGGCGAACTGCTGTAGCTGCTGATCAGAAAAATCCTGAGTCGGGGCTTGTTGAGTAGCCATTGGGTCTTGCGCTTGACCGTCGGCTTGTTGGGCGTGAGCGGTGCCCGCCATCAGACCCGTCGCAAGAAGTGCAGCAGAGAACAAAGCAGTCATACGTTGCATGGTAAGAAACCTCATTGGCGCGTTATGAATGTGCCCAGTGTGACGCGTCGTTTGGGCGCTGGTTCAATCTTTTATGTAAAACTCAGTAACAAAAAGAACAAAGCGTAAGTCACCCAACTCACGAATCATGCTACTCCAGGAAGATTATGTCTATTAATTTCAGAAAGTTAACAGATAAGGACGCTGCCTCCCTTGGTTTGACTGCCATGCCAGGCCTGTTCGTTCTGTTGTGGAGTACTGGCTTTATTGGCGCAAAATTTGGCCTCCCCTACGCCGAACCCTTCACCTTTTTGTTCATCCGTTTCGTACTCACCCTACTGCTACTGACTCCCTTGATATGGGTAATGCGTATTTCTTGGCCTTCATCACCTACGTTATGGAAACATATTGCGGTATCGGGTTTGCTGGTCCATGGCACCTACTTAGGCGGTGTATTTTACGGTATCTATTTGGGCATGCCTGCAGGTCTGGCTGCGCTCTTGGTCGGCCTGCAGCCACTCCTCACCGCCGCCTGCGCAGGACCGCTGCTCGGCGAGCGGTTGACCAGACGGCAGTGGTTAGGCCTGTTGTTGGGATTGGTCGGCATCAGCTTGGTTCTGGGCAGTAAGCTGGAGCTCGGCAGCACGCTCTTTAGCGGCTTCGGGATGGGTGCGTTGGTGAGCGTGATGGCCGCCCTAGTGGGTATCTCGCTTGGCACCCTATACCAAAAGCGCTACTGCACCAGCATGCCACTGCTGTCGGGCGCAGCGATCCAGTACATGGCGGCAGGTGGACTGTTGGGCATTGGCGCCCTACTGTTCGAAAGCCGCGAGGTGGAGTGGAGCACAACGTTCATACTCACGCTTGGCTGGCTCGTGCTGATTCTCTCAATTGCCGCTATCCTGCTATTGATGGCCTTGATAAAGAAGGGGGAGGCTTCTCGTGTAGCGAGTCTCTTTTATCTGGTGCCTCCAGTCACGGCGCTTCAGGCGTGGTGGCTATTCGATGAGCGTTTGCCGCTGCTGGGATTGGCAGGCATGGTCATTGCCATTATCGGTGTGGTCATGGTGGTACGCCCCTCGACGACATAATTCGATACGAAAAAAACGAATCTTCCAGGGCTTGGAAAAAATGACTGCACAACCTCACTGCGCCAGGGTCGACGGCGTTTGCAACCGATGCGATACCCCAGTTCCCTTTGCGTTTACGATGGCCTTTCAACCCATTGTCGATGTTTCCCAACGACGAGTGGTGTATTACGAAGCATTGGTGCGCGGAGTTAACGGCGAATCGGCCTTTTCGATCCTGAATCAAGTGACCGATGAGCTGATGTATCGCTTCGACCAAGCCTGTCGCGTAAAGGCCATCGAGCTTGCCAGCGAACTGGGCATGACCGAGCGGCTGTCGATCAATTTTTTACCGAATGCCGTGTACGAACCGGAGGCGTGCATTCAGTCCACGCTCGACACGTCACGCCGCGTGGGCTGGCCCACCGAGCGGCTTAACTTCGAAATCACCGAAACTGAGCGTGTCGTCGATAGAGCGCATATGCGTAATATTATCGATAGCTATCGACGGATGGGGTTTACCACCTCGCTAGATGACTTCGGCAATGGCTACGCCAACTTGGATTTGTTGACCGACCTTCGCCCCGACACCCTCAAAATCGACCGCGAGCTGGTCATGGGCTGCGATAGCAACGTGCGTCGTCAGGCCATTCTCAAGAGCATGGTGTCATTGGCACGCACCCTAGGCACACAGCTCGTCGCTGAAGGGGTCGAAACCCGAGAAGAGTCCCGCTGCCTGCTGGCGCTAGGCATTTCCGTGCAGCAAGGTTACTACTTTGCGCGCCCTCAGATCGGCGAACTGCCTACCGTGGCACCCGTGCGATACGACTGAGCCAAGCGGCTCAGTCAAACGCCCACCTCATTACCTCTACGCTCATAGCCGCTCCAAGTAGGCCGTGCCGCCTAAATTGCGCATCTGCTGACGAATCCACTGGCTGCGACGCTCGACCTGGGCGTCGGGCCGGGAAGCGCTGCGAGTACGTGGGCTGGGTAGTATGGCGGCCAACAAACTAGCCTGACGCTCGGTCAACGCGCTGCCTGAAGCACCGAAGTAGTGATTGGCCGCCGCTTCCAAACCGAACACGCCGGTATCCCACTCGGCGACGTTGAGATACACCTCTAGAATTCGCTGTTTCCCCCAGAGCGTTTCGATCAACAGAGTGAACCACGCTTCTAGGCCTTTGCGTAACCAACTACGCCCGGTCCATAGAAACACGTTTTTGGCAGTCTGTTGGCTCAGGGTACTGGCGCCGCGCAGCCGCTCACCGTCTCGACTTGCTTCCCAGGCGCGACGCATTTCGACGAAATCGAACCCGCGATGCTGGGGGAACCGCTGATCCTCTGCGGAGATCACCGCCAGTTTGGCATTGCTAGACAGTTGCTCCCAACTACGCCACTGACGCTGAATGTCGATGGGCTCACTGTTGATCCAGCTCTGCACTTTACGCTCGACCATCACCATGGAGCCAGGCGGCGGTACGAAACGAAATAGCAGCACCAACGCCACGGAGAGCACCACGAACCCCAGCGCACCACGCCAGACAAGCCGCCATAGCAGACGAAGAAAACGGCGCAGCGCGCGATCGAGCATCTCGGAATCCTTAGCGTTTCATGAGGTGTTCCGCATGATAGCGCAAATGATCCTCGATGAACGAGGCGATGAAGAAGTAGCTATGGTCATAGCCCGGCTGGCGACGCAATGTCAGCGGGTGATCGTGCTCTTCACAGACGGCTTCCAGGCGCTCAGGCATGAGCTGCTCTTCCAAGAACTGGTCCGCCTCGCCCTGGTCGATGAACAGCCGCTGGCGAGACGCACCGTTGGCCACTAGCTCACAGGCATCGTATTGACGCCAGCGCGACTGGTCGTCGCCCAAGTAGCTGGTAAAGGCTTTTTGGCCCCAAGGGCAGTTCATTGGATTGACGATCGGCGCGAAGGCCGAGACCGAACGGAACCGACCGGGATGGCGCAGCGCAAGGATCAGCGCGCCGTGCCCGCCCATGGAGTGACCGCTGATCGATTCACGACCATTGACGGGAAAGTGCTGGCGCACGACCGACGGTAGCTCCTCGATCACATAGTCGTACATCCGGTAATGCGGCTTCCACGGCGCTTGGGTGGCATTGACGTAGAAACCGGCCCCAGAGCCGAGATCGTAGCTGTCGTGCTCGCCGGGTAGATCGGTACCTCGCGGGCTGGTATCGGGGCAGACGATCGCCACCCCAAGCTCAGCAGCAATCCGGTGGGCGCCCGCCTTCTGCATGAAGTTTTCGTCATTACAGGTCAGCCCGGACAGCCACCACAACAGCGGCACCCGCTCGTTTTCCGCTTGCGGCGGCAGGTAAACGGCGAAGACCATGTCGCAGTCAAGCGCCCGGGAGTAGTGGCGGTAGCGCTTGTGCCAGCCGCCGCTGCTGCGGTTGGCCGACACCAGTTCTAAGGTTTCACTCATGCTCATGGGGCAGGCTCCTCGAGAAGATGAAAACGCGGAGGGTCGCCCCTACCGCGTTCGTTTACCCGGTTTCGTTGACTTGATGATACTCAGTAATGCAGCACGGTACGAATGCTCTTGCCCTCGTGCAGCAAGTCGAAGGCTTCGTTGATCTGCTCGAACGGCATGTCGTGGGTGATGAAGTCGTCGATATTGAGCTCGCCGTTCATGTAGCGCTCGACGTAACCCGGCAGCTCGCTGCGCCCCTTCACACCGCCAAACGCAGAGCCTTTCCAAACACGACCCGTGACCAATTGGAATGGACGTGTAGAGATCTCTTCGCCTGCGCCAGCCACACCAATGATGATCGATTCGCCCCAACCCTTATGGCAGCACTCCAGCGCCGAGCGCATGACGTTGACGTTGCCGATACACTCGAAAGAGTAGTCGACGCCACCATCGGTCATATCGACGATGACCTGCTGGATCGGATCGCTGTAATCTTTAGGATTGACGAAATCCGTCGCGCCGAACTGCTTGGCCAGGGCGAATTTATCCGGATTGACGTCGATCGCGATGATTTTGGACGCCTTGGCCATCACCGCACCCTGAATGACCGCCAAGCCGATGGCGCCCAAACCAAACACGGCCACCGTCGAGCCGGGCTCTACTTTAGCGGTGTTCAAGACGGCACCAATGCCCGTGGTCACGCCACAGCCCAATAGACAGATTTTGTCCATGGGTGCTTCTTTGGACACCACCGCTAGGGACACCTCCGGCAGCACCGTGTACTCGCTGAACGTGGACGTCCCCATGTAGTGGTGCAACATCTTACCGTCTAGGGAGAAACGCGACGTGCCATCAGGCATGACGCCTTTGCCTTGAGTCGCCCGTACACTGCCGCACAGGTTGGTTTTACCTGACAGGCAGAATTTGCACTTGCCGCACTCTGCAGTGTAAAGAGGAATGACATGATCGCCTGGCTTGACGCTGGTGACGCCTTCCCCCACCTCTTGAACGACGCCCGCACCCTCGTGCCCGAGCACTGCCGGGAAGTTGCCCTCTGGGTCGGCGCCAGAGAGCGTGTAAGCGTCGGTATGGCACACGCTTGTAGCGGCCATTTTGACCAACACTTCTCCCGCCTTCGGGCCTTCTACATCGATCTCTACCAGCTCTAGGGGCTTACCCGCTTCGAGTGCAACTGCCGCGCGTGATTTCATGGTGACTCCTTGGGGTTCACGGTCATCGAACGCGTCGTGACGCGTTCGCGAAAACAGACAGAAAGTGTAGGTCAGCTAGGCGACCGGGATAAAGCGGGATACACTCATAAGATTATTGTCACTGAGCAACAATCCACTCGATTAAGGGCTCGCCATGCAGCGCTGGGATCGTATCGAAGCCTTCGTCGAGGTGGTCAGGCTGGGCACCTTTTCCGCCGCTGCTCGACACCTCAAAGTCTCTACTTCACATATCAGCCGTTTGGTCAGCCAGTTAGAGAACCAGCTAGGCGTGCAGCTACTCTACCGCACCACGCGGCAGATTCGGCTGACCGATGCGGGGGCGCTTTACGTGGAGCACTGCCGGCATCTCTTCGACGGACTGCGCGACGCCGAGCAAGCCATCAGCGAACTTCAAGCCAGCCCGCAAGGTCTGTTGAAGCTCACCTCGGCCACCACCTTTGGCGAGCGCTATATCGCGCCGCTGGTCAACGACTTCCAGCGCCTGCACCCCCAGTTGGAAGTCCACATGCACTTTACCAATCGCCCGGTCGAGCTGATCGAGGAAGGCTTCGACATTGCCATCCGCATGGGCGTACTCAAAGACTCCAGCCTGATTGCCCGACGGCTGTGTGAACGCCAGGAGTACGTGGTGGGGTCGAGCGCCTACTTTCGTCAAGCGCCCAGGCCACACACCCTGGCGGAATTGAGCCAGCACCGCTGCCTGATCGGCTCGCGGCCCAACTGGCTCTTCGAAGTCAACGGCCAGCGCCGGGAGGTAAAGGTAGAGGGATGTTGGAGCGCTAATTCTGGACCGGCCCTGCTGGATGCCGCCCTCAAAGGGCTGGGGCTCGCCCAGCTGCCGGATTACTACGTGGCGCCTTATCTGGCCAGTGGAGAGTTAGTGTCGGTGCTGGAGCCGTTCCAACACCACGACACGGCGGTCTGGGCGGTGTACCCTCGCCACCGCCACTTATCGCCCAAGATTCGTCAGCTGGTCGATCATTTGGTCGACCATATCGACACTCTGTTACCTGCTCATTAGCACTCGATGGCATTGACTGCGAGACCACCTTTCGAGGTCTCTTTGTACTTGTCCTGCATATCGCGACCGGTATCGCGCATGGTGCGGATCACCTTATCCAGCGAAACGAAGTGGTCTCCGTCGCCATGTAGCGCCATACGCGCGGCGTTGATTGCCTTCACCGAGGCGATCGCGTTGCGCTCGATACAGGGTACCTGGACTAGTCCTGCCACTGGGTCGCAGGTCAGCCCCAAGTTATGCTCCAAGCCGATTTCGGCAGCGTTCTCTACCTGCTTGGGCGTGCCGCCCAGCACCTCGGCAAGGCCCGCGGCGGCCATGGCGCAGGCGGAGCCCACCTCCCCCTGACAGCCTACTTCAGCGCCGGAAATGGACGCGTTCTTTTTACACAGGATGCCCATGGCCCCCGCCGCCAACAAGAAATCCACCACATCGGCATCGCAGGCGTCCGGCTCGAACTTCAGATAGTACGCCAGCACGGCGGGCACGATGCCCGCAGCGCCGTTGGTCGGCGCGGTCACCATTCGCTTACCGGCGGCATTCTCTTCGTTCACCGCTAGGGCAAACAGATTGACCCAATCCATGACCGAGAAACTGGTCACGATGAGACGCTGATGGTCGGGCGGTGCAAGCAGCTGCTGATGCAGCGAATGAGCGCGGCGGCGGACGTTCAAACCACCCGGCAGCCGCCCGGTGGCCATCAAACCGTTATCGATACTCTGGCGCATGGCGTGCCAAATCGTTAACAGCGTTTGGCGAATCGACGCTTCGCTGCGCCACGCTTTCTCGTTTTCGAGCATCAGCTCGCTAATCCGCAGATCGTGCTGCTGACACAATGCCAGCAGCTCATTGGCCGATTCGAACGGGTATGGCAGCGCCGTTTTATCCTCATCCAGCCCCCCCTGATCGGCACAGGCCTGGTCCACGTAGAACCCACCGCCGAGCGAATAATAGGTGTTCGTGCTAACCACCGTATCGTCATGGTAGGCCGTTAGCGTCATGGCGTTAGGGTGGAAGGGCAAGCAGGTGTCGTCCCATTCGATGTCCTGAGCGCGCTGAAATACCAGGGACTGGCCGTGGGGAAGCGTCAACGGCTTACCGTCATCCAAACCGGCCAATCGCCCGGCAATGATGTCCGGGTCGATCGCTTCGGGTGTCTCACCCATGAGCCCCATGATGACCGCACTATCGGTCCCGTGCCCAACGCCAGTGGCGGCCAGCGATCCATGCAGCCTTACCACCACTCGGGTGACGTCTGGTACGGTCAGTGACATCACGAAATCCCGCGCGGCCCGCATGGGGCCCACGGTATGCGAGCTGGAGGGCCCAATCCCTATTCGAAACAGATCAAACACGCTAATGGCCATAATAGTGCCCGCCCCTCAACGGTCATGCTTAGTAGTGACGACGACTTGATACCATCGCCGCTTGGTATTTTCTTGGTTACTCTTACTTTGCAGCGTTATCGACTGTCCGTCGAGTCATGCATAGAAGGTGAGACGTGCGAGCACAGGAAAGTGACGATATAATGAACATTCATTTCTGAATGTTTACTCTCCTCGCCTCACCCCCAATAAGGATGTTGGTATGCCATCGTCACCCCCCTGGGCGATCAGTTTTCGCACCGCGCTACTTCGTGCCACTCTGTACACGCTCGCCATCGGCGGTATCGCCCAAGGCGGTTACCTGGAAGTGCTTTACCTGCCCGAGGTTCGCTACACCGAGCTTGGTTTTACCGAATTCACACAAACCTTGGTATTGGCAAGCTGCTGCGCGCTACTGATCTATATTCGCCACGTATTGAAAGTATGGCCCACCGTCACGCTGCTGCTGCTGGCGTTTATCGGCGCATCGCTCGTGCGTGAGCAGGACTACTTTCTCGATCACTACGTGGCGGAAGACACCTGGAAATATCTCGTCGCGCTGATCGTGCTCCCCAGTCTTGGCTGGGTCATCTTTCACCGCCAGCGGTTTTTGGAAGAGTTTCGCCACTACAGCAACACCTTCTCGTTTGGTCTATTTGCGGCAGGCGTGCTGGTCACCTATATCTTTTCTCGCCTTTATGGACGCCAAGATTTTTGGCGAGCCGTGTTGCAAGAGCACTATATCCGTGACTTCAAAGATATTGCCGAAGAGGCCATCGAACTACTCGGCTACAGCTTGATTCTGTTTGCCACCATCGAGCTTCTCTTTCTCGCACGACGCATCTATCGCGCACGGCAAACGCCTTAACCAATCACTTATCCCCCCAGCCAAACACCGCTGACGCCCCGCATCAGCGGTGTTTCATTTTTTACATCTCGCTATACGTAAAGCCATTTGCGCCCTTGGCACCATCAACGTAGTGTCAGCCGATCTGTTTTCATAGGCATTTTTGCTAAACAATAACCTACCAACGATATAAACCTTATGACAAACCCACGAAATCGCGAAGAAAACCTGAACCGCGGAGCGTTCACACGCTTTCTCGATAGCGTCGAATGGCTGGGAAATCTATTACCGCACCCGGTCACACTGTTTGCCATTCTCTGTGTACTGGTCGTGCTGGCTAGCGGTATCGCTGCCGCCCTGGGCGTATCCGTCGCCGACCCGCGCCCCGCGAACGAGGGTGAGTGGATTGCGGTGAATTCACTGCTCAATGCGGAAGGGCTACGCCTTCTCGTCACCAATATGGTGACCAACTTCACCGGTTTTGCACCTTTGGGCACGGTGCTGGTGGCCATGTTAGGAGTCGGCGTTGCCGAACACTCCGGCCTATTATCGGCGAGTATGCGCGCGCTGGTGCTCAACCGCTCTCCGCGCATCGTGACTTACGCCGTAGTGTTTGCCGGGATCATGTCGAACATGGCCGCCGAGCTTGGCTATGTGGTGCTCATTCCGTTGGCCGCAATGATCTTCCATTCCTTGGGTCGCCACCCACTGGCCGGCTTGGCAGCGGCTTTCTGCGGCGTTTCCGGTGGCTATAGCGCCAACCTTTTGATCGGCACGGTCGACCCGCTGCTTTCCGGCATCACCCAAGAA
The DNA here is from genome assembly GCF_006228115.1 of Halomonas sp. BL6. Lineage (NCBI taxonomy): Bacteria > Pseudomonadati > Pseudomonadota > Gammaproteobacteria > Oceanospirillales > Halomonadaceae > Halomonas > Halomonas sp. BL6. Next base: position 309,561 of record NZ_VDGL01000003.1, on the reverse strand, counting down.
GCCGCACGCCTGCTCGACCCTGCCTACGTCGTTGGCGCTGAGGCTAACTGGTTCTTCATGTTTGCCAGCACGTTCTTCGTCACCCTGATTGGCGGTTTGGTTACCGAACGCATCGTCGAACCCAAGCTTGGCAAATTCGATTCGGCCTATGCCGATAGCGATATCGACCAGCACCGTATGGATGGTCTGACCGCTACAGAGAAACGGGCACTCAAAGGTACGGGCTTAGCCGCCCTGGCGCTGGTAGCGTTAGTGGCCGTCATGGTGGTGCCGGAGAGTGGCATTCTGCGCAACCCAGAGACGGGCCTCGTGAGCGGTTCGCCGTTCCTACGCGGTATTGTGGTCATCGTTGCCATTGCGTTCACCGTACTGGGCTTTGTCTATGGCCGTTTGGCGGGCACCATGCAAAACGATCGCGATATCGTCGATGCCATGGCCAAAAGCATGAGCAGTCTCGGCCTCTATATCGTGCTGGTGTTCTTTGCCGCTCAGTTCGTGGCGCTGTTCAACTGGAGTAATTTTGGCACTGTGACTGCCGTGGCGGGCGCTGACCTGTTGGACTCCCTTGGCTTGCGAGGCCCCGGTCTGTTTGCGCTGTTCATTCTCATGTGTGCCTTCGTCAACCTGTCGCTGGGTAGCGCCTCGGCGCAGTGGGCGGTCACCGCCCCTATCTTCGTCCCCATGCTGATGCTCATGGGTTACGCGCCCGAAGTCATTCAGGCGGCGTATAGGATCGGCGATTCCGTCACCAACCTAATTACGCCCATGATGAGCTACTTTGGCCTGATTCTCGCGGTGGCGACCCGTTATCGTAACGACATGGGCATCGGCACGCTGGTGGCGCTCATGCTGCCTTACACGCTGTTCATGCTGATCGGTTGGAGTGTGCTGTTCTTTATCTGGGTGTTTATTCTTGGCCTACCGGTTGGTCCAGGCTCTGCCACTTACTACACGCTCTAAGCTTTAAACGGCATAACATAAAAAGCCCGCCGTTCAGAGAACGGCGGGCTTTTCGGTCTTCGTGGCTACTCTATTCACCACTCACTCTGCACTACTCGCGGCTTTACTCGTCCAGGAACGAGCGCAGCGGTTCTGAGCGGCTGGGGTGACGCAGCTTGCGCAGCGCTTTGGCTTCGATCTGACGAATCCGCTCGCGGGTAACGTCAAACTGTTTGCCCACTTCTTCCAGCGTGTGGTCGGTGTTCATGTCGATACCGAAACGCATACGCAGGACTTTCGCTTCGCGGGCCGTCAAACCACCCAGCACGTTGCGGGTCGCTTCGATCAAGCCTTCGCCGGTGGCCATATCGATCGGCAGTAGCATGGTGCCGTCCTCGATGAAATCCCCCAGGTGCGAATCGTCGTCATCACCAATCGGCGTCTCCATGGAGATCGGCTCTTTGGCGATCTTGAGCACCTTACGCACCTTGTCTTCAGGCATTTCCAGACGCTCGCCCAGCTCTTCCGGCGTCGGCTCGCGCCCCATCTCTTGCAGCATTTGACGGGAGACGCGGTTGAGCTTGTTGATCGTCTCGATCATGTGGACCGGAATACGAATGGTCCGCGCCTGATCGGCAATCGAGCGAGTGATGGCCTGACGAATCCACCATGTCGCATAGGTCGAGAACTTGTAGCCACGACGGTATTCGAACTTGTCCACCGCCTTCATCAAGCCAATGTTGCCTTCCTGAATCAGATCGAGGAATTGCAGGCCGCGGTTGGTGTACTTCTTGGCAATCGAGATCACCAAGCGCAAGTTCGCCTCGACCATCTCTTTCTTGGCACGACGTGCTTTCGCTTCGCCAATCGACAGCTTGCGGTTGACCTCTTTCAGATCGGCTACCGAGAGCTGCACCATGTCCTCTTCGAAGGCAATCTTGCGCTGAGAACGGGCGATATCGGCACGCAGTGGCTCTAAGCGGTCAGCGTACTTGGGCTGCGCTTCTTGGAAGGCGTCCAGCCACGTCTGATCCGACTCGTGGCCCGGGAACGACTTGATGAACGTCTTGCGCGGCACCTTGGCTTTCTTGACGCACAGCTGCATGACCGCTTTTTCTTGGGCACGCACCTGCTCGACGCTGATCCGCACTTGGCCTACCAGTCGCTCGAAGTGCTTCGGCACCAGCTTGATCGGCGAGAACAGCTCGGCGAGGCGCTCCTGTTCGAATTTCAATTCGGAGCTACCACGACCGTGTTTGGCCAGCGCGGCTTCCACCGCCGCGTTCTGCTCACGAATCTGCTCGAAACGCGCTTTAGCCTCTTCTGGATCTGGACCGCCTTCGCTGGCGCTGGTGTCTTCTTCGTCATCGTCGGCGTCGCTATCGATATCGTCATCGTCGCTCAGCTCGGTATCGACGTCAGGTTCCGGCGTTTCTGCCTCGGCAACCCCGGGGATACCTTCGTCGGGGTCGATGAAGCCAGAGAAAAGATCGGATAAGCGCCCAGGCGCTTCTTCGTCCTGAGTGGCGTCGTAGGCTTCGAGGATCGACGCGACCGCGCCCGGCAGATACGCCAGTGCGGACATCACTTCCCGCGTGCCTTCTTCGATTCGCTTGGCGATTTCGATTTCGCCTTCGCGGGTCAAAAGCTCGACCGTTCCCATTTCACGCATGTACATGCGCACGGGGTCGGTGGTGCGACCTACGTCGCTTTCCACGGCGGCGAGCGCCGCAACGGCCTCTTCCGCAGCGGACTCGTCCGTGGAGTGATCCGACATCATCAAAGTGTCTTCATCTGGCGCTTCCTCAACGACACTGATACCCATGTCGTTGATCATGCCAATGATGTCTTCCACTTGATCCGGGTCGGCGATATCCTCGGGTAGATGGTCGTTGACCTCGGCATAGGTCAGGTAGCCCTGCTCCTTGCCGCGCGCGATCAACTCCTTCAGACGTGACTGCTGCTGCGCATTTCCAGCCATAGAAACCCTATCTCGACGAAGAAGAATGAAACACCTGGGGCGCTGAATCGATTAAACTCAACAAGCCGAACAGTATAGCGTAAATAGCGGGATTTTTTCCAGCGAAACGTATTTGCGCGGTCATTCAGGTGTGTTAGGTTGTTCGGTTAGGCCAGCGCCTGGCGACTAACCCTGTATGTGGTGTTGAAGCGTCGTAATTCAACCCCTCGCTATGTATTGCTCTTGACTGGTCTGTCTCCTGAGCGCTGAACCAGCTCCATCATCAGACTTGCCAATCGCTGACGCTGCTCCTTATTCAGTCTCTGTCCAGAGCGCTCCAGCGCCAGCAGCGCATCGTACTCTTCCTGAGGCGAGCGCTTGCGCTGCTTTTCTAGCAAATGCTCGACCAAGCCATTGATCTCCGCCTCCCGAGTGCTTTTCGGAATCAGCAGCTCGCGCTGGGCGAGCTCGGCCAACACCTGACCCTCATGGCTACCCTGAAAATGCGCCAGCACCACCTGCGGACTCCGGTAGCGCCCGGCGCGCAGCAGCGCGATCAGGTCGCGACACAGCGGTGCCTCTTCGCTGTTGTCGGGTAGCCACTCCAACGTCTCGGGCAGCACCGTCACCAAGCGTGGTTCGTGAAGCAGTAGCTGTACGATCCGAGCCACCGTCGATAGCGCCTGCAGCTTCGCTCCCTGACGGCGGCGGGCAGCAGGGCGTGAAGCCTCGTCCGCCACCACCGGCTCGAGCGGCGCGTCATCCACTGGCTCCCACTGCGGCGGTGCGCTGGCGGCAGCGGTGCGCTTATCCAGCAGCGCCTGAAGCTGCGACTGGGCCAGCCCGCTGCGTTTGGCCAGTGACTCGAGCAGTAGCGATTTCAGCATACCGTCAGGCACCTTGTTCAGCGCCTCCAGCACTTGACTCGCAAATCGCTCGCGCCCTTCCACCGTATTCAAATCGCGCCCCTGGGCGGCCTGCTCGAAGAGAAACTCCGAGAGCGGCATCGCACAGGTGACACGATCTTCGAACGCCTCTCTGCCCTCTCGACGCACCAGCGAATCCGGGTCGTCACCTTCCGGCAAAAACAGAAACCTTGCCTCGCGCCCATCGATCATCTGCGGGAGAGCGGTTTCCAGCGCGCGACTTGCCGCCTGGCGGCCCGCCCGGTCACCGTCGAAGCAGAACACTACCCGGCTCACCAAACGAAACAGGCGGCTCAAGTGATCTTCCGTGGTCGCCGTGCCCAACGTAGCGACGGCGTTATGAATGCCGAACTGAGCCAGCGCCACCACGTCCATATAGCCTTCGACCATCACCAACTGCTCGAGTTTGCTAGACGCTTGACGCGCCTCGTACAAACCGTATAGCTCGCGCCCTTTATGAAAGACAGGCGTTTCTGGTGAATTGAGATATTTGGGCTGTTCATCCCCCATGACCCGGCCGCCAAAGCCTAGGGTACGACCACGCAAGTCGCGGATGGGAAACATCACTCGGTCGCGAAAACGATCGTAGGTGCGCCCAGTGTCTTCGCGGTGGATCAGCAGTCCGTACTCGACCTGTACCGGCTCGCCGATCCCTTTTGCCGACAGATGCTGCTTGAGCGCCTCCCAGCCACCCGGCGCATAACCAATACCGTAGGTGTCGATGACCTCTGGCGACAGTCCGCGGCCCTGCAGGTAGCGCTGAGCACTTTGACCCTCCTGCATTTTCAGCCGCTCGCGGTAGAAGCTGGCGGCCACTTCCAGCAGGTTGACGCCCTCTTTACGCTTTTTCTCGCGCTGCTGAGCACGCGGGTCATCCGCTCCCTCACGGGGAACATCGAGACCTAAACGCCCGGCCAACTGCTCTACCGCTTCGGGGAACGGCAGCTTGTCGTACTCCATCAAAAAGCGCAGCGCGTTGCCATGAGCGCCACAGCCAAAGCAGTGGTAAAACTGCTTGTCGGCACTCACCGTGAACGACGGTGTTTTTTCCTGATGGAAAGGGCACAAACCGGAGAAGTTACGACCCGCTTTCTTAAGCTGCACGCGCTCGCCGACAACCTCCACCACGTCAACGCGGCCGAGCAGGTCGTCAATGAAACGCTGTGGAATTTGGCCTGCCATGAACTGCGGGCATCCTCGCGCGAAGCGCTAATGGGCGGGTCTAACGTCATCAGACAATGCGCCTGATCACCTTAAACCGCGCAAAACACACATCACAGAACGAAAAACAAACGGCCACCTAGTGGCGGCCGCTTGGCATCCCTCTTGGGATAACCGGTCAATTGCGCTGGCTATCCCCAGGTACGGATCAATAGAGCCGTTCGAAACGCTTACGCTCACGCTGCAACTTCTTAGCGTGACGTTTTACGGCAGCGGCCGCTTTGCGTTTACGCTCAGCAGTCGGCTTCTCGTAGTGCTCGCGACGACGTACTTCAGACAGAACGCCAGCTTTTTCGCAAGAACGCTTGAAGCGACGCAGGGCGACGTCAAACGGCTCGTTATCACGTACTTTTACAGAAGGCATTAAGCACTCACCTACCTTAAGGAGTCTTGAGTTCGGATAGTACGCACACCGAACACAACGGTGTACGACCCAGTTTTACAGCGCACAGTAGTCTAGTCGCGGTTGGCGATCTTTGCAAATGCTTACGCCCCTCTACTGCCATAATGCTAGACTAGCCGGTTTGTAACCTCTGCCTTACCACCTACACGAGTTCTTTTGCCATGCGCGTACTGGGCATTGAAACGTCTTGCGACGAAACCGGCGTCGCCATTTACGATACCGCGTTCACCGGCGGGCGCGGCCTGTTGGCCGATGCGCTGTATAGCCAAATCGCCATGCATGCGGAGTACGGCGGCGTCGTGCCGGAGCTGGCCTCCCGAGATCACACCCGCAAGCTGTTGCCGTTGATCGAGCAAGTATTGAAAGACGCCCAGCTCACCCGCCAAGACCTGGACGGTATCGCTTACACCGCCGGACCGGGCCTCGTCGGCGCTCTGATGGTTGGCGCCAGCACTGCCCACGGCATGGCCAAAGCGCTGAACATACCGGTGCTGGGCGTTCACCACATGGAGGGTCACCTGCTCGCCCCGATGCTGGAAGATGACGCCCCCGATTTCCCGTTCGTGGCCCTTCTGGTCTCGGGCGGCCACACTCAGCTAGTCGAAGTACAGGGGTTAGGGCACTACCAACTGCTGGGGGAGTCGGTGGATGACGCCGCCGGGGAGGCTTTCGACAAGGCCGCCAAAATGCTCGGCCTTGCTTATCCAGGCGGACCGCTGGTCGCAAAGCTTGCCGAACAGGGCGACCCGACGCGCTTTCGTTTTCCGCGCCCAATGACTGATCGTCCGGGGCTGGACTTCAGTTTCTCAGGCCTTAAAACCCACACCCTAACGGCCATTCGACAGCTAGAAGCGGCAGACGAATTGGATGATCAGGCGAAGGCCGACGTTGCGCGAGCCTTCGAAGAAGCCGTCGTCGATACACTGGTGATCAAATGCCGCCGCGCCCTTGACCAAACCGGCCTAAAACGCATCGTGATGGCAGGCGGCGTCAGCGCCAATACTCGCCTGCGTGAACGGCTAGCGCTGGAGACCCAAAAGCGCCAAGCCCGTGCTTATTACCCTCGCGGGCGCTTTTGTACCGACAACGGCGCCATGATTGCCTATGTCGGTGCGCAGCGCTTGGCAGCCGGCGAGCGGGATGACAACGGCGTGATGCAGGCGACCCCTCGCTGGCCGCTCGATACGCTTACCGCACCACGGTAGCTCTCGCGCCTATCCGCGTAGGGGCGGCTCTTCCCCGCGGCGCAAACGGCGAATATTGAGGCCATGGCGGGCCAATACGAGCAGGCTAAAGCCCCCTACAACGCTGACGTAGCCGGGGGCTAGCCAGAGACACAGCAGCGGTGCCAACAGCGCGCTAACGAGCGATGCCGCCGCCGCCGTGCGCAAACGCCACGCGAGTAGCGCCCAGCAAAGCGCCGTGAGCAGCGCCACGCTGGGTACCAGCACCAACAGCACGCCAAACGCGCTGGAGACCGACTTTCCGCCGCGAAAGCCGTGCCAGATCGGATAGCTATGACCCAGCAACACGGCCAGCCCCACAATTCCCTGCAACCATACCGGCAGCGCCAGCAGCTTGGCAGCCAGTACGGCAGGCACCCCTTTTAACGCATCGAGCAGCAGCGTGGCCGCGGCGAGCCTTGGACCATATAGGCGGAGCACGTTCGAAAATCCTGGGTTGTAAGAGCCGCAAAACCGTGGATCCGTCACACCGGCCCACCGACATACGCTCACCGCCGCCAGCCAACTACCGCTCAAATAACCGATTACGATCCATATCATGGACTGCCTACCCTGGCATGGGCGGCCGACGCCGCTGCCTTACTGTCGTTTCTGGTCATCCTCAAGTACAATCGCCCGCTTGTTGACCCTGGGGGAAGGCCTGTGGACCGCATTTTGATCGAAGCACTCACCGTCGACACCGTCATCGGTGTGTACGACTGGGAACGCACGATAACGCAATCGCTGAGCCTGGATCTATCGCTGGCAACGGATATTCGGCCAGCGGCCGCCACGGACGAGCTACGCCTAACGCTGGATTATGCCGCTATCTGCCAGCGAATCCAGCAGTTTGCCGACGAGCATCAATTCGCCTTGGTGGAAACGTTCGCAGAGCGCCTTGCTGCCTGCTTGCAGCACGAATTTCCGATCAGTTGGCTTCGCATGACCGTCCGCAAACCCGGTGCCGTTCCTCAAGCGGCCAGCGTCGGCCTGGAAATCACGCGCGGCACGCTGCCGGAGGCCACGCAGGACACATCGTCATGAATCTGGTCACACTCAGCTTGGGCAGCAACATCGATCCTGACACCCATATCCGACTTTGCCTAGACGCCCTGGAAGATACCTTCGGCCCGCTGCAGATATCACGCATTTTCGAAAGTGAGCCGGTCGGCTTCAACGATAGCCGCAACTTCTACAACTTGGTGGTCGCTTTCTATAGCGACTGGTCGGTGAGCGAGCTTCAAGCATGGTCCAAAGAGCTCGAAATCGCCCACGGCCGAACGCCGGACATGATGAAATGCAGCCCCCGCGCGCTGGACATCGATCTACTGACCGTCGGCGATGCCTGCGGGGTCATCGATGACGTCGCGCTGCCGCGTGGCGAAATCACCCGTAACGCCTTCGTGCTTCAACCCCTGGCGGAGCTTTTGCCCAACACGCGCCACCCCGCCTGCCAAACCCCCTATGCCACACTCTGGAAGCGCTTTACCTTAGGCGACCAACGCCTATGGCCGATCGATTTTCACTGGCGAGGCCGCTGGATTTCCCAAGCCGACCCGCAGCTCCGGGTGGCCATAGCGCGCTAGCGCGACGCCCCCTCGTCTAACGCGCCTGCCACCGCTTTTTGGCGATGCTGGCGCAGCGCGTCTCCTAGGGCGGCGCCACGATACCCCTCACCGAGCAATGCCTGGGGGCTCACTGCCTGAGCGGCTTGCCACGCCTTCTCAAGCCGGGGTTGGCGCGCCGGTGCCAAACGGCTGACAAGTTGTAACTGCGCAATGACTTGAGCGGGTTTGCGCCAGCCATCCAAGCGCTCCAACCAGTGCAGCACTCGCTCATCGTCGAGCGGTTCATCGAGCAGCGCTTTCGTCAGCGCGGTATGGCGGGCCAACTGCGCCACCGCGTTGGGCAGCCGCAGCCTGCTCGCTAACGCGTCGCGCTGCTCATCACTAAGCACCGACACCAATAGCGCATAGCGCCAGTGGGCCAGCGCGGGTGACGAGGTCTCAGGCGCGCTGGCTAGCGCATCGAGGGCAGCAGCCAACGTTTCGTCATCGGCAAGTTCCGGCCACCAAGTGGCCAGCGCTTGGCACTCGTGTAGCGTCGTGAAATAGCGCTCTGGATTGGGTTCGCCAAGCGCTTTTTCGGTCTCGACCCACACCCGCTCTGCGGCGAGATGGCCAAGTTCGCCGCTTTCACTGACATGACGCATCAACGCCTGGGTATCTGGGGCGATGGCAAAGCCCAGATGCGCATAGCGAGCTAAAAAGCGCGCGGTACGTAGCACCCGCAGCGGATCTTCGCTGAAGGCAGGCGATACGTGGCGCAACAGGCGTTGCTGGATATCCTGCCGACCGTGAAACGGGTCGGTCAGCGCTCCGTTAGTCCCTTGAGCGATGGCATTGATCGTCAGGTCACGCCGTGACAGATCTTCCTCCAGCGTCACGTCCGGGCTGGCATACACCTCGAAGCCCCCGTAGCCATGACCGGATTTGCGCTCGGTGCGCGCCAGCGCATACTCCTCTGACGTATGGGGATGCAAAAAAACCGGAAAGTCGCGACCCACAGGCTTGAAGCCCCGCCGACGCATGTCGTCCGGCGTCGCCCCTACTACGACCCAGTCGTGATCGACCACCGGCCAGCCCAGCAGCGCATCCCGCACTGCTCCACCTACCCGGTACACCTCTAACCCTTGGGTAAGAGCATCCTGTTGAAACACTTAACGGCCTCCTTGCTGGCTAATCACGCAGGTGCGCTCGCCGGTCTCCAGATTCATAGCGGTCAACGCGCCGCCCCATACACAGCCGGTGTCCAGCCCCTCGACGTTGATCTTGGCGTGGGGCGTGCGCCCCTCCAACGCGGCCCAGTGGCCAAACATTAGGCGTATATCATCCTGACGTGGAAACTGGAACCAGGGAGCGAATCCATCAGGGGCGCTATCGAGCCCCTCTTTGGCCGCAAAATCGAGACGCTCCTGGGTGTCGATGAAGCGCATCCGGGTCAACACGTTGACGATACAGCGCAGACGATCCATGCCTTCCAGGTCGTCCCGAAAACGATCCGGCTGATTGCCAAAAAGCTGGGACAGAAACTCGCCCGAACGCTCGCTCTGAAGTGCCGACTGCACTTCACCGCTAAGCGCTAGCGCCTGCTCGGCACTCCAACTTGGCAGTAGGCCCGCGTGCGCCATGAGCGTACTCTCCTCGCGCACGACCAGGGGCTGGTTCTGCAGCCAATCCAGCAGCGACTCACGCTGGGGAGATGCCAGAATATCGTCCAAGGTATCGTTCTTTTTCAACTTGCCGCCCCCACGAGCCACCACCAGCAAATGAAAATCGTGGTTGCCCAGCACGCAGCGCACGGCCCCCCCCAACGCCTTGGCCTCCATCAGGCAAGCGAGCGAACCAGGGCCGCGATTAATCAGATCCCCTACCAGCCAAAGCCTATCCTGGGCCGGGTTGAAGCGTAGTTTTTCCAACAGGCTGACAAATTCGGCATGGCAACCATGGAGATCGCCAATGGCGTACGTACTCATAGGCTAAGGCCTTGTGATGAATGGAATGAAAATGATGGACAACACGCCTAACGACTCAAGGGAACGCCTCGGCGTTATCTCCCTCCGTCAGCACAAAAATTCTGGAGCAATCGGCAAAGTTACATCACTATGTACTCAGACAGCTCGCGACTCTCTGTTAAGGATAACGGTACGCTAATGAGCCCTTACTTTCCGCGTCACTCCCCGATCGATCTTGCCCGCCGAGACGTTTTAAAATGCCTGCTTGTTTCGACAGGCACCGTGCTCACCCTAAGCCGGTGGCCGATAGCGGCTGCACAATCCGTCTCTCCACCGGCGCCGGCACTGGTGAACGGTTGGCTGCTAAGCGCTGAAGACCGCTAATGTATCTCGCCTTTGACACCCTCGCGACCCAAGCAATCGACTACGACATCTGCATCATCGGTGCCGGTGCAGCCGGAATCGCCATGGCCGTGACGCTGGCTGAGCAAGGCCATCGTACGTTGCTGTGCGAAGGTGGAGAGGCCTCTTACAGCGAGCGCTCCCAAGCCATTTACCGAGGCGAGGTCGTCGGCGACCCCTACATTCCCCTGGATGACGCACGCCTACGCTATTTAGGTGGCTCTACCAATCACTGGGGCGGGGTATGTAGGCCTTTGGACGCCCACGATTTTACTGCAAAGACGGCCGCTCCTGATACGGCTTGGCCAATTACTCAAGAGGCGCTCGCGCCCTATTACACCCAGGCCGCCAAGCTACTGAATTTAACGCAGCCCCATGCCGATTACCCGGTGCCCGGCTCAGGATTTGAGCGTATTTACTTCTCTTTGGGCAACCCTGTGCGGCTGAAAGATAAATATGCCGCCACACTCAATGCGTCTGCCCATGTTAACTACTGTCTGACGGCCAATTTGGTGGCGCTTGAACGTCACGCTGGCCGAGTCGAGCGCGCCACCTTGCGTAACTTTCAGGGGGATGAGTGCCAGGTTCGTGCACGATACTTCGTACTCGCCTGCGGCGGCATCGAAAACTCGCGACTGCTGCTGTGGTTAAACCAGCAGTCCAATGGTCAGCTTATCCGCAACGCCTCGACATTGGGTCGCTATTGGATGGAGCATCCGCATGCTTCCGTGGGCCAAGCACTGCTGTTTGAGCCGCAGGCACTGGGGCTGGATCAAGAGTACAACGTCTTTTTATCCCCCACTCCCGATATGCTTTCCAAGCGCCAGTTGCTCAACTGCGGCCTGCGCTTACACCGCATGAACAGGGAGGCCACTCAGCAGTTGATCAATACGCTGTCACAAGACGCGCCAGCACTAGGAGAACAGCTCTCCACGTGGCAAGCCCAAGGTCGCGTCATGCATGGCGTGATTCTACGCGCCGCCTGGGAGCAGGAGCCGCGTTTCGACAATCGAGTGGCGCTGGATACGGAGGTCGATGAGTTCGGTATCCCACGCAGTCGGCTTATTTGGCAGCAGTCAGCGCTAGACCGCCACACCATTCGCGACAGTATGCTGCTACTTGGAGAACACCTGCTCAACCAGAATATCGGGCGCTTAAAGCTCGCTGATTGGTTAGCTGCCCAGCCTGTCGTAATGCCCAGCGAAGGCGAGCTGGCGGGGCGCCACCATATGGGCGGTACTCGGATGAGCCATCGCGCCGAACAGGGGATCGTCAATAGTGACTGTCGCCTGTTCGACCAAGAAAACATGTACTTAGCGGGGTCAAGCGTGTTTCCAAGCGTCGGCCACGCCAACCCTACGCTGACGATCGTTCAACTGGCGTTGCGCCTTTGTGACCATTTAGATCGTCAACTCAGGCGACCGTCCCACGCCTGATCAGCGTCAATGTAGCTGCCGTGGAACGGCGAGCCGAAACGGTGCAATGGGCACGTCGAAGGCTCGTTGGGTATAGGTATTGAGCAGCGTATAAGCCCCCTCCATCACCCCCACCGGCGTTTGTAAGATCGCTCGACTGGTGTAGCGAAAACGCTGACCAGGGCCAATCAGCGGCTGCTGGCCCACCACGCCTTTGCCGCGTACCTCTTGGCTATCGCCGCTGCCCTGGGTGATCTTCCAGTAACGCGCCATTAGCTGCACGCTATGTGGGCTTTGATTGTGGACCGTTACGGTGTAACTAAACACGTAGCGGGATTCACTGTCGCTCGACTCGGCATCACGAAACTCGGGCGTAACGCTGACCTCGATCTCCAAACCACTCACCCCTCGTCGCCTCCCTGGCGGTCGTTGTCTGCGCTGGCCGACTCGTTGGCCGCGACCTGATTGGCGATGGTGACGTACTCCGCCACCGTCAGGGTTTGCGGGCGTCGCGCCGGGTCGATGCCCAACGCTTCCAACGTCTCGGCGCTGACCCGCCCTTTCAGGTTATTGCGCAGCGTTTTACGCCGCTGCCCAAAGGCCAGCTTGACCAGTTCGAACAGCAGGGCCGGATCGTCGGCGATGTGGGGCAGGTGCTCAAAGGGAGTGAGACGCACGATCGCGGAGTCCACCTTCGGGCGCGGCACGAAGGCCTCCGGAGGCACGATGAACAGCTGATCGACCTGACAGTAGTACTGCGCCATCACCGACAGGCGACCCCAGTCGGTGCTGCCCGGCTCGGCGGCCAAGCGCTCCACCACCTCTTTCTGCAGCATGAAGTGCATATCGGCGATGGCGCTACCCATACTCAGCAAATGCACGATCAAAGGCGTGGAAATGTTGTAAGGCAGGTTACCCACTACCCTCAGCGCCGGGCCCTCGCCCTTGAGCTCGGCAAAATCGAACTTCAGCGCGTCGCCTTCATGAATCACGAATTCAGGGTAGTTAAAAAACTGTACTCGCAAGCCTGGAACCAGATCGCGGTCCAGCTCGATCACCTCCAGCTTTCCCGCCGCTTCCAGCAGCGGCGCCGTCAGTGCACCTTGCCCGGGGCCAATTTCGACGAGTCGGTCGCCTTCGCGTGGCCCAATGGCGCGGACGATACGCGAAATGATGCCGAGGTCACGCAGAAAGTTCTGACCGAAGCGTTTACGAGCACGGTGCTGCTGAGGCACTTGAGACATCTAACAGTGTTCCTTGGAGGGTTGATTCATGAAGCGGCCAGGGAGCTGGCACGCTGAGCGGCAAGCCGCTGCGCGAGGGCAAGCGCGACGCCCAGGCTATTGGGGTCGGCAGTACCGTGGCCCGCCAAATCCAGCGCGGTGCCGTGGTCCACCGAGGTACGCACCAGCGGCAGCCCCAGGGTAATGTTCGCGGCCTGACCAAAGCCGGCGTATTTTAGCACTGCCAAGCCCTGGTCGTGATACATCGCGAGAACGGCATCGATCCCGGCCAAATGACGCGGCGTGAATAGCGTATCGGCGGGCAGCGGCCCTTGGATATCCAACCCGTCGGCACGCAGCGCGTCGAGGGCCGGAATGATCGTGTCCAGCTCTTCGCGCCCCAAATGCCCTTCCTCCCCGGCATGGGGGTTGAGGCCGCACACCGCAATGCGCGGATTCGAGATGCCGAATTGGCGCTTCAAGTCAGCGGCCAGCAGGCGAGTAATCTGGGTGACCCGCTCGAATGTGATGGCATCGGCCACGTCACGCAGCGGCAGGTGAGTCGTCACCAGCGCCACGCGCAAATCGCCGCTGCCTTGCCAAAGCGGGTTCTTGGCATGCAGCGCGGCATCGGTCGCCAACAGCATCACCACCTCATCGACGCCACAGGCGTCGCGCAACCACTCGGTATGGCCGGTGAAATGGGGAAAACCCCCTTCGATGATGACCCCTTTATGCAGCGGCGCGGTGACCATAGCCGCAGCCTGCCCTGCTTGGCAGGCGTCTACGGCGATTTGCAGTGTCTCCAACACGTAGCGGGCATTGGCGGGATCGAGCACCCCAGGCGTGGCAGGCGCTCGCAGTGTGGCGGGCCACACCACCAAACGCCCTGGAGAGGATATATCCAAGCCACCCGGCGTGGCCTCGACGACCTCTACGGCCAGCCCGAGCAGCGCGGCGCGCTGGCGCAGCATCTGCGGGTCACCCACCGCCACCGTGTTGGCTAATTGCCCACGAGCGGCCAGCATCAGCGCAAGCTCTGGCCCGATGCCCGCGGGCTCACCGGTGGTCAACAGCAGCGGCCGCGTCATTAGAGACGAATATCCACGAAGGCCTGTTCACGGATTTCACGCTGCCAGGTTTGCAGCTCTTCGTTGGCACGACGCTGGAAAATCGCTTGGCGCACCTGCTCACGACGGCTCTCTTCGGTCACGTCCTGACGGCGACGCTCCAGCACTTCGATGACGTGATAGCCGAACTGCGAGCGCACAGGCTCGGAGAGCTGGTTCGGGCTGAGAGACGTCATGGCTTCTTCAAACGCAGGGACCGTTTGTCCAGGGCGCACCCAGCCCAGGTCGCCGCCGTTCATGGCGCTACCACGATCGTCGCTGTACTCACGGGCCACCGACGCGAACTCTGCGCCCTGCTGTAAACGCTGGCGAGCCTCTTCTGCGCGGGCACGGGCTTGGTTCTCGTTACGCGTAGGCGTCAGTTCCACCAGGATATGGCGGGCACGGGTTTCTTCGATAAAGGCTTGGCCCTGCTGCTGGCTCGGCTGCTGGCTCAAGAAACGCTCCACATCGCGATCGGAGACCGTGACACGCTGACTGATCTGGCGCTGCTGTACTTGGCGCATCAACATTTCACGACGTACGTCTTCGCGCACGTCGGCCAGGGTAATGCCGTCGGCTTCTACCGCATCGGCAAACTGGTCCAGCGTCATGCCGTTGGATTCGGCAATGCTGCGCAGCTGGCGGTTGAGTTCGGTGTCATCCACGCTCAGATTGGCTCGGCGGGCCATTTGCAGCTGGATTTCATCCATGACCATACGCTCCAACACTTGCTGGGCCAGCTGGTTACGCGGCGGCAAATTGCCGCCCTGAGCCGCTGCTTGCTGCTCCACCTGGGCAATGCGGTCATCCAACTCGCTGCGCATGATGACGCCATCATTGACGACTGCGACGACGCTATCCAACTGCTGACGCTGGGCCGACTCGAAGTTTTGCGCATGAACGGTCAGCGGAACCAGCGCCGCACCCGTGCCCAGGCAGAGCACCATCAGGCTGCCTGCGGACAGCTGGGTGGCTCGTTTCTTCAGCGCGCAGCTCAGCAAGGTCTTTCTGATCATCATAAAAAGTCTCTTTCAGTCGCTATTTTAAAGTGGTCGTTCATAAGGGCGTGGGACGGTAGCCAGGAATCGCCTGTTCAAAGTAGCCGTCGGCCTCTTGGCCCACGCCACCTAGACCACGAAACACGAAGCGCAAAAATAGCCCGCGGTCGTTGAAGTCATCGCCAACCCGCGCCGTATCGTTGTCGTCGATCCATTCACGCCATACCAGCTGTACGCCGTAGCAGCAGTCGTTCCACTGCAGGCCCGCGAGCTGTTCCAAGGGACGGTTGTTGGTTTGATCGTGCAGGTAGCGGCCAATCAAATCAATCCTTGGGCTCGCTTTCCACGCCAGCGAAAGATCCCACTCTTCACGGCTGTAGTCGCGGAAACCATCGTCCCCCGGCACCACGCTCGGATCGAACCCTTCGATCTCCCAACGGTAGCCAAGGTTCACTACGTGCCCCTCCGGATGGCGATAGCGAACGTCCACGCTGGATCGCTCGGTCTGTTCACGCTCATCATCGTAAAGCCACTCGTAACCGGTACTCCAGCGATCCGATATTTGCCAATCCAGGCGAGTGACCAGCGGAGAGCGGTCACGGGTGGCCTGATAGCGGCTTTCCGGATTCACGGAAGGGTCTTCGCTGGGGCGCGGCGGCAGCGTGTCCGGGTCGCCTTCGCTATCGATGCGCCGCTCGGAGAAATAGTAACTTTGACCGACGCCGAAGGTGAGCCGGTCCCGACCAGCGCTATCTTCGATCAAGCGTGACTGTACGCCGAGCGAGACGCGGTTGAGGTCGCCCACGCGGTCAGCTCCAGAGAAGCGGTGCGGCGACCAGAGCTGATCCCAGGAGAACGCCCGCTCACGACTATCGAAATCGGGTAGTTGGGTCTGGTCGGTGCGCGGCACATAGGCATAGTTCACCCGGGGTTCGAGGGTTTGGCGATAATCGCGCCCGCCGAGCTCCAGTTCACGTTCGAAGACCAAGCCGCTATCGATGGAGGTGATCGCCACGCTGCGCGAAGGCGAGGTGGCGCGATCGGTCACCCGATCGCCATAATCCAATTCGTACGCGGTGTGCCAAAGCTCGGTGCGCGGCTCGATATAGCCCCAAGGCTGCTCGTAGCGCCAGCCCACGGCGGGCGTCAGGTGCAGGCGCGAACCGATGGCCGCTTCGCGTTCAGGAACTCGCCGCTCATCCACGTCGCGCCAGAAGTAGGTCGCGTTCGAGCGCCACTGCGTATACAGGCCGTTGTCTAGCTGCCAGTTGGCGTTGGCGGTCAAACTCGGCAGGCGGTAGAACGGACGATCGGTATCGCTGAGCGGGTCTTCCAGGCGCTGAAAGCCCTGGGCCCTTGCGTCGAGCTGCCAGCGCTCACCGCGATAATCGACCTGGGCCAGACGCTCCATACTGACGCGGTCGCTGTTGCCGAACTCGCCGCCAAAGTCGTCGAAATAGCGGCCATCGCTGGCCGCGCCGTAGCGCAGTCGATAGTCGCTGCGCGGCGTGAGCCGTCCTGCATGCTGAGCATCAATGTACCAGCGGTCGTCGCCTTCGAAGCGGTTATCGCCGTTATTGGTGCCGCCGTCGCTATCGAGATAGCCGCCCTCCACCAAGCCCTGGCTACCCTCGAGCAGGTAGCGATACTCTCCGTTGAGCAGCAGACCACGGTCCGACATCCAGCGCGGGGTAATGGTGGCATCCTGGTTCGGTGCAATGTTCCAGTAGAAAGGCTGCGTATAATCGAAGCCATCGCTTGAGAAGCTCACTGACGGCGAGAGCAGCCCGGTATGGCGGCGGTCATCGATGGGGAAACGCAGCCACGGCCAGTAAAATATCGGGACGTCTTTGACTTCCAGCCGCGCGTGACGGGCGGTACCAAACCCCGAGGCTTGATCGAGACGAATATCGCTACCCACCAGTTGCCAGCTATTGGCACCGGGGTCACAGGTAGTAAACGTAGCCTCCTGAAGGCGGTACTGATTTTCGCCAGTCTGCTCTAGCTGTCGGGCTTGCCCACGCAGATGCTGTTCGTAAAGCACGTAGTGGCTGTTACGCAGCGAGGCGCGATCTTCGTTCAGCATCAGCGTGGCTTGTTCACCGCGCACGAGGGCCTGTCCATCACGAATGGCCAGGCTCCCCTCGGCATCCACCCGCTGGCGATCCGCCGGAAGAAAGACGCGCTCGGCCTCCAGCTCGGTATTACCTCGGCGCAGCACCACATCGCCCCGCAGCAAGGCTTCGCCATCGGCGGCGTAGTCCACTTCGTCGGTTTCCACCGAAAGCGTTTCTGGGTTCTGTTCCGCTGGCAAGCGGTAGCCGGGCATCACATAGCGCCCCCGGCATAGCTGTTGCGACGCTTCGTCTTGGCGCCAGGCCTGCCAGTCCAGCGCCTCTGCGGGCAGGGTTGGGTCCTGTGCCACCGCTGAAAACGAGGCGCCAGCGAGCAAACTGCCCAGCAGCGTATGCGCAACCGGTACGGTGCGCGAGATTCGCTTGCCCATGTTCGTTATCCTTGGCATCCAGAATCGGTATTATACAGCCCGCATGATGCCCGACCAGCAAGGAGCTTGCATGTCCTCTTCTCGGATCGACGCCCTCACTCAGTGGGCGGCGCAACACCACGGCCTCGACCGTGCCACTCTTCGCCTCTCTGCTGCGGGCGGTGACGCCAGTTTTAGGCGCTATTTTCGGCTAACGCTACCGGATGGCAACACGCAAATCATCATGGATGCGCCACCTGCCCAGGAGGACTCCGCGCCGTTTGTGACCATCGGCCAGCGCTGGCACGCCGCCGGGCTACCGGTTCCCGCCATTCACGCCAGCGACTTGGAGGCCGGCTTTTTGCTGCTCGACGATCTGGGCGATACGCCGCTGCAGGCTACCTTTACCGACCCGGCACGCACGAAAGAGAACCACTTGGCGGCGCTGTCACTGATTGCCGAGTTGCAAAACCGCGCCAATCCGGCCGCTCTTCCCGCCTACGATGCCGCCCTGCTCGCCCGGGAACTGGATCTCTTTCCCGAATGGTGCCTGGAGCGCTGGCTGTCGCTATCCGCTCCCGATAGCTGGGAAACGCTGCGCACGGGCTTGATCGAGCGCGCCCTAGAACAGCCGGTGGTGAGCGTTCACCGCGATTTCGATGCGATGAATCTGATGTGGCACGATCAGACGCTTTATATGATCGACTTTCAAGACGCCGTGGCAGGCCCGCTCAGCTACGACGTCATTTCGCTGTTGCGAGGTCGCTACTGCCGTTTCAGCGCTGACCAGTTTGCCGCGCTGGTGAGTACCTTCTATCAGCAAGCCCGGCAAGAGGGTCGCTTGACCCGCTCGGTGAGCGAGGCTGCCTTTTTGGCCCAGTGCCACGCGATGGCCGCCCAACGCTCGCTCAAAGTCCTGGGCATTTTTTGTCGATTGACGCTGCGTGACAGCAAGCAAGGCTACTTGGCCCGCCTGCCGCACTTTTTAAGCCACTTGGAAGATAGCTTAATGGCCCTTCCCGAACACGATGAGTTTGCCGACTGGGTCCGCGAGGTGCTGCGCCCCGCCATTCTCCAGCGCCTGGAGGCATCAGCGCCATGAAAGCGATGATCCTAGCAGCGGGCTTGGGCAAACGGATGCGCCCACTCACCGACCACTGCCCGAAACCGCTGCTACCCGTAGCGGGCAAACCGCTGATCGTCCACCACCTGGAGCGTTTGAAGCGTGCGGGCATCGAGGAGGTGGTGATCAACGTAAGCTACCGTGCCGAGCAGATCATGGAGGCGCTGGGTGATGGCTCGGCACACCAACTGCACCTTCACTGGAGCGTGGAGCCACAACCACTCGAAACCGGCGGAGGCATTCGCAAGGCGCTGCCTCTGCTAGGTGAGGCGCCGTTTTTACTCGTCAATGGCGATGTGTGGTGTGATCGCCTGCCCAGCGCGGCCGCGCTGACAGAGGGCGATCTTGCCCACTTGATCTTGGTGGACAACCCGGAACACCACCCAAACGGCGATTTTGCGCTCGACCGGGGCCGCGTTACGCCAATGGGAGAGCCACGCCTGACCTACGCCGGTATTGGCATCCTACACCCCGAACTCGTCGCTCGAGAGCCCCTTGGGGCGTTTGCACTGGCACCGTTGCTAAAGCAAGCCATGGCCAAGCAACGAGTCAGCGGTGAGCATTTTTCCGGCCACTGGGTAGACGTAGGCACCCCGAAACGGCTCGCCGAACTGGAACAGCATCTGGTGCAGCCTTGACGCCTGTTAACCGCGCGCGATGAAGCCGTGCGCTGTCGCCTAGAAATGTTATGCTGCGCGACTTACCTATCGTCGCCAAGATGAGGAGAGCAACGTGAAAGCACGGGTAAAATGGACCGATGGTCGTCAGTTCGTCGCAGAGTCGGGTAGCGGGCACAGCGTAGTGATCGATGGTCCGCCCGATCACGGTGGCCGCAATACCGGCCCGCGGCCGATGGAAATGCTGCTGATGGGCATGGGAAGCTGCACCGCTTTCGATATCTTGAACATTCTCGATAAGGCCCGCGCCGATGTCACCGACTGCGTGGCGGAGCTCGACGCCGAGCGTGCCGACGAAGTGCCCTCTGTGTTTACCAAGATTCACGTCCACTTTGTCGTTACAGGCCGCAGCCTGAAAGAAAAGCAGGTACAACGGGCGGTAGAGCTGTCCGCGGAGAAGTATTGCAGCGCCTCGATTATGCTCGTCAACGGCGGCGTCGAGATTACTCACTCCTTCGAGATTATCGAAGCTTGAGCCCTGCGCCGCGAGACGGTCGCTCTGCGTCAAAAAAAATCGCCTGGCCGGATGCAACCCACGCCACGGGCGGGCATAATACGCCCGCTTGTTTCTCCCCCTACTGCGTAGTGCGGGGCCGCGTCGGACGTCGCGGCTGCTTCAGCACGGTAACAAGTGTTTATCGGTTCCGGCGCTGGATCGTCGGGGTGTCTTCATCTGCCATAGGGAGGTTCGGACGTGTCAGATAATCTCCGACTCCACGGGTTCAACAACCTGACCAGCTCGTTGAGCTTCAATATTTACGACATCTGTTACGCCAAGACCGAAGAGCAGCGTGCGGCTTACATCGACTATATCGATGAGCTCTACAACGCCGAACGTTTGACGCAGATTCTCAAGGACGTGACCAATATCATCGGCGCCCACGTGCTGAATATTTCACGCCAGGATTACGAACCCCACGGGGCGAGCGTCACCATCCTGATCGCCGAGCACGAGCTGGATGAACCCACGCCGGGTCAAACCGAGCCGGGGCCGGGCCCGCTACCGGAAACCGTAGTCGCGCACCTGGACAAGAGCCACGTGACGGTGCACAGCTACCCAGAATCGCACCCGGACAACGGCATTAGTACCTTCCGTTTGGATATCGATGTCTCGACCTGTGGTCATATCAGCCCACTGAAAGCGCTGAACTACCTGATCCACAGCTTCGACTCCGACATCGTGACCATGGATTACCGCGTACGTGGTTTTACCCGGGACGTGGATGGCAAAAAACTGTTCATTGATCACGACATCACGTCCATTCAGGACTACTTGGCAGAAGATACCAAGCAGGCCTACCAGATGATCGACGTGAATGTGTATCAAGAAAACATGTTCCACACCAAGATGCTGCTCAAGGATTTCGAACTGGATAACTACCTGTTCGGCACCTCACGTCGCGACATCACCTTCGAAGAAGCACGAGACATCGAAAGCCGTCTGCGCAAAGAGATGCTGGAAATTTTCTACTCCCGCAACCTCGACTAACACATGGCTGTAAGACCGCATCGATACCAATGAAAAGCTGCCCGCGGGCAGCTTTTTTCTTACCTTGACTGGGCTGCGATGGCTAGTAAACACTCTCCTCGCCCTCTGGGCGAGTCTTGAACCGCCGATGCAGCCATAGATACTGCTCGGGATGTTTGCGTATTGCCCGCTCGATGAAGGCATTCACCCGCGAAGCATCGGCCATTTCATCCCCACTAGGGAAATCCTCGAACGCCGGCAAACACTCGATGGTGTAGGTGCGATTATCCGGGTTGCGGTGGAACATCAGCGGAACGACGGGGGCGCCCGTCATGCGGGCGATTTTCGAGGTGAGACGGATGGTCGCCGCCGGCTGACCAAACAGCGGCGCAAAGACGCTGACATCGCGGCCGAAATCCTGATCCGGTGAGTACCACACGATATGCCCCGCTTTGATGCGGCGCACCACGCCGCGCAGGTCATGGCGATCGATGGCTTGGCCAAAGATGCGTGAACGTGCTCGGGTCATGAATCGCTCGAAGAGCGGGTTGTTATGGGGGCGGTAAACCACATCCGCCGGGAAGAACAGCGAGTGTAACGCCCCGCCTAAGTCCAGCGTCGAAAAGTGGATACCCACCACCAGCACGCCTTTGCCCTGGGCTTTAGCGCGTGCAAGGTGCTCTTGGCCGTGATAGGCCACTCGATGACGCAGCCCTTCGGCATCACGACACCAGCCAGTTGCGGTTTCGACCAAACCGATCCCGTTGGCAATGAAGGTCTCTTTGACCAGTTGGCGCTGCTCGTCGGCGCTTTTTTCTGGAAAGCAGAGCGCGATGTTCGTGGCGGTGATGTGCCGACGACGCTTCACGAAGCGCCACGCCAGCAGGCCAATCGCTTTCCCCACCCAGAGCTTCACGCGCCAAGGAAGCCACGCGGCCACGTACATTAGGCCAATCGCCAGCCATGTTGGCCAGTAACGAGGGTGCGCAAAGGAGCGCGGATTAGACGCGTTAGACATACCGATAACCGTTCAAACGTTAGCCCCATGATAACGCCGAGGAACTCTAGGCAGCACCCCGGTGAGCAGTGTATAGCTGATGGTAGCGCAATAGCGGGCCACCTCATCCACCGGCAGTACGGCGCCATTGCTGGCTGCTCCCCATAGCACCACTTCACTGCCAATGGCCGCTTCGGGTACATCGGTCACGTCCACCGTCAGCATGTCCATCGACACCTTTCCAGCAATCGGGCAGCGCTGGCCATTGACGAGCACCGGCGTGCCGTCGACCGCGTGGCGATCATAGCCATCGCCATACCCTGCCGCCACCACGGCAATCTTGGAGGGACGCGGGGCCTTCCAGCGCCCGCCGTAGCCAACCTGCTCGCCGGTATCGAGTTCGCGCAGCGCGATGATTTCCGAGCGTAACGACATGACCGGGCGTAGCTGGCGGGTGACGTCGTTGGCCACTTCCAGCGGGTCGCTGCCATAGAGCATCACCCCAGGGCGATTCCAATCACCGTGAGCGACTGGCCAGGCCAGCGTCGCCGGAGAGTTGGCCAAACACAGCGGTGCCTTCAGTTCATCCGCTAGCCCTTGCAGCACGCGCATCTGCTGGTTGAAGACGCTAGGGTCTTGGGCATCGGCACTGGCAAAGTGGCTCATCAGATGCAGCGCCGTTACCTGGGGTGTGTCGACCAGCCGCTGCCACACGCTGGCCGCTTGCTCGGGCGAGAACCCCAGCCGGTGCATGCCGGAATCCACCTTCAGCCAAACAGGAATCGGCTGCCGGGGCGAATAAGACAGCAGCGCCTCTACCTGCCAGGCGCTATGAACGCTGATCCACAGACGGTGTTCATCTACCAGGGCCAGCTCGTCGGCGTCGAAGATACCCTCGAGCAGGACAATGGGGGCTTGGATACCGCCTTCACGCAGGCTCAACGCTTCTTCGATGCACGCCACGGCAAAGGCCGGGACGTCGGCTTCCAGCGCACGGGCGCAGGCCAGTGCTCCATGCCCATAGGCGTCGGCTTTGATCACCGCTACCGAGCGGCTTTGCGGGGCGCAGCGACACGCCAGTTGATAGTTGTGACGCAGGGCGTCCAAATCAATATGGGCCACTAGCGGGCGCATGGCATTCTCGCTCTTTCATCTACCATTTCATTCACTATCTCGTTCACCCTCTCATTCACTCCTGCATGGGCAGGTAGTGCCGCTGGCGGATGGACAATGCTGACACGATCAAGCGTCCCGCCCGGCAGCGGTGGAAAACCTTTCGCCCAAAAACAGCGCACCGAGTGGGTCACTCGGTGCGCTATCGGTGCTGCGGCCAGAACGGCTGACGCGACTCACGACGATCGCCTAGCTCTCGAAAATCGCGTCGAGAGAGAGGCCCTGTTTTTCCAGCGAGCGGCGTAGCTTCTTTAGCGCTTCTACCTGGATTTGACGCACCCGCTCACGGGTGAGACCAATTTCGGCACCCACTTCTTCTAGCGTTGCCGCCTCGTGGCCGCGTAGACCAAAGCGACGCACCACGACTTCTCGCTGCTTCTCGCTCAGTTCATCCAGCCAGTGGTCTACGTGCTCACGCACGTCGCCGTCCACTAAGCAGGCTTCCGGGCCGAGTACTTCATCATCGGTGAGCGTATCGATCAGCGGCTTGTCGCTTTCGCCTCCCATGGGATAATCCACCGATGATACTCTTTCGTTCAGCCCGAGCATTTTCTTGACCGTCTCGACCGGCTTGTCGAGATGTTCGGCAATCTCTTCGGCGGTGGCTTCGTGGTCCAGCTTTTGGGTCAGTTCACGAGCAGCGCGCAGATAAATATTCAGCTCTTTAACCACATGGATAGGCAGACGAATGGTGCGCGTCTGATTCATCAACGCACGCTCGATGGTCTGGCGAATCCACCATGTGGCGTACGTCGAGAAGCGAAAACCCCGCTCGGGGTCGAACTTCTCTACCGCACGGATCAGACCAAGGTTGCCTTCTTCGATCAGATCGAGCAGCGTCAACCCCCGGTTCAAGTAACGTCTGGCAATTTTAACCACCAAGCGCAAGTTCGACTCGATCATCCTCGAACGTCCCAGGGCATCGCCTTTACGCGCCAAGCGTCCGTAATACACTTCTTCTTCCGGCGTCAGTAGCGGAGAAAAGCCAATCTCATTGAGGTAGATCTGTGTCGCGTCCAAGCTTTGAGTCGATTGACGATCTTCACGGCCCAGCGCTTTTTCGAACGCATCCTCTTCGGCTGTGGCGTCGTCATCGGCGTCATCCAACGCCTCTTCAACTTCATCCAGGTCAATCTCCTGTAGGTCCTTCTCCAGCATACTCATGGTCATACCCCCGTGGTTTCGCCTATCCGCCATGTAGAAAAGTAAGGGTGGTCGCACTTCCTGTGCGCGTGCACCTTATTGTTATATGACGCCCTGAATCAGCTGTTCGGGTAGTCTTGGCAGGTCTACCTTACACCCGCCAAGGGATGACTAGCGAGAGGGCAGATAGTCCAACGGATTTTGCGGCTGACCATCGCGGCGCACCTCAAAATGCAGTTTGACGGCATCTGCATCGCTATCGCCCATCGTGGCGATGACTTCACCAGCCTCGACGACATCATTCTCTTTTACGCTCAAACTATCATTGTGTGCGTAAGCACTGAGAAACTGATCGTTGTGTTTCAGTAGTATTAGGTTACCGTAACCGCGTACGCCGCTACCGGCGTAGACCACGATACCAGGACCTGCAGCACGGACAGGTTGCCCCTTTTGTCCGGCGATATCAATCCCAGCGGTGATGCTGCCGCCTTGCCCGAACTCGCCGGTCACTTGGCCGTCGGTGGGCCAGCGCCAGTCGATGTTTTCGGCAGGCGTAAAGGTCCGTGACGAACGATCGGTGCGGGCAGCTTGAGTCGGCTCAGCGGCAGGCTCTGGTGCGGCGGCGGGTGTCGGCTCAGGTTCCGGCGCGGGGGCCCGCTCGGGCTCGGGCTCCTGCTCGGGTTGAGTGCTTGGCTGCTGAGGAGCAGCCACCTCAGACGACTCGGTAGCGGCAGCGACCTGTTGAGACGCCTCGACCGCCGTGCGCTCCGCACGCTCTGCCGTCAGCCGCTGGTTGCGCTCGATGGCACTCTCGTCCGGCAGCAGCCAGTCGAGTTCCTGGTCATTGCTCGCCACGGCAGTGGCTTGTGGTTGCAGCCCCGTAGCAACGGCACCGCTGGTCGAAGCGGGTGACGCGTTGCCGCCAGACGAAGTCGACATACCTCCCGCGCCTTCACGCAAAGCGATGGTTTGACCAGGATAAATTTGGTAAGGCGCATCGATATTGTTGATGGCGGCGAGCTGGCGATAGTCCAGATTGTGCTGCCACGCGATGCCATAGAGCGTATCGCCTGCTTTGACGGTGTACTGTGGTGAGTTTTCCACCGCACGGCGTGCGTCGCTCAAATCGCGCACCTGGGGGGTGTTGGACTGCTGACTGGCACAGCCACTCACCGCCAGTGCAAGCACCGTCATCATAAAAACCTTACGCATGGAAACCCTACTCCTGTTCAACGCCGTGCTAACGATCAATGGAACGATTATCTGTCGAGTGATGCTGGGCATGAGTGGCCGCACGACGGTTGAGCGCTACGACGAGTAGCGCACCGACGACCATCAACGTTATCACGCCAGTTACCTGTGCCGACGCCCCTGTCAGCACGGCGTAATCGCTGGGTAACAAATAGCGGTAAGCCAGCGGGATCATCTGCCCATCGGGGCCTAGCTGGTAGCGTAACAGTTCACGCCAGGGCCAGAGAACCGGTAGCGAGCCGATAATGAAGCCCAACAGCAGCTGCAACGTCGCGCCATGGTAGCGCCGTAGCAGCCACGATAGCAGGCGCGACGAGAGTGCCAGCCCCACCACACAGCCCATTCCAAACAGTATGATAATACCGATGTCGAAGCTGCGAATAGCCCCCATGATGGTGCCGTAGAGCCCCATCGTCAGCAGTAAAAAGCTGCCCGATACGCCGGGCAGCAACATGGCACTGATCGCAATGGCACCCGCCAGGATGACGACCAGCGACTCGTTACCCACCATGAGTACCAGCGGCATTAGGCTCGGCAACCATTCGGCGAGCATCAAGCCGATGAGCAGCGGCAGCAAGTACCAAATTTTCCATCGATCACCGGCTTGACCGACCACCAAGGCCGACGCCGCGACCAGCCCAAAAAAGAAGCCTTCCAACAGTAGCGGATAGGCCTCCATCAGCCACAGCGCCAAGTGGGCAACGCTGAACAAGCTGACCGCCACACCCAGCAGCAGCGGCAGCAAAAAGGCCACGTTCAAATGCTGCGACAGTCCTTTCCAGCCGCCGCGGCGCCATGCGCCAAGGGCGCTGGGGCCAAACTGCTTGATGGTATCGATGAGTTCTTCGTAAATACCGGTAATAAAGGCAATCGTGCCTCCCGAGACGCCGGGAACGGCATCGGCCGCGCCCATCCCAGCGCCTCGCAAAAACAGTCCTAGGGGTCGACGCTTCAATCCACCACTCCTTGCAATAAAGGTACGAAACGCACGGGTTCTAAGCGGCGCTTTTCGAAGGCGGAGCCAATCCGCTTGATTTGGGTCAGCCACTGGCTGCCGTCTGGCTCTTCCAGCGGCGCGATCATCACGCCATCGGGGCGGAGCTGTTCCAGCAGCGCCTCAGGCAGCGTTTGCGCACAAGCGGTGAGCAGGATGACGTCGAAAGGGGCTGCTTCCGGCCACCCCTCACCGCCATCGGCGACGGCCAGCGTGGCCGGTGCTTGCAGCCGCCAAAGACGTTCGGCGGCACGCTCGTGCAGGGTATAGATTCGCTCCACGGAGTAAAGCGTTTCTACCAGCCGCGATAGAATCAGTGTTTGATAGCCTGAGCCAGTGCCCACTTCTAGCACGCACCGGGGCGATGCGCGCAGCACTAACTCCGTCATGCGCGCCACCGTTAGCGGCTGCGACAGCGTTTGGCCGAAGCCAATGGGCAGTGCGGTGTCTTCATAAGCGCGATGGGCCAGCGCTTCGTCGACGAACAGATGGCGAGGCTCGCTGGCCATGACGTCCAGTACGCGCGGGTCGCTCACGCCTTGCTGGACCAGGCGCTCGATCATACGATCTCGAGTGCGCTGAGAGGTCATGCCCCGCCCGCGCAGCTCCCTAGGGGATAGATCAGGCAAAGGCATCCAACCAATCCTGCACATCACGACGCGCCGGGTGGCGCGTTAAATCGGTTTGCAGCGGCGTGATCGACACATAGCCTGCATCGACGGCGGCAAAGTCAGTATCCTCTCCGTCATCCGCATTCGCCGCCACAGGCGCGATCCAGTAGCGCGTACGCCCTCGGGGGTCTTTGACGGGCACCGGTTTTTCTGCGGGCCCGCGATAGCCGAGACGCGTGACCTTGACGCCCTTGATCGCTTCCCAGGGAACGTCTGGCACGTTCACGTTCAGCAGCGTGCGCGGCGGCAGCGAGAGCTGGTCGGCCGCGCCGATCAAGCTGGCAGCAAACTTGGCTGCCGTGGCAAAGTGCTGGGTGCCGCATAGCGACATGGCGATGGCCGTCATGCCGAGATTGCGTCCCTCCATCGCGGCGGCCACTGTGCCCGAGTAAAGCACGTCGTCCCCCAGGTTACTGCCATGATTGATACCCGAAATGACCAGGTCCGGACGCTCGTCCCATACGCCGTTGACGCCCAGATAAACGCAGTCCGCGGGCGTGCCATCGACACTGTAAAAACCATTCTCTAGCGCGGTGAGCGACAGCGGACGCGACAGCGTGAGCGAGTTACTTGCGCCGCTACGGTCGCGATCCGGGGCGACCACACGCACATGGGCATGGGGCAAAAGCGCCTCGTAGAGCGCACGTAAGCCAGGAGCATGGACGCCGTCATCGTTGGAAAGCAGCAGTCGCCGCATCAGAACCTCCTTCTTACTTCGGCGTCATGCCGTGTCGGGATGATGAATCAATTCGCCAATCACCGCCGTCGCGAAACTGCCTCGGGGCAGCGCGAACGAGAGTAGCACGGACTCTTGTTCGAAGTTGGCCTGAGGCGCGATCAACCGGGCACGCAGCGCACGCTGTCCACGCTTGACGCCGCTCTGCTCGAGGCCGGCGCACAACGCAGGATGGCGTGCCGCCAGTTGCGCTTCGTAACGGCCCGCATCACCGTGCGCCCCGCCGCCCACACCCCACAAAACGCCCGTGGGATGAACATCCAGCGCGGCGGCGCGTGCCACCAGGCTCTCCTCGACGTCATCGATGGAAAACACGCTTTGCGTGCCATCAAGCATCAAGGTATCGCCCGCGACGGGCTGGCACCAGTTACCGTCTGCCAGTCGGGCACTGAGCAGCTCGTTGAACAGAAAGCTGCGCGCGGTCGAGAGCATCATCCCCTGGCGATCATCGCGTTTGCGCCAACCTTTGGCCAGTACGGCGGCGGCGCGCTGCAGATTGCGCGCTCCAGCGCCAAACCGCTGGTGGCCAAAGTAGTTGGGGACACCTTGGGCGCAGAGCGCTTCCCAACGTGGCAATAAATCGTTTGGGCGAACCGCGTCGCCACTTAGGCGCAGCGTAAAATGATTCGTGCGGTGCACGCCCCGCTTTAGCTTTCGCGGATGACGCGCCATGGCCAGCACCGTGACGCCCGCAGCGCCAAGCGTGGCAGTTAAGTCCTCAGGCGCTTCGCGACCGGGCAGATGAACGCTCAGCCACTGGCGCGCAACGGCCACGCGATCCTTCATACCGGAGTAGCCGATATCGCGCGGGGTGACACCGCACAAACGGCTGAGCAGTTTCACCACATCTAACGTGGTTTGGTTACGCTTTTCAAGGCGTAGCCACAGATGCTCGCCGTGAGCCTCCGGGGTAAAGTCGAGCTGTTCATCGACGATGAAGTCTTCCGGCCGAGCGCGATACTGGCCGGGCGCAGGCACGCCGAATGTCGGCGTCAAGCTGCGCTGCCAGGCGGGGAGATCAAGCATTCGATGCCTCTTGCGCGGCCAGCAGCACCACCGCTTCGGCGGCGATCCCTTCCCCCCGCCCGGTAAAGCCAAGACGTTCGGTGGTGGTGGCTTTAACGTTGACCTGCCCCAGCGTCACGCCTATTTCCTCGGCAATCGCGGCACGCATGGCCTCGATGTGCGGCGCCATTTTGGGCGCTTGCGCCATGATGGTAGCGTCCAGGTTCACGACGTCGAACCCTTCGTCCCTCACCAGCGCGACCACATGACGAAGTAAGCCGCGACTGTCCGCGCCTTTCCATGCCGGGTCGGTATCGGGAAAGTGGCGGCCAATATCGCCCAGCGCACAGGCGCCGAGCAGCGCATCGCTGATGGCGTGGAGCAGCACATCGCCATCGGAGTGGGCAACGAAGCCCTGTTCGAACGGCAGCTTGACGCCACCGATCATCAAATGATCACCCGGCCCAAAGCGGTGTACATCGAAGCCGTGGCCAATTCGCATTAGAAACTCCTGTTACTTGGGCTGCGCTGGGCTGCCATGATGGCCGTTGCCAACGCTAAATCGTCAGGGTGGGTGACTTTCATATTATCGCGCCGCCCACTAACGAGCTGGGGAGCTTCCCCCAACGCCTCGACGGCCGAGGCTTCATCCGTGACCACGGTGCCCTGCTGCTGGGCCTTGGTCAGCGCGCGCCGCAGCAGCGCATAGCGAAACCCTTGCGGCGTCAGCGCGTGCCACAGGCCATCACGGGGTTCGGTGGCGTGGCTTAGTTGGTCCCCCTGATCGCGCTTCATGGTATCTGCTACCGGCATGGCCAGCAGGGCACCACTGGGATGAGACTGGGCCGCCCGATACAAGGCGTGCAGATCGGCGCGGGTGATACAAGGTCGCGCGACGTCGTGCACCATGACCAAGTCGCTGTCGTTGGCCGCGATGGCCTCCAGTGCGTTCATCACGCTATCCATCCGTTCTATACCGCCGGGCACCTGCTGCCAGTGACTGAACGGTACCCAGTCTGGCCGAAACCAGTGATCCTCTGAGTCCAGGCAAAGCACTAAATGCGCCTGGGGGAAGGCATCATGCAGACGTGCAAGGGTGTGCGCCAAGATGGGTTGGCCTTCCAGGGGAAGGTACTGTTTGGGCTTGTCGGCGCCCATTCGTTTCCCCTGCCCGGCCGCAGGCACAACGAGCCAAAGCGGCGAGGTCTGCATCACTCGCTCTCACCGTCGGCTGGAATGACACCGGGCTGAGCGACTAGCCCGGCATGAATGCCGACCAACTCGTTTTCGATGGCCACGCCCGGCACCCAGAAGAACTGCTCGTCGGTGCGCACCATGCCCATGTCGCTGCGGGCGCGTTCCTCGATGGCATCCAACCCGGTTTTCAAATCGGTGACTTCCGCCGCCAGCCGTGCGTTGCGTTCACGCAGCGGATCATTGGCCGCCTCCTGCAGGGCCACCCGCTGCTCCACCTGCTGCAGATCTTGCCAGCCGCCGTTGCCCAGCCAAAGTTGGTACTGTAGCAACCCCAACACGGTCAGTAGCAGGCCCACGAGCCATTTGTGCATCCCAGACATCCTTCGTGAAAGCGGAAACGGCGCGCATTATGCCATTAAGGGCAGAGTCCAGCGAGCCGCGACGCGGTAGGCGTTACTTGAACGGTAAAGCATCTTCGGCGGCGCGGCGATAGGCCATGATATGGACACCCTCTTGCTGACAAAACTGCGCCACGCCAGCGGCCAACCCCGGGTGGGCCAAATAGTGCAGCGAACGAACCCGCTGGGGAGCAAACCCCCGCACGAGCTTGTGTTCGCCCTGGGTGCCGGGATCGAATAGCGTCATGCCCTTGGCCAAGCACGCGTCGATGCCCTGGTAGTAGCACGCTTCGAAATGCAGACAGTCGGCGACGACCTCACTCCCCCAGTAGCGACCGTAGAGCGTCTTGCCTCCCTGGAAATAGAGCGCTGCGGCGACGGGACGCCCCGCTAGCCGCGCCTGCACCAGCATCAGCGCTTCGGGCATCACGTGACGCAAACGTTCGAAGAAGGCGTGATTGAGGTAGGGCGGGCGTCCGCGTTCGTGGTAAGTGATGGTGTAGCAGCGGTAAAAATGCGCCATGTCGACATCGCGGATCTCCCCGCCTTCCAAACGGTGCAGGGTAATGCCCTGGTCGGCCACTAAACGCCGCTCACGCTTGATCATTTTCCGCCGCTTGGAAGTGAGGCTGGCGAGAAAGCCTTCGAAATCACCGAAACCACGATCTCGCCACTGAAACTGTACGCCTTCCCGAGCGATCAGACCTGGGCAGTGGCGCTGCCACGCCTCGACTTCCGGCTCTTCGGCAAACAGCAGGTGCCAACTCGACAGCGCCAGGGTGTCACACTGCTCCCGCCAGCCTATCGCCAACTGGGCTCGAACGGCGTCGGCATCGGCGTCTGGCGCGATCAAGGTACGAGGGCCTGGCACTGGCGTGAAAGGTATCGCACTCAGCGCCTTGGGGTAATAATCGCCGCCGGCGCGCTCCAGCGCGTCGGCCCACCCCCAGTCGAACACGTACTCCCCATAGGAATGGTACTTACGGTACATTGGCAGCGCACCCACCAGCGCCTCGCCCTGCCAGACACACAGATGACAAGGCTCCCAGCCGGTGGCCGTGCTGACGGAGCCGCTGGCCTCCAGCGCGTGTAAAAACCCGTGACGTAAAAAAGGCTGTTCGTCACGCACGAGCGCATCCCACTGGCTTGCCGCAACGGCCTCGATGGCAGGTAGAATGGAGTAGGAGAGCGGACGAGAAGGCATAACATCTCCCTGGCACATTGGCACAGATGGCGTATGCCTTACTGTACCACTCCGGCCGCTGACGCGTGTGAACGCCTAGTTTGTAAACAATTGTCGATCCTGCTCAGACAGCGTTTCAAGGTCGCTCGGTCCTGCGTATCGTCGGCAGTCGGTATACCCCTAAGGAGAGGCCATGAATCGCGACTTAACGGATACGTTACAGGCGCAGCGCGAGGCGGCAGGCCCGGCGCCTTTTCCCACGCTGGCCGTACGGCGCGAGCGCTTGGCGCGCCTCGCCCGCATGACGAAACGCCATCAGCACGACATCGTGCGAGCCATCCAGCTCGATTTCGGCCAGCGCAGCGAAATCGAAATCCATCTCGCTGAAATTCTTCCCGTCCTTCATGCCGCTCGCTATGCGCGCCGCCACCTGTGGCACTGGATGCGCCCTCGTCGCGCACGCGTTCCGCTGCGGCTCTGGCCAGCGCGCGCCCGAGTCGCTCCTCAGCCGCTGGGCGTCGTGGGGGTGATGTCTCCCTGGAACTATCCTTGGAGCCTTAGCATAATGCCCGCCATCGATGCGCTAGCGGCTGGCAACACGGTGATGCTCAAACCCAGCGAGCACGCGCGCCACACCAGCGCACTGCTCGCCAAGCTGATTCCCCAACACTTCACGCAAGAGGAGTTCTGCGTGATCGAGGGCGGGGCCGACGTCGCCAAGACGTTCAGCGCGCTGGCGTTCGACCATCTGGTATTTACCGGATCGACCCAGATAGGCAGGCAGGTCGCGACGGCTGCCGCCGCCAACCTAACACCGGTCACGTTGGAGCTAGGCGGCAAATCACCAGCGCTGGTGGCCAGTGATGCGGACCTCGACAGCGCCGCTGAGGCGATTATCTTCGGTAAAGGTTTCAACGCAGGACAAACCTGTATCGCGCCGGATTACGTCATCGTTGAGAGCCGCCGCTTGGACGCTCTAACCCACGCCTTGGAACGAGCCATTCGCCGCCAGCGACCCGATGCCAAAGACGCCACCGGCTACGTCAGCGACGCCCACCACGCACGAATCGAACGGCTGCTCGATGATGCCCGAGCGCGCGGCTGTCGCGTGCTCGAACACGGCCCCCACGCGCCGGCGTTGGTCATCGACCCGCAGCAGAGCTTATCGCTCATGCAAGAGGAGATCTTTGGGCGGGCGCTACCGGTGATCAGCGTCAAGCATATCGATGATGCCATTCGGGTGATCAATGCACGCCCTCGCCCCTTGGCGCTATATGCCTTCACCCACCAGAAGGCGCTGCAGGAGACGCTTCGCCATCAAACGTGTTCCGGGGCGTTGGTGTTCAATGAGACCCTCCTTCACCACGCCGTGCCGACTCTTCCTTTTGGTGGCGTTGGCGAGAGTGGCAGCGGCGCTTACCACGGCCGCCACGGGTTTGAACGCTTTAGCCACCAACGTAGCGTGTTCTACCAGCCCAAGCGCTCCAATAGCGGCTGGTTAAGACCGCCCTATCATCGCTGGCTGCTGCATTTGCTGCGTCTTGGCTAAAGCTAGGGGATTAATGTCCGATATTTATTTAATACGTTTTTTTCAATCCCCCCTCACGTCTAGGAAACGCCATGCAAGCCGCCAAGCGACCGGAGAATGAAACACAGCGCCTGACGGCCTTGCGCGCGTTGAGCATCCTCGATACCCCGGCCGACGACGCCTTCGAGCGTCTGACACAGCTTGCCCGGGACCTGTTTGACGTGCCGATGGCACTCGTGTCACTGGTCGACGAAGAGCGCCAGTGGTTCAAGTCTCACCCGGGGCTACCCATCTGCGAAACCAGCCGAGAGGTCTCTTTTTGTGCCCACGCCATCGCCGCCGATACGCCGCTGGTCATCGAAGATGCCCAGAGCGATCCGCGCTTTGCCGATAACCCGCTCGTCACCGGGAAACCGCATCTCCGCTTCTATGCGGGGCACCCGCTCAGGCCTTCCGATTCGCTGGCCGTGGGTACGCTATGTTTGATCAGTGATCGGCCACGCGCTTTCTCGTCGCGGGATAGACAGCTACTGGCCAGCCTGGCAGGGCAAGTGGACGAACTGTTGCGCCAGCATCAAATGCGCCACACCTTGTCGCAAACCACGCGTCGTTACGAGGCGCTGTTCAACGAGAGTGCCACCGGCATCGTGCGAATCGACCTAGCTGGCAACGTGCTGAGCATCAACCCTTTTGCACTCACCATGTTGGGCTATACCAGAGCCGAGGTGTTGGGTCGTAACGTCTCGATGCTGACCCCGGCCGCGATTCGCGCCGAACATGACCAATTCATTGCGCGCTTTTTGGCAGGCAGTGACCCTAATGTCATTGGACGGGGTCGCGAAGTAGAGGCGTTGCACAAAGAAGGCCACCTCGTTCCCGTTCATCTAGCGGTCAACGCCATCCATAATGAGCAGAACGACGTGGTGGAATTCCTTGGTATTTTGACCAACCTGAGCGACGTTTACGACGCCAATCACCGCATGCATAAAGAGCAGAGCCTGCTGAAAGTGCTGCACCAGGGCATTACCGATTATCAGGCGCTAATGTCCGGCGAGCAGCTCTGGACCTTTCTCATGGAGGCATTGCGCGAGCTGACCGACAGCGATTACGCGCTGATTGGCGAAGTAATGCCAACGAGCACGACCAATACGCTCAAGATCCACGCCATTACCGATCTCTCTTGGAGCGATGAGTCGCGCCATTTGATGGAACAGCTGCGCAGTGGGGATATGATGCTGACCAATCCCGACTCGCTGTTGGGCCGTGTGTTTGCCCACGGCGACGTGGTGATCACCGACGACGTTTATCGTCACGCCAAACGCGGCGGCTTTCCACCGGGCCACCCGCGTATCGATAATTACCTGGGCGCGCCGATTTTCAGTGGCGATAAATTGATAGGCATGTTCGCCATTGCCAACAGCCAACAAACGCTGAGCCATTCGTTGTTACACTGGCTTCAGCCGTTTACCGATACCTGCGCGCTGCTGATCAACCTCTATCGACAGTTGGCAGAGCGCGAGCAGGCCACCATGGACCTCGCGGCGGCGAGGGACCAAGCCGAACAGGCCAATAGGGCGAAGAGCGAATTTCTATCGTCCATGAGCCACGAGCTACGTACGCCGCTCAATGCCATCATTGGTTTTGCGCAGCTGCTTGGCAAAGGACGGCGCGAGCCGCTCAGCGATAAGCAGAAGCGACAGGTAGGTCAAATCCAGAAAAGTGGGCAGCACCTGCTTAGCTTGATCAACGAAGTGCTCGATTTGGCTAAAATCGAGTCCGGCCACATGGCGCTCTCCATCGAGCCGATCGCGATAGAGAGCGTGATCGAGGATGCCTGCAGCACGTTAGAAGCCAATATTGAGGCAGCAGGGCTAGTGCTTCAGCGCGAGCCACTCCCTGCGCCTTGGTGGGTCGCCGCGGATTACACCCGCACCAAGCAGGTATTGCTCAACTTACTCTCCAATGCCATCAAATATAATCGCCCCCAGGGCTCGATACGGATTGCCGTCGATCAACGGGGCAACGACGTGTGCGTTCGCGTCACGGATGCCGGGCATGGCATCGCACCAGAGCGACAGCACGAGCTTTTCGAACCCTTCAATCGGCTCGATGCCGAGCATGGCACCATCGAGGGGACGGGTATTGGGTTAGCGATCACCCGAGAGTTAGTGGAGCGAATGCAGGGCCAAATTGGCGTGACGAGTGCACCCGGCCAAGGCGCGACGTTCTGGTTTACCCTCCCCATCACCGAGGCCGATGCGCTTAGCGAGACGCCCTTGCCGATGACGCTGGCCAGCGCCGCCCCTGGCCAGCGTCATCACCTACTCTATATCGAAGACAACCCCACCAACCAGCGCTTGATGGAAGATATCATGGAGGACTTTGACCAGGTGCGGCTGCAGACCGTCACCAGCGCCGAGCTAGGGCTTGATCTCATGCGTCAATCTCCTCCGGATCTGGTGCTGATGGACATTCACCTACCCGGCATGAACGGCTATCAGGCGCTGGATGCGATTCAAAAAGATACCTCGTTACGCCACATTCCAGTGGTGGCCCTCTCGGCCAACGCCATGGAGCGTGACCGTGCGCACGGCCTAGCGGCAGGGTTTGCCGATTACCTCACCAAGCCGCTCGACATTGATCAGCTCTCGGCGACACTGAGCCGCTATGTGTCTACAGACGCCATACCAAGGAAGGCGCCATGACGTTCATGAACAAACACCTGCTGGTAGTGGATGACAACAGCATCAACGTCGAGCTACTGCTGGATCTGCTCGACGATCATGGATTCGATAACGTGCATGGTCTGAGCGACCCTCGCCAAGTCCTGCAACATTGTCAGCAAGCGATGCCGGACCTCATCTTGCTCGATATCCGTATGCCTCATTTAGATGGCTACAGCGTGATGGAGCAACTGCAGGCGACGTTTGCCGAGCATGCGCCGCCGATCATCGTGCTGACCGCACAAATCGATGACGAAACCCGCCATCGCGCGCTGAGCATGGGTGTAAGGGACTTTCTGACCAAACCCTTCAAACACGATGAAGTGCTTCAGCGGATTCACAACATATTGAGCGTGGAGCACCGCTATCGTGTTCGCGACCAGCAGGCCGAGACGCTGGAGGAGATGGTGGCCAAGCGCACCGAGGAGTTGGATCGCCAGTCACGCACCGACCCTATCACCCAGCTACCCAACCGTCGCGCCTTGACACAACGCTTGGCCGATGCGGCGCAACAGGGCTGTCCCACGGGGTTGTTGTTTATCGCGCTGGATCACCTCGATGATGTCGTGCGTTTACATGGCTACGGCATTGCCGACCAGCTCATGGTGCACATTAGCCGCCGGCTCGACGGCCAGTTGGACGTTAGCAGCACACTCGGGCTGTGGGGCGGCAGCGAGCTGCTGGTGATTACCCCAACGGCCGAGCTGAGCGAGCTGCGTCAGCTCGCTTCACGGCTGCTCGACTGCTTCGAACACGACCAGTCCCTAGACGACCTGCTACTGCCGCTTAACGCGCGTATTGGTATCAGTTGGTCGCAGGGCCACTTCGACATCGAGCGCTTGGTGCACATGGCCGCCCTGGCACTTCCGCAGAGCGGCACACTGCGACTGCAAAGCTACAATGAAGCTCTGGAAAACCAGCAGCGCCACCGACTGCACCTACAGCAGGCCATTCGCGGCGCCACACAGCGAGGGGAAATGTCCCTGGCCTTCCAACCCAAGCTGTCACTCGAAACTCAGCGCGTAGTGGGCGCCGAAGCGCTGCTACGCTGGCACCACCCAGAGCTGGGCCACGTCTCCCCTGGCGACTTCATTCCCCTGGCAGAAGCCAGCGGTGATATCCTCTCGATTGGCGAGTGGGTACTCGAGGAAGCCATGCGCTATATTGCCGACTGGCGGGCCAAGGGACTGTTGGACGACGATTTCCATATTGCCGTGAACGTAGCAGCACGTCAGCTAGCGCGTAAGGACTTTGCCGAGAACCTGCTGGCGCGACTGGCTAATCATGGCATCCCGGCAAGGTTCTTTGCCCTGGAAGTCACCGAATCGGGTCTGCTCAGCGATATGCACAATGCGCGCATCCAGCTCGCGCAGTTGGCAGAAGTGAACATTGCCGTGGCCATCGATGATTTTGGTACCGGGCACTCGTCACTGGCGTATGTCAAAACGCTGCCCTTCTCGACGCTGAAAATCGATCGCGCCTTCGTGATGGACCTGGAGGAGGACGCCATCGATCGCCATTTGGCTCTCACCATCACCCAGCTTGCCCATGCCGTGGGCTGCGACGTGGTCGCCGAGGGTATCGAAACGGCTGCGCAGGCCGACTACTTACGTTCAATTGGTTGCGAAGCTGCTCAGGGGTATTACTATGCTCGTCCATTGCCTGCCGATGAGTTCTATCGCTGGTGCAGGGACTGGACACCTT
Source organism: Halomonas sp. BL6 (assembly GCF_006228115.1). NCBI lineage: Bacteria > Pseudomonadati > Pseudomonadota > Gammaproteobacteria > Oceanospirillales > Halomonadaceae > Halomonas > Halomonas sp. BL6. The sequence goes on along the minus strand of NZ_VDGL01000003.1, from coordinate 271,769 downwards.
CTTCACACCTAACGCTTGCCACGGAGTCAGTTAATGGCGCATGACCTGCTAGACCGCTTACGGGAACGCTTGGAAGAGTTGAATCGCTCAGAGCGTAAAGTTGCGAACGTCATTCTGGTAGACCCCGCAGCGGCCACCAGCCTGAGCATCGCCAGCCTTGCTCAAGCGGCGAGCGTCAGTGAACCGACCGTCAACCGCTTCTGTCGCAACTTCGGCGCCAAGGGCTATCCCGATTTCAAAATCAAGCTGGCCCAGAGCTTGGCAGGCGGCACGCCCTACGTCACCCGTGCCGTCGAGCCGGGCGATACCGCTACTCAGTACACCCATAAAATCTTTGGGGCGACCATTGCGGCGCTAGACGAAGCGCAGCGGGAAGTGGACATGGCCGCCGTCGAAAGGATGGTGGATTACCTGACGCAAGCAAAACAGATCCACTTTTTTGGATTGGGTGCCTCCGGCGCCGTGGCGCAAGACGCCCAGCATAAGTTTTTCCGCTTCAACCTGCCGGTGATGGCCTACGTCGACGTGCTGATGCAGCGAATGGTGGCAGCCGCTTGCCATACCGGCGATGTGGTAGTGATCATCTCCTACACTGGGCGTACCCGTGAGCTGGTCGACATTGCCAAGGTAGCCAGGGAAGCAGGCGCCGTAGTGCTGGGCATCACCGCGCCCCACTCTCCGCTCGCTCAGGAGTGCACGGCCACGCTGGAAGTCGCCACCCCTGAAGATACCGACCACTACATGCCGATGACGTCTCGGGTCATTCAACTGACGCTGATCGATGCCCTGGCCACGGGTGTCACGCTCAGGCGCGGCGAAGATTTTCTGCCGCACCTAAAAAAGATCAAAGACAGCCTACGCGACACCCGCTTTCCGGCAGAAAAGCCTGTCAAATAAGCGATAGCAGTTACGCACCCACGGCCGTCGTCACGGTAATCTCGACTTTCAGCTCATCGGCAGGCATCGGCGCGCATACGCAGGTGCGTGCCGGTGCATGGCCTTCCGGTACCCAGGCATCCCATACCTCGTTCATGGCGGCGAAATCACTGCCATCTTTCAAGTAAATCGTGGCGCTTAGCAGTTGTTCTCGGCTAGAGCCGATCTCTTTTAAAAGCGCATCGACGCGCGCCAGCATGCTCTCGGTTTGTGCTTTGATATCGCCGTGGCGAGCCTCGGGGCCTGCTACCTGACCGCATAAATAGGCCACCCCCTGATGTATGACGGCACGGCTCATGCGGGCTTTTGTATCATGGCGCTGAAGATGCATAGATCGAACTCCTGGCTAGAAGAAAAAAAGCAGTGTAAACCGCTATGCCGCCGCTGCCTACGCTTCGTTAGCCAGCGAGTATGAGGTAGGCACGGGGCGATGCTCGAACACCCGGCGCAACACGAAACTCGTATGGGCGCCGGTGACGCCTTCGATGCGGTTGATCACATGGAGCAGCAAGTGTTGATAATCGTCCATGTCTCTCACCAGGATTTTGAGCTGAAAATCGGCGGCTTGCCCGGTAATGATCAAACACTCCACCACGTTGGGAATGTTACGGATATGACGCTCGAAGTTATCGAAGCGCTCGGGGGTGTGCTGATCCATCGAGATATGCAGCAGCGCCATGAGTTGAAAGCCGAGCGGCCGCGCATCGACCACCGCTCGATACTGGATGATCAAGCCGTGCTCTTCCAGGGCTCGCACGCGCCGTAAGCACGGCGAAGGGGACAGTCCAATGCGTTCGGCCAGTTCCTGATTGCTGATACGCCCCTCCTGTTGCAACACGTCGAGGATGCGGCGATCAAAACGGTCGAGGGTCAAAGGCGCGTTGGCCACAGCGATATCTCCTACCAAAATAAGAATTTAATTCGATATATTCTGCCATTTTTTTGCGCTAACGCCATATTTTCGCAATAACCTTTCGCGCCATGTGTCGTAGACTATGTTGACTGCCAAAAGCAGTCCTCGATTGACGCCTTACCCAGGCGTCCTCCCTAGGCTCTCCCTGACCCGGAAGAGCACGCCACAGCGGCTTGCGCCACCAGCGGCCGCCCCAAACAACTCACCGTTCTCAGGAAATTCACCATGCCTGCTTTTGATCATCGCAAATATCGTCCTGCTCCCCGGGTGCCCGCGTTCGACCGTCAGTGGCCCGACCGGGAGCTGACTCAAGCGCCCATCTGGGTGAGTGAAGACCTACGCGATGGCAACCAGGCCCTGCTCGAGCCGATGACGGTAGAGCAGAAACAGCGCTTCTGGCATCAGATCATCAAGGTCGGTATCAAAGAAGTGATGGTCGGCTTTCCCTCCGCCAGCCAGCCGGATTACGATTTCGTGCGCTGGCTGATCGAAGAGGATCAAATTCCTGACGACGTGACCATCGCCGTGCTCGTGCAGTGCCGCGAACACCTGATCGAAAAAACGTTTGCGTCATTGGTGGGCGTCAAGCGCGCCATCATCCACCTGTATAACTCCACGTCCACGATCCAACGGGAGCGGGTGTTCGAGATGGATCGCGACGGTATCACCGATATCGCCGTGCAAGGCGCAACGTGGGTCAAGACCTATGCGGCCCAATATCCCGACGTCGATTGGCGCTTCCAGTACTCACCGGAGAGCTTCTCCAGCACCGAAATCGATTTCTCCCTGGCCATCTGCGAAGCGGTGATGGATGTCTGGCAGCCCACCCCAGACAACAAGTGCATTCTCAACCTGCCCACCACCGTGGAAGTGGCAGGCCCCCACCATCACGCCGATCAGATCGAGTACTTCTGCCAGCACATCAGTCGCCGCGATAGCGTGATCATTTCGGTGCATACCCATAACGACCGGGGCGGTGCCGTGGCGTCGGCAGAGCTTGCACTACTGGCGGGGGCCGACCGTGTCGAAGGCACCTTACTGGGAAACGGTGAACGCACCGGCAACATGGATATCGTTACGCTGGCCATGAACCTCTACAGCCAGGGTATCGATCCCAAGCTGGATCTTTCCAACCCCGACGAGATCATTCAGGTGGTGCACGAGTGTACAGGGATTGCCATGCATCCCCGTCACCCCTGGGTAGGTGAGATGGTGTATACCGCCTTTTCTGGCAGTCACCAGGATGCGATTCGTAAATCGCTCAAGCACCAAAAACCCGACGAACCGTGGCAAGTGGCCTATTTGCCCATCGACCCGCACGATATCGGGCGGGACTATCAGGCCGTCATTCGGGTTAACAGCCAGTCGGGCAAAGGCGGCATGGCCTTTCTGTTGGAGCGCGACTACGGCATCAGCCTGCCTCGTTGGATGATGCTCGCGCTGGCCCCCTACGTACAACAAGAGAGCGAACGCCGTAATAGCGAGCTCTCCAGCGAAATGATTCGACAGGTGATGTTCGACCATTTCTCCCATGGTGCGCCGCTGTCCCTCGCCGACTATCGACTCTCGAAGGGGCAGCAGGAAGGGATCGACATCACGCTGTGGCAGGGTGCCGACACGCTGCGCTTATCAGGGACCGGCAATGGCGCCATGTCGTCGTTCACCGATGCCTGGAGACGCCATACTGGTAGCCACGTCGCCATTCTCGATTACAGCGAACACTCACTGGGCGGCGACAGCGAAGCCAACGCCATTGCCTTCGTGCAGCTCAACATCGATGGTCAGCGGGTGTGTGCCGTGGCGGAGGATAGCGATACGGTGAGCGCATCGCTCAAAGCCGTGCTGTCAGGGATTAATGCGACTCAGCCCGCTCGCGCCGAGCAGCGGGAAGTGGCTAGTAGCACCGCCTGATCGGTACCCCGGCCGCTGCCAAACGCGCGGCGGCCGGGCGACCATCGCTTTACATCAGCGTAAAATCAACACCGGTAAGTGGGCATTACGCAACATCGCCGTGGTAGTGCTACCCACCAGCAGATGACGAATGCGCGAGTGACCGTACGCGCCCATCACGAGCAGGTCGATCCCCTTTTCCTCTTTATAGGCACGCAGCGCTTCTTCGACGTCTCCCGCTCGAATGGCACCTTCGGTATGGTGTCCTGCCGACCGAAGCGTCTCGGTGGCCCACTCGAGCTGCGAGCGATTCTCGGCGGTTTCGGCCCCCACGATCACCACGTGACACTCAGCGCCCTCGAATAGCGGGCTTTTTGCCAGCATTTCTACCCCTTTGCGGGCGGTTTTGCTGCCATCGAAGGCCATCAGAATGCGCTTGGGTGGGGCGAATGCCTTCGGCACCATCAATATGGGCCGATGCAGCTCGCGAACGACGCGCTCGAGGTTAGACCCTAGATGGCCGCTGGCTTGGTGCGCCGTTTCTCCTCGTTTGCCGAGCACCAACAGGCGGATCTCCTTTTCATGCTCCGCCAAGGTATCCACCAATGTGCCGTTACGCTGCATGCAGGGAGTGTCTGCAAAACCGGCTGCCTCGCTGCGCGCTTTGGCAGCATCCAGCATCAAACGCCCCTGCTCGCGGGCGAGCTTTCCCCTCTGCTCTTCGATGTCCGAAAGCTGTTCCAAGAGGTGCTCGCGGGTGCCTAGGCCAAGATGGCCGGTCAGATCGGGCTCGGCGACTTGGGCATGGTTATCGACGGTGTGCAGAAAACGCAGCGGAGCCGAAAGCGCCGTGGCGGCCCACACCGCATAGTCACAGACACTTTCTGAGTAGTGGGAACCATCGATGGCGGCTAACACGTAGTCAGACATGGGGGTGTCTCCTTACACGGGTGCATGAACAGTGATCGTCATTCTGACTCTTTTGTACACGAAGAGGTGGATCGGCAACACCGTAGCACCGGCTTTTTTGAGTAATGGCCGACTTCTGCGTCCCTCCCGTCGCAATGCTACACTTAGCCGCCTAGCGATTTCACCACGACAGCGCGAGGCGTAGCATGGGGCACGGCATCACGAGTCTATTACTCGTCGCACTGGGCGGTGCACTGGGAGGATTGGGACGCTTTGCGATCTCCAATACCATGGCCCGCTTACTGGGCAACGCCTTCCCCTGGGGAACACTCGTCGTCAACGCTAGCGGAGCGCTGCTGGCAGGCTGGCTGCTAGGCGTTTACGGCGTGCCCAACACACAGCCGTTTTGGCTATTGGCGGTAGCGGGCCTGCTCGGCGGCTATACCACGGTGTCGTCGTTTAGCTTACAGACCCTCGAGCTGTGGCAGCGCGGCAAGGCGATGCGCGCCGCCCTCAATATGATCGCCACGCTACTGCTAGGCGTCGCCATGGCGGCGCTGGGCTGGTGGCTGGCCCAACAGGTTTGAAGAGCAGAGGTGCCCACGATGCAGCTTAACGCCTATCTCGCCGTTGGCCTTGGCAGCGCTCTGGGTAGCGTGCTGCGCTATGGCGTCTCGCTGGCGTCGATGGCCGTGCTGGGTAGCCACTTCCCCTGGGGAACGCTCTTGGTCAACGTGTTGGGTTCTTGCCTCATCGGCTGGCTAGCCGCGACGGCGTCCCGCCTGCCCCGAGGCGCACTGGCACGACAGCAACCGCTTTGGGTGGCGGGCTTTTGCGGCGGTTTTACGACCTTTTCACTGTTTAGCTTGGAAACGCTGCACTTGGCACAGCAGGGCAGCCTAGGGCTGGCACTGTTTTATGCTGTAGGCAGCTTACCGCTGTGCGTAGCCGCCGCCTGGATGGGCGAGCGCTTGGCCTTTTTAAACCAACCAGTGGCCTAAGCTCTTGATACGTGAACAGCTCGAACAGCAGCAGTCATGGATTTATCTGGCGTTTATCGCGCTCGGACTTTGCCTTGGCCTATTGGCTCCAGAACCAATGGCAGCGTTTGAGCAGGCACTATGGCCGCTGCTCGGTTTACTGCTCTTCGCCACGTTCACCCAAATCCCGCTGCTGCAAATAAAGCAGGGACTTCAAGATACGCGCTTCATAGCGGCGCTGTTGATAGGTAATTTTGTCGTGATTCCTGCACTGCTGGGGGTATTGGTGGTGTGGATTCCCTTGCCGCTGCCCGTGCTGGCAGGCGTTTTATTGGTGCTGCTGATGCCTTGCACCGACTGGTTTATTACCTTTACGCACTTAGGCAAAGGCGACGCAGCCCGCGCCATTGCCGCGACACCCCTTTTATTGCTCGTGCAGATGGTGGCACTACCTGCCTATCTATGGCTATTGCTAGGCAGCGAATGGTTGCAATTAACACTCTCCCCTACGTTACTGAGCGCCTTTTTGAGCTTGATAGTGCTGCCCCTGCTGCTCGCCTGGCTCACGGAGCGCGCAGCGCAGAGATCCGCCACTATCGAACGGGCTACCCGAGCACTGGGATGGATGCCGGTACCGCTTTTAGCCTGCGTGTTGCTGATCATTGCGGCGACTCAGGTCACACAGGTGTTGACCCTGCGTCAGCTACTCGGGCACGCAGTGTTGATCTTCATAGGCTTCTTGATCGTCGCGGCGCTGCTCGGCAAAGCGCTTGGCCACCTCTTTCAACTGCCGCCCACCAGCACACGCACACTGGTGTTTAGCTTCGGCACCCGTAATTCCTTCGTCATGCTGCCCATCGCTCTCACCCTACCCAATGGCTGGCAAGCCGCGGTGGTCATCATCGTGTGCCAATCGCTGGTCGAGTTACTGGGTATGGTGGCATACCTTCGCTGGGTACCGAAGCGTCTAATTCCCAGCAAAGACACAAAAAAAGCCGACGCTCACCGAAAGTAAGCGTCGGCGATGACAGGATGCCCGTGAGGATTAATGGCCGCCCATCAGTTTATCGACCGCTTCTGGGTCGTTATGAACGGCGTAGCGATCCACGACAGTGGCGCTTGCTTCGCTCAAGCCCACTAGGTCTACCTCGGTGCCTTCGCGACGGAACTTGATCACCACGCGGTCCAGTGCCTGAACGGCGGTCACATCCCAAAAGTGCGCTTTCGATAAATCAATGGTGACTTTGTCGATGCTCTCTTTGAAGTCGAACGCAGCCATAAAACGCTCGGATGAGGCAAAAAACACCTGCCCCACCACCTGATACTCGCGCTGTTTGCCGGCCTCTACCTCTTTCGAACCAACGTACATGATGTTGCCGACTTTGTTGGCAAAAAACAGCGCCGCCAGCAGTACGCCCACGAAAACCCCGATCGCCAGATTGTGGGTACCGACCGTGACGGCCACCGTTGCCAGCATGACGATATTGGTGCTCAACGGGTGCTTCTTCAGATCGCGAATGGACTCCCAGCTAAAGGTGCCAATCGAGACCATGATCATCACCGCCACCAGCGCTGCCATGGGAATTTGCGACACCCAGTCTGCTAGGAATACCACCATCAGCAGAAGCACCACGCCCGCGATCAGTGTCGATAGGCGCGTCCGGCCGCCCGACTTGATGTTGATCACTGACTGGCCGATCATCGCACAACCGGCCATGCCGCCCATAAAACCCGCCCCAATGTTGGCGATGCCTTGGCCTTTACACTCGCGATTTTTATCACTAGGCGTATCGGTAAGGTCATCTACAATGGTGGCCGTCATCATCGACTCAAGCAGACCCACCACGGCCAACATCACAGCATAGGGGAAAATGATCATCAGCGTTTCAAGGTTCAACGGCACGTTTGGCCACAGGAAAACCGGCAGCGTATCCGGCAGCTCGCCCATATCCCCCACGGTGCGAATATCCATACCGCTCACCATGTACACCACCGTCAGTACCACGATGCATACCAGCGGCGAAGGCACCGATTTTCCGATCATCGGCAGATAGGGGAACAGATAGATAATGCCCAGGCCTACCAGCGTCATGGCATACACGTGCCACGTCACGTTGGTCAGCTCCGGCAGTTGCGCCATGAAAATCAGAATCGCCAGCGCATTCACGAACCCGGTGACCACCGAGCGAGATACGAACCGCATGAGTTCCGCCAGCCGCAGGTAACCCGCGATGATTTGCAGCACGCCGGTCAGCAGCGTGGCGGCCAGCAGGTACTCTAGCCCGTGCTCTTTCACTAGCGTCACCATCAGCAGCGCCATCGCCCCTGTCGCGGCAGAAATCATACCTGGGCGGCCACCGGTAAAGGCGATCACCACCGCAATACAGAACGAAGCATAGAGCCCTACTTTCGGGTCCACGCCAGCAATGATCGAAAAGGCGATCGCTTCAGGAATGAGCGCCAGCGCGACGACAATACCGGACAGCGTGTCGCCCTTGATGTTAGAAAACCACTCATGCTTGCTGAAAGGTGCCATTCAGGGAGTCCATGGTTTGAAGTTTAAAGATAGTGCGTGCCATAGCCGCACAGAGGCAGCAAATGAGCACACATTAGTCATAGCTTGTCGAATGAATGCTACCGAACGAAGACGCACACGCGTCGGTAGCCAAATAGCGGCATCGGAGTGCCATAGCGCCGGGATGACGCGACAAGCATCATGGCGCTGATAAGGAGGGAAAAACCTAGGGTGGAGTCATCAGCCCTGAAGTCGGCAGAGCAATGAATGCCCATGCATTGTTCATTACGGTTACACCTTGCTGTTCTATCATCGTTATTCAGGCGAGAGGCCAGACGTGCTGGTCGCCGTGAGCGCGGCATTCTACCAGCAAACAGGCCGATTGACACCCGCCTCCCTAGACGTTTAGACGATGACCTGCCCCCTAAGCTTGGCTTACCATGGCACTTGTATGGCGATATTACCGTCGCCTTCTCGACATCTTGATTCTTTCCCACGCTATCGAACGAGAGGACCCGCACATGAGCCAGACAGTCGCAGTGATCAAAGGTGATGGCATCGGCCCTGAGATCATGGACGCCACCCTGCAAGTGCTCGACGCACTCGAGTGCGGGTTGACCTACGAATTCATCGACGCGGGCTTGGTCGCGCTAGACAAACACGGCACGCTCATCCCGCAATCCTCGCTGGATGCCATCGAAAAGCACGGTATCGCTCTGAAAGGCCCGCTCACCACGCCGATTGGGAAGGGATTTTCATCGATCAACGTACAGCTACGCCGCCACTTCGATCTCTATGCCAACGTGCGTCCCGCCATCAGCTTTCCGGGCACGCGCTCCCGTTACGACGATATCGACATGATCACCGTGCGGGAAAACACCGAAGGGGCCTACCTCTCCGATGGCCAGGAGATGATTGACGACGGCAACACCGGCATTTCAGTGATCAAAGTGACCCGCCAAGGCTCCGAGCGCATCGTGCGTTACGCCTTTGAACTCGCCAAGCAAAACGGCCGCAAGAAAGTCACTGCCGTTCACAAAGCCAACATCATCAAAACCAGCTCCGGCCTGTTTTTGGACGTAGCCCGCGACATCGCCAGCGAGTATCCCGAGATCGAATTCCAAGAGATGATCGTGGATAACGCCTGTATGCAGCTGGTCATGAACCCTCATCAGTTCGATGTGGTGGTCACCACCAACCTATTTGGCGATATTCTATCCGACCTCTGCGCCGGTCTCGTAGGCGGTTTGGGCCTCGCCCCAGGGGCGAACATCGGTGAGAAAGCAGCTATTTTCGAAGCGGTACACGGCTCAGCCCCCGACATTGCAGGCAAGAAAATTGCCAACCCCTGTGCCCTACTGCTCGCCGCCGCCCAGATGCTCGACCATCTCGGCATGACCGCCAAGGGGGATGCCATTCGTCAGGGGATTCGCGCCGTGCTCGAAAACCGCCGCGACATGGTGACACCCGATATGGGCGGCACCGGCACTACCGATACTTTTGCCCAAGCGCTCGTAGAACACTTGCAACGCTGAGCCTAGCCCAGCCACACATCGAGAAACAGCATGATCACCAAGCCCATCGCCAGGCCAAACGTCGCTTTCTTCTGATGGCCGCAGCGGTGGGTTTCGGGAATGATTTCATGGCTGATCACATAGAGCATGGCCCCTGCCGCAAACGCCAACCCCCAAGGCAGCAGTACTTGGGAGACGGTGACGACGCTAGCACCAAAGAGCCCCCCAATTGGTTCGATGAGCCCGGTCAGCGCGGCGATCGACCAGGAGCGCCACTTGGAGTAACCCTCGCCCATCAGCGCGACGGCCACCGCCAGCCCTTCCGGCATGTTCTGTAAGCCAATACCTATCGCTAGCGGCATACCTCCTTCTAGGCCATTGGCACCAAAACCAACGCCGACCGCTAACCCTTCCGGCAGATTGTGAATCGCAATGGCAAACACGAATAGCCAAACGCGGCGCAGCGATGCGGCTTCGGGCCCTTCCCGCCCCTGTTGAAAGTGCTCGTGGGGCAACCCCTCGTTGAGTAAGGCAAGGGCACCCATACCTAGCAAAATGGCAGTGCAGACGAGAGCCGCAGGCACCGGCCCGCCAGCATAGTAAATCTCAGCGGCGTCGAGTGCGGGAATGATCAGTGAAAAAAACGAGGCCGCCAGCATCACACCCGCGGCAAAACCCAGCGCTAAATCTCGAAACCCTCGACTCGGCGTGGTTCCCAGCAGTACTGGCAGAGCCCCCACTGCGGTCAATGACCCCGCCACCAAACTCCCTACGACTCCTAGTACCAGCGTATTTTCCATGAGAAATCATTGACTCGATATGTCATATAAAAAGGTGAGATAACCGCTGACGACGTCTGTAAGGAAACGGGCGTCTGGGTCACCCATTGGCGAATCAGTGTAACCTCACATGGCGATGTCTTAGAGAGCACTCGAAGTACAGCTGGGTTCGCGAGCAGGGGACAATCGTAGGTTAACGTGCATGAAAGCGACACCCTGCGCGCAGTTAGAGAGATGACCACTATGACAACGAAAAGAAAGCATCAAAACGGTATGTGCGGCACGTCTTGGCCATGTCTCATCATGACGTTCTTAATCAGCGTTAACATCACTCATCACGCCTCGGCGCAAGAAGTACGCTTTACACCAGAGCGAATCATGACATGGCCAACGCGCAGCTTCGCTGGGGAAACGCGCTACCGCGTGGTGGAAAAATTCGGCCAGCGCGTGCTTCAAGCAGACGCCTTGGGGCAAGCCTCCGCTCGCTATCTTGAGCGAACCATCGACCTAAACGCCACACCGTATCTGCACTGGTGCTGGCAAGTTAGCACTACCTACCCGGGGCTTGACGAAACGACCAAAGCGGGCGACGACTACCCCGCAAGAGTATACGTTGCCCGAAAAACAGGCCTATTGCCCTGGCAAGTGGAATCCGTGAATTACGTTTGGGCGTCTGAGCAGCCGCAGGGAGCTCATTGGCCCAATGCGTTTACTGACCGCGCTCAGCTTCTGGCACTGCAAAGCGGCGAACACAATGTCGGCCAGTGGCAGGCGGAAGTACGCGACGTGCGCGCCGACTATCGCTCCCTGTTCGGCAGCGCGCCCGATGAGATTCACGGCATCGCTTTAATGAGCGACGGCGATAACGCTGGCGGCAGCGCAATAGCTTGGTTCACCCACTTGGGGTTCTCCGCCGATGCCACCCCACCTACTTGCTCACACTAGTCAACATACGTTAAAACAGATACATCAGGCTACCCATGTGACATTTTGTATCACACTGATACAAAACAGTGTTTTCTATAAGAAACTGGTCTACTCTTAGCGGATTTATAATAACGTGATTGAGAGTCTGTCCCATGTTTAGCCCCTTCCCCTCTGATAACTTGCGCGACGCCCTGGCGCAACATACGGCCTGCATTTACTTCACTCCCGCAGGCATCATTCAAGATGCCAGCCCGCAGTTTCTGGAAACGGTGGGATACTCTCTGGCAGAGATCAAAGGCCAGCATCACCGTCTTTTCTGCTATCCAGAGGATACTCAGAGCGCAGCCTATGCCACCTTTTGGGAAGCACTCGCCGCAGGAGAGCGTCAGCAAGGTCGTTTCCGGCGCATCAATGCCCACGGTGAGGAAGTGTGGCTAGAGGCCACTTATGTACCTATTAAAAATCGTCGTGGCAAGGTCGTACAGGTGTTCAAAGTGGCCACTGATGTCACCGAAAAACACCAGCGTGCCGCCCGTGAACGCGCTATTTTACAGGCGCTGGATAGCTCCATGGCAGTCATCGAATTTACCCCAGACGGTTACATCTTGGATGCTAACCGTAACTTCGAGCAGGCCATGGGCTATTCGCTAGGTGACATTCGTGGCAAGCATCACCGTATGTTTTGTACGAAGGAGTTCTACCAGCAGCGCCCAGACTTCTGGAAACAGCTCGCCAACGGTGAGTTCAAGCAAGGCAAGTTCATGCGCTTGAACGCAAAGGGTCGCGTGGTATGGCTGGAAGCCACGTACAACCCCATCGTGGACGATGATGGCAAGGTGGTGAAGGTGGTGAAATTCGCCACGGACATTACCCGTGCCATGGAAGCATCCGAAGCCGCTCGCGCGACCGTGGGTAGCGCCCGCGTGTCGTCTCATCAGACCCAGCGCATTGCGCAAGAGGGACTCGAGCATCTGCGAAATGTCCTCTCTCACTTTCAGCATGCCAGCCACACGCTGGGAGACGCGCAGCGTCTGATTAGCGACCTAAACAAACAGGCAGAGCAAATCAACAAAACGGCCAACACGATTGCTCAAATTGCCAGCCAAACTAACTTGCTTTCCCTCAATGCTGCCGTGGAAGCCGCCCGTGCGGGTGAACAAGGGCGTGGTTTTGCTGTCGTGGCTAACGAGGTTCGCCAGCTCGCCCGAGGCTCAAGCGACGCCGTCAACGAGATCACCCGAGTGCTCAAAGAGAATAGCGCTCTGGTGCTGCGCACCACTGAGGCGATGCAACAGGTCGTGGAGCAGGGGCAAACCAGCCAGACCAGCGTGCAGGAGATCGAGGCGATCGTGAACGACATTCTTCAGGGGGCACAAAGCGTTTCTCACTCCATCGAACACCTGACGCTCGAACCTGCATGACGGTGACGCCCTATGAACACGAAAGCCCCGCCAGCTTGCGCTGACGGGGCTTTTAACACGTGCTATCGGCGTGCTTAACGCAGCTTGGTCTTGCGCAGGTAAGGCAGCACGGCATCAAACTCACCAAACTTCTGCTTGGCATCCTCGTCGGAGACACTGGGTGGAATGATGACATCCTGTCCGACCGTCCAATCCGCCGGGGTGGCGATGCCATGCTTCGCGGTGGTTTGCAACGCATCCAACGCCCGCAAAATCTCCGCAAAGTTACGGCCAACGGTCATCGGGTAGGTCATGGAAAGCTTGAGCTGCTTGTCCGGGCCGATGATGAAGACCGAACGCACCGTGGCGCTATCGGCGGGCGTGCGGCCATCAGGCAGGTAGGCATCTTCCGGCAGCATATCGAACAGCTTGGAGACCTTGAGACCTTCGTCGGCAATGATCGGGAAGCCGACGCTGCTGCCGCTCACGGTTTCGATGTCGCCCGCCCAGCGCTTGTGATCCTCTACACCATCGACGGACACACCGATGACCTTGGTGCCACGCTTTTCCCACTCGGCACTTAGCGTTGCGACGGCGCCGAACTCCGTAGTGCACACCGGCGTGAAATCTTTCGGATGTGAGAACAGAATCGCCCAGTTGTCGCCGATCCAATCGTGAAAACGGATCGGCCCGTGGCTCGTCTCTGCTTCGAAATCAGGCACGACTGCATTGATACGTAATGACATCGTTGCTCCTCGTTAAAATGAAGTGGTTCTCATACCTTATATGAATTTCAACGCCTTCACTATAGAACGTTTAGTGCTAAAGCAATGAAATGATGGCAGCGTTCACTCGGCCGGTTTTACCTCTTTCTCTTCGCGTTTGATCCGCTTAACCCAGCGCTGTTTTGCATAATGGCGCAAGTTCGCCACGCTATCGGTCTCATCGACGATATCTTGACCCAGGATGGTTTCGATAATGTCCTCCAGGGTGATCAGACCCACGAAGGTACCGTGCTCATCGTAGACCACGCGCATATGAAGGTGATCTTTCAACATGGAGGTGAAGACCTGCTCCACATTATTGGAGACGTCGACGCTGCCGATGGGATGCATCAATTCACGCATCGTCTTGGTGTCATCGGCGTGGTACATATCCGATTTATGCACATAGCCAAACGCCTGCTCGCCGTTATCCATCACCGGAAAGCGTGTGAATGGCGCCTTTCCGTACTGCTCGTCGAACTCGCTGACGGTCATGTTGGGTGGCACGGTCTCACATACGGTGCGTGGCGTCATAGCCTTGTTCACCGTAATATCGTGCAGGTTGAGCATGTTGATGATGGTGCGTGATTCGTCAGCATCCAACACCTCCTCTTCGAGCCCCACCCGCGCCAATACTTTAATTTCGTCACGCAAATCCACGTCATGTTCAGATTTACCTAGACGGCGAGTAATCTGCTCTGACATCCAAATGAACGGTAGTAAACCTACGATCATTGGATTGAGGAGTTTTGGCAATACAGGGGCCAAACCACGCCAGTAGGTCGCACCAATCGTTTTGGGGATGATCTCTGAAAGGATCAGAATCAACATGGTCATGACCGCAGACACGATCGCAATGGAAGACTCGCCGAACACCACCGCCGCCTGGGCACCGACAGCCGTGGCACCGACGGTATGCGCAATCGTATTGAGCGTCAGAATCGCCGCCAGGGGCCTATCGATATTGGTTTTTAACTTGGTCAGCGCGGTATGTAGCTTTGGATTGTCTTCTTTTTGCTTGGCAATATAGCTCGGCGTAATCGACAGCAGCGCTGCCTCAAGGATGGAACACAGAAAGGAAAACGCGATTGAAAGGGTAGCAATCGTGATGAGAAGGAACATGGAAGCTCTGGGTAGTGGGTGAAATAGCCTTATAGAGACTCAACAGTGGGCTGTCAATCATTAGCTTAGGCAATTCATTGCTGCACTGCTAGCCCACCTATGTAAAATGTGTCGATATGCTCGGCATGTGCCATCTCACCCGATTGCGTCCCTCTTTTTTGGCACGATATAGCGCCATATCGGCATGGCGTAAATCCTCTTCCCAATGTTCATCACTCCCGCAGGGGCTTACTTGGCAAGCGCCAATGCTCACTGTGACATGCACCGCCCCTTCACTGGTCAAAACAGGCTTTTCGGCGATCCCTCGCCGAAGTGTCTCTAGCGTTGGGGCGTCATGAGTGTCGCACAAGCAGACGCCAAACTCCTCGCCGCCCATACGTGCGACCAAGTCATCCGTACGTAACGAGTTGCTGAGACGATTGGCCACCTCCTTGAGTACCTCATCGCCTACATGATGTCCGTATTGATCGTTGATCGACTTGAAATAATCAATATCGATGACAGCAACAGTAAAGGTAAACCTCGCTTGTAAATAAAAGGCCATTGCGCGCTCCACAAAAGCGCGCCGATTTGGCAATGTCGTCAACATATCGGTTTCAGCAAGATAACGTAGCTGCTGTTCTGCATGATGGCGGGACTTTTCCACTTCCAAGGCGTAAAAGAGGGCGCCTAACGTATCTAAAAGTGGCTGAAAAAAGAGGGCGTCCTCGTCAGTGTAGTCGTCTTGTTTATTGGCGAGCCCTATCATACCGACAGTGTCATCGGCAATTTTGATAGGTAACCCTAAAAACCTCTGTAGCGGTGGATGCCCGGCAGGCGTACCGCGAGATGCATGATGCTGACGAGGGCGATTGGCAATCACGACATGACCACTGGTCACTACGTGGCCAAACAAATTGTCCAGATTGTTGAAAAACAGTTCGCCCCGTTGGTAAGCCCGGTACTGTTCATTGGTCTCCTCGCTCCAGCTAATGTTCGATAGGGCGTGGATAAACAGGGATTTCTCCCCGTCGCTTCGCACTTGCACCTGGCCGATCAGTCCAAACTGGCTCTCTGCGAGATATAACAGCTCATCGAAGATCAGTTCACAGGAGTGGCGAATGTCTTTTTCGCGAAGAAAAACGCTCTGGGCGCGGTTCATGAAGTTGAGTAGCTGCACCTGCTTTCGCTCCCGAAGCTCGGCGCTCTTTTTCTCCGAAATATCCCGCGTGATGCAGGTTAAACGCAGCGGCCTCCCTGCGCTGTCATTGGCCACCACCCGGCCATAGGAGTTGACCCACAGCCAATGGCCCTGGGCATGACGCATGCGATACTCGACATTCAATACACCGTCCTCCTGCGCCAAGAGCCGCCGGATAGCGTTATTGACCGACGTGAAGTCCTCCGAATGAATCAAACGTTTCCAGAAGCTGGAGCGACTCTCCACCTCATCGCACTCCAGACCCAGCATCTCACACCAACGCTGATTGAATACACTGTGATCGTTGGCTATCTCCCAGTCCCAAACGCCCACGTCAGCAGACTCGATCATCATGGCGAAATCACAATTGCTGATGCCTGATCTTTGCTTATCGATAAGATAAATGTAATCGCTAATGAAGTAACTCAGCGACTCCAAGAAACGTAGGTCTTTCTCAGACAGCGTATTGGGCCGGTTATCGATTAAGCAAACGGCCCCTACTTCGCGACCGCCTGCCGTGAGGGGCACGCCCGCATAAAAGCGTATATGCGGCGCTGCTAGCACCAGTGGGTTATCGCAAAAATCAGGATGTTGGCTGGCATCCTCGATCACAAGTGGAGCCCGTAAAGCTACCACGTGGCGGCAGAATGCATCCTCCAACGACGTAACATCTACGTCTAACCCTGATTTGGCGATAAACCACTGTTTCTGACCCAGAACGGAAACCAGCGCAATGGGAAATTCGAAAAAGTCTGCGACGGAAGCAATGAGCTTATCCAGTGCGTCGGTGTCGACGTCAAGAGACAACTTATAGTGACGAATGTGTTGCCAGCGCTTGTTGAGCATTACGTTATACCCTGGTGGCATCGACCCAGTTGCCCAAATCATAGGCTAGCTATACTTTATCTCGCGCCAGGGTAGCACTGTCAATTGGTAAAACGCCTCGTTTTCTAAGCACCATTACTTTCAGATGCTTACTTCAAAGAATTGATAATTTTTAACATTGATGAAACACATGGAGTGATACGACCAGTGTGCAATTAGGCTAAAACCTAAAGAGCAATGAAATAGCAAAAGAACCAAGCGGACACTTTTTATTATATGCTTCATCAAACATTTAGCTGCGCTGATAGGCGTACTGCACATGCACAAGTACGTGCACCTTAGCGACTCGCCAGCGTGCGTAATACATGTTCGACCTGCGCTTTCGCTTGCTGTTGATTGACACCACTTTTGAGTAGTAACCGCAGCCCTGACATAGAGAGCGTCAAGAAGTACGCCAAGCTGCCTGCATCATGTCCCGGAGAGATAGCGCCTTCTTGCTGTGCTTGTTCAATCACCGTAACGAAGAAATCGGTGATGGCCTGAACACTCTGCTTGGCCGCCTGGGCCTCTGCGCTGTCACCGTTACCCAACTCAGTGGCCGAGTTGAATATCAAGCAGCCCAACGCCGCTTGCTCGCTCTCTGCCTGCTCGGCAGTGCGTGTCAGTAAACAGTCGATAAAGTGCCAAGCGCTCTCTTGTTGCGCGAGCAATGTCGCTAGCTCTCCCAAAAGCTGATCCCGGTAACGTGTCAGCGCTTCGGTAAAAAGCGCTTCTTTACTGCCATAAGCATGATAGAGGCTACTGCGGGAAATATTCATGGCACTCAGCAAATCGCGCAGCGATGTATGATGGTAGCCCGAACGCCAAAAGGATTGCATAGCAGCGCTCAATGCGGTTTCTGGCTCATGCTGCATCGGTCTTCCAACACCCATGTATCTACCCCACTGCCTGTCTGACTCATTAGCGGCCTAATATACCATGGGCGGTCTCGTTTGCGCCGGGCGCCCTGCCACGCGTTATACGACAACTGTCGCAGTTTTGTTAAGGTAACGGCTGTACCCTGCTAATCGACGCCCCACGCTTGATGGCGTTTATGTGAAAACAAGCTTGGGTCCGTAAGGCAACAAGTGACTTTGCTAGTTAACTAGATGCACAACGCGACTAGGCAGAGCAACCGAAAATGAAGCCTTGTTAAAAGCGGGTAATGCGCACTATCGGGTGTTAAAGAGGCTCTTGGCCTACGCACCAAAGACGCTGCCCCCACACCAAAACGCCCCCAATTAAGGGGGCGTTTGGCGTTTTAGATTAACGCCAGGGTTTTAAGCAAAGACCTCGGTCCATTCACTGCGCTTGGCCAGCAGACCTTTGGCAAGCGCCTGAGCGCCTTCCAGGCTGTGGCTGGCGGCCCAGCCGCACTGCATCTCATTGCAGGCGGGTACTTCGGTAGCGGTGAGTACGTCGTTCAAAGTTCGTTCAATGATCGACAGCACGTCATCGTAATCATCGTGGTTGATCAGCGCGATGTAAAAGCCGGTCTGGCAGCCCATCGGGCTGATATCGACCACTTTATCCGTGTGATTGCGCGACATTTCCGCCATCAAATGCTCCAGGGAGTGCAGCGCAGGCATCTCCATATGCTCTTTGTTGGGCTGGCAGATACGCAAATCGTATTTATGGATACGGTCGCCGTTCTGGCCCTCTTTGATATCGGCCAAACGTACGTAGGGGGCTTTTACCTTGGTGTGATCCAGGTTAAAGCTTTCGACGTTCATCTTTTTCTCGGTCATATGGGCTCCATCATCGTTCGGTTTTGGTCGCCTATTCTACACGTTGTGCCCTCATGACACCTTGGGCGCATCAAAATTCCACGGCTCATCGGTGTAGACGCACACGTTGGCATCTTCGATATCGCCGTCGGGCGACTCAACGTGCTGGGCGAAGAACTCTTGAATTTCTTTGCGCTGGCAGTGCGCCTCGAACTCTTCACGACTGGCCCAAATCTCGTGAAACACGATGGGATAGCTAGTGCCCTGGGCAAACGGGTTATCGATTTGGCGGGTCACCGTGTAGTGCAGGCAGGCATCTTCGCGATGCGTATTAGGCTCCAGGCTCTGCAGCGCTTTGAAGACGGCTTCCTCTTTACCGGCTTTGGGTTTGAAGCTTGCGATGCAGTAGATTTTTTTCGACATGTCGTCTTACCCGTGATAACGAAAGCTGCCCCCATTATGGGGTCGATAGCGATGGATACCAACCTATCGCATCATGCGTTCTGCCAACGTCTCCAACTCGGGCACCGTCATATCGGGTTCGATCCCCCAAGGGTCGAACGGTGCATCCGAATGGCGACGTACCCAGGCACTGCGCAAGCCCGCATGGGTGGCACCAATCACATCGAACGGGTTACTGGAGATGAGCCATGTGGTTTCCGGCCGTGTCTCTAACCGTGTGCGAAGATAGGCGTAAACGGCGGGGTCGGGCTTGAAGCGCTTGATGGCGTCGACACTCACCACGGCGTCCATGTGACTTTTCACCCCGGCGCGCGTCAACAGCTGATTGACGGCGTCTTCGGTACCGTTCGAAAACGCCACGCAGCGAATACCGGCATCGCGCAGTCGATCCAGCGCGGGCACCACGTCGGGGAAAGCGGGCAGCTCAGCATAGACGGCCATCAAGTGGTCACGATCGTTATCCGACAGGCCGGTTTGCAGCGCGCGGTCGGTAAACACCAGCGCCTCGCGAGTACACTCGGCAAAGGGCACGTAGGCGCCCATCAGCCCATGGCGAAAGCTGTACTCGAGCTGTTTTTCCCGCCAGCGCTTGGCGAACTCTCCCGCCTGCTGCGCATCTTGCAGGCGACGTTCCAGCTCGATCGTCACGCCTTGGGTATCAATCAGCGTGCCGTATACGTCAAAAGCGAGTACCGGTTGCATGACAGGCTCCTTTTCAAACATTGATGGCTTTATGACGTTAAGCGTAGCGGGCTGGCCGAAAACCTCCATTAGCATGACATCTCACTTGGCCGTGAAAAGAGACCTCGCCTTGCGGTGTTCGTTTCATTACTTGCCAACAGTAATGCAAACAATCATTATTATCATTCGCCAGAACAATGCTCTTTATGGTTCATGATGCCTGCTCCTCACCACCTCTTATTGATCGACGATGACCCTATCCTTGGTGAGCAGTTGATCACGCTGCTCAGCCAGCGTAACTACCGCGTTACTCACTGCCTGGATGCCGACAGCGGTTTTCGATGTGTACAGGAAAACGATATCCATCTACTGCTACTGGACGTCCGACTGCCGGGTATGAGCGGCTTGGAGCTACTCGCAGTGCTGCGCGACAGGTTCTCCCTGCCCGTTTTAATGCTGAGCGCGTGCGGGGCCGAAGAAGAGCGCATCAAAGGGCTACAGCACGGCGCGGATGACTATTTGGCCAAGCCCTTCCACCCGCTCGAATTGGCGCTGCGTATCGACGCATTGCTGCGTCGCTCGGCCCCGCCACCCGCTGCCCAAGCGCAGTGCTTGCAGGTGGATGACCTCTCCCTTGACGCCTCTCGCACAGAGCTCAAAGTGGCAGGGCAAGCCGTCGAGCTTACCCCGCTACAGTTTCGTTTACTGTGGCTGTTGGCCCATCACCGAGGCAAAACGCTGAGCAAGACGTATCTCTATCATCGCCTGTTTCAGCGGGAGTACAGCCCCTATGACCGTAGCCTGGATATGCACGTCAGCCGCGTTCGTCGTAAGCTCAGCGGTGCCGGGTTCGACGCGCTAAGGCTGCAAACTCAGCACGGCAAAGGGTACTGCTTGCAATGAGACAGCGATTGCTATGGAAGCTGTGCGGCATCGTGGCGACCGGCGGCATTGCGTTAGTGGTCTCGACGTCACTGCTCGAGAAATGGGCAGAGCGCCAAATGAGCGTGATTGCCCCGCATCACCAACACACCTTGGCAAGCTGGGGCGAGACTGCCGAAGCCCTTTACCGCGAGGGCGACGACGCCGCACTCGCCGACTGGCTAGACGC
The DNA here is from genome assembly GCF_006228115.1 of Halomonas sp. BL6. Classification (NCBI taxonomy): domain Bacteria; kingdom Pseudomonadati; phylum Pseudomonadota; class Gammaproteobacteria; order Oceanospirillales; family Halomonadaceae; genus Halomonas; species Halomonas sp. BL6. The sequence goes on along the minus strand of NZ_VDGL01000003.1, from coordinate 251,095 downwards.
ACTGCAAGCCCAGGAGAACACCTGGGCAGCGGTGGTTACCTCCAGCGTAACGCCAGTGGCTGGGGGCACGCTCTCCGAACAGTTTCGAGAGGGTTATCGGTTGGGCCGGCTGATCGAGTGGCCGATTCATCTCTATTTTCCCGACAATCCCATCATGGACATCACCTTCGAAGGCGGCCACCGCCACTTTTTAATTACCCTGCCCCAGCGCATGCGCCCGGGTAGCCACTTGAGAAGCGTCATTTGGCTCGTCAATGGTGTTATCCCGCTTCTGACGCTGTTAGCCATTGGCTGGCTGCTGTATCGACACATTAGCGGGCCGCTGCGCTACCTGCGCGATGCCACGCAGGCCATCAGCGACGGTCAGCCTCATCCATCACCGAGCACGATGCCCCGTGACGACGAGTTAGGCGAGCTCATGCTCCGATTCGACGGCATGGCCAGCAAAACCCAAGCGACCATCGCTGCCCAGCGGCAGCTTTTGGCCGATCTCTCCCATGAAATTCGCGCGCCGCTGACACGCCTTGGCTTGGCGATCGAGCATATGAAAGCAGGCGCTAGCTCGCCTTCGTCCGTCGCTCGCCTGGAGCAGGAAAGTCAGCAGATGCGCCAGTTAGTCAATGATGCCCTAACGCTTGCTTGGCTGAGCCATGAGACACCGGTTTTGGGTACCGACACCTTTGATCTGGTCGACCTACTGGACGCTTTGTTGGACGACGCGCGTTTCGAGTACCCCGATCACCGCTGGAGCGTGTCGCTGCCGGAGAGCGCTCTGCTGTACCACTCTAGCCAGCGCGCATTGGGACAGGCGCTGGAGAATCTGTTACGCAACGCCTGCCACTATTCGTTGGCTACGTCACCGCCGCCCACAGTGACACTGTCTCTGACCCCCCAGCCGCGCGGCTATCGACTAACCCTGCGCGATAACGGTCCAGGCGTCGAGGCCTCGCAGTTACCGCACTTGTTTACCCCCTTCTATCGCACAGCCGATGCACGCCAACGCCGCCCAGAAGGCACGGGGCTAGGACTTGCATTGGCACTGCGTCATATCCATGCCGTGCGCGGCAACATCGTCACACGTAACCACCCCGAGGGTGGTTTGGAACACCTCATCACACTGCCGAGAGATGCAGCCCAGCAAGGCATCGACCTACCCGCACACGATCAGTTGTAACAGTTGTAAAAACGGTAGCCAGCCGCGCACACTCAAACGAGAATAATAATCAAATAGAAAAATATGGGAGCCTACTCGTTACCATGCAGCCAACCGCTCGCTTTCTTCGTCATCCTCTTACGCTAACCATCGCTACTCTGATGAGCAGCACCGCGTTTGCTCAATCGCCAGCGTCGCTGGATACCCTTCACGTCGTCGGGGAAGCGCCTCTCCATGGCGACAGCGTGGTAGAGGCCGAGACGCTGGAGCGCTACCAAGCCGACGATCTTGGCGATCTATTCGATCAAGACCCACAAATCAGTGTGGGCGGCTCGCTCGGCATCGCACAGAAGCTCTACGTGCGAGGCATCGAAGACCCGCTGTTGAACGTCACCATCGACGGCGCGGCACAAAGCGGCAGCCTGTTTCACCATACGGGCCGTATTGGTGTAGATCCTGCCCTGCTCAAGCGCGTCGAAGTCACCACGGGGGCCGGTCGTGCCACTGATGGCCCCGGTGCCCTAGGCGGCAGCGTTCGCTTCGTCACTAAAGACCCCGATGATCTACTGCGTGATGGAGAGCGCTTGGGCGGGCTATTGTCGGCGGGAGCGGGCACCAACCCAGAAAGTTATCGCGTGAGCACCACCCTGTTTGGTCGCGTCAACGACCAGTGGAGCGCCATGGGCACTCTCGTCGAACGCGACCAGCAACGCTATGAAGACGGCAACGGCAGCGAACAGACCGGCACCGAGGCCAATCAGCAGTTGGGCCAAGTGAAACTGCTAGGGGACTTCGGCACACAGCGTTTTACGCTCAGCCATGAGATTCGTCAGGACGAAGGCGAGCGGGCCCAGCGGCCTCAATGGGTCGTTAGCGGCTTCAATCGCCTGTACTCGCTGGATGCCGAGCGCCAAACCAGTACGCTGAATTACCAACTGCGCCCGCAGGGGCAATCATGGCTCGACCTGGAAGCCACGCTATACCACACCACGGCCGATGTGGAACAAAACGTCGCGGACCGCTGGGGACGTTATTTCGGCGAATCCGAGTCCACCGGGCTGACCCTTGCCAATACGAGCCGTGTGGGCAGCCACCGTATCGTTTACGGCATTGACTATCGGGATGACGAGGTCACCGCAGGTTACGAGGAAAACCCTACACAGGAACGCGAAAGCGGTGATATCGCCGGGATATTCGTACAAAACGACCTGCAGCTCACCGATGACGTTCGGCTGGGGATCGGCGCCCGGTACGACCGCTATCGCCTCACCGATAATAGCGGCCTCTCTTACCGCGAGGACGACATAAGCCCCAATATCGACGCCGAATGGATGGTCTCCGATCACGTCACGTTGAGCGCTGCCCATGCGCGCGCATTCCGCGGCCCGAAAGCCCACGATGCGTTCAAGCTCGAAGGCGCCGCCAACGCCCCGGATCTTCGCGGAGAACAGGCCCGTAACAGCGAAATCGCCGCGCGCTTCGAGCAGGGTCCTTGGCAACTCAGCGCGGAGCTGTACCGTTCGACCATTGATGACGTCATTGCCGACCCCCTGGGCCGCCCTACCCTGTATCAGAACGTCGGCGATCTTGAATCCAACGGTTATGTGCTCAGCGCGAATTACCAGTGGGCATCGCTGTCCGCCGGGCTGAGCTTCCATCACAATGATATCGAGCTGAATGGCCAGCCGCTGACCGTTTATGAGTACAACGGTATTGGTAACACCATCGGCAATACCTGGACGGCAAACGTCGACTACCAAGTCAATCGCGCCTGGCAGGTGGGCTGGCGTGGCCAGTTCGTCGAGGGCATTAGCGCCTTGGAGACCTCGGTGGGCACCATTGGCAAACCGGGGTATGGCGTACACGATGCCTATGTCCGATGGCTTCCCACCCAAAGCGAGGACTTAGCGGTCACGCTAACCGTCAACAACTTGCTGGATAAGCAGTATCTGGACCATGCCAGCAACGCAGACTTCGAGCACCTCCCAGGCTATGAGGGCATCGTAGGGCTGGCCGAGCCCGGGCGCGACGTCCGTCTGGGCGTCGACTACCGGTTTTAATCCCAGTGTTCACTACGTACTGAAACGACACTGCCCGCAGCAAGCGGGCAGTGTCGTTGGTCGAGTTATGCGTTCAGGCGTTAAATCGTGAAGGCGGCTTCCTGCTGGCCGGTTTTCAGGTCACCCGCGCGCACCAGCTCATCGGTCACGCGGTCGATGGCGCGCTTGGCACGACCGATCATCTCGTCCACTTCGCCACGGTTGATGGTCAGCGGCGGCGCGAAGCCGAGAATGTCGCCCTGAGGCATGGCGCGGGCAATCAGATTTTCTTCCATAGCCGCTGCCGCCACCCGAGGGCCGACTTTCAGCGTGGGGTCGAAGTGCAGGCGCTGCTTGGCATCCGGTGAAAACTCCAGCGCCGCCATCAGGCCTACGCCGCGCACGTCGCCCAGCAACGGGTGGCCTTCGAAGGTCGCTTTCAGCTGCTGCTGGAAGTAAGCGCCGGTTTCTGCTGCGTTGCCCACTAGGTTTTCGCGCTCGATGATATCCAGGTTGGCAAGGCCAGCAGCACAGCCCAGGGCATGGCCAGAGTAGGTCCAGCCGTGGCCGATGGGGCCGAATTCACCGGTGCCCTGCTCCAGCACTTTCCATACCTTGTCGCCGACGATGACGCCGGACAGCGGCTGGTAGGCACTGGTCAGGCCTTTGGCGATGGTGATCAGGTCTGGCTTCATGTTGTAGTGGTGGCTGCCGAAGTCGGAGCCGGTACGGCCAAATCCACACACCACTTCGTCGGCAATCAGCAGCACGTCGTACTTGTCCAGCACCGGCTGAATCGCTTCCCAGTAGCCTTCTGGCGGCGGCACAATACCACCGGTGCCTAGCACCGGCTCGCCGATGAAGGCGGCCACGGTGTCCGGACCCTCTTCCAGAATCATCGCTTCGAGCTTGTCCGCGCAGTAGGCGGAGAATTCGAGCTCGGTCATGCCGTGTTGTTCGGCGGCACGCAGGTAGTAGTGCGGCGCTTCGGTATGACGGATGGTTTCGATGGGCAGATCGAAGTGGTCGTGGAACGCCTTCAGGCCGGTCAGTGAGCCAGACGCGATGCCGGAGCCGTGGTAGCCGCGCATACGCGAGATGACCTTTTTCTTCTGCGGGCGGCCCAGCACGTTGTTGTAGTAGCGCACGATCTTGAGCTGGGTTTCGTTGGCGTCAGAGCCGGACATGCCGTAGTAAACCTTGGACATGTTGAGGCCCGCGATTTTCAATACGCGCTCGGACAGCTCGATTTGCGGCTCGTTGGAGTGGCCGACGTAGGTGTGGTAGTAGGAAAGCTCAAGCGCCTGCTTGTAAATCGCTTCCGCCACTTCGGTGCGGCCATAACCGATGTTGACGCAGTAAAGGCCCGCAAAACCGTCGATGAACTCACGGCCATCTTTATCCACGATGTGGATGCCTTTACCGCCGGTAATCACGCGGCCCGGCGCATCGCCATGGGCGAAATCACGCAAATGGGTAGAGGCGTGGAAGGTGACTTTGCGGTCGCGTTCGATCAGGTCCTGATGCAAGCTCATAACGTTCTCTCTGTACGATACGCCTTTCACATATTAGAAAGGCTTCAATTCAATAGTACTGGGGCCAGCGGGGCTGGATAGGGGCTAAGCGAACCGTCTTTTTCAGGGATGAAAAAGCCGAGCGCCCAGGGATGGGTGTACAGCGTGTTCGTGTGCCCCTATCCAGCCATGCACAATGGCGATATTTAACTACCCGATACGGAACCCAGCGCCCCCAGGCAGTAGTACTTCGTTTCCAGGTACTCATCGATGCCCGTCGCGCCACCTTCACGGCCAAGGCCGGACTGTTTGACGCCGCCGAAAGGCACGGGCGGGCCGGTCATCTTCACCGAGTTGACGCTCACCATGCCGTACTCCAGCGCGCGCATCAGCTTCCAGATGCGGCGAATATCGTGGGTATAGATATACGCAGCCAAACCATATTCGGTGTCGTTGGCCATCTCGATCACTTCGTCGTCGCTACTATAAGCGGTAATGCCGGCCACGGGGGCAAAGTTCTCTTCCCGCCATACTTTCATTTGCGGCGTTACGCCCGTCAGCAGCACCGGCATGAAGAAGTTATCGCCCGGCGCTTGGCTTTGGTCACCCGCGATCAGGGTGGCACCTTTCGAAATGGCATCGTCCACAATCGCAGCAGCCTTTTCCACTGCCTGGCGATGAATGAGCGGGCCAAGGTCGACTTCGCCGTGCAGGCCGTTACCCACGGTAAGCGACGCCATACGCTCGGTGAACTGGGCCACGAACTCATCGTGAATCGATTCGTGCACCAAAATCCGGTTAGCCGCTAGGCAGTCTTGCCCCGCCGTTTGGAACTTCGCGGCCACCGCCGCATAGGCGGCTTCTTTCGGGTCCATATCCGGTCCAACGATGAACGGTGCGTTACCACCCAGCTCCAGCGAAAGACGTTTTACCGTATTGGCGCTCTGTTCGATGAGCAGGCGGCCCACGCGGGTGGAGCCGGTGAACGAGAGCGCACGAATGCGCGGTTCGCTGCATAAAATCTTGGAGACTTCCGCAGGGTCACCCAACACCACGTTGAAGATACCCTCCGGAATGCCCGCACGCTCGGCAAGCTCGGCCAGCGCCAGTGCCGAAAAAGGCGTCTCGTTGGCGGGCTTCACGATCACCGGGCAGCCTGCGGCCAGCGCAGCGGCGGCTTTACGGGTGATCATCGCCAGCGGGAAGTTCCAGGGTGTGATCATCGCCGCAATGCCCACCGGCTCCTTGATGGTGCCGAGCGATGCATTGGGAATGTGGCTTGGGATGGTTTCGCCGTAGGTGCGTTTGCCCTCTTCGGCGAACCAACGCACGAAGCTGGCACCGTACTCCACCTCACCACGAGCATCCGGCAGCGGTTTACCCTGCTCCAGCGTCATGATAGTGGCCAGGTCTTCACGGTTGGCTTGAATCAGGTCGTACCACGCCAGCAGGCGTTCGCAACGCTCATCGGCGCGCAGGGCGCGCCAGTGGACGAAGGCCGCTTCCGCTGCGTCCACCGCCGCGGTGATTTGAGCCGCCTCTAGCAGAGGAATATGACCAATGGCCTCATTCGTCGCGGGGTCAACCACCGCTTCTTCGCGGCCACCCTCGCCATGGGTCCATTTGCCATTCACATAGGCGTACTGCCGAAACAGGCGCGGATCTTCCAGACGTTTCACGAGCGTGGTGGATAGTGTGGTCATGAGTATCTCCCCAGGTGCAGCCAGTACGGTGAAGCCAGCCAACGGCGACACACCGTGTACATCGAAAGAGCCATTAACGGCGGTTAAGGCCGTGTGGAATCTATGTGCCTAGCGTAAGGGAGAACCATCACGAAGTGTTTTCGAAAGCGCCGGAGATTTCCGGCACTTTTTTTGTGGCAGGACGATTTAAATCGGTTTTTTTTGGCAGCCAATAAACGTAGCTACAGTGCGGCGCTGGTATCGATGCCGATGGGCTGATGCTTGACCGTTTTCGTCACGATATAGGTGAAGTAACGCTCGATGCCCGCCTCGGAGACCAGCCACTTATCCATTAGGCGCTGATAGCTGTCGATGCTGCGGGCCTCGAACTTGACCAGATAATCCACCCCGCCGCCGACGGCCACGCACTCGGTCACTTCGGGGGTTTGCATCACCAGGGCTTCGAAGCGGGCAAAGCTATCGGCGTTGTGCTGTTTGAGTTCGATCTGCACCCACACGGGGTTGCGCGGTACCAACACGTCGGCATTGATGCGCGCGGTGTAGCCCTCGATCACCCCAGCCTTTTCAAGGCGCTTCACCCGTTCCCAGCAGGGGCTAACGGACAGGTTAATCGCCTCGGCCAGTTTGGATTTGGTGATTCGCCCATCCCGAGAGAGGATATCAAGGATTTTGAGATCAAAACGGTCCAGTTTCATCATGCCGGGGGCTACGCCTCCAGGCGTTCGACAACATCGGCGATCACCGCCAGGGTATCCCCCATATTGATCAGTGACGGCGCACGGCGAGCCATGAGAATGCCGTCACGCTCAGCTTGGTAGGCCACCGGAGCCGTGCCGCTGCGGGTCATGTCGTAGACATAGGCGATGGTTTGACCCTTCTTCACTTCATCCCCCAGGGCCACTAACAGTTCCAACACGCCGGAGTGTTGGCTCTGAACGTAGCAGCTGGCATCGGGCATATCGAGGTACATCTGCCCACCTTCGGGCATCTCAACATCACCCGCTACTAGGCCGTAATGAATCAAGAAGTTGCGTACGCCACGCTCGGCAATGGCGATGCTTTGCGGTGTAGAGGTGCCGCCGCCGCCCAGCTCAGTGGCTACAAACACTTTGCCCTGGCGCTCGCAGGCAGTGTCGAACAGCTTTTCGGCATCCAGCTCGAACATCACCATGGCGTAAGGCGCACCAAAGGCCTTGGCACCTTCCAAGGCGGCCTGCTGCTGCTGTTTGTCATCCAACACATGAGAGGCACCAAACGGCAGGATATCCAGCGTGCGGCCGCCGGAGTGCAGATCGAGCACCACATCGCTCATGGGCACCAGTACGCGGGTGAAGTAGTCGGCGATTTGCGAAGTCACCGTGCCGTTGGGGTCACCGGGAAAGCTGCGATTCAGGTTGCCCTTGTCCATCGGCGAGGTGCGTTTGCCTGCCATGACCGCCGGGGTGTTCATGCAGGGTACGATGATGACGCGGCCGGTCACGTCCTCTGCTTTGAGCGTCGAAGAGAGCTTGAGTAGGGAGGTAATCCCCTCGTACTCATCGCCGTGGTTCCCCCCCGTCAACAGCGCCGTGGGGCCTTCGCCGTTTTTCACCACCGTGACGGGAATCATCACCGCGCCCCAGGCCGACTCATCGGTGGAGATCGGCAGTTTTAAAAAGCCGTGCTGAACGCCGTCGGCGTCGAAATCAACGGTGGCAGCAATAGGGCTTGGGCGCAGTGAGTTCGGTTGAAGCGTCATTGTGTGTCCCTTGTGTTGTCACGCAGCTACTTGACGAACAGCTGGCGGGGGAAGTTTGCCAGCGTTTCGCAGCCGTCTTCGGTAATCAGTATGCTTTCGGTAATTTCCAGCCCCCAGTCATCGACCCACAGGCCTGGCATGAAGTGGAACGTCATACCGGGCTGCAGGATCGTTTCGTCCGACGGGCGTAGGCTCATGGTGCGCTCGCCCCAATCGGGGGGATAAGAGATACCGATGGGGTAGCCACAGCGTGCGCCGCCGCGGTCAAAGCCGTACTTGTCCATCGCCGCGCCCAGCGCCATGGCGATATCGGCCGTGCGGTTACCGGGTTTGGCCACCGCCAATCCGTGCTCGATGCCTTCCAGCAAGGCCGACTCGGCGCGGATGAAGTCGGTGGGCGGCGTGCCGAGAAACACGGTCCGAGACATGGGGGCATGGTAGCGTTTGAACACCCCGGCAATTTCGAAGAAGGTGCCCTCGCCGCTGCGAAAGGGCGTGTCGTCCCAGGTCAAGTGTGGAGCAGCGGCGTCTTTACCGGTGGGCAGCATCGGTACGATGGCCGGATAGTCACCACCAAACACCTTGCCGTTCTCGTCCACGAAGCCTTCGATACCGACGCGATAGATTTCAGACACCAGCTTGCTCTTCGGCAGTCCTGGCTCGATCACCTCTAGAATGCGTGAGTGCATGCCTTCGACGATTTTGGCCGCCACGCGCATATAGGCGACTTCTTGCGGTGACTTGATCGCCCGGCACCAGTTGACCAGCGCATTAGCATCCATGAAGCGTGCGTGTGGCAGCTCCTTGAGCAGGCTTTGGTAGGCTTTAGCAGAGAAGTAGTAGTTATCCATCTCCATACCCACCACGCCGGTGTGCCAACCGCGGTCGGGCATGATCGACTGCGCCAGATACTCCATCGGGTGCATGTCGGGGTTCTGTACGTAGTAATCCGGGTAGTAGGTAATGTTGTCTGGATGAATCCAACAGGTGCGCAGCGCGCCGTTGGCATCCATACGTCGCCCAAACCACACCGGCTCGCCTTCCAGCCCTACCAATACACACTGGTGAACATAAAACGACCAGCCATCGTAGCCGGTTAGCCACGCCATGTTGGAGGGATCGCTGACGATCAGTACATCGATGCCGCGAACGGCCATTTCGGTACGCACCTTCCAAAGGCGGTTTGCATACTCTTCACGAGTGAAAGGCAGGGAAACCTCAGTCATCGGGCAACTCGCCATCAAAGATCACTAAGAACCAGCGCGAGCCGCAAGGACATGCCGCACTGGGCCACAGGATCGACCTGGCCACCGCCGCTGTTGGCCCGCCAATGTCGTCTTAAGCCGATACTAGCACCCACCCTTGGTTGCCGGTCAAAACCTTTATGACAAAAATTTCATATGCCGTTAACGTTGTATACATCGAGGTGTTAACAGCGCTCTTACTCCTTGGCACAAGGCGCTCTACGGGTTGCGAACTCGTAAGACTCTCACCCATGATAGTGAATGACGGCATTGGCTAGATGACGAGGAGATCATATGAAAATTGTCGTGCATATCGACGACGCGGCCCAGTGGCAGAACGCCATTGCCCAAGCGCTACCCCACGCGGACGTCGTGACGAGCGACGCTCCCCCTAGTGAGCGCGCCAATGCCGATTACCTCGCGGTGTGGAAAGCGCCCGCGCATCTCTTCGAGGAACAAACCCAGCTGAAGGGAATTATCAACCTGGGAGCCGGCGTCGATCATTTGCTCAAGACGCCTGAACTACCCAAAGACGTGCCCATCGTCAAATTGCGTGATGCCGGGATGAGCGAGCTGATGGCCGACTATGTGCTCTACGGCGTGCTGTATTTTTATCGCAGTATGGATCGTTACGCTGCGCAACAATCCAGCGCTCGTTGGCAGCCCCAGACAGTGCCGGATAAAGCAAACTGGCCAGTCGGCGTATTAGGGCTGGGCGCCATCGGTAGCTACGTCGCCAGTGCACTCCAGCAAGCAGGCTTCCCCGTTTTGGGCTGGAGCCGAACGCCCAAGCACATCAACGGTGTGCGCTGCTTACATGGCGATGAGGGTCTGAACGACCTGTTGAGCCAAGTACAAAGCGTGGTGACGATCTTGCCTGACACCGCGGCAACCCGGCACATTCTCGACGGCGAGCGGCTGGCCCAACTGCCTAAAGGGGCCAGTGTCATCAATCCAGGTCGCGGTAGCCTGATCGACGAACAGGCGCTGCTCGATGCGTTGGGTCAGGACGAGCGTTCAGGCCATCTGCGCGGCGCGCTACTGGATGTGTTCGATAAAGAACCCTTGCCCGCTGACCATCCGCTATGGCGGCACCCCAAGGTCATCGTCACGCCTCACATGGCGGCCCCCACACCGCTGAACGATGCCATCGACCAGGTCATCTCCTACCTGCATGCCTTCGATGCAGGAGAGCCGGTCGCCACCGTCGATCCCAAGCTGGGCTACTGACGGCAAGTAGCCCGCTCGCTATACTCACCCAAGGAACCAAGCGCTTGCTAAAGGCTCTTAGGACGACACACTGTAGGGAGGAAGAGCCTTTGCAACACACATTCGCTCGTAACACACGGCACGGCCTAATGGGCGCTACACTGACTGCCGCGCTGATGACGACCAGCGCCGCCGCGCTTGCCGATGACAGCGCTTCCTTGGCCTCTCCTCAGCCATTCGAGGCGCAGTACCGGCTTGACATTCGCGGCTGGCCGAGCGCCAACATTACCCATACGCTCACGCATGAAGGCTCGCATTGGCTGAGCGACATGAGTTTCTCCATTGCCGTCGCCCGAGGTAACGAGCGCAGTCGTTTCTACATCGATGATGGCGACACACACTCTTTGCTTTATAACAGCAGCTACTCTCTCTTCGGCGTCGGCGACAGCTATCAGCTCAACCAAGACGACATTCCCTCCATCGATCGTCAAGCCGCCCTGTTCGACCTCTCCCGCCGGGCTGGCACAGAAGGCTGCACCGAGAGCAACCCCTGCGATATCGACTTCGTGGATCACCGTGGGCGCGACGAACACTTCCAGTACTTCGTGAACGAGCCCACTACAGCCCGTGTGCCTGCCGGTGAGTTCGACGCCAAGCAGGTCACGCTGATCGATGCTGAAAAGCCCGATCGGCATTTGCTGATCAACTTCCATCCTGACTGGCCGGGGCTCATCCTCTCAGCCACCTATGAAAAAGAGGGGCGCCGACAAACGACGCTCACCATGACCCAGTTCACCCCTGCCGAGGATAACGCGCCCTAAATGCTGTCTGGCCTATTGATCGTTTTACTGCCGCTGTTTTTGGGCTACTTGGTACGCGTTGGCTCATCAACTTTACTCAACCTGATCAACCGAGCCGTTAGCAGCTCGGTATATGTGATCCTGCTGTTGATGGGCATCAGCCTTGCCGGTCTCGACAACCTAGGCAGCCAGCTCTCTCGTTTGGGGGGCAATGCCCTGCTGCTGTTTAGCATGACCACCCTATTTAACCTAGCGGCGCTATGGTGGCTGTCACGGCGGGTACGACTCAGCGCGGGCGGCTCGCCAGTGGTGAAAGATGCCCCCACCAGTAAACTCGCCGCGATGCAGGGCTCGTTAATGTTAGTGGGAGTGGTCGCCGCGGGTGTCACTGCAGGTCTGCTGCTGGGGCCTAGGGTTGGCGAGGCGCTATTCACCACGGCTGACCGGCTGGCGGAGTGGGTGCTCTACCTGCTGTTGGCGTTGATTGGCTGCCAGTTACGCAACTCCGGCATGCCATTGAAGCAGATTTTGCTAAACCGCTTGGGGCTTGCCATTGCCATCACGCTGGCGCTGAGCTCGCTGCTGGCGGGACTGGCCGCCGCGCCGCTGCTCTCGCTTAGCTGGAACGAAGGATTGGCCCTGGCTTCTGGGTTTGGATGGTACTCGCTGTCGGCCATCCTGATTGGCGACCAGCTCGGCCCTTTGATGGGCGGCGTGGCGTTCTTCAACGACCTCACCCGCGAGCTGCTGGCGTTCATTTTGATTCCCTTGGTCATTCACCGCCACACCGCGCTAGCAATTGGCTACGGCGGGGCCACCTCCATGGACTTCACCCTGCCCGTCATACAGCAGCACGGCGGCGTGGCCTGCGTGCCGATTGCGGTGGTTAGCGGTTTTATCCTGTCGCTGCTGTCGCCTCCGCTGATACTGTTTTTTCTTTCGCTGTCGGGTTAGCGCGTACGGGCGCTCCTTGGGTAGGATACGCAGCAAGTGCTCTGCTTTATTCATCACCAAGGACGCCCACCCGCCATGCTCAACGGAATTTGGTTAAGTTTTTTCATTGCCGCCTTTGCGGCATCGCTTTGGCAGTGGCTGGTGGGTGGCGACAGCGAGGTGTTTGCCCGCCTAGTGCAGTCGCTGTTCGATATGGCGAAGGTCAGCGTCGATATCATTCTGGTGCTGCTGGGCACCATGACGCTGTGGCTGGGGTTTCTGGCCATTGCCGAAAAGGCGGGCTTGATACGCCTGCTGGGGCGAGTGCTCGACCCGCTGTTCTGCCGATTGATGCCCGAGGTGCCCCGCGGCCACCCAGCCATGGGCCTGATCAGCATGAACTTTGCCGCCAACATTCTGGGGCTGGACAACGCTGCGACGCCGATTGGCATCAAGGCGATGCACTCGCTGCAAACCCTGAACCCCAGCCGCGATACCGCCAGCAATGCGCAAATTCTGTTTCTTGTACTGAACACCTCGTCGCTGACCCTGCTGCCCGTCACGATCTTCATGTACCGTGCCCAGCAAGGGGCGGACGAGCCAACGCTGGTCTTTCTACCGATCCTGTTGGCGACAAGCGCCTCCAGTCTGGCAGGGCTGTTAGCCGTGGCGATCATGCAGCGCTTGAAACTATGGCAGCCGGTGGTGTTGGCCTATCTGTTAGCCGCAGCACTCGCGCTGGGCCTGCTGATGACCACACTCGCCGGGATGTCCGCCCAGGCACTGGCGGCAGCGTCTACTCTGGTCGGCAACCTAACGCTATTTAGCATCGTGATACTGTTCTTGATGGTTGGGGCGCTACGCGGCGTCAAGGTGTACGACGCTTTTATCGAAGGGGCTAAAGAGGGCCTGAGCTTTACCATCACCCTACTGCCCTACCTGATTGCCATGCTTGTCGCGGTGGGTGTGCTGCGCGCCAGCGGCGTGCTGGATGCCGGGCTTGGCGGTATCCGCTGGCTGGTGGAGGGCATTGGCTGGGATATCCGCTTCGTGGATGCGCTGCCCACCGCCTTTGTGAAACCGCTTTCTGGCAGTGGCTCCCGTGCCATGATGATCGAAACCATGAACACCTTTGGGGTCGATAGCTTTCCTGGGCTACTGGCCGCGACCTTCCAAGGCAGCACCGAAACCACGTTTTACGTGCTGGCGGTTTACTTCGGCGCCGTGGGCATTAGCCGCATTCGCCATGGGTTGGGATGCGCCCTGGTCGCCGATATAGCAGGCATCACCACCGCCATTCTGGTGTGTTACTGGTTCTTTGGCTGAATCAGCAAGACCGTTCGCCACGAATCGCTGCGCTGAGTGCTTTGCGCAGCGCTGGCCCGGAAAGCCCACGGCCAAGCAGAACGATGAGCTTGGCCACGGCGGCTTCCAGCGTGATGTCTCCTCCAGCGATCACGCCCGCCTGATTGAGCGCCGCCCCGGTGGCGTAGGCGCCTTGAATGACCTCCCCCTGAGCGCACTGAGTGACGTTGAGCAGCGCCACGCCCCGCTCATGGGCTGCCTTCAAGGCGTCGAGCAGTGCACCGTCAAAGCTGGGCGGGTTCCCCACGCCGTAGCTGTGTAGCACCACACCTTTCAGCGTGTCGTCTGCCAGTAGCGCTTTTGCGCGCGTTAGCGACATGCCTGGGTGTAGCGATAGCACCGCTACCGCCTCGTCATCGAGTTCGATGGGAGCAAAGTTGGGCTCCCCGCTGAGCAGCGCCGAGGGCTGGGGAAAGGTGATGCCAATGCCGATCTCGGCCAGCCAAGGGAAGTTGGGTGAGTCGAAAGCATCCAGACCTTGCGTGCGCACCTTACGGGCGCGATTGCCGCGCAGTAGCCGGTCATGAAAGAGCAGGCTCACTTCGCAGGGCGTTGCCGGATGAGCCGCTAACTGTAATGCGCTGACCACATTGTTCAGCGCGTCACTTCTTGGCTCACCCAGCGGAATTTGGGAGCCGGTGAAGAGCACCGGCTTGTTAATCGCACCGAGCATGAACGACAGCGCCGCCGCGCTGTAGGCCATGGTATCGGTACCGTGCAGGATGACGAGCGCATCGTAACGCTGCCAGTGCGTTTCCAGCACGGCCACGAGGCGATTCCACGCCTCGGGCATCAGCTCAGCGCTGTCGATCAGTGGCTGTATTTCAACCACCTCGAAGACAGGCAGCCGATAAGGATCACCTACGGCCAAGTGCGCCGCCAAGCGCTCGGCCAGCCCCGCGCTGGGCACGTACCCTTGGGGCGAGGGTTGCATACCGATGGTGCCGCCCGTATAGAGGATGAGGACGCGGGGCATGGGTTCTCCTTATGAGCTGAAAAGAAGCGAACTTACTTCGCTAGCGCACTTTCCAGGCGCTGTTTTAGCGCTTCGGCCTCTTGGGGCTCCAGCTCCCACGCTTTGGGGTCCAGGTCGAGATCCGGGTGCTGGTTGGCGTCGAAAATCGGCTGTTCGATGCCCTGACGGCGCTGGCTGTCAAAATCCTTCATAATGCGCAGACCGCATTTGAACAGCAGAATGAGCGCCACGAGGTTCACGACCGCTAAGAGGCCCATGGTGACGTCGGCAAAACCGAACACGGTGCCTAGGTCGGTCGTCGCGCCCCAGCACACCAGCAGCACGATGGCCACGCGGAAGGCGTTGAACAGATTCTGGTTATCACGGCTGAAGAAGTTCAGGCTGTTTTCGCCCAGGTAGTAGTTGTACAAAATGGTGCTGAAGGCAAACAGCAGCAGCGCTAGGCTCACGAAGGTGCGGCCCCACTCACCCACATGGTCTGCCAGAGCAGCTTGGGTCAACGCAATACCTTCGACACCCGCACCAGCAGCCGGGTCATACACGCCACTAAGCAGAATCAGAAACGCCGTGGCCGAACAGATGATGACCGTGTCGATAAACACCGAGAACGCCTGAACGATCCCCTGGTTGGCCGGGTGCGGCACGTAGGCAACGGCGGCCACGTTGGGCGCACTGCCCAAGCCCGCTTCGTTGGAGAACAGGCCGCGCTTCAAGCCCATCATGATGGCCGCGCCAATACCGCCGCCCACCAGCGGCTCCAAACCAAAGGCGCTCTTCACGATCAGCGCGATCACGCCAGGAATCTCAGTGATGTTCAACGCAATGACCAGCAGCGCCACAGCGATGTACCCCACGGCCATGAACGGCACCAAAAATTCGGAAATTCGGGCAATCCGCTTGATACCGCCAAAGATGATCAGCCCCACCAGCATGGCCAGCGCGATACCGCTGTACAGCACCGGCACGCCAAAGGCATCGCCAAAGGACGTGGCAACGGCATAGGACTGTAGGGCTGTAAAGGCAAAACCGAAGGTAATCAGCAGCAGAACCGAGTAGAACGCCGCCAGCCAGCGCCACTGCTTGCCCAGGCCTTTGACGATGTAGTACGCCGGGCCGCCACGGTAGGTGCCGTCGCCCTCGGCCTCTTTATAGGTTTGCGCCAGCGTACACTCCAGAAAGCTGGTGGCCATGCCCATTAGGCCGACGAGCCACATCCAGAAAATGGCCCCAGGACCGCCCAGCGTAATCGCCACGGCCACACCGGCAATGTTGCCGCCACCCACACGACCCGCCACCGACAGCACCAGCGCCTGGAACGAGCTCAAGTGGCCGTGCTGGTTACGCTTGAAGGCTTGTCCTGTGCCCAGGATGCGGAACATTTCACCAAAATAGCGAAACTGTACGAAGCGGGAGGCAACGGTAAAACCGATCCCCACTCCCACCAGTAAAACAAGTAACACCTTCCCCCAGAGGAGGTCATTGAGCATATCGAGCATGGAGTACTCTCCGCGTTATTATTGAGCGTTATGTTGTAAGTTGCGTCGTTAACGATCGCGTCTTTGTGCTATTGGGATGCGCGGAGAGTGTTGTACCAAGCCAAGGGCGGGATGAAATTTGGCGCAGCGATGCAGTTGGTTGCACTCACTGCGCCAATTGCTGCACCACAGTGCATCACATAAAAAACGGTGCGGACCAATGAGGCCACGCACCGCTGTCGTTAATCACCGATATTACTCACCCATAAACGCCGTTAGAGACCCGCTTTAGCCGCTCGGGCTGCGTGAAGCTTCTTGTAGCTCTCGATCAGGCGCTGGTGGCGATCCAAGCCCTCTAACTGCATATTGGTGGGCGTGAGGCCGTGAAAGCGTACCGTGCCGTCTACCGAACCGACGACGGCTTCCATGGTGGCTTCGCCGAACATGCGTTTGAAGTTGGGTAGATAGTCGTCTAGCGCCAGCTCGTCGTCCAGGGCAATCTCCAGCACCGCGTTGACCGCCTGATAGAACAGGCCGCGCTCGACGGTGTTGTCGTTGTACTGGAGGAACATCTGCACGCAGTCCAGCGCCTCTTCATGGCGCTGCAGGGCCAGGTAGACCAGCAGTTTGAGCTCCAGAATGGTCAGCTGGCCCCACACGGTGTTCTCGTCGAACTCGATACCGATCAGCGTGATGATATCGGCGTGGTCATCCATCTGGCTCTCTTCCAAGCGCTCGACCAGATCGGTGAGCTGCTCGTCGTCCAGGCGGTGCAGGTTGAGGATGTCCTCGCGGTAATCCAGCGCCTTATTGGTGTTATCCCAAATCAGGTCTTCGATGGGGTACACCTCGGAGTAGCCCGGCACCAGAATACGGCATACCGGTGCGCCCAGGTCTTCATGCACCGCCATGTACACTTCGGCCCCCAGCTCCTCGAAAATGCCGAACAGGGTCTCGGCTTCCTCTTCGTTGCTGCCGGAGAAGTCCCACTCGCTGAACTCGAAATCAGGCTTGGCACTGAAGAAACGCCAGGAGACCACGCCCACCGAGTCGATGAAGTGCTCGACGAAGTTGTTCGGCTCGGACACCGTTTGCGAGTTGAAAGTCGGCAGCGGCAGGTCGTTCAAGCCTTCGAAGCTGCGGCCCTGGAGCAGCTCGGTCAGACTGCGCTCCAGCGCCACTTCGAAGCTTGGGTGGGCACCGAAGGAAGCGAATACCCCGCCGGTGCGCGGGTTCATCAGCGTCACGCACATCACCGGGAACTGCCCACCCATGGAGGCATCCTTCACCAGCACGGGGAAGCCCTGAGCTTCCAGGGCATTAATGCCCTCGACGATACTGGGGTACTTGGCCAGCACCTCCTGAGGCACGTCGGGCAGGGCCAATTCCTGTTCGAGGATCTCTCGCTTCACCGCCCGCTCGAAAATCTCTGAAAGGCACTGTACCTGGGCTTCCACCAGGGTATTGCCCGCGCTCATACCGTTACTGAGGAACAGGTTTTCGATCAGATTGGAGGGGAAGTAGACCGTTTCGCCATCGCTCTGGCGCACGAACGGCAGCGAGACGATGCCGCGATCTTCGCGGCCCGAGTTGGTATCGATCAGGTTCGAGCCACCCAGCTCGCCTTCCGGGTTGTAAATCGCCAGGCAGTGCTCGTCGAGAATCTCCTCGGGCAGCTCGTCATTCGGGCCGGGCTTGAACCACTTCTCATTGGGATAGTGTACGAACGCGCTGCCCGCGATCTCTTCACCGAAGAATTGATCGTTGTAGAAGAAGTTGCAGCTCAAGCGTTCGATGAACTCGCCCAGCGCCGAGCAAAGCGCGCTCTCTTTGGTCGCGCCTTTGCCGTTGGTAAAGCACATGGGGGACGCCGCATCGCGGATATGCAGCGACCACACGTGGGGCACGATATTGCGCCAGGAGGCAATCTCGATCTTCATACCGAGGTCGGCCAGAATACCGCTCATGTTGGCAATGGTCTGCTCCAGCGGTAGGTCTTTTCCTTCGATGTAGGTGCAGCCTCCTTCCGGCGCGCCCATCAGCAGCGCCTGAGCATCCTCGTCGATGTTCTCGACCACCTCGATCTGAAATTCCGGGCCGGTCTGCACGACCTTCTTCACCGTGCAGCGATCAATGGAGCGGAGGATGCCTTCGCGATCCTTTTCCGAGATATCCTCCGGCAGCTCGACCTGGATTTTGAAAATCTGCTTGTAGCGGTTTTCCGGGTCGACGATGTTGTTTTGCGAGAGGCGAATGTTCTCGGTGGGGATATTGCGCGCGTTGCAGTACACCTTGACGAAGTAAGCGGCACACATGGCCGACGAGGCCAGGAAGTAGTCGAACGGGCCGGGGGCCGAGCCGTCGCCCTTGTAGCGAATCGGCTGGTCGGAGATGACCGTAAAATCGTCGAACCTGGACTCCAGGCGGAGGTTGTCGAGGTAGTTAACTTTGATTTCCATGGGCGGGCGTCCAGAATAATGAGTGTGCCTGAGCGCCAACGCATCAGGCGAATGGCGGCCATTATCCAGTTTTTTGCCCGCTTCGTCTTGGGCCACCGCCTAAATCACCGGCTGCCGTTATGTGCCAATGGCAGTGCCGGCCATAGCAGCATCCTGGCGATCCGTTCAGGAGAGTAACGTCTTACTGCGCTTGCAACATACGCTCGGCCTCGGTGTCACTGATCCCGAGCATGAGTAGAATCTGGCGCTGTGTGGCGATCAATACCTGCTTGCGCTCTGCCTCGCTAGGTAGACTTTTCGCAATCGCCACGGCTCCCACTAGAGATGCCAATATTACCCGCGACTTATCCGCAATCGCGTTGCGATCAGCGGCAAAGGGAAGTTGTTTCAACTTACTAAGCGCCATCAACCGCGTTTCGAGCATCTTTTTCATACTCATGTAAGACGCTTCGAACAGGGTACGGATTTCGGCTTTTTCACTGCCTATTTCATTGAACAGCACCGCTTCGGGCCCAGGCTTATGCTTCGCTTCCAGCTCTTGGAGATTGCAGTAATTATCGACTAACTCGGTCAGGTGTTTTAACGAAAGAGGGCCTTTTACCAGTCTAGCGGCCCGACTGTTATCGATGGTCAGGCGTACGGATTCATGGTAGAGGGCCTCTTTTGACGCGAAATGGGCATAAAAGGCGCCGTGAGTCATCTTCGCCAGCTTCATGATCTGGCCAATTGATACCTTCTGAAACCCGTTGCGGCTGAATAGCTCGGTCGCCGACGCCAAAATGCGCTCTTTGGTTTTCGATTTATGGCTCTTGGGGTAAGGCATACTCACCTCATCGTGCGTCAGCTAAATATTATCTTGATCATATACTGCCCATTGCTAGGGTGCCCACACTACTGATTCAGGAGTCACTTATGCAGTCACCTATTGTGATTACCGGCATGGGCATGGTCAGCCCGCTAGGCAACAGCGTCCATAAAAGCTGGCAGCGCCTGGTTGACGGCCAGTCTGGCATCAGCACCATTGACCGCTTCGATACCAGCAATATCCCGATCAAAATTGCTGGGACGGTACCAAGCATTCACCAGGACCCTAGCGGCGGCGTTGACGTGAGTGCCATCGCCGCCCCCAAAGAGCAGCGCAAAATGGACCTGTTCAGCCTGTACGCGTTAGCAGCCGCCCAAGAGGCACTGTCGCAGGCCGACTGGTTCCCCGTCGAGCAGTCGCAAAAACGCCGAACGGCTACCATCATTGGCTCTGGTATTGGCGGGTTTCCTACCATCACACAAGCGCAAAGGACGCTGGTCGAGCGCGGCTATCGCAAACTTACCCCTTTCACGGTGCCTGCCTTTCTAGCCAATCTGGCAGCGGGCAATCTCTCCATTCGCTATGGATTCCAAGGCCCCTTGGGGTGTCCGGTAACGGCGTGCGCCGCAGGACTACAGGCGATTGGCGACGGCATGCGCATCATCCGCAGTGGCGAAGCCGATGTCGCCCTCGTCGGCGGGGCTGAAGCATGTATTGATCCGCTTTCGCTCGCCAGCTTTAATGCTTTAAAGGCCGTTTCCACTGAATCAGACGCCCCGGAGCTTGCTTCCAGGCCGTTTGATAACGCCCGTAATGGTTTCGTCATGGGAGAAGGCGCTGGCGTCATGGTAATCGAACCCCTTGACCATGCGATGGCACGGGGCGCCACGCCCTTAGCAGTGATTAGCGGTTACGGTACCAGCGCGGACGCCTACCATCTGACGGCAGGTCCAAAAGATGGATCTGGCGCAGCCGCCGCGATCCAAGCGGCGCTAGGGATGGCCAAACTAGATCCTGATGCGATTGACCATATCAATGCCCACGCCACCTCCACACCCGTTGGCGATCGGGCTGAAATAGCGTCATTGCGCAACGTATTCGGTGAGCGCTTGCCCGCTATTCCCATATCGGCCACGAAAGCCGCCACAGGCCACTTGTTGGGCGCAGCCGGCGGCATAGAGAGTATTTTTTCCGTACTGGCCCTCCGGCATCAGCAACTCCCGCCCACCATTAACCTGGAGGCGTGCGACGAGGATATGCAGGATTTGACCTTCGTCACGTCGGCGCATCAGCACGCCACTCAGCATGTATTGTGCAACGGGTTTGGTTTTGGTGGCGTCAATGCGGCACTGATCGTCAGCAGCATGGAACGTTAAGAGTAGCGCTAGCAGAACCGACGCGATGTTCAGTGCTGCTAGCGCCTAATGTCATTCATCCTGGTGTAGAAACGACAGCGCTTCTTCCAGCAGCAGGTCAGGAGCCTCCTCGGCAATGTAGTGCCCGCAGGGCAGAGCCTTACCCTCTACCTGCGTCGCTACCTTGCGCCATTCAGCCAAGGCATCGAAGCAGGCTTCAATCGCACCTTTGGCGCCCCACATCACGTTGATCGGACAGGTGAGCTTCACCCCCGCGTCGATATCCGCCTGGTCGTGCTCCAAGTCGATGGTGGCGCTGGCGCGGTAGTCGCCGCAGATACCGGTGGCCGTGCCCGTGCCGGGAAGTGCCAGGCAGCGCTCATACTCCGCCAGCGCTGCTGGGGCGAAGGGCGCCATGCCCGCGCTGCGGGCGCCCATCACGCTTTGTAGATACTGAGCGGGGTCGGCTTGAATCAGCATTTCCGGCAGTGGCTGAGGGCGAATCAGAAAGAACCAGTGCCAGTAGCTGCGTGCGAACGCTTCATTGGTGCCACGGTACATGGCCAGCGTGGGGGCGATATCTAAAAGCACCATGCGCTCGATCCGCTCGGCGTAATCAACGCCTAAACGATGCGCCACCCGCGCGCCGCGGTCGTGGGCTAGCACCTTGAAACGCTCAAACCCCAGCGCGCTCATCAGTTCGGCCATATCGGCGGCCATGGTGCGCTTGGCGTAATTGAGGTGCTTGGGGTCATCGTCCGGCTTACCGCTGTCGCCGTAGCCGCGCAGGTCGGCGGCAATCACCGTGAAGTGCTGGGCAAGCGTATCCACTACCTTGTGCCAAATCACATGGGTCTGCGGATGGCCGTGAAGCAGCAGCAACGCCGGGCCACTGCCCCCCATGCGGTAGGCAATATCGACGCCGTTCACACGGCGCATCTGTTTTTCAAACCCTGCAAACATAGCGAGCTCCTCGAGGATAGATGATGCTCTTCACTTGGCATCCTCTTGTAACCGTTCGATCAGAAAGTCTTTCAGCGCGACTACGGCGGGCGTGAGCGACAGCCGGTGCGGGCAGACCAGATACAGCGGCGCGGGCTCGGTAGGAAATGCAGCCAACAGCGCCACCAAGCGGCCTGCCTCTAGGTCTGCCTGAATATCCAGCCGAGATTTATAGGCAATACCCTCTCCCGCCAGCGCCCAGCGGCGCACGCACTCAGCATCGTCGCTCACCCGATTGCCCTGCACGCTGATACGCTCACTGCCGAACTGCCACTGATTGTGCACCCGCTCACCAAGATTGAAGCAGAGGCAGTTGTGCTGGCGTAGCTCATCTGGCGTGGCGGGCTCGCCGTGGCGCGCGATATAGCGAGGTGCGGCGCACACCACCCGTTGGTTATCGTCTTTTAGCGGCAGGGCGACCAGGCTGGAATCCTCCGGCACGCCGTAGCGCAGTGCAATCTCCACTGGCTGGCGAAATAGATCGCTCACCCGGTCGCTGACCCGAAGCCGCAAACGCAGCTGCGGATGCAGCGCCACAAAACGGTCCAGCCAGCCCAGCAGCACGTTGCGGCCCAGATCAGACGGCATTGAGAGGCTGAGTTCTCCCACAATCTCTTGGCGTTCGCGGTGCAGCTCTTTTTCCCCTTCGGCAAGGGCACCCAGCGCCGTTTTCGCATGCACTAAATAGTGCGCCCCGGCGGGTGTTAGCCGCAAACTGCGGGTAGAACGTACCAGTAGCCGCGTGCCCAACGCGTCTTCAAGGCGTTTGATTGCCACGCTAGCCACTGCCGGGGTAATCGCCAGCTCCCGCGCGGCGGCGGAAAGGCTGCCGTGCTGGGCAGCATAGACAAACACGTTTAGGTCATCGGTACGCATGGAGCGATAGGCCCCTTATTTTCAAATAAAATTGGAAACTGTTAGCTACATTAGCCCTCTTTTTCATAAAACGACACCCAGGCATGATGTCACCATTCATCATCGCTTGGAGAACGACCATGAAAGCATTCGCGTTTACCAAAAGCCTGCCGATCGACCACCCAGACGCCCTGCACGCCGTCGAGCTGCCGCTGCCCACCCCCGAGCCCCACGATATTCGGGTCGCGGTAAGCGCAGTTTCTGTCAACCCGGTAGATGCCAAGGTGCGTAAAAGCGCGCTGCCCGACGGCGGCGAGCCGCGGGTGCTGGGTTACGATGCGGTAGGCGTGGTCGATGCAGTGGGCAGTGCAGTCACTCGCTTTCAGCCGGGTGACCGGGTGTGGTACGCGGGCAGCATCGCGCGCCAAGGCTCCAATGCCGAGTACCAACTGGTCGATGAGCGTATCGCCAGCCTGGCGCCAAAAAGTCTGTCTGACGTCCAGGCAGCGGCTCTCCCCCTCACCGCCATTACTGCCTGGGAGCTACTGTTTGACCGCCTGGAACTGGGCCTGCGCGACACCAAAGGCAAAACATTATTAGTGGTAGGTGCTGCCGGTGGCGTTGGCTCGATTCTGATTCAGCTTGCCAAGCAACTCACCGATATCACCGTGATTGGGACGGCCTCTCGCCCGGAAAGCCAAGCCTGGATCACGTCGCTCGGCGCCGATGCGGTGATCGACCACCGCCAACCGCTGGATGAAGCGCTCAAAGCCGCAGGCTATGATCAGGTGGATATGGTCATCAGCCTGAACCAAACCGATCACCACTTCGAGGCGATCACCAATGCCTTGAAGCCCCAGGGCAAATTAGCACTGATCGATGACCCGGAGCTAATCGACGTGCGTAAACTCAAGCTCAAGAGCCTGTCGCTGCACTGGGAGCTGATGTTCACTCGACCTTTGTTTACTACCGAGGACATTGCCAAACAGCACGACCTATTGGCTGAAGTGGCCGCCATGGTGGATAGCGGCCGTTTGACTACGACGTTAGGCGAGGTGCTCGGCCCTATCACTGCCGACAATTTAACGCGCGCTCACGCACTGATCGAGAGCAACCGCACCGTGGGCAAGTTGGTGCTGGAAGGGTTTTAAACACGCTCGCCGATCATTTTAAGACGGCTTGGGGCATCAGCCGTTGCACTCTTGGGCGCAAGGCGGCACATTAGCCGCCACCGCCCAAGAGCTCCGAGTCACGCCCATGCACGATGAATTTGTGGCCAATTTGCGCCTGCTGTGCAGCTACTACCCGTCGATTGCCGACGTGTGCCGTCGCCTGCCCATCAACCGGGCACAGTTCAATCGCTACCTCAGCGGACGTTACTATCCCAGCCATGCGGCGCTCCAGCGGATCTGCCACTTTTTTGGCGTAACGCCAGACGATATTGCCCTGCCCCATCACGATTTCCGAGCGCTGGTTCAAACCGGGCAGCTCAACGCCGACACCGCAAGCACCTCACTGCCCTGGCCCAATGCGCTCATCCAGCGGGGTAGCGAAGGTTTGGAACGCTATCTGGGGCGCTATTTCGAGCTTTATCACTCGATGTCGCGCCCCGGCTATTTAATGCGCACACTGGTGTGTTTGGAAAAACGAGAAGGCGGCGTGGTCTACCAGCGTACCGAGCGCATGCAAGTAATACCGGGTAAGCGACCCTGTCATAACCGCTACGTCGGCGCCGCGGTCAAGCTGGCCGATCGGCTGTTTTTGGTCGACCACGAAACCCTGAACGGACACGAAATCACCCAAACCATTCTGTTTCCCAGCTTTCAGAGCCAGGTCACGCGTCTCACCGGCCTGAAAATGGGCGTGGCGGACAACAGTGAACGTATGCCCTGCTGTGTTCGAGTGGTGTATCAACGCCTGGATGAACAGGTCAGCCTACGCGAGGCGCTAGCCAAGTGCGGTTTGCTAGCCATGGATGATCCGTCGCTAGATGCGTCGCTGCTCGCCGCCGTGAGCAACGACGTGCAGAGTGGAGATCACCACTTCCGCGCGCGTCACTGAGCGCTAGCGTGCTAGCGAGGTACCAAGACGTGCTCGAACAAAATGGCTTCGAAGTGTTCCATAGGCGCAACGGATTTGAGGGTTTTGGCTCGTAGAATCGCGCCTTCCCAGCCAGAGAGTATAAAGCTCGCCAGCGACTCGGGCGCGATGGCTGTATTAATCGTCCCGTCGGTTTGGGCGTGGTTTAGGCAGGTGACGAAACGCCTTTCCCAACGCTGAAACACCACGTTCAACGCATCGCGAAAGGTATCGCTCTGACCGGAGAGCTCTTGACCAAGGTTGCCGATAAGACAGCCGGTGGTGTGATCACAATCGAGCATGTGGGCGCGACCGGTGGCAAAGTAGCGGCGCAGGCGCTCGAGAGGCGCCAGCGTCGTATCTTCCAGC
This sequence comes from Halomonas sp. BL6, assembly GCF_006228115.1. Taxonomy (NCBI): domain Bacteria; kingdom Pseudomonadati; phylum Pseudomonadota; class Gammaproteobacteria; order Oceanospirillales; family Halomonadaceae; genus Halomonas; species Halomonas sp. BL6. The sequence continues at coordinate 226,022 of NZ_VDGL01000003.1, read as the reverse complement.
AGCGCCGCCAAGGATGCATCGTAATCGTCGGCAAAGCGCTCGATGACCGCCAAGCCGAAGTCTTCTTTACTGGAAAAGTAGTGGTAAAACGAGCCTTTGGGGACACCGCAGGTTTTTAATACAGCATTGATACCCGTCGCATTATAGCCCTGCTGGGCAATCAGCTCGGCACCAGAATCAATGAGTTTGTCGCGGGTGGCGGTGTTTTTCATAACGTCGTACAGACCAGGAAGTCTATGGCTTTTCACATGGATGATGGCAGTTATAGCGCAGTTCGTCAGCGCCGGGTGCAAAAAAAGCGCTTCTTGTCGGCTTGCACACTCTTTGCACAAAGCTTACCTAATCGCTGCTCGGCAATCGGTGATGCTAGCATGATACGCCTATTTTTCTGGAATTTTCGCTCTTAGCCAACGGATATCACCCGTCCATGACCCCCTTTCGCTCTAACGCTTTCTTTCAGCAAGGCCGCATCGGTATTGGTGCACTGGCATCACTGCTGGTGTTCGTCGGTGGTTTGGCGCTCGCGTGGTGGATCGTCAGCCAGCCGCCTCGGATCGAGCGTCGTCCGCCCCCGCCGCCAACGCCGCCGGTGGTCGATGTCATCACCACCGAACAGCGGCTGCAATCCCCCACGCTAGAGGGTTTCGGCCGCGTGGAAGCAGAGAAAGCCACCGAGCTTGCCAGCCGCGTAGCGGGCCAGCTCGAACGCTTTGGCGAGGGCGTGTTGCCTGGGCGAGTCGTGGAACAGGGCGAACCGGTGGCCTATATCGATCAAGCCGACCTGCGTTTGGCTCTCGAAGACGCCGAAGCTCAACTGGCGAATGCTCAGGCGCAGTTAGCATTGGAGCAGGCCGAACAGCAGCGCGCGCGCAGCGAGTATGAATCCTTTGGACGCCAACTCAGCGCCGAACGCCGCTCCCTGGTACTGCGAGAACCACAGCTTCGTCAGGCACAGGCCCAATTGACCCAAGCCCGCGTGGTGCGAGACCAAGCGGCGCTCAACCTGGAGCGTGCGACCTTGACCGCCCCGTGGCGAGCCATGGTCCAAGAGCGTTTGGTGGGCGCTGGCAGTCTATTGAGCCAAGGCACCGCCGTGGTGAGTTTGGTCGGCGTCGAGCAGTTCTGGGTGCGCGCATCACTGCCGGGGGAATCGCTGGACTGGCTGTCGCCGGGGGGCAGCGTCACGCTCTCCAGCCAAGGCTGGCCGGAAGGCGCTTCCAGAGAAGGCACCCTGCTCTCTATTTTACCCAACCTCGAAGAGAACGGCTTGCAGGCCCAGCTATTGATCGCCGTGGACGATCCGCTGGCGCTCGATCACGATGGCCCTGCCCTACGGATGGGCGATGTGCTGCGTGTGGCGTTCCACACCACCGCCGAAGAGCCACTGATCGCGCTGCCTTCGGCAGCGCTGCGCCCCGGCGAGCAGGTGTGGTGGGTAGACGACGAGAACCGCCTACAGCGCACTCAGGTAACGCTGGCCTACCGCGGCCAAGACGACGTGTTGGTGCGCAGCGGCCTGGCGCCCGGCCAACGGGTAGTGGTCGCGGGCCTTGCCCAGCCGCGAGAAGGTCAGGAAGTTCGCCTTCGCCAGCGCGGCGACACGCCCGCTCAGAATGAGGGAGCGGCTCGATGATGCGCAAAGGACCGTTGGCATGGATGGTCGATCATGGCGTTGCTCCTAACCTGTTGATGGTGCTGTTCATCGTTGGCGGTTTGATGGCGTCGCTGGCGATCAAAAAAGAGGTGTTTCCCGAATTCGAGACGGAAATCGTCCAGGTCACCATCAGCTATCCGGGCGCTACGCCAGAGGACGTCGAGCAGAGTTTGCTACTGCCGGTCGAGGCCGCCATTGCCGATGTCGAAGGCATCGATGAGCTAACCGCCAGTGCCAGCGAGGGCAGCGGGGTGGTCAGCGCTACGTTGATCGATGGCATCGACGTGATGCGGGCGTACCAGGATATTCAGCAATCCGTGAATGCCATCACTACCCTGCCCGCCGCCGCCGACCCGCCCCGCTTCACCCTGGCAGGCCGCTCACGCAGTGTGGTCAGCCTGCAGGTGTATGGCAGCGTTGGGTTGGCCGCGCTCCACGACGCCGCCGAGAGCGTGCGTGCCGAGCTGCAGGCCACGAGCGGTATTTCACGCGCAGAGCTCTCGGGCAATCGTGAGCGAGAGATTCAGGTGCATTTGGATGAAGAGGCCATCGAGCGCTACGGATTGGATCATCAGCAGTTGGCCAGCCGCATTGCCGAGGAGGCGCTGGACCTTGCCAGCGGCCAGCTCACTACCGCCGAAGGCGAGTGGCTGATCCGCTACCAAGGACGACGCAATAGCGCCGACGAGTTCGCCGAGCTGCCGATCTTGACCACCGCCCAGGGCGCTCCCGTGGTGCTGGGCGATATTGCCAGGGTCAGCGAGGGCTTTGCCGAAACCGACCGAGAGGAGTTCTACAACGGTTTGCCAGGGCTATCGGTGGACGTGTACCAAATCGGCGATCAGACCCCTACTAGCATTTCCAATGCGGTTTATGGCGAGCTGGAGCGACTACGCACCAACCTACCTGATGGCGTTCGCTTGGACGTGTCACGGGATAGTTCGGAGGTCTATGAGGACCGTCTTAGCCTACTGTTGAAAAACGCCTGGATGGGCTTGGCCCTGGTGCTGTTCTTGATGGCACTTTTTTTAGAGGCGCGGCTGGCCTTTTGGGTCACGCTCGGCATTCCCACGGCGTTTTTGGGGGCCATGCTGTTTCTACCCTGGGTCGGCGTGTCGCTCAATATGATGTCGATGTTCGCCTTCATCATCGCCCTGGGCATCGTGGTGGATGACGCCATCATGGTGGGTGAAAACATCTACAGCTATCGGGAGCAAGGCTATTCGCTGCGCGATGCGGCCGTCAAAGGCGCTCAAGAAATCGCCACCCCGCTGACCTTCGCGATTCTCTCCAATATCGTCGCCTTTCTACCGCTGCTATTTCTGCCGGGCTTTTTGGGGCTGATTTTTGCCACCGTACCGGTCGTCGTGATCACGGTGTTCATCATTTCTCTGGTAGAAGCGCTGTTCATTCTGCCTGCCCACTTGGCGCATGCCAGCAAGCCCCGCCAAACGCCCGCCTGGCAGCGACCCATCGAAGCGGTGCGCCTGCGCATGCAGCGCGGCTTGCATCACGTTACCTACCGACAGTTCGAACCCTTGTTGCAGCGCGCGCTCGACCAGCGCCTGCTGACCGTATCCGTGGGGGTGGCCATTCTCTGCGTGACGCTGGCCTGGGCGATGAGCGGCCGGCTTGGATTCTCGCTGATGCCCCGGGTCGAGTCGGATCAGGTGCAGGCCAGCGTGACGCTGCCGATTGGCAGCCACATCAGCGTGAGCCGCGAGCTGAGCCAGCAGTTGCTCGACGCCGCCGAGCGGCTCAGCGAGCGAGAAGAAACACTTAGTTTTCGCAGCACTCGTAGTCGTTTGGACGGCGAAAGCCTGGAAGTGCGTCTGGATATCGCGCCAGAAAGCCTGGACGCCTGGCCACCGTCACGTATTGCCCGGGAGTGGCGAGAGCTCACTGGGGATCTTTTAGGCGCGCAGTCGGTTCGCTTCGAATCTGATGTGGGCGGCCCAGGCAGCGGCGCGGCCTTGAGCCTACGCCTTTCCCACCCTGACACTCACGTCTTGGAAGCCGCCGCCTCCCGTCTGGCAGAACGACTTGGGGAGTATGGTTTGACCGATATCGACAGCGGCTTGGGCGACGGCAAGCCTCAACTCGAAATGCGCCTATCCGCCGAGGGGCGCTCGTTAGGGCTGACCGGTAGTGACCTGGCTCAGGCGCTGCGCGGCCCGTTGCAAGGCGCCACGGCAGTGGAGCAGTTCATCGGTCGTCAGGAAGTCAGTGTGGAAGTGCGCCTGCCAGAGACGTCGCGTAACAGCCTTAGCGAGCTCTACCGTCTGCCGATCCGCACGCCGGACGGCATGAGCGTGCCGCTCTCGAGAGTCGCCGATATCACACTGAGCCAGGCCTCCAGCAGCCTACAGCGGATCGATGGGCGGCGCATCATCACCGTCACCGCCGATTCCGAGGGTGACCAAGCGATTAATCAGGTAATCGCCACCCTGCAAGAAGAGGTGTTCCCAACGCTCAGCAACACTTGGCCGGGGCTCGAAGTGAGCATGGGCGGCCGACAGCAGGACACCGCCGACAACCTCGCCACGCTGCGCACCGCCATGTGGCTGATGCTCGCCGCGCTTTACGCGCTGCTCGCCATTCCTTTCAGAAGCTACCTGCAGCCGCTGCTGGTGATGGCTGCCATTCCGTTTGGCATCGTGGGCGCGGTAGGTGGGCATCTACTCATGGGCTTTGGGCTGTCGATCATCAGCCTATTGGGTATGCTAGCACTCTCCGGCGTGGTGATTAACGATGCGCTGGTGTTGATCGACTACGCCAACCGCAAGCGTCGTGAAGGCTTGGCCCCGCGAGAAGCCATCGTGGCGGCCGCAACCCGCCGCCTGCGGCCGATCATGATGACCACGCTGACCACCTTTTTGGGGCTTGCGCCGATGATTTTGGAAACCTCCCGTCAGGCTCGTTTTATGATTCCCATGGCGATTTCGCTTGGTTTTGGCATGCTGTTCGCCACCCTGATTCTGCTGCTGGTGGTGCCGTGCCTCTATCTAAGCCTGGAAAATCTGCGTGAACGGTTGAGCGCACCACACCCGCCTAGCCAAACGGATATGACCTAATGCGTAGATGGAGTCGACTTCGCCAGTGGCGACCGTCGCGGCTGGGGCTAAAGCTGTTCGTCGTGATTCTCAGCGTCAACGTCGCCATTGCGGCCAGCGTGTTTCTGGCCGTGTCGTACAGTATCGACCGCGGTTTTCTCGAGTACCTCAATCAAGCCCAAGAGCGGCGGGCCACGCTGCTCGCCGACGGGCTCATTACCCGCTGGGAGACCCAAGGCGACTGGGCATGGTTGGAAGCGTCTCCAGAGCGCTGGCCCTACATCGTCCGGTTCGAGTTGGGGCAAGAGCATCGTGATCGCCCTTCTCCCTTGGGCGAGGCACAAGACTTCGCGCTGCGCGATAGCGACGGTGAGTATGTGATACCGCCGACGGATACCCCGCGCGGCTCGATAGGCTGGCGCTGGCTGATGCTGTATAGCGATATGACCCCAAGCGGCCAGCGAGAAGCGATTGGCGCGCTGGGTTTTCGTCCACCGCAAGAGATGATGGAGCGCATGGAGAGCCGGTTTTTGGAGCGCCAGCAGCGCAATCTGGTACTCATCGTCATCTCGCTGGGGCTTGCCTCGCTGCTTCTAGCAGGAGGCCTCTCCTGGTGGCTTGGGCGACGCACCCGAGCGTTAGCCGGCGCCACCCTGCGGTTGACCGAAGGCGACTATCACACCCGCTTGCCAGAGCGCGGACGAGACGAACTATCGCGCTTGGCACGGGACTTCAACGTGCTGGCCGCCACGCTCGAAGCCAGCCGCGAAGCCCGCGCCCGCTGGGTCTCGGACACTGCCCACGAACTGCGCACACCGCTGGCCGTTCTGCGCGGAGAAATCGAAGCCATGCAGGATGGCATCCGCCCGCTCAACCAAGAAAATCTGGGGTCGCTGGCCCAGGAAGTGGCCCAACTCGAGCGGTTGGTGGCCGATTTACGCTTGCTCTCCCAAAGCGACGCGGGCGCGCTGGATATTCAGCTAGCCCCCATGAATCTCAGTGAGAGTCTGGAAAGTCGCTTGAACGATGCCGACCGTTGGCTAGAAGAGAGCGGCCTTTCGCTGAGCACCGATCTGACACCAGACGTCATGATACGTGGCGATGCCCAGCGGCTGCGCCAACTATGGAACAACTTACTGGACAACAGCTGTGCCTATACCCAGCCGCCTGGTCAGCTAAGCGTCGCCCTGACCTGCGAACGCGACCACGCAGTGATTACTTGGCAAGACAGCGCGCCTGGCGTACCCCCAGAGGAGCTGTCACGATTGACCGAGCGGCTCTATCGTGTGGAGGGTTCCCGCAACCGCGCCAGCGGTGGCAGCGGCTTGGGGCTTTCCATTGCCAGCGCCCTCGTCGCCGCCCACGGCGGCACACTCACGCCTAGCGCTTCGCCCCTGGGCGGTTTGACCTGGATCCTCCGCTTACCGCTGCTAAGCGCCTCATAATCCGATCATAAGCGAGCCGATATGTCTCAGAGTGCTGCACACCCCGACGCTTCATCTCACGACGGCCTCACAGAGGATACTCCTCTACTGATCGTCGAGGACGAGCCCAAAATCGCCCGGCTCATGGCCGACTATCTGCAAAACAACAACTTCGCCCCGATCATCATCAGCCACGGTGGCGAGGTCATGCCATGGCTCACTCAACACGCGACGTCCCTGGTGCTATTGGACGTGATGCTGCCAGGTAAGGATGGCCTGACGCTCTGTCGGGAAATTCGCCAACAGTGGCCCACGCTCCCGATCATCATGGTCACGGCCAAAGTCGAGGAGGTCGACCGCTTACTCGGGCTCGAACTGGGCGCCGATGATTACATTTGCAAACCCTTTAGTCCCCGCGAAGTCGTCGCCCGGGTAAAGGCCGTGCTGCGCAGAAGCCAGGCCGCCGCTCAGGGCGATGCTCCGACGACCGTCAAACTCGCCCCGGTCACGCTGGACGAAGAGGGCTGGCAAGCGCTGGTCAATGGTCACGACCTGGGGCTCACGGCAGTGGAGTTTCAGTTACTGCGAGTCATGATGCAGTCGCCCGGACGTATTTTCAGCCGCGAGCAGCTAATGGACCATATGTATCGTGACAACCGCATCGTCTCCGAACGTACCGTTGACAGCCATATCAAGAAGCTGCGTAAAAAAATCACCGAAGCGCTACCCGAGCAGGAGATCATTCGCTCGGTGTATGGCGTGGGCTACAAATATCAGCCCGAGGGGTAAGCCGCTTCCCTAAGTGCAACCTGGCGATTCAAAAACGCAATGCCCGCTTCGATGGCACTGCCACGCAGCAGGAAGCTCGTGACATGGCCTCGCCCACGCTGTAGATAGAGTTCGCTAGGCGTTCCCTGGGCTTTCAACGCCGCGTAGAAGTCAGTGGCGTGGTCGACCGGCACGAGCTGATCCCAACTGCCGTGAAACAGAAAAAAGGGCGGTGCCTTCGCGGTAATCTGGCGTGCCGGAGAGGCCAATGCGTAAGCTTCCGGCCGCTCGGCCCGCGTCCCGCCGATAAAATCGACCACCAAGCGGCCATCGTCGAACTTCAGCAGATCACTGGGTAATCCTCCGGCCATGACCGCAGCCAAGCGTGCGTGCTCACCGCCGTAAGGATCTGCCAGCGGGCCGTCACTGCCCGCAAGCGCCAGCAGGCTGACCAAATGCGCGCCGGAGGAGAAACCGACACCGACAATGCGGTCGGTATCGATCTGCCATGTCGCGGCGTTCGCGTGTATCCAGGCCATGGCCTGCTGAAGATCGTGTAGCTGGGCGGGGAAGCGATAGTCGGGGGCAAAACGGTGTTCGATATTTACCGTCACGTATCCCTGAGCCGCTAACTGCTCTGCGATACGCTCCATATCCTCCGGCCCACGATTCCGCCAGCCGCCCCCATGCACGACGAGCGCTGCTGGGCGAAGCGCGCTGCTTTGCGTACTGGGGAGCAGCACGTGGGCACGTAAGGGTTCGGGCCACGCCTCTGGTGTATAGCGTTGGGGGTCCAGGCGGGTGAACGGCTGGGGCTCACGCAGGGCACTCTGCTCGATGGCAGGCTCACCCTGAGTGACTTGATGGGTGGCGCCGCAGCCGCTTAACCATAACGCAAGCGCGCTGAAGCCCACGATTCGTCGAAGACCAAGCATATCAGGCATGCAATTCTCCTTCTGACCATCGGTAGTGGCGTTTCCCCTCACCGCTCGATCGCCCCGTGTTCTCGTTGTCGAATTGTCTGAGCAAGATCACGGTTGTTGCACACTTTGTGCAACCGTTTTACACCAAGCCATTGAATACTGACATCGTCAAATTACCACGTATTCACCGATGAGGTATGCCATGAAGATGTCACTTCGCCAACTGTTTGCTCCCGCGTTTCTGGCCGTTGCCCTAATGCCACTCGCCTTCACTGCACAAGCGGATCATCACGACGGACAAGGCATGGATCGAGAAGCCATGAAAGAGCGCATGGAAGAGCGCCGTCAGGAGGTCTACCAGCGCGCGGAACTCAGCGAGGAGCAGCAAGCAGCGCTCGATGAGGCCCACGCCGAGCACCGTGAAGCCGTTCTGGCGCTGCGTGAAGAGCATCAAGCCCGAGTCGCCGAGATTCTCTCCGAAGAAGAGCAGCAGGCGCTCAGTAATGCCATGCACGAGATGCTCGCAGAATATCGCCAGGAGCGCGGCCATGGTGGTCATGGCAAGCGCGGCCACCACGACGATGCTGCCCACGAGATGAACGCTGAGTAAACCTCTATCGAGCAAGCGTTTATTTAGCGTCTAATGCGCTCTTCGCGCCCAGCCTAGCTGGGCGCGTTTGTTTCTATACTCCTCTCATACGCGACCACCCCATCTCTCACCCTCGGCCAACGACTTGAAGCGAGCGTCTAAACCGCGTATTTTATTTGAACGTTCATTCAAAAATAACGTATTTTCTTCTTTGTCTTAACAACAGGAGTCCGCCTCCATGGCGAAAGACAACCCCGTCCTCCCCTCCCGAGACCGCTTGAACCCCGTGGTTTTCCACGGCAGTGTCGCGGGTATTCTCGTGTTCTTGATCATGACGATGCTGTTCACCGAGCAAGCAGGCGCCTTCTTCGATGCAGGTCTCGCCTGGGTGAGCGAAACCTTTGGCTGGTACTACATGTTGGCCATCGTGGCGTACCTGGTGTTCGTCATCCTCATTGGCATGTCCCGTTACGGCAGCATTCGCCTAGGACCCGACCACTCACGGCCCGAGTTCTCGTTACTCTCCTGGTCGGCCATGCTGTTTGCCGCAGGTATCGGCATTGACCTCTTGTTTTTCAGCGTTGCCGAGCCGGTCGCCCACTATTTGGCGCCGCCCGATCTAACTCCTGAAAGCCAAGAGGCCATGCGTAACGCCGTCGTTCAAACCTATCTGCACTGGGGGCTCTCCGGTTGGGGGCTGTACGTGCTGATGGGCATGGCACTGGCCTACTTCAGCTACCGCCACCGTTTGCCGCTGGCGATTCGTAGTGCGCTCTATCCGCTGCTGGGCAAGCGCATTCACGGCCCAATTGGCAACGCCGTGGATATCACCGCCGTGATCTCGACCGTATTCGGGATTGCCACCAGCTTGGGTATTGGGGTGATCCAGCTCAACTACGGCTTGAATTATATGTTCGACGTGCCGGAAACCTTGACGGTTCAGGTCATCTTGATCGTCCTGGTGGTCGTGCTTGCCACGATCTCGGTGGTGACGGGTGTCGAGAAAGGCATCCGCCGCCTCTCCGAGTTCAACATGCTGCTGGCTCTGGCGCTGATGCTGTTCGTTCTTTTCTCCGGTGACACCCTGGTGCTGCTGGATAAAGTGGTCAACAACGCTGGCGACTACCTCTCAGGCTTCGTTGCTGCCAGCTTCGATACTTACGCCTTTGCCGATGAAGGTGCCCAAGAGTGGAAAATGTGGTGGACCATCTTCTTCTGGGGCTGGTGGATCGCCTGGACGCCTTTCGTCGGGCTGTTTCTGGCGCGCATCTCCCGCGGCCGTACCATTCGCCAATTCGTGGCTGGCGCCCTGTTCATTCCGCTCTCGTTCATGATGGTATGGATGTCCATTTTCGGTAACAGCGGTATCGAACTGGTGGCCAACCAAGGCGTTGCCGAACTGGGCGAGCAGGCCTTGAATTCGCCACAGACCACGCTCTATACGCTGTTGGAGTACTACCCCTACGTGGGCATCACCGCTGCGGTCGTGACCGTTCTGGGGATCGTATTCTTCATTACCTCGGCGGATTCGGGTGCGCTGGTGCTGGCCAACTTCACTTCGATCTTGAGCGACGTGAACCACGACGCACCGGTGAAACTGCGTATTTTCTGGTCGGCCGTGATTGGCCTGATCACCGTCGCGCTATTGATGGCTGGCGGGCTGAACGCGCTGCAAAGCGCCGTGGTGATCACCGCGCTGCCGTTCTCGGTGGTGATCTTCGCCATCATGGTGGGGACTTACAAAGCACTGAAGTTGGAAGGTAGCAAAGCCGACGCCCGCCGCATGATTGCGGGCAGCGCGCCCGGCGGCGACTGGCGCGAGCGCCTGGACCGCGCGCTGGACACTTCCAACCGTGCAGGTGCCGCCGCCACCATCGAGCACTCGATTCGTCCGGCGATGACACAGTTTGCCCAGGAGCTCGAGAGCCGGGGCCAGACGGCCAACGTCACCGAAGAACAGGTCGAGGGGGAATCACTGCCCACGCTGACGCTGCAGGTCGACCTTGGCGACGCGACGAGCTTCGTCTATCAGGTTTGCCCGCACCGCATGCGCACACCGAGCTTCATCCCCGCAGACGATGACTTCTACGTGCGTTTGGACGTCTATTTGGCAGAAGGTGGTCAGGAAAAAGACCTTAACGGCTACACCCGGGGTCAAGTGATTGGAGACCTGGTGGCAGAGTACGAACGTCACCTACACTTCCTCACCCTGGCGGGCCAGCAAATGGGCCATGTCCAGGCTATGCCAGGCACCATCGGCGAACCGCCGGAGGATGCTCAGATGTAATGACATTCGCTCAATAAGAAACCCCGGTCACATCGACCGGGGTTTTTTGTGCTTTGCGTACTCGCGCGGCTTAGAAGAAGCCCAGCGGATTGATATCGTAGCTGACCAGCAGGTTCTTGGTTTGCTGGTAGTGCTCGAGCGCTACCTTGTGGGTTTCGCGGCCAACGCCGGATTTCTTGTAGCCCCCAAAGGCCGCGTGGGCGGGATACTGATGGTAGCAGTTAGTCCATACGCGGCCCGCTTGAATGCCACGCCCCATGCGGAAGGCGACGTTGATATCGCGGCTCCACACGCCAGCCCCCAAGCCAAACTCGGTATCGTTGGCAATCGCCAGCGCTTCTTCTTCGTCCTTGAAGGTGGTCACCGCCACCACCGGACCAAAAATCTCCTCTTGGAACACGCGCATCTGATTATTGCCTTTCAACAGCGTCGGCTGAATGTAGTAACCGCTATTGATGCTGTCATCCAACGTCTCTTTATTGCCCCCAGTGAGGAATTCGGCGCCCTCGTCACGGGCGATATCCATGTACGACATGATCTTGTCGAACTGCTCTTGGGAAGCCTGCGCACCTACCTGCACATCGGTATCCAGCGGGTTCCCACGCTTGATGGTCTTGGTACGCTCGATGACCTTTGCCATGAACTCGTCGTACATGCTCTCTTGAATCAGCGCACGCGATGGGCAGGTACACACTTCGCCCTGGTTGAAGAACGCCAGTACCAGCCCTTCGACCGCTTTGTCGATGAAGGTCGGCTCGGCGTTCATGATATCGGCGAAGTAGATGTTGGGGGACTTACCGCCCAGCTCGACGGTAGAGGGAATGATGTTCTCTGCTGCGCATTTCAGAATGTGTGAGCCCACGGGCGTCGAGCCGGTGAAGGCAATCTTGGCAATGCGCTTACTGGTGGCCAGCGCCTGACCGGCTTCTGCGCCGAAGCCGTTGACGATATTGAGTACGCCAGGCGGCAGCAGGTCGCCAATCAACTCGACCACTTTCAAAATGGAAGCAGGCGTCTGCTCGGCGGGCTTGAGAACGACACAGTTACCTGCCGCTAGCGCCGGGCCTAGCTTCCAGGCCGCCATGAGAATCGGGAAGTTCCAGGGGATGATTTGCCCCACCACGCCCAGCGGCTCGTGGAAATGGTACGCCACGGTATTGGCGTCGATATCGGCCGCTGTCCCCTCTTGGGAGCGCAGGCAGCCAGCGAAGTAGCGGAAGTGGTCGACCGCCAGTGGGATGTCCGCATTGAGGGTTTCACGCACAGCTTTGCCGTTGTCCCACGTTTCGGCCACGGCCAGCATTTCGAGATTCTGTTCGAGGCGGTCGGCGATTTTGAGCAGGATATTGCTGCGCTCTTGCACCGACGTTTTGCCCCAGGCCGGGGCGGCTTTGTGGGCAGCATCCAACGCTTTTTCGATGTCTTCCGCGCTGGAGCGGGGAATTTCACAGAACACTTTGCCATTGACTGGGCTAACGTTGTCGAAATACTGACCGTTCACGGGGGGAACGAATTCGCCGCCGATGTAGTTGCCGTAGCGCTTTTCGAACGATACAACCGAGCCCGCTTCACCTGGGTTGGCGTAGATCATGGTACTGCTCCTGAGTATTATGATTGTTAAAAGGTGCCTACCCAGTGTTGGCCACTTGCGCCGATCACGATATAGCCCGATGGCAGGACGCACCCTCATTCCTTGGTAGGAGACGCCATGTACTCGCTGTTAGTGGCAGATGACCATCCGCTGTTTCGCGATGCGCTGCAAGCAGTGATCGTCAGCGGCTTCACCGATACGCAGCTGTTCGAGGCCGATAGCCTCGCCGCGGCCATGGCACGTATCGATACACAAGAAGGGTTGGATCTGCTGCTGCTGGATTTGAGCCTGCCGGATGCCGATGGGCTGGAGGGGTTGAAAACCCTACGCGAGACCTTCCCCTGGCTGCCGGTGGCCATCGTCTCGGCGCATCAAGAGCGCCAGCTCGTGCTCGATGCCATTACGCTCGGTGCCGTGGGCTACATCCCTAAATCGACCCCGCGCGCGCAGCTGCTGGCTGCTCTGCAGCAAATTCTTCAGGGACAGCTCTACTTACCCGCTGATATCATGCGCCGACCTCCCCCTCCGTCACGCGCGGCATCGGTCGCTTCCCCTTCGACTACTCCGTCAAGCAGGCTGACGCGGCTCACGGAGAAGCAGTTAGACGTGTTGAGCTGTATGAGTCAGGGCATGTCCAACAAACAGATCGCCCGGGAACTGAACATTGCCGAAACCACGGTCAAAACCCATGTATCGGCGATTTTGCGTAAGCTCGGCGCGAGCAGCCGAGTGCACGCCATTGTCATGGCGGGTGAGGAAGATTTGAGCGGCTATTTAGCCAAACGCCCGGCGCGCTAGCCGTTCTCCAACAGCGTGCCCAGCAGCATTTTGAGGCGCAGCGGCTTGAGCGGTTTCAACAGGCAGTGGATGCCCGCTTCGCGGGTGGCCCGCTTTACGGCGGCTTCGTGATTGGCCGTAATGACCACGGCCGCTAATCCGGGATAGCGGCGGCGCAGCCTGGCAGCGAGATCGATACCGTTCTCACGATGCTCGCCGAGGTGGTAATCCACCAACAGCACGGCCGGACGTTCACCGTCGCTGGCCGCCTCCAACGCGCTCACCGTCGCGGCCGCTCGTACCCGGCATCCCCAACCGCCCAAGAGCGCCTGCATACCTTCGGTAATGGCCGGATCATCGTCCACCACCCACACGATGCACCCCTGCAAGGGATCGACATCCCACTCGATGGACGTTCGCAGCGGGGCAGCTTGGTCCTTGCCGATATCGGCATAGGGCACCAAAATCGAGAACAGAGAGCCGTGGCCCAGTTGAGAGGCCAACCGAACAGGATGGCCCAGCATCGTGCTAATGCGGTCCACGATGGCCAACCCCAATCCCAGCCCACGACTCTGGTTCGCCTGAGGCTGACTGGCGCGGCGAAACTCCAGAAATATCGCTTGACGCTGTGGTTCTGGAATTCCTGGCCCCGTATCACCCACCATGATCTCCAACCCCTCACGGCGACGGCGGCAGCCTAATAGCAAATGGCCATGCTCGGTGTAGCGCACCGCGTTGCTGAGAAAATTGCGAACCACCCGCGCCAATAGCGCCAAGTCCGACTCCACCCATACCTGAGAAGGTACGTAGTGGAGAGTTAGCCCGCGTACCCCGGCGACTTGGCGATACTCCTCGGCCAGCGCATCCAACAGCGTGCTAACGGCAAAGGGTGCTTTATCAGCGTGGAGCACACCGGCGTCCAGGCGGGAGATGTCCACCAGCGTTCCCAACAGCCCTTCGACATCTTTCAGCGACCGGCCAATATGGCCGACCAGTGCTTGGGACGCTGCCGGAAGCGCATGGGCTTCCAGGGCACTGGCAAACAGTCGAGCCGCGTTGAGCGGCTGAAGCAGGTCATGACTGACGGCTGCCAGAAATTTGGTTTTCGATGCGTTGGCCGCCTGGGCGTCGGCATTGGCGGCCAGCAGCCGGCCGTTGACCTGGCTTAGTTCATCCAACGTGCGGTGCAGCGCGTCGGTGCGCTCGCGCACCTGCTCGGCCAACAGCACCGAGCGCTCGAAGGCCGCATAGGGCGCCCCGTTAGGGCCACCGCCGGACTCCACGCGCTCCATGAGCGCTGCACACACTTTGCGCAGGCGCTGATTCTCTTCACGCAGGGCCGCCACGTCGTTCGACGACGGCGCATCAGAGAGCTGGAAGAGTGCCAAAGGCCACCCCCGTAAAGGTTTGATTCACATGCATCCCGTGGTGCTGCTCGCCGTAAGTATTGAAACCGATCACTCTTGCCTGGCGCAGTAGTGCGGAGGCTCGATCGAGTTGACCCAGCGACTCGAGCGCCATTCGCCGCAAAAAGCAGTCACAGCCGATGATCGCTGCGGGTTCGCCGAGGCGCTCTTCCACGTCCTGCAGCATACGAGCCAAATCTTCCAATAGCGGCGTGGGTTGCATGGCGGTCAGCACAATGCCGTTTTCCACCGCACAATAGAAGCTGAGACTACCGTCGTCGTTGACCCGCTGAATCGAGCGAATATAGTGCTGCCCACCTAAATGCACCGCCAGCGGATGCTGGGCAAAGACCGCAGGCGTCAGTGCTTCCACCGGGCATCCTACGAGGGAAGCATACAACTCGGCAGCCGACAGGCCATTGAGTTCCAGCACCCGGCGGCGCTCTCGGTCGACAGCGGTGACTACGAGCTTATGCGCCAGCGGCTCTAGGTGATGGGTAGAGAAGACGTCGAACGGCAGCCGCGTATTGATCATGACCACCACGGCCGCCCGAGTATGGAAGCGACCCTCAGCATACACATGGGTGTGGGTGAGGTGGTTGTCGTCCCCGGCGGAGCCGCCAAAACTTGGAATGCGCCCAAGCGCGGCATCCAGCGTTGCCAGCACCTGCTCTTCACGGCTGGAAAGCCCATCCAGCAATGTCAGAGCAAAGCTATGCTCATTGACCGGCGCCACGGCTTGCCGACGACAGCGCTCCAGTAGCCCATCGACCAGCGGTTGAGCGGTGGGCAAATCAAAGTGTTCGAGGTCATCGATCAGCGCGGTTTCGACGGCAAACAAGCGCCTATCGAAACAGATGGCGACAATAGAGCCGCGATCGTAGCCATCGGGCGTCAGCTCACCCGCCGTCGTGCAGCCACTGACTGGAAGCTCGCCAAACGCCTGACAAAGCGCGTCCGCTAGCTGCGACAGCGGATATTCAGCGCTACAAAAGAACAGCACGAAACCGGCGTGCTCGTGACACAGCGCGAGAGCCAGCGCATGGGCAGCATCCTGAGGGTTGGGCTCACGGCTCGCGGCCGCGCTCAAACCATGATTAGTGAAGCGGGTGGTCACGACGCCATTTCTCCAGCGCGGCATAAGTTCGTGCAGCGCAGTGACGCAGCGTGTCAAAACACGCTGTTAGCGGCTCGAGCGATGCCTCGTCAAGCGCAGCCATGCTCTCCAACCGCTTGGCTTGCGCAGCCAACTGCTCTGCGCCCATGCTCACTGACTCGCCCCGCAGTTGATGCGCTAGCCGCTCGACCTGACGCCAGTGGTCACGACTCGACGTGCTCCCGGCAGCAAAGTAGCCAGAAAGCTGCGCAATGTAGTCACTCGCCTGCTGATGATAGAGCACTGCCAGTTGATCGACACTATCAGCCCCCAGCGAGCCGACGAGGGTGGCCAACGTCGTTTCATTGAGTAGGGCCGCGTCACCTCCTTCCTCACGCAACGCAGAAGGGATCGGCATCATCGGTGTTGGTGTCGTTGATAGCTGCAGCGCCAACACGTTGCCAAGCGCCAACAGCGAGAGCGGCTTGGTGATGTAGTCATTCATACCCGCAGCGAGGCAGCGGCGACGATCATCCTCTGCCCCCCCTGCGGTCATGGCCACGATGGGCACCTCGCTGCACCAGCCGCCCATTTCACGCAATCGCTGAGTCACCGTCACGCCGTCGATATCAGGAAGCTGTATGTCCATGAAAATAAGATGTACCTGCTGGCGTCGTACCATGGCAAGGGCTTCGCGGCCGTTTTCTGCGCACACCACCTCGCAACCAAGTCGCGACAAAAGTCCCACCGCGACTTTGCGATTGACCGCATTGTCCTCGACCAGCAGCAACGAGGTGCCGTCAAAATCTCGCGCTGGCTCAACGGGCAGGGGGGAGCTGACAGGAGAAGCCTCGACTAACGGCAGTTCGCACCAAAACGTACTGCCTTGACCCGGCGTGCTGTCGACACCCAGACGTCCCTGCATGGCTTCACTCAGCCGTTTACAGATTGCCAATCCCAAACCGGTGCCGCCGTAGCGGCGTGCGACGCTCTCATCCGCCTGCTGAAAGGGTTCGAAGAGCGTCTCTTGCTGTTCACTGTTCAGACCACAACCGGTATCGCTGATATCAAAGAGCAAATGCTCGACGGTCGAGGAGACGCGTACCGAGACGCTGCCGTAGTCAGTGAATTTGATCGCATTAGCAATGAGATTGAGCAGTATCTGTCGCAGACGCCCCGCATCGATCATGACCCATGCTGGCACGAGTGGGTCCACATGAAGCGATAGTTGCAGCCCTTTTGCTTGCGCTCTTGGCTCGAATAGCGCCATGACACCTTCGACTAGCGGCGTCAGCGCCGTAGGCGACGTCTCCAGGGTCAAATGGCCGGCCTCGATTTTAGAAAAATCGAGGATCTCATTGATCATTGCCAGTAACTGATTGGCACTATCGTGAATAGTGCGAGCATAGTCTTCGACCTGGGCGGGGCTGGCGGGCTCGCGCAGCAGCTCGCTCATGCCAATCACACCATTGAGCGGCGTACGAATTTCGTGACTGACCATGGCGAGAAAGTCTGACTTTGCATGATTGGCCGCTTGGGCCTGCTTCGCTGTGACCTGGAGCTGTTTACTGAGCTGCTCTTGTTCTCGACGCGCCGCTGCGCTTTCGCGCATTTCACGTACCAAAAAGACGATGACCGTCAACACTGCAAAGCTGATTCCAATCAGCAGCGAAATGAGCAGCTTATAGAGCGTACTTAGCAGCGCCCTCTCTTCGGTGGCGGATTCCGCTAGATAACCGTTGATCGCAATCACCAAGCGCTCGGTCAAACGGGTAAGCGATTGAAGCTCGCTCTCCAAGGCCGTGACGGGCAGCCGATCCATCTCCTCGTGGGGTTCGAACATGGGATCGAGGGTGTCGAGCTGCTGCTGAATCTGATCCAACAGCTCGCTCGCTGCACCAATACTTTGCAATAGCGAACTAACCTCTCCCTCTCGCAGCAGGGTGATCCGGCTATAGAGCAATTCGAAGCGAAGATTGAGGGCATCCTGGGCGGCAGGCGATAGGGGGCCCCGCGTGTCGGCCAACAAATGATTGAGCAATTGCACGGCATCGCGGTCGAGTTTATAGACCACCCAGGCGGTGTCCTCTCGCAAACTCTGCGTCAAATTATCCTGCCGCCATGCCGAAAGGCCAGCCACCACCAACGCAGCCGCAAACAGCAGTACGGTGATGATCGCTACCAGCTTGAGGCGGCGCGGGTAGCGTAGCAGGCGGGGTGCCCGAGCGGACTCACTAACGGACATTGATGTGCATGACCTGCCATACGGCCCTGAAACGCATACGCTCGCTCAACAGCGCCTCATCATGGTCGAATGGATATAGCACCCATAGTGGGCCATATTCGCGGATAGGAATGGCCTGCCCGTCCCGCTCTAGTGCCAAAATAACGTCGTAGTCGTAAAAATCCTCAATAGGAATTTCGGCCTCATAACCGTTCAAGGCCGCTACGTTAATGGTGTTGCCTTCGGCCCCTACATGCTCGAGCAGCGTGCGCATCAGCGGGCCGCGGTAGTGGCTCGCTCCCTCGGTCCACGGTGTACCGGTCGTAAAAGCGTGCTGCGGCAGCGCGCCCAACATCTCACGGTCAAAATGGGCCTCTTCCTCGACGTTGGCTGCCGTTACTTCACCATCTATTTTGAGGATGACGGGCCCATCAGGAGCGGCCAATTTATCCACGTCTGCCTCAGCCGCGTCCGCTAGCCCCGTA
Source organism: Halomonas sp. BL6 (assembly GCF_006228115.1). NCBI lineage: Bacteria > Pseudomonadati > Pseudomonadota > Gammaproteobacteria > Oceanospirillales > Halomonadaceae > Halomonas > Halomonas sp. BL6. The sequence goes on along the minus strand of NZ_VDGL01000003.1, from coordinate 207,745 downwards.
TGGGGAATGCTGAACGCCAGCATAGTCCACCCCAATAACAACGCTTTCACCATCGACTCCTCGTATCGCAGTGCCTGAACGACGCAGCAGCGGCCGCTCCAGGCAATAAAAAAGAGATGGCGTTAGGGTACGCCATCTCGTTTCATTGGTCAGTCGAATGTCGACTTTTTTACTTAGCGATGAGAAATGTAGCGGAGATGTCGTTAAGTACTCAGCTTCTCGACCGGCTCGAACCGAACGAGTTCTTCGTAGGCATGCCAGCTAGCGTGACCAAGCACGGGCAGTATGAGGGCCAGACCGATGTAGAAGGTCATCACCCCAACGACGACGCAGCCGGTTAAAATAGCAGCCCATAGCAGCATGGTCCGGAAGTTACGCGCCACGCAGCGCACGCTAGCCTCGATGCCTTCCATGAACGTCAGATCTTGATCCATCAGAGTTGGAATAGCGACCACGCTAATGGCGAAAGCGCCAAAGGCAAGAATGCCACCTGCCACTGTGCCGACCGCCAGCATGCTGAGCCCTTCCGGTGTGGTGACCAAGGCCGTATAAAGCGTTGCCGGGCTAGGTACTTCAAAACCGAAGAAAAGTGCAAACAGCAGCGTAGCCAGACGTATCCAGGCTAGAAAGAAAATCATCATCATCACGCCCATCATGGCCAACTGCCCAGCATGCGGCCGCCAACTGCCGAAGGCATCGCCCAAGTTAGGCACCCGCCCACGCTCGAGCGCCAAGCTGATGCCGTAAGAACCCACCGCCACGAGCGGCCCAATGAACATGAAGCCCGCAATCATGGGCAGCAGCCAGTGCCAATAACCCAGTGTGTAGGCCCCTAACGTGATGGCAATACTCAAACCAACCCAAAACATGCCATACGAAAGACTGACGGCAGTCGCACGGCGGAAGTCTTCCATACCGGCGGCAAGCCAAGCCTTTGGTCTGTCCATCCCGACTTTGTTGATGATGATTTTAACGTTGGGCGCGTCGGCTGATTGGCCGTGTGTTTTTGTTGTTACTGCATTCATGGCGTAACTCCTGTGATTTACCCCAAATGGCTGTCTCTGACCCAAGCACCAAGGTAAATAGCTACCATGTGTGTTGACACCATTAATCCAACGTTAATGGCTTAATGTTCTTTTAATGTAGCTGAGCCAATGCCGACCGAAGAGCTTTACCGCCACTCGGTACAAAAAATCCTCCTTTAGCGCTCTCAACGACGATTAAATCGATGCGTTAGCAATTCACGATATTGATGACAAAAAAAAACTCCAGGCCACTGGCCTGGAGCTTCGTTGGGGTGACGGCGTTCAGCGCACGATCATCACTGATACCTTGGCATGATGAACGACATGTTCCGCGTTGGGACCGAGCACATAATCGACGAATTTGCGCTTGGTGTGCGACGCCATCACGATCAGATCAGCATCGATCTTCTTGCCGACCTTGATGATGGCTTCCCACGGTGAACCATCGACGATTACGCTTTGGGTTTTGATCCCTTCCGGCACATGCTCTTGAATGAAGGTGTGCTGCGCCTCTTTCATTGCCAAGTGCGCTTTTTCCGAGAAGTTTTTCGGAAAATAAGCGCCCACCATAGGCATAGTGAATTCTGGAAGAACCGATACCACATGCAGCGACGCACCAAAGGTTTGGCACAGCGTTACTGCCGTAGGCAGCGCTTTCTTCCATGAGGCTTCTTCGTTCAAATCCACGGGGAGTAGCACTTTATGGTACATGGCAACCTCCTTAGGCAGCGGCCACTTCGTTGGATTGCTCATGACGCCGACGACGGCGTTGCATCACCACGACCAAGCCAAAGATGCCCAGTGCAGGGAGCCACATCCACTCTTTGGTCCAGCGATCCACCGGGGCCAGCACTTCGAGAATCTCTTGGTCGAAATCAAAGCCCAGCTCGGCCGCTTGGCTGCCGAACTCGACGAAATCGACCAAGGTTTGGTCACCATCTTCGTAAAGTTCGATACCTAGATTCGCCATGCGCTCTTCACCTGTTTCACCGCGCGGCACGGGGACGAGCATATAGGTGGTCATCGGCGCCCCGAAATCGTCTTCACCGGCAATTTGCACGCGCAGGTTGCTACCGTCATCGACCCGGCCCAGTGCCTCGGCAAATTGCGCAGGTGGCACCGATTCATAGGGGTCGTGGATTTTGTCCATCCAGAAGCCGGGGCGGAACAGCGTAAAGGCGACCAGCAGCAGCAGCAGCGATTCGTACCAGCGGTTGCGGGTCAGCATGTAGCCCTGAGTGCCTGCCGCAAAGATCAGCATGGCAATGGTGGCCACTATGAACACCAAAATACCCTGCATCACCGTGACATCGATCAGCAGCAGGTCCGTATTGAAGATGAACAGGAATGGCAGCGCAGCGGTACGCAGGCTGTAATAAAACGCCTGGAAGCCAGTGCGCAGCGGATCCCCACCCGACACGGCCGCCGCCGCAAAGGAGGCCAAACCTACCGGTGGCGTGACATCCGCCATGATACCGAAGTAAAACACGAACAGGTGCACGGCAATCAGTGGGACGATCAGGCCATTTTGCTGGCCCAGTAGCACGATGACCGGCGCCATCAGCGCCGACACCACGATGTAGTTCGCGGTTGTCGGTAAGCCCATGCCCAGGATCAGACTCAGCAGGGCCGTCAGCAGCAGAATCATCATCAGGTTGCCGCCGGAAAGAATCTCGACGACGTCTGCCAGCACCAAGCCCACACCGGTTTGCGACACCGCCCCGACCACGATACCCGCTGTGGCCGTCGCGATACCGATCCCAATCATGTTTCTGGCACCCGTCACTAAGCCATCCCACAGGTCTTTAAAGCCTTCTTTAATATCCGCCGCCATCCGGCTACGACCACGGAAGAGCGCAATGATCGGGCGCTGCGTCACCATGATGAAGATCATGAACATGGTGGCCCAGAACGCTGATAGCCCAGGAGATAGACGCTCGACCATCAGGCACCACACCAAAACGACGACAGGGAGAATATAGTGAAGGCCCACCATCACCGTGGGACGGGTTTGCGGCAGCTTCACGACCTCCGAATTAGGATCATCCATCTCCAGTTCGGGGTAGTTAGCACTCACTTTCAGCAGCGCCACGTAGACAATCGCAAGACCGACAGACACCACCCATGGCGTCGCTTCACCCAGCACGGGTTTTAACCATCCCAGGCCATAGTAGACGGCAATCGAGAGCCCCATGAGCAGCAGCAAGCCGGTCATGAAACCGATCACCTTGTTCAACAGCGGGCGCGCCGGGTTGCTGGAAGGCAGGCCTTTCATATTGGCCTTGAGCGCTTCCAGGTGAACGATGTAGATCAGGGCGATATAAGAGATCAGCGCTGGCAAGAAGGCGTGCTTGATCACGTCGACGTAGGGAATACCGACGTACTCCACCATCAAAAACGCTGCTGCCCCCATGACGGGTGGCATGATTTGGCCGTTCACCGAAGACGACACTTCCACCGCGCCCGCTTTTTCAGCGCTAAAGCCGACTCGCTTCATCATCGGAATCGTAAAGGTACCGGTCGTCACGGTATTGGCAATCGACGACCCCGAGATCAAACCGGTCATGCCTGAGGCGACCACGGCGGCTTTCGCCGGGCCGCCTTTGAAGTGGCCAAGCATCGAGAACGCTACTTTGATGAAGTAGTTACCGGCGCCTGCTTTATCCAACAGTGCACCGAACAGCACGAACAGGAACACGAAGCTAGTGGAGACCCCTAGCGCAATCCCGAACACGCCTTGCGTACCCAGCCACTGGTGATTGATCAAACCGCCGAGGCTCACGCCACGGTGGGCCAAAATGCCGGGCATGTAAGGACCAAACAGTGAATAGGCGATAAAAACCGCCGCCACAATCATCAAGGGTGGCCCCAATGCGCGGCGCGTGGCTTCTAACAACATCAATATGCCGACGACGCCCACGACGATATCCTGGGTAATCGGCAACCCAGGCCGCTGGGCCAAATCCGCATAGAAAATAAACAGATAGGCGCCGCAAAAGGCTGCCACTGCCGCAAGAACCCAGTCGGCCAGCGGCACGCGATCGCGCGGCGAACGTTTGAAGGCGGGGTACGCCATAAAGGCTAGAAAGAGCGCAAACGCCAAATGAATCGAGCGCGCCTCTGTGGCGCTGAACACGCCAAAGCCAACGATGTAGGGAAGTGGCGATGCAATCCATAGCTGAAACAGCGACCAAGCGGCTGCAATACTCACTAGCAGCTTACCGGGTACGCCTAGGGGTTTCCTTGCCCCTGTATCGCTGGAAGCGACCATATCCTCCAGGTCGTTCTCAGCGGCTGCCGAAGGGTGTTTGTCATCACGCATACGCTTGCCCTGCCTAATGGTCAGCGCTGACAATCAGCGCTCTCAACAAGAAGCGCGGACACCCAAGGTGCCCGCGCTTTGCAACTCAAAGCGACGCCATTCACCTTTCGTCAATAGCGTCACTCTTTTTACGACTTATTCGATCCAGCCGCGCTCACGATAGTAACGTGCTGCGCCATCGTGCAGCGGCGCCGTCAAGCCATCAGAGATCATGTCTTCTTCGTTCAGGTTCTCGAACGCCGGGTGCAGACGCTTGAAGCGATCGAAGTTTTCGAAGACGGCTTTCACGGTTTCGTAAACGATGTCTTCATCGACGGCGGTCGAGGAAACGAACGTAGCCGCAACGCCGAAAGTCTCGACGTCTTCGTCGTTACCACGGTAGAGGCCACCCGGAATCACGGAACGGGTGTAATAGGGGTACTCTTCGATCAGGCCATCGATCTCTTCACCGGTCACGGAGACCAGACGCGCATCGATGGTGGTGGTCGCTTCTTGGATAGAGCCATTGGGGTGACCTACCACGTACACCATGGCATCGATGTTGTTGTCAGACAGGGCAGCCGCCTGCTCGGCCGCGTCGAGCTGAGACGCCAGTGCGAAGGTGTCTTCATCCCAACCGAACGCATCCATGACCACGTCCATGGTGTTACGCTGGCCAGAACCGGGGTTACCGATGTTGACGCGCTTGCCAGGGAAGTCACTGATGTTTTCGATACCGGAATCCGCGCGGGCCACCACGGTCAGCGGCTCACCGTGCATGGTGAAGACGGCACGCATATCTTCCCAAGCGCCTTCTTCCTCGAAGTTAGCTTCGCCATTATAAGCGCGGTACTGAACGTCGGACTGTACGACACCCATGTCCAGCTCGCCGCTCTTCATGCCGTTGACGTTAGCCACGGAGCCACCGGTGGACGGAGCGTTACAGCGGATGTTGTGCTCATCGCTGCCACGGTTGACCATGCGGCATACCGACTGGCCAACGACATAATAAACACCGGTTTGGCCACCGGTACCGATCGTGATGTAGCGCTCCTGGGCAACGGCCGGAGAGGCGAAGGTTGCCGCCGCGATGAACGCGCCTGAAAAGGCCGCGGTAGAAAATACATGGCGTTTCATGAACACACCTCTTTATCTTGATGTTGTGAGCGTTATGCGCTTTGAAGCCACCTGCAGAACGGTTCCCTTCAGGTGTATAGGTTCCAAAACGTTGTCAAGACAGTCTGTTATCAACCTCGGCATTTAGTGCCGACTGTTCCTACTTTAGCGAAAAAAAAGCTAATTGGCGAAGCGCGATGTCATTTAACCGAGGATGCAGTGCAGCATCGCCACTTGACGTTTCGTTCTTTTCACCAGTGGTGATCGCTGAGATAGGCACTGACAAAGACGCCACTCGGCCTATTGTTCTAAGCCACACCAAGCATCCCCGTGTGCACGTTGGGTGATACTCGACAAGTCTAGCGGCCTGTAACGTTTAGTAAGCGTTAAACATAGGCATAAAGGTATGCCGGTTTGGCATGGGCCATCACTGATCGTATCCCTGCCATGCTCAAACGTTATAGCCCAGCACCGTGGGGAGCCAGAGCGCGATGCTTGGAAAGATGGCGACGAGCGCCAAGGCGCCGCCCATGGCCACCACAAAGAGCAGCGCCCAGCCAAGTGTGTGCTCCAAGCGAATCTTGGCAACTTCCGTGGTCACCATCAGATTCACCGCCACCGGCGGGGTAAACTGACCGATCGCAATGTTCATGGCCAACAATATGCCAAACCACACCGGGTTCCACTCGAAGTGCTGCATTACCGGAATCAGAATCGGCATCATGATCAGGTAAATGGAAATCGCGTCTAGCAGCATGCCCGCTACCAGCACCGCTAACATGATGAGTATTAGCAGCAGCACTCCGTTGTCGGTCAAGCCAATGATCCACTCTGCCAAATGACGGAAGGTGCCCAGCATGGTGCCTGCCCAAGCGAAGATACCTGCCAACGCAATGATCAACATGACCACGCCTGAGATGATCGCGGCCTCCCCTAGCAGCTCCCATACATCGCGTAACGTGAGTTCTCGCGTCAAGAACAGGCCTACTACCGCTCCGTAGGCAACGGCGACCACGGCGGCTTCCGTGGGGGTAAAGAGGCCTGAACGCAGCCCCCCTAAAATCAGCACCGGCGCAAACAAAGCAGGTAGCGCTTCACGGAAGGTGCCTCGTACCGTCAGCCTTTCAGCTCCTTCTACCGGTGTCCCCTCCCAGCCATGACGCTTGGCAGCCAGCATGGCTGGCACCAGCAGCGCCAATCCGGCTAAGACGCCCGGGAAAAGCCCCGCTGCAAACAGCGCCCGGAGATCAACGCCGGGTACCACAATCGAGTAGAGAATCAGCGCCACCGATGGTGGAATCAAAATCGCCGTAGAGGCCGACGCCGCAATGAGCGTGGCAGAGAACGGTTTGGGGTAGCCCGCTTTGGTCATGCTGGGTAGCATCACCATCGCCACGGCGGCGGCATCGGCGGGCCCAGAGCCGCTCATCCCCCCCATGATCATGCACACCAATACCGCGACCAGTGCCAGCCCGCCGTGGCGGGGACCAATCAGCGCTTGGGCGAAACGCACTAGGCGTAGCGCGACCCCTGCCCGCTCGAAAATCAGCCCGGTAAGAATGAACAGCGGAATGGCAATCAGAGGATACTTGGCGATGCTGTTGTAGGTATTGGTGCCCAGGGTAGCCAACATATCCGGTGACAGCCCCAGTACGATGCCCACCGCTCCAGACAGGGCCAGCGAGAACGCCACCGGCACGCCAGCAATCAGCAGTCCGGCGAACGCTAAAATCATCCAGATATCAGGTGTCACCGTTGATCTCCCCCGCAAACCGATCACGGGTTTGCTGCACCAAACGCCACAGCATGGCCGCCGACAGCACGGGCAGCCATACCAAATACCACCACTGTGGCAGCCCTAAGCCCGGCGAGAGCGACTCCCATTGGTACTCCTGCCACGCTAGCTTGCCACCGTACCAAGTGATCAAGCCCAGCACGATCAAGCCACACAGGGCTTGAAAGAGAATCAGCGCACCACGCCAGCGAGGTGGCAATGCGCGCTCTAAAAAGCCAATACGGATATGACGGTCGCGCCTCAAAGCAACCGACGCCCCAGCAAAGGTCAGTACAACCAATAGGAAGACGGAAAACTCCTCGGTGAACGAAAACGAGCCGCCTGTCAGATAGCGCGTGACCACATTGCCTAGGCTAATCAGCGCAATCACGATCAACGAAAGCGCGCCAAGCCAGCGTTCGGGGCGCGCATCGGGAAAGCCTTTCATGGCAGCCTCACATCAGCAAGCTGCCGCCCTGTAAGGGCGGCAGCGAAAACATGCGAACATCAACGGGCGTCGATAGCGGCTTGGGCGGCTTCGACCACCTCTTCACCAATGCGCGGGGCCCACTTTTCATAAACGGACTGAGTGGCATCCACGAAGGCTTGGTACTGTGCATCGGTCAGCTCGGTCACGGTGACACCACGCTCTTGAATCGCGGCCAGACGCTCGCCCTCCTGCTCACGAGTCATGGCGATTTCCCAGGCACCCGCCTCTTCGGCCGTCTCGCGCAGCATCGTTTGCTGCTCTTCGCTCAATGTCTGCCAGACTTGCTGGTTGACGGCAAAAATCAGTGGATCGTTCATATAGTTCCAGAGCGTCAAATGCTCCTGGCCTACTTGGTCGATACGCGCCACGTCAAAGACCGACAGCGGGTTTTCCTGGCCATCCACCGCGCCCGTGGTGAGAGCGGGTTGGGCGTCAGTCCAGCTCATCTGCGTAGGGTCGGCACCTAGCGCAGAGAACGTATCCTGGAACAGCGGCGAGCCCACCACGCGGATCTTCAGACCTTCCAGATCCTCTGGCTGACTGATCGGGCCGCGGGAATTGGATACCTGACGAAAGCCGTTTTCGCCCCAGGCCAAAGGAATAACGCCACGTGATTCGATCGCTTCGAACACCATCGTGCCTGCGTCCCCGCCGGTCACGGCATCGACGGCGGCCTCGTCAGGAATGAAAAACGGCAACGAGAACAAGTTCAGTTCCGGTACCTGGGGTGACCAGTTGATGGTGGAGCCAACAGCGGCATCAATCAGGCCAGAGCGCATGGCAGAAAATTCGCGGGTTTGGTCACCCGATACCAGCTGTGAATTCGGATAGACCCGCAGGGTAAGTTCACCCCCGCTGCGTTCTTCAACCAGCTCTGCCCACTTTTCAGCGGCCTGCCCCCAAGGAAAGGCATCTGAAAGCACGGTAGAGACCGAGAGTTCGCGGGCCTGCGCGGAAAAAGCAGCCGAGAGCAGTGCAGCGCCAGCCAAGCCAGCGGTAAAACGAGCCATAGAGCGTGTCAGCGTCATTATTGTCGATCCTTTTTTCTTTTTTATGGGGTGTTCATGGAGTGTCGGGGCAAGCTTACACCTCCTGCCCAAGTGTCGCTCAATGGCGGCAATCGCCATAGCGAGCGACACCCCATTGTAGGCACTCGACGAATGAAAGAAAGCCATTGATTAGGCTTTTAACCATCAACTTTCGATGCATCACGTGCTTGCTGATAAGCTGTTGTCTCCTTCAGCGTTTCAAGGATAGATACGTGCCGCTTCGTGATTTTCTCCTGGGCCTGCTGGTCATTGCCATCTGGTCGCTCAACATCATCGTGATCAAAGTGGGCGTAGCGGAGCTGCCGCCACTGTTAATGACGACTCTGCGCTTTATGTTGGTCGCCGCGCTGCTGGTGCCGTTTTACCCGGTCGCTCGGGCACAGCTACCCTTTTTAATATTGCTATCCATCACGTTTGGCAGCCTTCACTTTGCGTTGTTGTTCATTGGGCTAAGGCAAGCCGAAGCAGGCACCGGGGCGCTGCTCGTTCAAATGGGCACGCCCTTTGCCACCCTATTGGCGGTGATCTTCTTGAAAGAGACATTGGGCCCCAAGCGTTTGGCGGGCTTGCTGCTCTCGTTTGCGGGGGTGGTGGTGCTAGCAGGCGGGCCCACGCTTCCGTCACCGCTGCCATTGACCATTCTGCTGCTAAGCGCACTTGGCTGGGCCGTCTCACAGCTCTTGATCAAGCGCGGACCGCCCATCGCCCCGCTGGCGCTGGCAGGCTGGGTGGCGCTCTTTGCGGTGCCTCAGGTGGCCGTCGGTTCGTGGCTCTTTGAACAACACCAGTGGCAAGCCATCACTCAGGCCAGCTGGTTGGGCTGGGGAGCGGTGGCGTACACCGCGATCATGTCGTCCATAGCGGCTTACGGCATTTGGTACGCGCTGCTACGCCGCCATCCGGTGAATCGTGTGGTGCCGATGACACTACTCACCCCCGTGTTTGCGGTGGGCTTAGGCGCGCTACTGATGGACGACCCGCTGGGGGTGCATAAACTGGTCGGCGGCGGCTTGGTGGTCGCAGGCATCGCCCTGATCGTGCTGAAACTTGGCCAACAGCCGCCAACCAGGGCGTGAGCGTGGGCATTAGTCGGGGCGACAAAAGCCCGCCAACGCAGGTACCGAGACACAGTCGCCTACCTGGATGCCACGCTCGGCAAAGTAGCCCGCATTGACTTCCAGCGCCGCATGATAGGCCGCACCTGCTGGATAAGAGGGGCACTCTTGAGGCGCACTGGATTCGCAAGGCGGCATGGTGTTGATGGCGACAATGCGGCCTTCACCATCGATATAGGCAATATCCAGCGGAATCAGCGTGCGGTACATCCAAAATGCATTGCCTGCAGGCTGCTCACGCTCGAAGCGAAACAGCATTCCTCGTGTTTCTGGCAGATGTTCACGTCCCATCAGGCCGCGCTGGCGCTGGGAAGCGGTTTCGGCGACTTCGACATCCAGACGGTGCGGACCACCTTCACTGTGTATCGCCAGCGGTAGCGTGTTGGCAGATGTCGATTCCGCGGCCCACGCCGTCAACAAAGGAAGCGGCAAACAAGCCGCAAGCGAAACGCCTAAAGCGGTTTTGAGCAGTTGGCGGCGTGTCAGGGTCATAACAGGTTCCTTTTGTTGTTGGGTGCCATATGCATCTGCTGCTCGGGCATGAGGTGAATGCCCTCGGCCAGTAGCGAGACGTGTACCCGCTCTCCCAGTCGAAGCTGATTACGTTTAGCCGCGTGGGTGGCGATGTCGAAACGTAGCATATCTTGATGAGAAACGCGCAGCGAGATGGACGTCATGCCGCCCAATACCACCATTTCGCTGACCGTTGCCGCTACCGGATTTTCGCGCTCACCTTGAGAGGGCCGTCCCCGCCGATGCAGCACGATATCCGACGGCGGCAGGTACCAGGCTAGCGGTTTGCCGAGTTCAACACGGTCTAGCCCTTCTGCTTCTGCCACTTCCAGCCGCCACTCTCCCCACTGCAGGCGTCGCCCAGCGTCCGTCTCTACCACTTCCCCGCTAAAGACGTTGTGGCGATCCAGCAACCTAGCGACAAGCGGCGAAGCGGGCCGTCGAAACAGCGCTTCAGGTGTGCCCTGCTGTAGGCTCACCCCGTTATGCAACACGCAGATTTGATCGGCGAGCGCGGTGGCTTCATCCAAGTCATGCGTAACGAGAATGATGGGGATGGAGATGTGTTGGCGCAGCAGTGCCAGCTCGCGCTGCAAGCGGCGACGCGTCACTTGATCCACCGCAGAGAACGGCTCGTCCAGCAGCAGCGCTTGGGGCTCCCTCGCCAATGCTCTCGCCAATGCCACTCGCTGGCGTTGGCCGCCGGAAAGCTCGCTGGGATAGCGCGCTTCGAGCCCTTGCAGGCGCACCCTGCTCAACCACTGCGTAGCATGCTCGAGGCGCTGGACGCGGGGCAGATGCCCCATGGCGAGCTGAACGTTCTGCAGCGCCGTCAAGTGCGGAAACAGCGCATAGTCCTGAAACACCATGCCGATCCGACGCGCTTGCGGCGTCAGCGATCGGCGCTGGCCCTCCTGCGCCCAAAACCACTCCGCGCCCGCGCAGCTCACCCGTCCCTGCTCCGGCTGGTAAAGCCCCGCAATGGTGCGCAGCAAGGTGGTTTTGCCACTGCCGGACGGTCCGACGAGTGCCAAAAGCTCGCCAGGAGCGCAGCGAAACGACGCATTGAGCGGAATCGGGCCAGCCTGTTGGGCAGTCACTACCAGCTCATCCACGTGACCACCTGCGCTTGCCAGCGAGCCCATAGACCAGACCTAAGGTGGCCAAAGAAATGACCAGCAGGAGGGCAGACATATTCGCAGCACCCTGCTCATCGAAGGCTTGCACACGGTCATAAATGGCAATCGAGAGCGTGCGGGTCTCACCATCGATGGCCCCACCGACCAGCAAAATCACGCCAAATTCGCCTAGTGTGTGAGCAAAGGTTAGCGCTGCCGCCGATAGGATGCCCGGCCATACGAGAGGCAGCTCGATACGCCATAGGGTTTGCCAGGGGCTTAGCCCACTGCACCAAGCGGCCTCGCGTAAGTTGGCAGGCACGTGCTCGAAGGCGCGCTGAATCGGCTGGATGGCAAACGGAAGATTGGCGATCAGAGACGCCAGCAAAATACCGCTGAAGGTAAAGTTGAGCCCACTCCCCGTCAACGCGGCCCAAGCGCTGCCCAGCGGTGCATCGCGGCCAAACTGCTGGAGAAGATAAAACCCCAACACCGTGGGCGGCAGTACCAGCGGCAGCGCAATCAGCGCCTCGCATAGCCCCTTACCTCGAAACGACGTCGTCGCCAGTCGACGTCCCCACCATATACCGAGGGGTAACAAGAAGAGACAAGTAAACGCCGCGAGCCGCAGCGAGACGGAGAGGGCCGACCAGTCCATCAATCGGTACTGAATCCGTAGGTGTCGAAAATCGCCTTCGCCTCAGGCTGCTGCAACCACTCATAAAAGGCATGGGCTGCCCGGGTGGCCTGGGGCGTTAACACCATGCGCTGGCGCAGCGGCGTATGCCACGTCTCAGGAATCAATACCGTTTCGCTACGCCCGGACAGCGCAGGCGCCACGGCTAGCGAGTAAGCCACCAAGCCGCCGCGCGCTTCATCGGATAGGGCAAACTGCATCGCTTGGGAGACGTTCTCACCCTGCACGCGAAGCGGCTCGCTAGTTTCCCAAAGCCCCGCTTTTTGTAGCACTTCTTGGGCGGCCACGCCGTAGGGGGCGTGTTCAGGGCTAGCAATGGCGATACGCAGCCGCTGACCTTCTTCTAAAGCGGCAATGGCCTCCTCCACACCGGCGAGTGGCGTTTGTTCGTCGGGCTGGGCATAGCGGCCGACAGGCTGCACCCAGGCCAAACGTCCCCGAGCATAAATCACGCCCGCGTCATCCACGTGCCCCTCGTCGTACAGCGCCTGTACGTACCCTTCATTGGCCGATAAAAACAGCTCAAAGGGCGCACCCTGGGCGATTTGGCGGCGAAAGTTGCCAGAAGAGCCAAAATTGAGACGCAGCGCCTGGCCGGTTTGCCGAGTGAACTGCTGGGCAGCCTCTTCCAAGGCGAACTGCAGGCTAGATGCCGCCGCCACGATGGGCGCGCCCGCCATCACAGGCGCGCTCAGTAGCCAACCGCATAGCAACAGCAGTGAGCGCATATGCTAGGCCTTTGCGCTGTCGGCGTGTTGCTCGGTAATAGCCATCACTTTCATGGTATTGGTACCACCGTGGGCGTTCATGTGATCGCCACGGGTCAAGATGACGTGGTCTCCCGGCTTGGCGACGCCCTGCTTCACCAGCAGCGTGAGCGCTTGATCATTCAGCTCGGTGGCGGTCATTTGCGACGTGTCGAATGGCAGCGATACCACGCCCCGGTACAGGGCCATGCGACGCTGGGCAATCGGGTTGTGAGCCAACCCCACGATAGGCAAGCCCGAGCGGATGCGCGAGGCGATCAACGGCGTGTAGCCCGAGGCGGTCATGCAAGCAATCGCCACCACGCCGTTCATGTGGTTAGCAGCGTACATCGCCGATAGCGCAATGGTTTCGTCCGGGCGGGTAAAGCCTTCGTGGATACGGTGGCCCGACTCTTGAGCGACCCGCTCACGCTCGGCGCCAAGACACACCCGCGCCATCGCTTCCACGGTCTCCAGCGGGTAATCCCCTGCGGCGGTTTCTGCCGAGAGCATGACCGCATCGCTGCCATCCAGCACCGCGTTAGCGACGTCGAAGACTTCAGCGCGAGTGGGTAGCGGCGCTGAGATCATGCTCTCCATCATTTGGGTCGCGGTGATCACGGCACGGTTGAGCGAGCGGGCACGCTTGATCATACGCTTTTGCACGCCGACCAGTTTGGCATCGCCAATTTCTACGCCCAGATCACCACGGGCGACCATCACCGCCTCGGAAGCTTCGATGATACCATCCAACGTGGCTTCATCGGCCACGGCTTCGGCGCGCTCTACTTTGGCAACGAGGCCAATCTCCTTGCCCTCTTCCCCTAACAAGCGGCGGGCTTCCAGCATGTCTTCCGCCGAACGCGGGAAAGAAATCGCTAAGTAATCGACGCCAATCTCGACGGCGGTTTTCAGGTCGGTTTTATCTTTGTCCGTCAGCGCGGGGGCCGAGAGTCCTCCGCCCTGTTTGTTGATACCTTTATGGTTAGAGAGCTTGCCGCCCACCACCACCTCGGTATGTACCTGCTTGCCCTCGACACGGGTAACGTCCAACACCACACGGCCATCGTCCAGCAGCAGTCGGTCGCCTGCGGTGACATCGTCGGCCAGCGTTTTGTAATCGCAGCCAACGCCGTGACTGTCACCGGCATCACTGTCCATGGCCATGTCCAGGACAAACGGCTGCCCCTCTTCCAGGTACACCGCGCCGTCTTTGAAACGCGCAACGCGGATTTTAGGCCCCTGTAAATCGCCCAGCGCGGCGACACTGCGGCCAAGCTGAGCAGCAATCTCACGCACACGCATCAAGCGGCGGCGATGGTCGTCAGCAGTGCCATGGGAAAAGTTCAAGCGAACCACATCCACCCCCGCCTTCAGCATGGCTTCCAGCACGCCTTCACGATCGCTGGCGGGGCCGAGGGTCGCGACGATCTTGGTACGACGAAGGGGCGTATGGGTGTGTGCGCTCATAAATGTCCTAACCGTTCATGGAGTGGAGTGTCAGCTTATCAGGATAACCCAACCAAGATGACACTCGCATGCACTTGAGGTGGGCTACTGCGCTAACGTGACGGTAACATCCAGCGGGTACTCGTCACAGTTGTTGCCCTCCCCTCCGCGATCTACCACCAAAAACTCCCCCTCGCGCTCCAGCACCGACTGAATGGCATGCCAAGTCCCGGCGCGGTAGTTCACCCCCTGGCGGCCGTCGGTCACGAACGCCTGCACCTCGTCTAGCACAATGCTGTCGCCCGGCGGTGCCACGACAATGATGAAACGCTCCTGATGCAGCGGCATGAACGCTTGGCTGCCCTGCGGGTGGCGCTCTAAAAACGTGAGGGTTAGCGGCAGCGTCACCGGTTGGCTAACGAAAATATTGATCAGCGTATGGGCGTTCTGGCCCAACGTTTCCACCTTGGCGAGGTCGTGATGACGCTGGGTGCGGCCGGCATTAATCGGAAACGAGGCCGATGTTCGGGCATCCAACACATCCCCAAACGGTGCAAAGGCTTCTGCCGTGAGCGGCTTCGCCGTCAGCTCTAACATAGAATCATCCTAGCAAGTGAGGTGGGGGATCGGCTGGCCGACTCAGATTTTTAGCGCCGCGTGGCGGTTAACGTCTTTGTACAGCAGGTAGCGGAACGGGCCGGGGCCACCTGCGTAGCACGCCTGTGGGCAGAAAGCGCGTAGCCACATAAAGTCACCTGCTTCGACTTCCACCCACTGCTGGTTCAAGTGATACACCGCCTTGCCTTCCAGTACGTAAAGACCGTGCTCCATGACGTGGGTTTCATCGAACGGAATGACGCCGCCCGGCTGAAAGGTCACGATATTGACGTGCATATCGTGGCGAACGTCGCTGGGGTCGACAAAGCGCGTCGTCGCCCAGCGACCTTCGGTGCCCGGCATCTCGATCGGCGCGATCTCCTGCTCGTTGGTCACGAAAGCTTTGGGGACATCCAACCCTTCTACATACTCGTAGGCTTTGCGCACCCAGTGGAAACGCACCGGCTCGCGGGCTTCATTGCGTACCTGCCAGTGGCTGCCCGGGGGTATGAACGCGTAGCCACCGGGCCCCATGGTGTGGCGCTCACCCGCCAAAGTAAGCGTTAACTCACCTTCCACAACAAACAGCACGCCCTCCGCCTGGGGGTCCAGTTCGGGCTTATCACTACCGCCTTCCGGCTGCACTTCCATGATGTATTGGGAGAAGGTTTCCGCAAACCCTGACAGCGGCCGCGCCAGCACCCATAGCCGAGTGCCCTCCCAAAACGGCAGGTTGCTGGTCACGATATCGCGCATCACGCCTTTAGGAATCAGCGCGTAGGCCTCGGTAAAGACCGCACGGTCAGCGGTGAGCTGGGTTTGCGGCGGATGCCCGCCGGTGAGGGCGTAATAGTGAGCGGGTTGGCGTGTTGTTGGCATTGTCTCTCCCTGAGAGTGTAAGCGTACTCGACGACGATGCAGCACAAGCGTGCTGCATCGTCTTTTTTGTATACAATATTATGGAGTGCGGCTTCAAACAAACCTTAAAGGCCCGCTTCACTTAAAGTACCGCTGAGATAAACTGCCTGAGCTCTGGGGTTTTAGGATTGCCGAACAGCTCGGCAGGCTCGCCCTCTTCGTGAATGCGCCCTTGGTGCATGAACACCACGCGGTCGGCCACATCCCGAGCAAAGCCCATTTCGTGGGTGACTAGAATCAGCGTCATGCCTTCTGCTGCCAACGCCTCCAACACGCGCAGCACTTCGCCGACTAACTCAGGGTCGAGAGCCGAAGTGACTTCATCGCACAGCAGCACCTTCGGGCGCATGGCCAGCGCACGGGCGATGGCCACCC
Organism: Halomonas sp. BL6; assembly: GCF_006228115.1. Classification (NCBI taxonomy): domain Bacteria; kingdom Pseudomonadati; phylum Pseudomonadota; class Gammaproteobacteria; order Oceanospirillales; family Halomonadaceae; genus Halomonas; species Halomonas sp. BL6. Next base: position 191,462 of record NZ_VDGL01000003.1, on the reverse strand, counting down.
GCTGCTGCTGGCCGCCGGAAAGCTGGGCGGGGTAAGCATCGTACTTGTCTGCCAAACCCACTTTATCCAGCACTTCTCGGGCCACTTTCTCGACATCGGCGCGGGCCTCGCCACGCACCACCACGGGGGCGAGGCACACGTTGTCGCCCACAGATTTATGGGGAAATAGATTAAAGCTTTGAAACACCATGCCAACGTTTTCACTCAGCTCTTTGGGCGACATGGAGCCCGCATCGAGCTGCTGTTCGGCAATGGTGATCTCGCCGCTATCGTGCTGTTCGAGCTGGTTCAAGCAGCGCAGCAGCGTACTTTTACCCGAACCACTGCGGCCGATGATGGCGACCACTTCCCCCTGAGCAACGTTGAGGTCGATCCCTTTGAGCACTTCCAGGTCGCCAAAGGCTTTATGAACGTTATTAACGCAGACCAGCGTCATAGAGCTTTTTCTCCAAATGGCGCGCGTAGCAGGAGAGCGGGTAGCACAGCGCGAAATAAAAAAGGGCCACGAGGGTGAAGATAGTGAACGGTTCAAACGTGGCGTTATTGAGCATCGTGCCCGCTTTAGTGAGCTCCACGAAGCCAATGATGGAAGCCAGCGCCGTACCTTTTATCACCTGTACTGAAAACCCCACCGTGGGTGGAATCGAGAGTCTCAGCGCCTGCGGCAGAATCACATGGCGCATGGTTTGGAAATAGTTCATGCCCAGCACGCGAGCGGCATGCCACTGCCCCTTCGCCACGGCTTCCAGGCAGCCCCGCCAGATATCGCAGAGAAACGCGCTGGTAAAGAGCGTCAGTGCGATGGAGGCGGCCCACCAGGCAGAAATGGGATGCCCCATCGCCGCCGCGCCAAAAAAGATCAAAAAGAGCTGCATCAATAGCGGCGTGCCTTGAAACAGGTCCACGTACAGCGAGGTAAAACGCTGCAGCCAGCGGCGGCTGGAAAGACGCATAAAGGTGAGCACCAGCCCCACGGTAGCCCCGCCGATAAAGGCAATCAGTGACAGCACCACGGTCCAGCGGGCGGCGAGCAGCAGGTTGCGCACGATATCCCATAGGGTGAACTCGATCATCGTTGCTCTCCTTGCTGATACGCGAACACACGCTTACCCACCAGCATAAAGGCGCGGCGCATACCAAACGCCAGCAGCAGGTACACCAAGGTAATCAGCAGGTAGACTTCAAAACTTCTAAAGTTGCGCGACTGAATGAAGTTGGCCGCGTAAGTGAGGTCGAAAACGGAAATCTGCGACACCACCGCCGAGCCCAGCATGACGATGATCGACTGGCTAATCAGTGAGGGGTATACCCTGGCAAAGGCGGGCACCAGCACCACATGGCGGTAACTTTGCAGGGTACTCATGCCCAGCGCTCTGGCGGCTTCTAGCTGCCCTTTCGCCGTGGCGCTAATGCCGGCGCGTAGTATTTCGGCGCTGTAAGCGGCGAGGTTTAGCGTCATGGCGATGAACGCGGCGGTAATGGCATCGATTTTGATACCCAGCCCCGGTAAACCAAAAAAGATAAAAAACAGTTGAACGATAAAAGGCGTGTTACGGGTGATTTCGACATAGCCCCCCAGCCCCCAGCGCATCCAGGGCTGCCCGTTCACACGCAAATACGCCACCGCTACGGCCAGCCCCAGCCCGGTCAAGGTGGTCACCACGGTCAGCACGACCGTGGTGGTCAAACCTTTGATCAGCTCGCTGGCGTAGGGCAACAGGGTGAGAAAATCGAGTGTTGGCCCCATACCGCCTCTCAGCTACCGAAGTTGTCAGGAAGGTCCGCGCTGAACCAGCGCTGGGAAAACTCGTTGAGCGTGCCGTCTTCCAGTGCCTGGGCAATCAATCGATTCACTTCTGCTTGTAGCGCCGCTTCGTTTTTGTTAAGTCCAATGTAGCAAGGGGAATCTTTCAGCTGATACATCAGCGAAGGCGCACGATTGCTGTTGCGCTCGGCAATTTCGGCGGCCACTACGTTACCGGTGGCAATGTAATCTACTTGGCCAGAAAGAAACGCCGAGATGGTGGTGGCATTATCTTCAAAGCGCTGAATGGTGGTGGAGTCGGGAGCGACGTTGGAAAGCTCCATATCCTCGACGGCACCGCGAGTCACGCCAATGGTTTTATCGGCGAAGCCTTCTGGTCCCTCGACACGCTCGTCGGCATCCGCACTAAACACGCCCAGGAAGAACGGCGCGTAGGCATCGGAGAAATCGATCGCCGCTTCGCGCTCCGGATTTTTACCCAGACTCGAGATCACCAGATCCGCCTGACCTGTTTGCAGATAAGGAATGCGGTTGGCGCTGGTCACGGTAATCAGTTCCAGGGTGACGCCCATCTCGTCGGCAATGTAGTTGGCCATGTCGATATCGTAACCGCGCGGCTGTAGGTCGGTGCCTACCGAGCCAAAGGGAGGGAAATCCTGCGGAACCGCGATACGAATCGTGCCGCGAGATTCAATGTCTTCCAGCGCATCGGCGTGAACCGCGCTGCTGGCACCCAGCCCACCCATAGCCAGCGTGGCCGCTATGCCGGTGGCCACCACGCCGGTTTGAAGACGTTTCAAGTAGTGCTGAACCGAATCTTTAAAGCCCTGAAGGGTAGTTCCCATGACGCTCTCCTGAAAGTGTGTCGCAAGCCAATGCCGAGAAGAAGGTGTAACGCGTGTGATGTCGCCCTCTGAAAAGTTCGTTGCACAAATCTCATCAAAGAAACTTTTGTTTCACACGCCCACTAGCATTAGCAATAACGAGACCAGCCGCAGGGAAAGCAGCGCAACAACAGTGCGTTAGGTTACAATCAGGCAGGAGAGCACGCAGGGTAACCCAGCGTGCGTTCAGTAAAGCGATTACATTTGGTGCATCAGGCAGTCAAAGCGCACCATTATTGATGGGCGTCCCAATCGACGCTCATGATGGGCGATGCCAGCTCGTTCAACTCAGCATAGTGGTCGCTTATCGCGCTGATTCGCTCGCGGCCCTCCGCTAAGCGCTGGTGCAAAACGGCATTTGCCAACAGGCAAATCACGCTGTTGGCGGTGGCATAGCTATCGAACGCCGAGAGACTCTCTAACGGTACTTCCAACCACCACGTCACTTGCGAAGCAAACGGAGAGGCGGTGGGGTCAGCGATCAACAACACCTTGGCAGGCGAGCGTTCAAGGGCGTCCACTAACGCGCCAAATGCCGATGGACGACGGCGAAAACCAAACAGCACCACGGTGTCGTGTTCAGTTAAATCCACCAGCTCTTCGGCCAACGACTGGTTCGGCTGCGGCGCCAAGCGCACGTGGCGACGGGCTTGCACGAGCTGCTGACGTAAGTGCAGTGCCAGCGGATAGCTGTTGCGGAAACCGACGATCACGACCTGCTGCGCCACCGCTAACGCCTCGACCATCGCAGCAAATTCCTGGGGGACAAGGCTCGCGAAACAGCGCTGCAGATTCTCCTGCTCCCGCTGCAGGTGGCGCTGGAACGAGGTGCCGCTCTCGCTCTTCTCCTCCATGGCATGGGCGTCGATCACCAACGGCACGCCCAAATTACGCAGCTGTCGAGCGTGATCCTTTACCGTGCGATAGCTTTCGAACCCTAGTCGCTTGAATAGGCGGCTGACGGTGGACTTTGACACCCCGGTCAAACGCGCCAAGTCGGCGGCGCTGTACACGGCCAAATCATCGAAGTGATCCAGAATGAAACTCGCCACGCGCTGCTCTTGGGCGCTGAGCGCATCAAACTGGGCGGCAATCCGTTGTCCGATATGGGGTGTCATGGTGTCCTGTTTGTTTATTTGGGTGCTGGGTGATGCTCTGCCCAGTGACGGGCGATATCGACCCGTCGGGCTACCCACACACGGTCGTGGGCTTCGATATGGTCTAAAAAGCGCTGCAGCGCCCGGAAACGCCCAGGGCGGCCCAGCAAACGGCAGTGCATACCAATAGAGAGCATTTTCGGCGAATCCTCCCCTTCGGCATACAGTACATCAAAGGCGTCGCGCAGATAGGTAAAGAAATGATCCGCCGTGTTGAACCCTTGTGGAGCCGCAAAACGCATGTCGTTGGTATCTAAGGTGTAGGGCACGATCAGGTGGTTATGCTCCGCGCCTTGGCTATCGCTCACCGTGGTCCAGAACGGCAGGTCGTCGCCGTAATAGTCGCTGTCGTAAAGAAAGCCACCTTCGTCCAGAATCAAACGGCGCGTATTGGGGCTGTCGCGCCCGGTGTACCAACCTTGGGGCTTTTCACCGTACAAGCGCTGGAAGATCTCCATAGCCTTTTGCAGATGCTCGCGCTCGATATGCTCGGGTACTTCCTGGTAGTGGATCCAGCGGTAGCCGTGGCACGCCACTTCATGGCCCAGCTCTTTGAATGCCTGGGCCACGTCCGGGTGGCGCTCTAGCGCCATGGCCACGCCAAATACGGTGAGCGGCAACCCGCGGCGCTCGAACTCGCGCAGAATACGCCACACGCCAGCGCGGGAGCCGTATTCGTAGATGGACTCCATGCTCAAATGGCGGTCTGGATAGCTGGCTGCACCAATGATCTCGGACAAAAACTGCTCCGAGCCTGCATCGCCATGCAGTACGCAGTTTTCCCCGCCCTCCTCATAATTCAGCACGAATTGAACGGCGATCTTGGCCTTGCCTGGCCAGTTAGCGTGGGGCGGCGTACGGCCATAGCCGATGAGATCGCGAGGGTAATGAGAGGTCATGGACAGGCTCCTTGATAAAGGCAGAGCGTTTTAGTTTGTATACAAAATAGCCATTTTGAATAGTCATCGCAATTCAACGCAGGGCTAATCAATTGAGATGACGGCGCTTTTCGGCTCAATAGCACGCTAACCCTTTGAAACTTGAACACTTGGTCAACTCTTCCAGCGCCTACACGTCGCATGAAAGGGCTTGCGCATCGCAGAAAAGCGCCCTATTTTCGTATACAAGATAGAAAATATTGTTCACATGCGAGTATCACCCCGTGCATATACGCCTGATTAACCCCAACACGACGGCTGCCATGACAGCGACGATTCGGCAAGCGGCCGAACGATTGGCGGCTCCTTCGACCACCGTGAGCGCCACTCAGCCCGACGCGGGACCGGTTTCTATCGAGAGCCATTTCGATGAAGCCGTGAGCGCGGTGGGCGTGGCCGAAGAGGTTTTGAAAGGCGAGCGAGAGGGCAACATCGATGCTTACGTCGTGGCCTGTTTTGGTGATCCCGGCCTACTGGCTGCCCGCGAACTGACCCGCGCGCCGGTGATCGGCATTGCCGAAGCCGCCTTTCATATGGCGACCCTGATTAGCACGCGCTTCTCGATCGTGACCACGCTAGGCCGCACCGGGATTATTGCCGAACACCTGCTCGAGCAGTACGGCTTTAGCCACCACTGCCGCCGCATTCGCGCCGCTGAAATCCCGGTACTGGATTTGGAAGACCACCCTGACGCCGCCTTCAGCCGGATCGTGCAAGAGTGCTGCCGTGCCCGCGATGAAGATGGTATTGGCGCGATCGTGCTGGGCTGTGGCGGGATGGCGAACCTCACCCACGCCATTAGCCGAGAAGTGGGCCTGCCCGTGGTGGAAGGGGTCAGTGCGGCGTTGAAGCTTGCCGAATCGCTGGTGGGGCTGGGCTTATCTACCAGCAAATACGGCGATTTAGACTACCCGCGCCCGAAACCTTTTACCGGCAAGTTTGCGGATTTTTCAAACCTCACCTTGCCACCTACACGCCGTTGAGACATTCCGCATCACACTAACAATAGGCTACACAGCACGACTAAAAAAGATAACAACACAACGACTACCGCCATCAGCACGCCACGCCGCAAGCGTCTCCTGGGCCAGTAGCGCCCAGGTTACCAATAACATCGATAATCTTGCGAGGACGGTAACATGAGCACTTCAACCTCTGCTCTTACCTCAGATGAAGCGCCGGAAGCAACTAGCCCCGCCACCGCCAAAGCCGTTGGGGCCGAAAGCCTAGCTCCGCAAAGCACCCGCATCATGGGGCGCACCTCCTATTTTTTAGCCTGGTTTGGGGGGTGCGTGTCGATTGGCACCTTCGCCATGGGCTCAAGCGTAGTGGGCACGCTCAATCTACTGCAGGCCACCCTGGCGATTGCCATTGGCTGTTTTGTGATTGGCGTGGCGCTCGCCATTAACGGGGCCGCTGGTTATAAATATGGCATTCCGTTCATGGTGCAGGCCCGCAGTGCATTTGGTTTTACCGGCACGCGTATTCCCGGTTTGGTGCGCGCCGTGCCCGCCATCGTCTGGTACGGTTTTCAAAGCTGGATTGGCGCGGGCGCCCTCAACATGGTGTCGGCGACGCTGTTCGGTTTCGATAACCTGATCTTCTATTTCATTGCCTTTCAGTTTTTGCAGATTGGCCTTTCGGTACTCGGCTTTCAGGGCATCAAGTGGCTGGAGAACATTGGCAGCGCCTTCATTCTCTGCTCGCTGATGTACATGTTTTACGCCACGGTGCAGCGTTACGGCGACGAGCTTTCCACCAGCCTGCTGACCATGGAAGGCTCTTGGGGGATGCCCTTCTGGAGCGCCACCATGCTATTTTTGGGCATCTACAGCACCATGATGCTCAACGTTAGTGACTACTCCCGGGAGCATAAAAAGGGCACCGGCCCAGGGCTATTGACCACCATTTACGCGATGTCGATTCTACCCTGCACGCTGTTTATGGGCCTAATTGGCTACATGGTGTCGCAAGCTACCGGCACCGCCGACCCTATTCAGGTGTTCGCCAACGCGGTAGATAATACACCGCTACTCATGATCACCCTGCTGTTCATCGCCTTCGCCCAGGTGACCACCAACGTGCTGAACAATGTGGTGCCGCCCACCTACGTGCTGATGGACGTGTTCAAACTCAAGTTCTCCGTTGCCACCGTTATCGTGGGGCTGCTGGCCTTCGCCACCTTCCCTTGGAAACTGGTGCAGCCGGAATCCGCCGCAGGCCTACAGCTCTTCGTGCAAACCTACTCCGCATTCCTTGGCCCCATCTTCGCTATTCTGGTGGTGGACTACTACGTCATTCGACGCCGCACGCTGGATATCGGCAAGCTCTACGATGAAAACGGCCCCTATCAAGGCATTAACCAAGCGGCGTTAATAGCGACAGCGGTAGGGATTATCGCCGCGCTCTCGTTCTCGGCGGTCTCTTGGTACGCCAGCCTAATTCCTGCCGGGCTGACTTACTACCTGCTGATGAAACACTGGCCCGCCTGCCAGCGCTTCACCCAATAATCCGCCCTACCCGCGCCTGTCACCTTCGTGGGGCAGGCGGCCATTCCCGGATAACGAGCCTTGCCATGAATGAACAGCCCAACCAAAGCGATCTCAACATCCAGCAGATCGATCCAACGCTCTATAACGATGACCTCGCCCCGCTAAAGCCAGAGCACCGCACCTGGGGCGCATTCGAGATTTTCAACGTCTGGTCCAACGACATCCAAAGCCTGTTTGGCTATACCCTGGCAGCGTCGCTGTTTCTCTCTTACGGTCTGAACGGCTGGGCCGTGATGGCCGCGATCATTCTGGCCGGGGTGGTCGTCATGTTTCTAGTCAACCTGACCGGCAAACCCAGCGTGAAATATGGCATTCCCTTCCCGGTGATGGTGCGCGCCAGCATGGGCGTGCGTGGTGCCAACCTGCCCGCCATGCTGCGCGCCATCGTGGGGATCTTTTGGTACGGCGTGCAGACCTACTTCGCCTCCACCGCGGTGGCGCTGCTGATTACCGCGCTGTTTGGTGTAGGCAACGGGGGGACTTTCCTCGGCCTTTCCGGAGTGGCGTGGCTTTCGTTCGTGATCGTGTGGCTGTTTCAGATCGCGATTTTTTGGCAGGGCATCGAGCGCATCAAGCACTTCCTGAACTGGGCAGGCCCGCTGGTCTATGCGGTGATGGTGGTGTTGATGCTCGTGGTATGGATGCAAGCTGGTAGCGAGCTGCTCCCCGCCATTAGCACCATTTTTAGCGGCAGCGGTGAGCAGGGTGGCCTGGGGGCGTTTCTCGCCATCGTGGGTACGATGGTGGCCTACTTCGCCGCGGTGGTGATCAACTTCGGCGACTTCACCCGTTTTGTGAAAACCGAGCGCCAGATGAAGCTGGGCAACCTGCTGGGCCTGCCGTTAAACGTGGCATTCTTCTCGTTCATTGCGCTGATCATCACCGCGGGCACGCTGGTGCTGTTTGGCGAAGCGCTCACCAACCCAGCGGATATCGTGGAGCGCGTCGATTCGCTGCCGCTGACCATCGTGGCCGCTCTCACCTTCTTTGCCGCCACGGTGGGTATCAACTTGGTCGCCAACTTCATTCCCCCCGCCTACGACCTCGCCAACCTGTTCCCCAGCAAAATCAGCTTCAAAATGGGCGGCTTGATTACCGCCGTGATTGCCTTTTTCGTCGGTGCACTGTGGATCTCGGTGATCAGCCAAATTGGCGTGCCGGGCTTCGTGAATGCGCTGGGCGCTATCGTCGCGCCGTTTTACGGCATCATCGTGGTGGACTACTACCTGATCAAACGCCAGCACCTCAATATGCAGGAGCTATTCTCCTCAGCCACCGGCAGCGCTTACTACTACGTCAACGGCTGGAACACTCGCGCCCTCATCGCCTTTGGCGTGGCGGCGATGTTCTCGCTATCTACCGTATTGGTACCGGCCTTATCCAGCCTGGGCGGCTACGGTTGGCTGATCGGAGCAGGCTTAGGTGGGATATTTTACTACGGGCTAATGAAGCGGTTTGAGGCAGCACCTGTGATGGCTGCGCAGAAAACGCACTAAGCCATGACGTGATGACTCACAGAAAAACGCAGTAACCACTCAACACGCCACAGGATGAGCTTTGGTGGCGTGTTGACGTTAATAGAAAGCCTCAAAAACGCTGCCTAACCGTCATTGCCGTTGAGCAGAGCGAGCAGAGCGGCTACGTCGCTAAACGCCAAAAATCTGCTGCAGATCCGGTACGTTTTCCTCCTCTTCGACCATGGAAAGCGACGCCTCGATGGCTTTGAGATGACGGCTCATGAAGGCTTTGGCGCGCTCTCCGTTGCCGGTTTCCAAATAGCCAATCAGGTCGTCATGGTCGTGGGATTCGCAGCCTAGGTGGCCGCGATGCCCGTAGACGGCGAGGATCAGCGAAGAGCGGGAGCAGAGGCGTTCCACGAACTCCGCCAGGGTGGCGTTGCCGGAGAGCTGAGCGAGCCGCACGTGAAAATCCGCCGAGAGGCGAATGGCCACGCTCTGCTGACCGCTGCGCAGGGCTTGGCGCTCTTGGCGGGCCATCTCGCGAAGCTCCGCCGCTGCGGCGGTGTTCATTCGCCTGGCCACATCGGGCATGAGGCCGCATTCGATCAACTGGCGGGCATCGAACACGTCTTTCGCTTCCTCGGCGGTAGGTCGCGTCACGCTAGCCCCACGACGCGGGGTCAAGGTTACGAGCTGCTCCAGCGCCAGCCGCTGGAGAATTTTACGAATCCCCGTGCGGCTAATGCCGAACACCTCCGCGAGCGCATCTTCCCGCAGCCGAGCGCCGGGTTTGAGGCGTTGCTCCACAATGGCATCGCTCACTGCCCGGTAAATCGCTTCGTGGCGCTCGTCACCCTCTTTCTCGGAGGGCCGTCGTTTTAACGCCGCCTGCGCATCGCTCATAGTGTCTCCTGTCCGCGACTCTTATCACTGATCACTCCTTCCAGGCCGCAATGATATCGCGCTCTTCGTCACTCATGTTGGTGATATTACCCAGTGGCATGTAGCGACTGCCAACGACCTGCTGGATGTGCGCTTTGTGGCCTAGAATATCGTCCCAGCTATCGAAGGCATAGCCTGCCGGTGGCGCGGAGAAACCGGCGTGCTCAGGGTTGCGGGCATGGCACTGGGTGCAGTGTTGCTCAATCAATCCAGAAATCTGTGCTTGTGTGGGCGCACCGCCAGTGCTTTCTGCGGTGCTACTTGGGCTGGGCGCCGCCACCCAGAACGCGAGCAGAATCAGTCCAACGCCCACCGCCGGGTAAGCAGGCTGAATCTTCCCGGCATGCATCAGCACGAAGAACTGACGAATCAACGCACCGGCAAAGATGAACAGCACCATCACTACCCAAGCAAGTTCATGGGCGTAGATAAAGGAGTAGTGATTACTCACCATTAGCAGTACTACGGGGAGCGTGAAGTAGGTGTTGTGCACCGAACGCTGCTTGCCGCGCTTGCCGTCTAGCGGGTTGGGAGCCTCGCCCGCCTTCATGGCTTTCACCATGCGGCGCTGGCCGGGAATGATCCAGAAAAAGACGTTGGCCGACATGGCCGTGGCCATCACCGCGCCGGTGAGTAGAAACGCCGCACGTCCGGTGAACATCTGGGTACTTAGGTAGGCCACCACCACCATCATCACCGCCACGGCAATGCTCAGCAGGCCATCGCGCTCCATGTTGGGACTGATGCGCTTACATAGCTCGTTATAAACCACCCAGCCGCCGAGTAGGAAGCCAAGCGCCAGCAGGTTCGCCTGCCAACCGGTCAGGTTAGCCGCCCAGGCCCAGTTGCTGTCCGGGTTCACCAAGTAAAAACCGGGATTCACCATGTAAAGAATGACGAACAGCGCAAACCCCGATAGCCACGTGGTATAGGCTTTCCAGAACGACCAGTGCAGGTCGTTGGGCAGCTTGGCGGGGGCCGTCGCGTATTTCTGGTTATGATAGAAACCGCCGCCGTGAACGGCCCACATCTCACCAAAGATGCCTTTCTCACGATCTTCAGCGGCTTTGGGAGTGCGCAGGCCGTTATCGAGCATGACGAAGTAAATCGATTCGCCGATCCAGGCAATGGCCGCAATCACGTGCAGCCAGCGCAGCAGCAGGTTGACGAATTCGATGATGTACGCTTGCATGATCTGCCCTCTTAACTACCGCGATAGGTCGAGTAGCCATACGGCGAGAGTAGCAGCGGCACGTGGTAGTGCTGGCTTGCATCGGCTACGCCAAAGCGCAGCGGAATCGCGTCTAAAAAGCGTGGCTCGGCGGCTTCGATACCCTGACGGCGTAAATAGTCCCCCGCGTGGAACACTAACTCATACTCACCGGCCGTGAGCGCATCGCCTTCTAAAAGAGGCGCATCACAACGGCCATCGCTGTTGGTGACGGTCGAGCCTAAGTGCTCGCGGTGGCCGCCCGCTAGCCGAAAGACTTCAATGGTAATGCCTTGGCCGGGCTGCCCTTTGGCGGTATCCAGCACGTGGGTAGTTAAGCGTCCCATTGTCACTCCTTACATTGGCGAGGTTGTTGGCATTATGAATAGACGTTATGAGTAGGGTTTGACCTATTGGTCAAAGAGTACCGTCGATGCTATTTATTGTATACAGCATTTCCCTTTTCGCACGCCTGGAGAATTTTTGTGTCAACCGCCACCTCACTCACGTTATTCCCTCTTCCCAGCCAATCCAACTTGGAAACGTTCATTGCCCACTATGGTGATGTGTATGAGCACTCCCCCTGGGTGGCGGAAGCCGCTTGGCAACACGGCTTACGCCAAGAGCATGATGCCCCTGATGCACTGGCCGAATTGATGGGCTTGATGCTTCGACAAGCTACTCCTGAGCAGCAGATTGACGTCATTCGCGCCCACCCCGATCTAGCGGGCAAGGCAGCGTTGGCGGGCGAGTTGACCCACGACTCCACCAGCGAGCAGGCCGGCGCAGGGCTCGACCAGTGCTCGCCCGAGGAATTTACTCGCTTCGAACAGCTGAACGCCGCTTATAAAGAGAAATTCGGCTTTCCGTTCGTGATTGCGGTGAAAGGTCTGGATCGCTACGACATCCTTGCGGCGTTTGAAGAGCGTTTGGATAACGGCTTGGCCCAGGAGCGTGAAACCGCGATTCAACAAATTATTCGCATCGCGCGCTTCCGTCTTCGAGCCCGTGCTGACGAGGCATCCTAGTCATCTTTCCTCCATCCCAAAAAAATGCCGCACCCAGAATCGGTTCTGGGCGCGGCATCTTTGCCATCAGACGGTTGCTTACTGCTTGGCAGTCTCTACCGCTTTCTTGGTGGTTTCTTCGGCCATTTTCTGGCTGTCTTGCATGAAGCTCTGGCTAATGGAGGTGACTTTTTCAGAGTCGCCTTTCATGCGCTCCATTAGATCGGTAGCGGTTTTTTGCTGGCTCTCCATCGCTTTTTTGAAGCTGTCCGCGTCTTTCACGTCTAACCATGTACGCGCTTGGGCGATGGTCATGTCGGAGTAGGCACGGGCTGCATCCATCTGCGCGCCCACTAGCTGCTCGTAGTAGTTCAGCGCAGCGAGCGTGTAAGAACGCATCGGGGACACGAAAACAGAGTCGAACTGTTGGCTGGTTTTTTCTGCGGCCTTGTTCATCACATAATCTCCTTGAGTGAGATAGTGGTTCGGCCTGCATTGACGCAGGTCGTAAGCGGGCGTTTGCCTTTGCTACCCACAAAGCTAGCAGCGCTTTTTGTGCAGCGCAACATGATTTTTGGTCATACTGCGCTTGCTCATCTGTCGTTCTCTCGGACGCTCGAAAAGGCCGTTTGATTAACGATTTCCAAACAGGTGCTTACGAGCTTCAGCATCCATCGTCACGCCTGACTCGGGGTTCACATCTTCCACTAAGGCATAGGCTTTACGCACGGCGGGGCGTTGCGAGACGTCGTCGAACCAGCGTTCAAGATCGGGAAACTCCTCAAGCGTTTGGCGCTGCTTCTCCCAGGGAACGATCCAGGGATAAATCGCCATATCGGCAATGGAGTAGCGGTCACCGCCAACAAAATGCTGCTGGGAAAGCCGCTGATCCAGCACGCTATAAAGACGATTGGTCTCACGCACGTAACGCTCGATGGCGTACTCGATTTTTTGCGGCGCGTAGTGGCAGAAGTGGTGATTCTGCCCCGCCATGGGACCCAGTCCGCCCATTTGCCAATGCAGCCACTGCAGCACCACGTAACGTTCGCGCCCTTCTGTCGGTAGAAACTGGCCCGTCTTGTCGGCGAGATACTCCAAAATAGCGCCAGATTCGAATAGCGCCATGGGTTGGCCGCCATCTTTCGGGGCATGGTCCACGATGGCTGGGATACGGTTATTCGGCGCAATGGTCAAAAATTCAGGGTCAAATTGCTCCCCCCGACCAATATTGATCGGCTTGACGCGATACGCCAGTTTGGTCTCTTCGAGCATGATGGAGATTTTGTGGCCGTTCGGGGTTGTCCAGTAGTACAGGTCGATCATCGCCATCTCCTTTCACACCAACGACCTAGGTCGTTGGTGTTGCCTGTGGGTCGTCTGACGGCTTATGGCCGTCTCAACGATTATAGATCACGAACAGTGACGGCCTTGCCTGCCACTGAATCGTGCACCTCTAGCATACGCTTGAACCAAGCCGCGACAGGGTCTTTTTCATCCACTAGTGTTTCGGTTGAAACGGTGTAGGCCCACATCATGCTGCCAAACAGCAAATAATCGGCACCGCTTGGGGTATCGCCATCTAAAAACGGGCTCTCTTTCAACTGAGCATTCACCGGTACCAGCGCTTGCTTCAACAGGTGTCGCCCCTGCTCAGGATCGTTGACGGCCTCTAAAGTAGCTCCAAAGCGCGCCTCACGTGTTTTACGAAAGTAATCACGATCCTCAGGATGAATCGCGGCTAACAGATCTAACGCAACGATCTTGAATAGCGCAGGAGTAATGCTCCGCTCTACCGACTGCTTGAACAGCATCAAGCGCTGCAGACTCATCCCTTCACCCACCACGGGGGCATCTGGGTAAGCGCGGTCTAAGTAGCGCATGATGTCAAAGCTATCGGTGACCACGTTGTCACCATCCGTCAGCACGGGAACTTTGTCGTAATCGGCAAACGCGAGCGCCTCTTTTTCCTGAAAGCGCCAAGCCACGGTGGTGACCTCCAAGCCTTTGTGGGCCAGCGTCATACGTACACGCCAACAATAGGGAGAAAAACGCAGGCGTTCGTCACGGCCGCACAGGTCATAAAGGGTGATTGCCATCGAGTCATACTCCTTTTGTCATTGGGGGGCATCGCCACTACAGTGAGTCTAAGTGATCGACAGCGCAAGCGGCGCGTTTGGCGATGTCGGTGCAAGCGCTTCACACTGTCTATTAGTCTAATGAGGCCCACCTAGCTAGCATGCTAACGCAAACTTTAAAGCTCCATAAAAACAACATCTTATTTTAAAACGACCGCTTGGTTCCCATGCTATCTTGCGCCTATTTACTGGTAAGACCAATTTTCCAATGTAGTCATTCAGCCTGCCTGACCGTATCTTTCACGCTGACCCAACTATCATTGCAATGACAAGTTGGCTTTCGCGGAGCATACCAAATCAATAACAAGGGGCCGTTCCTCCCATGAATGAATCTATACTCGCTCTTCTGGCGTTTCTGCCGCTGTTGCTAGCCGGAATATTGCTCATAGGCTTTAAGATTCCGGCCAAAATAGCGATGCCAATTGTCTTCCTCACGGCAGCCATCATTGGTCTGACCGCCTGGGATATGTCGTTTAGCCGCGTGGCGGCATCCACGGTACAGGGTCTTATCCAAACCGCTGGTCTATTGTGGATTATCTTCGGCGCCATCTTGCTGCTCAACACGCTCAAGCACTCGGGAGGCATTACCGCGATCCGTAACGGCTTCTCGGGCATCAGCCCTGACCGCCGCGTACAGGCGTTGATCGTTGCTTGGCTGTTTGGTTGCTTCATCGAAGGCGCTTCCGGTTTCGGCACACCGGCGGCTGTCGCCGCTCCGCTGATGGTAGCGCTGGGCTTCCCGGCGCTAGCCGCGGTGGTCGTGGGCATGATGATTCAATCCACGCCGGTATCGTTTGGCGCTGTGGGCACGCCGATCGTCGTGGGTGTCGGCAGCGGCTTGAACCGTGCTGACATTACTGCTCAGCTGGAAGCGAACGGCTCCACCTGGGACGTGTTTTTTCAACAGGTGACCAGTTCGGTGGCGATCACCCACGGTATCGTGGGTATTTTGATGCCGCTAATCCTCGTGCTGGTAATGGTGCGCTTCTTCGGTGCCAACCGCTCTTGGAAAGAGGGGCTCTCGATTGCACCGTTTGCCATCTTCACGGGTGTCTCTTTCGTGGTGCCCTACATGCTAGTAGGCGTACTGCTTGGCCCGGAGTTCCCCTCCATGATTGGGGCAATGGTGGGCTTGGCCATCGTGGTGCCTGCTGCTCGTAAAGGCTTCCTGCTGCCCAAAGAGACCTGGGACTTCCCTGAATCGACCTCGTGGCCTGATGAGTGGATCGGTAATCTGCAAATCAAGCTCGACGATGTGGCCGGTAAAGCCCCAATGTCCACCTTCAAAGGCTGGGTACCCTATGTACTGCTAGCACTGTTCCTGGTGGCCTCTCGTACCATCGAGCCACTGCGGGCGGCGTTGACCTCGGTTAACCTGAACTGGGCCAATATCTTCGGCGAAGCAGGCGTGAGCGGTGGCGTTCAACCACTTTATCTGCCGGGCGGCATCATCCTAGCCGTCGTATTCATCACTTACTTCCTGCATAAGATGAACCCTCGCCAGATGAGCGCAGCAGTCTCCGAGTCCACCAAGACCATTTTCGGAGCTGGTTTCGTACTGATCTTTACCGTGCCGATGGTGCGGATTCTGATCAACTCTGGTGTTAACGGTGCCGACTTAGTCTCGATGCCGGTCATGATGGCGCAAGCAGTGGCTAACGGTGTGGGCGGTATCTACCCGTTCTTTGCGCCTGCCGTCGGGGCAATGGGGGCTTTCATTGCGGGCTCCAATACGGTGTCTAACCTCATGCTGGCAGAATTCCAATTCAGCATCGCTGAAACACTGGGACTATCAACGGCCATGATGGTGGCACTGCAAGCCGTTGGTGCTGCGGCAGGTAACATGATCGCTATTCACAACGTGGTGGCAGCATCAGCGACCGTTGGTCTCTTGGGACGCGAAGGTACCACCATTCGTAAAACGATCATCCCGACCATCTACTACCTGGTATTCACCGGCGTTATCGCGATGATTGCGTTTTATGTTTTAGGGGTGACAGATCCGTTGATGTAGTCCTCTTCTCAACCCCGTAAAACGATTTACCCCCAGGCATTGCCTGGGGGTAAATTTTTTACGACTTACTCACCTCAACCAATCCGCTTCAGAGTCGTTGCATGCTGCTGGCCTCGAATCACATAGCTTTGCGCATTGAGCTTCAGTGCTTCCACCGCCTCCGCCGTCAGCTCTCTGACCACTTTGGCGGGTGAACCGACGATCAACGAGTTTGGCGGAAATACCGCCCCTTCCTTGATGAAGGCCCCCGCGCCTACCAAGCTGTTCTCGCCAATCACGGCGCCGTTGAGCACTACCGCCTGAATGCCGATCAAACAGCCCTCCCCTACGGTACAGCCATGCAGCATCGCCTGGTGCCCGACGGTCACCCCCTTTCCTACCTTCAGCGGGTAGCCGGGGTCCGCGTGCAGCACGGCGCCATCTTGAATGTTGCTCTCTTCACCGATGTCCAGATGGTCGCTGTCGCCGCGCAATACGGCTTGATACCACACGCTAGCGCGAGCCTTCAGGGTAACCTGACCGATGACGTCCGCCGTGTCGGCAATGTATACGTCTTCATGAATAGCGGGCTGATGCTCGCCAAATTGATAGATGGCCACGTAACGCTCCTTTTGTTGGTTATCGCTATCAGGCTAGCGCTTGCGCCAGCAGACGAGCAACGTGAATCGCTTGGCGTCCGCTGCCATCCTGAATTTGATGGCGACAGCTGGTGCCATCGGCCACCAACACCGCCTGCTCATTCGCGCTTCGCACGGCAGGCAACAGCGTCAGCTCTGCCATTTTCATCGAGGCTTCGTAGTGTTCGGCTTCGTAGCCAAAACTGCCTGCCATGCCGCAGCAGGACGACTCGATCGTCTCGACCGCCACGCCAGGAATCCAGCTCAGCACTTGTTCTACCGGACGCAACGCATCAAACGCTTTCTGGTGGCAGTGGCCATGCAGCATCACGCGCTGGCCTTCCATGGGCTTGAGCGTTAACGACAGCGCTCCTGTCGAGTGAGCATGTAGCAAAAACTCCTCAAACAGATAGGCAGCTTCCGACAATGCCTGCGCCTGTTCGCCAAAGCCATACTGCAAGAATTCATCACGCATGCTGAGCAAACACGAGGGCTCCAACCCCACCACGGCCACGCCACGCTCCACGAACGGCATCAGGAAATCCAGCGTGCGCTGTGCCTCGGCCTTGGCTTTCTCGAACTGGCCCGAAGAGAGGTAGGTGCGGCCACAGCAGAGCGGCCGCTGACCTTGGGTCACGTTAAGATGAACCTGATAACCAGCGGCCTCCAGCACTCGCTTGGCGGCGGAGGCATTATCGACCTCCATATAGTTATTGAAGGTATCCACAAACAGCAGGACTTCTTTCTCTGCAATCGGCCTCTCTGCAATCGGCCTCTCTGCAGTTGGCCTCTCAGCGGTTGACGAAGAGGCCGCCGTCGCCAGGAAGTTGCCGTTAAACGCGGGGAGCGCTCTTTGCGGGGCGAGCTTGAGCGCCTGCTTGATGCGCTTCGCCAGCCAGGGAGCCCGTTCGATACCGTTCACCAAACCTGAGAACCGGCTAGCCCAAGGGGCGTAACGGGGCATTTCGCCGACCATGCGATCACGCAACGTGAGGCCTTTGGCACGCACTCGAGCCGCCCGCGCTTCGATCTTGAACTTGGCCATATCAACGCCCGTGGGGCAGTCGCGTTTGCAGCCTTTACAAGAAACGCATAGGTCCAGCGCTTCTTTTACATCATCGCTGGCGAGTCCTTCATCCCCCAACTGCCTCGAGAGCACTTGCCGTAATGTATTCGCTCTGCCCCGAGTCAGGTGCTGCTCCTCTTTGGTGATGCGGTAGCTTGGGCACATGGTGCCTGCATCGAACTTGCGACAGTGGCCGTTGTTGTTGCACATCTCAACCGCCATGGCCAAGCCATGGGTCGTGTCTCCAGCACTGCCAGGAGGCGTTTGCTCACCCGTGAGCGGATCTCGCTTCACGTTCCAGGAGGACCAATCGAATACCGGTGTCATCGGAATACGCTGATAGGTGGACGGAAAACGGAAGTAGCGCTCGTCATCCATTTTCGGGGTATCGACGATTTTTCCAGGATTAAGCAGGTTCTGCGGATCAAAGAGCTGTTTCACTTCGCGGAAAGCATCATTGATGGTCTCGCCAAACTGCCAAGCAACCCACTCGCCACGGCAAATACCGTCGCCGTGCTCACCCGAGTATGCGCCCTTGTACTCACGTACCAGCGCAGAGGCCAGCTCTGCGATTTCACGCATTTTTTGCGCCCCGTCGCGGCGCATGTCCAGAATGGGGCGAACGTGTAGCGTGCCGACCCCCGCATGGGCGTACCAAGTGCCCTCCGTGCCATAGCGATTGAATACCTCGGTGAGCTTTGCGGTGTACTCGGCAAGGTGCTCAAGGGGAACGGCACAATCTTCGATGAAGGAGACCGGCTTACCATCGCCTTTCATGCTCATCATGATATTGAGCCCAGCCTTGCGCACGTTCCACAGCGCTTTCTGCTCGGCCGCCTCCGGCATATTCACCACGCTGCCGGGCAGTCCTAAATCACTCATCAACTCATTCAAGCGGCGTAACGCTTCAAGCTGGTCATCTCGGTCTTGCCCGGCAAACTCCACCAGCAAAATGGCTTCCGGCTTGCCGATCAGCGCTTTTTCGATCACCGGTCTGAACGCCGGATTCTCAAGCGAGAGCTCAATCATCGTGCGGTCGACGAGTTCGACCGCCATCGGCCCCAGCTTGACGATATGCTGGGTAAAATCCATGGCTTGATAGAACGTGGGGAAGTTGACGACCCCCAGCACTTTTTGTTCGGGGAGCGGCGACAGCTTCAGCTTGATACGGCGGCTTACCCCGAGCGTTCCTTCAGAGCCGATAAGCAAGTGCGCTAAATTCGCCCGCCCATTCGAGTCATAGGGGATAGGGTTTTGGCAGTCGAACAGGTCGAGGTTATAGCCCCCCACGCGGCGCAACACTTTGGGAAAGTGGTCGCGAATATCATGGCCGATCCGCTCGGCAATGGCTTTTACCTGCTGGGCAAGTTGGTGTTCTCTTGTGCCCTCAGCGAACCCATCCACAAAGCTGAAATTCACGTCGCATCCATCGGCCAGCGTGGCTTCGATGCCCTCGACGTTGTGCACCATGTTGCCGTAGTAAATAGAGCGCGACCCGCAGGAGTTGTTACCTGCCATACCGCCAATGGTGCACTGGGCACTGGTGGAGACATCCACCGGATACCATAGCCCATGGGGCTTGAGCCAAGCATTGAGATGATCCAGCACCATGCCTGGCTCCACCACCACGGTGCGTGCGTCGGGGTCGAACTCCACCACTTGGTTCAGCCAGCGCGTGGTATCGATGACCAATGCCTCACCCACGGTTTGACCACACTGGCTGGTGCCTGCCCCACGTGCCAACACCGGCACGTGGGCGTCACGGGCAATGTCCAGGGCAATTTTCAAATCTTCCTGATGGCGTGGGAGTATCACGCCCACGGGGGTTACCTGATAAATGGATGCGTCAGTGGCATAACGCCCCCGAGTCGCCTGATCAAATAAGACATCGCCTGTGAGCTCTCGTGAAAGCCGTTCAGCCAGACCGCTGATCGGCTTGATCTTGGCATCTCTAGGCGCAGGTTGGCTGGTCAGTGACGTCATGACACTTCTCCCCTTTTTAACGCGCCTGATGGTCGCTTGACGCTTGCAACGGGTTTGCCGCGAAGTACTCCAACGCTGCCAAGACACCGCTGCCGCGCAGTGAAACGCCTGCCAGCTTCATGCCCGCTTCGCAGCCGCCCAGCGTGGCAATCAGGGTCAAGTCGTTGCAATCCCCCAGGTGCCCGATCCGGAACATCTTGCCTTTCGCCTTGCCAAGGCCCATTCCCAGCGACAGGTCAAAACGCTCATAGATGATCTTGCGCACGGCATCCGCATCCACGCCTTCCGGCATCACCACCCCGGTGAGTACCGGGGAGTACAGCGCGGGGTCCTGGCACTGAATCTCCAAGCCCCACGCTTGTACCGCCGCACGCACCCCTGCCGCCCAGCGCTGGTGGCGGGCCAGTACCTGTGGCATACCCTCATCCAGCAGCATGTCGAGCGCCTCGTTAAGGCCGTACAGCAAGTTGGTGCTGGGGGTATAGGGCCAATAGCCGTTCTGGTTGGCTTCCAGGATTTCATCCCAGGCCCAGAAACTCTTGGGCAGCTTGGCCTGTTTGCTCACCTTGATCGCTTTGGGTGAGAGCGCATTGAAGCTGATGCCCGGTGGCAGCATCAGACCCTTTTGTGAGCCGGACACCGTGACATCCACGCCCCACTCATCGTGGCGGTAATCGGCACTGGCCAACCCGGAAATAGTATCCACAATCAATAAGGCCGGATGATTGGCCTCATCGATGGCGCGACGAACCGCTGCAATGTCACTGGTGACCCCCGTGGAGGTTTCGTTGTGCACCACACAGACCGCTTTGATCTCGTGCTCGGGGTCGTCTTTTAGCCGCTCTTTGATCATCTCGGCCTGCACGCCTTGGCGCCAGCCTTCATACCCCGGCAGACCAATGAATTCCGGCGTTAGATCCAGACGCAGCGCCATCTTGTGCCACAGCGTAGCGAAGTGGCCTGTTTCGAACATCAGCACCCGGTCGCCAGGCGACATGGTGTTGGCAAGCGCCGCCTCCCATGCGCCCGAGCCTGAGGCGGGGTAGATCACTACCGGGTGCTCGGTCTTGAATACCTGCTTGGTCTTGGCCAGCAGTTCGCGGCCCAGCGCGCCGAACTCTGGCCCGCGGTGATCGATCGTTGGGAGGCTCATGGCGCGCAGGATGCGGTCGGGCACCGGCGATGGGCCAGGAATCTGCAGAAAATGACGACCGGAGGGGTGAAAATCTAGCTTCAACATGATGTCGCTTCCTCATTGTTGTTGTAATGCGGTTGTTGTGATGCGGTTATCGCGAAACAGCACGGCACTAAATTGGATAATGAATTCAAACTGAATTTTTAAAAAAACTACTTTATGCACCCTTCGGCACGCAGTGTGTCACGCTCTTCATCCGACAGGCCCAATTGCTCGAGCACCTCGTCGGTATGCTGAGCAAAGAGCGGCGCTGAAGAGCGGATCTGAGCAGGTGTGCGTGAGAACTTGCTGGGAAAGCCGATGGTTTTCATTTTGCCGATCACCGGATGGTCCATCTCCTCCACCATGCCACGGGCCAAGTAGTGCTCATCCTGCATGGCCTGGGCAAAGTCATTGATGGGGCCTGCCGGTACGCCTGCGGTATCGCAGAGTGTCAGCCACTCATCGACGGTCTGGTGGGCCATCAGCTCTTCGAGCAGCGCCTCCAGTTCATCCACATGCTGGCCACGGTCATGGTTGGTCAGAAAGCGGGGGTCTTCCATCAGTGCGGGACGTTTCAATACATCGCCGCAAAACCGCTCCCAGGTTCGTTGGTTGGCGCAGCCCAGCATCAAATAACCATCCTTGGCCTTCACCGCCTGATAAGGCGCAGACACCCGATGGCGCCAGCCAGTGGGGCCAGGCACGGTGCCTTCAGAGAAGTAAGCCGCCGCTTCCCAGGTAAACCAGGGCAACCCGCATTCGGTAATGGCGATATCGATATGCTGCCCTTCCCCCGTCTTCATCTTGTGGATGTGGGCGGCCAAAATCGAATAGACCGCCGTGATGCCACCGCCAATGTCGTAGACCGCGATACCGGTTTTTAGCGGGCGCCGCCCGGCTTCGCCGGTCATCGACATCAGCCCAGTCATGCCTTGCGCCACCAGATCGAATCCGCCTCTGTGGCTGTAGGGCCCGGTTTGGCCATACCCCGAAATGGAGCAGTAAACGATACCTGGGTTGATGGCTTTGATGGTGTCGTAGTCGATCGACAGTGACTGGGTGACCCCCGGCCGATAGTTCTCGACGATGACATCCGCATCGGCTGCCAGTCGATAAAAGATCTGGCGGGCACGCTCGTCTTTCAGGTTGAGTGAAATGCTTTTCTTGTTGCGGTTGATTTGCGAAAAGCAGGTCGACTCGCCGTTCACATACGGCCCCATCTGACGGCTGTCATCACCGCCATTGAGCTTCTCTACTTTGATGACCTCGGCCCCCATATCCGCTAGCACCATGGTGCAGTAAGGACCAGCCATGATTTGTGACACATCGAGGACTTTTATATCTTGTAAAGGAAGCATGCGCTTTCCTCCTCAAGCCTGTGATAGGCATCTACTGAGCAGAGCGGCAGCCTTACTGGCCGCGCCACTCAAAAGGCGTTTTATTGACGAATTTGTTCACCGCTGCCGAGAAATCCTGGCTCAGGTAGCAAGTGGCCACCCAATCGTCGCTGGCATCGGCCGGGAGCCGCCGCTGGGCCTGCACGCGATTGATCAGCGCCTTGCTGGCCTGCAGGGTCAGGGGTGCATATTTGGCAAATTCGGCGGCAATGGTGGCAACTTCGGCGTAGATATCCGCCCCATCGAACAGCTGATTGACCAAACCCGCGCCCAGCGCCTCTTCTGCCGTCACCAGTTTCGCCATCATCAACACTTCTTTCGTGCGCGGGATACCGACCATATCCACCAGTCGAGACACATTGGAAATGGAGAGCGTATTGCCCAGCGTCTTGGCAATGGGCACGCCAAATTTCAGCGTGTCGGTGGCATAGCGAAAATCACATACCAGCGCCAACGCCGCGCCACCGCCTACACAGGCCCCTTCGATCAGCGCCAGCGTGGGTTTCGGAAAGGCTTCCAGCTTTCCCACCACGCGGTCGATGCGCCGCTCGTAGCCAATGGCATCCTCCGCTTCCGCAAAATGTGCAAACTGGGTGATGTCGGTACCCGCCACGAAGGCTTCCCCGCCGACACCGTGAAGCACCAGGGCGTGGATCTCGGTATCGTCGGCTAACGTGTCGCAGTAGTACTCCAAGGCGTTGTACATTTCCCACGTCATGGCATTGCGGCTTTGGGGACGGTTGAACCCTAACCAGGCCACACCGTCTTTCACCTCGAAGCGCACACTCTCAGTGGTGGGTGCTTGTCGTTGCTGTGTCATGGAGCACCCCTTATCCGTAGATGAAGTTGACCAGTGCCAGGGCAAAGGCAGGAATGTAGGTATTGATCATCAAAATCGTGAACAGTACGGCAATAAACCATAGATTGGTTCTGGACGTGGCCCAGATGTCTGATTTCGCAATGGAGCAGGAGGCAATCAATACGCTGGCAACCGGCGGGGTCTGCTGCCCAATGGCCAGGTTCAGCGTGACGATCAGACCGAAGTGCAGCGGGTCGATACCCACTTCCAGTACCAGCGGCAGCACGATAGGGACGACCAGAATGATGGCGGCTGCCGAGTGCAGGAACACACCGAGAATCAGGAAGATGATGTTCAGCAGTGCCAGGATCACATACTTGTTGCTGGTCAGGTCGCTGATTTGCAAAGCAATGGCCTGAGGAATACGGGTTTCGGTCAGATACCCGCCCACCACCGCAGACGCCGCCACGAGCAGCATGACGACGGCAGTTTGCACACCCGCGCTTTTGCACGAGTCGATGAAGTTCTTGAGGGTAAACTCGCGATAGACCACCGCACTGATGAAGATGGCGACACACACTGCCAGCGCAGCACCTTCCGTCGCCGTCACGAAGCCGCCGAAAATCCCACCCAGAATGATGACCGGAATCAACAGCGCCCAAACGGCCTCTTTCAGTGCCTTCCAGAGTTGCGACACCCGGAAACGACCTTCAGAGGGGAAGTTGTACTTACGCGCCAGGTAGTAGCACATGGCCGCCAAGCCCATCGCCCCCAGCAGGCCAGGAAAGATACCGGCCACGAACATCTGAACGACCGACTCACCCGACATGACCGCGTACAGAATCATGGGTATGGAAGGCGGAAGGATAATTGCCAGACTGGCCGCCGAAGAGGAAATCGAGGCGGCAAACTCTTTGGAGTACCCCTTCTTGCGCATGGCAGGAATCAAGATACTGCCAATCGCCGACACGCCCGCCACCGATGACCCGGAAATTTCGGCAAAGAACACCGACGCACCGATGGTCACCATCGACAGGCCACCCTTGATGAACCCCACCATGGCCATGGCCAGATCGATCAAGCGTCGCGAGATGCTGGAGGCGTTCATGATGGCACCTGCCAGAATGAACAGCGGGATGGCAATCAACGGAAAGTTGGTTGCCCCCTCGAACATCGTCATACCCACCGTCGGCATCGCCATGCTGCCGTAGGTAATGAAGGTGGCGATCGTCCCCACCAATGCCAGAGCGACCGCCACCGGCACATTGATCAAGATCAGCGCAATCAGTGCAATGAAGATATAGAGAATGATCATGATGGTTACTTATCCTCGCGGCTGGGTGCTAACGGCTTCAATGTCGTCGGCATCGATACCGGCCTCTTCAAGCTCGTGGTCGATGAAGCCTTTGCCGCGGGCACTTCTCACTATGTCGGGTAGCCGTAGCAGCTCCGCGATGATGAACAGCACCGATGCAATGGGAATGGCCGACTGCACCACTTGCATGGAAATAGCCGGCAGACTCACCATGTTCATGCCGTCGAGAATCAGCATGACTTGATAGCTCGCCAGCCCCAGAAATATGAAAAAACCAATGGTGATCGCTTCGGCGAGTAATGCGACTGGCACACGAATGGAGGGCGGACACATATTCAGTACACTAGGACATGTAATGTGAGCCCCTTTAGCGGCCGCCAAAGCCGCCCCGTAATACGTTACCCAAGCTAATAGAACGGCCGCCAATTCGTCATACCAACTCAACGGAGAACCTAAATAGCGAGAAACGAAGCCAATGGTGACCACCCCCGCTAACGCAATCACCAACACCACAACGATACCTTCAAGAAATGCAAAGTAAGCATTCTTGAATTTGGTATAAGCGCTCATTGAAACCTCCTTTAGGAAGAGACGCCCACCTCCAAAGAGGTGGAACGCCGCTTCGAGATGATGGCTTGGTTATTCGCGCAGGGCAGCGACGGCATCCAGCATTTCCTGGCCGCCTTCGACATCATTGGCAAAGGTGTCATAAATGGACTGAGAGGCGGCCACGAAGGCATCGAAGTCTACTTCGTTCACTTCCATTCCCGCATCACGCATCAGAACCAACGTCTCATCATCCAGACGCTGCCCCTCTTCCAGAGCAAAGTCTTCGAGTTCAAGAGCGACTTCCTGCAGCACGTTACGGACATCGTCAGGTAGGCGATTCCAACTGGCACCGGCGGTTAAATAGGCGGGGGTATAAACGTGATTGGAAATAGAGAGATAGTCTTGCACTTCGTGAAAACGCGAGGAGTAGGTTTGAATCAGCGGGTTCTCTTGACCATCCATGGCTCCTGTCTGCAGGGCCACGAATACTTCGGAGAGCGACATGGGAGAAGGCGCGGCACCATAGCTGCGGAACATCTCTATCCGCCAAACACCGCTCGGGGTGCGTAATTTGATGCCGCCAAGATCTTCAGGAGTGGTAATAGGGCGTACGTTATTGGTGATTTGGCGGAAGCCATTTTCCCACACGGCAATAATGTTAAAGCCCTTGGCTTGGGCCGCCTCATAGAGCGGGCCACGGACGACTTCATCGCGAACGCGTTTCATGTGCTCGCGATCCTCAATCAGATAAGGCATTTCAAACAGTGCAAACTGCTCGGCTTCTGAGCTCATGACCGTTGAGGGAATCGCAAGATCGAGCGAACCAAGACGCAGACGACGCATCATGGACTCGTCGCTACCTAACTGGCTATTGCCATAGACATTCACTTCGGCAGCGCCGTCCAAGCGTTCATTGGCCAGCTCAGCAAAGCGGTTAGCAGTAATTTCGAACAGCGAGCCAGGCCCACCGACGTGGCCAAGCCTCACCTCGAGGTTAGCGCTGGCAACCGATGCGTGTAGCCCGAAGGTAACGGCAGCTGCCGCTAGCGCAGTCTTGATAAATTTCATGAGGTACTCCAAGTGAACCGTTGTTGTTGTTGGGTCTTCACCATTTCAATTTGAATTCAAAATTCAAAATTAGGTATTAAACTTTCGTCTTGAAGCAGCCTCCTAAGCGTCAACTTACTGATACACCTAGCATTTAAAAAAAGTGATGACATAAAAAAAGCAGCGTTCGACGAACGCTGCCTGCTTGAACGACCACCTCGTTGGCCTAATGCTCTTCGCCACCGGGCGCTAACCCCCAGTGCAAATCGGCCGCTTTGATACCGGCAATGGCGACTTGCTGATCCTCTTCTGACGAAGCGCCACTCACCCCCACGGCACCTATGACACATTGCTCTCCATCAAGAATAGGCACGCCTCCCGCCACCGGCACAAAATGCCCTTTCGAAGCCGCTGCAACGCTAGCAAGAAACGCAGGGCGTTCGATATTGCGTTCACCAATAATGCCGCTGGCAATGCCCATACCCAGTGCGGCGTGTGCTTTTCCCTGAGCCACCGGAAAACGTAGTGGCGCGCAGCCATCTTCACGCTCGGCAGCCACCAGATGGCCACCTCCATCCAGCACTACGAGCGTGAGAGGCGGAAGACCGACTTTTCTCGCCTGTGCCCTCGCCCCGTCTAAGATGGCTCTGGCCTGCTCTCGACTCAACTGAACGCTACACATGAAAATATTCATTGCCATACATTGGCTCCTACATGGTTATTGATTGTTATGGGGAGCAGTTGGGTCACTGCCGCCTATCTAGCATAGCTCGACTTGCTACAATTGAATTCATAATTACTTTTGCGAATCATACAAAGAGTCGCCAATATAAGCGTATGGCTTTGTGTTCAAATGGTGTTTACAAAGCGGCACCCGTCGCTTGGTGGATACCAAGCGGATACACAAGAAGGGACAGAACAATGACGAAAATTTTACAGCGTAATCTTTATCGTGAAGTCGCTGACCGCATTGGTGAGCTGATTGAGCACGGTGAACTGGCCCCGGGTGAGCGGATCTCAGAAAAGCAGCTTTGCGAACGGTTCGGCGTATCACGCACGCCGCTTCGAGAAGCACTCAAGGTGCTGGCCACAGAGGGGCTTATCGAGCTGCTGCCCAATCGAGGTGCGCGGGTGGTGCGCTTGACGTTCAAAAAAGTGAAAGATACCTACGACTTAATGGCAGCATTGGAAGGTTTGTCCGGCGAGCTCGCCTGCCAGCACATCAGCGACGCTGAAATTGCGGCTATACGTGCCTTACACGATGCCATGCTCGAACACTATCGCCATCGAGATCTGGCCACTTATTTCGAGATCAACCAGCAGATCCATGAAAGCATTTTGGCCGCTTCGCGTAATGAGGTGTTGCAAGAGATGTACAGCAACCTCAGTCAGCGCGTAAAGCGAGTGCGCTACTCGAAAAAAATGACCCAAAAATTTTGGAGCCAAGCCGTTCAAGATCACGAGAACATGATCTCCGCGCTCGAGCAGCGCGACAGTAAACGACTTGGGCAAATTTTACGCGACCACCTGTGCAACAAGCTGGAAGTGGCCACCTTGGCAGGCGTCATTGAGGATGACAGCCTGAGTGCGGCCAACGCTTAACCTGCTATTGCCACTGTTCGAGGCGCATTGCTGAACGCTCTAAACGATCATGCTCCGCTTCTAGCTCACGAAGTAGCTCGCTGATACTGGTCAAGTGTTCCAACGCAATCTGTCGCGCCTGCTCGGCATCACCACTTACCACCGACTCATGCAGCCGAGCGTGCTGTTGATTGATCATCTCGCGAGGACCAGGCCGATGGTAGAGATGCTTTACCGAAGCAAACACGGAGCTGAGCAGCAAATCGGTCAAACTCTGTAAGGTATGCACCAAAACCGGGTTATGGGAAGCTTGCGAAATGGCGAGGTGAAACGCATGGTCTAGTCGAGCCAGATGCTCTACCTCTAACTCATCTGGCGAGGCAGCAGCATACGCCGCCATTTCGCGGTAGCGGCGAGTGATCAATACTCGATCCATCGATGTTCCCCGCCGTGCGGCCAGATAGGCGGATTCTCCCTCCAATAAGGCACGCACTTCGAGCAAATCAAACAGGGTACGCGGATGGTCGTTAAACAGGTGCATCAGCGGGCTTTGCTGGTGCATGGGGAGCAGCGACGCCACGGTCGAGCCGTGACCCTGGCGGGTATTGATAATGGCTTTACTGCGCAGAATGCGCAGCCCTTCCCGCAGCGAAGCCCGCGAAACGCCTAGTCGTTCGCACAGACGCCGCTCGGAAGGCAGCAACTGCCCAGGCCGAAAAACACCTTCCAGTATCAACTCTTCCAGGCGAGCAGCCACATGCTCGGGCGTGCGCCGCCCCATGGAGATATCGTCTCTGCTAAACGCCATACGCCGCTCCCTTGGATCAATTGGCCATCTCAACTGTGTAAGACCAAGTCATTCAGGCTCTTCTTCAAACTTACCACCGCCCTACTATCGACCAATTACTGGTCAGACCATTGCACCACAACCTAGACAGGCGCACAAAAAAAGCTCAAATTGAGCGCCATGGTAAAGCAACGCTACCGTTACTTTTAATGATAAAAACTTAGGGATGTCGTTATGAATATCCTTTTCGACGAGCGCCTCGATGGCGAGCTTGTCCACCGTGATAAAGCTGACGTACTCAGCGACCTGCAAGGCGCTGTCCCCTCTTTGACGCTATTGCATCGCGAGGAAGATTTACGTCCTTTCGAGTGCGATGGCCTCGCCGCCTATCGCGTGCTGCCCATGTTGGTGGCGCTACCGGAAACGCTGGAACAGGTCGAAGGCCTGTTGAAGCGCTGCCACGCGCTGGGCGTACCGGTGGTTACCCGCGGCGCAGGCACCGGCCTGTCCGGCGGTGCGCTACCGCTCGAACAGGGCGTGCTGCTGGTCATGTCGCGGTTCAACCAAATTATTACCGTTGACCCCGACGCGCGCATTGCCCGCGTGCAACCAGGAGTGCGCAATCTTGCCATTTCAGAGGCGGCCGCCCCTTACGGGCTCTACTACGCCCCGGACCCCTCCTCACAAATTGCCTGCTCGATTGGCGGCAACGTGGCTGAAAATGCAGGCGGCGTGCACTGTCTGAAGTATGGTCTTACCGTGCATAACGTCATGCGCGTGGATGTCCTGACCATTGAAGGCGAACGTATGACGCTGGGCTCTGAAGCCCTGGATGCCCCCGGTTTCGACCTTCTGGCTTTGATGAACGGGTCAGAAGGCATGCTAGGCGTGGTCACGGAAATTACCGTGAAGCTGCTGCCCAAGCCGGAAACCGCCAAGGTATTGATGGCCAGCTTCGATGATGTGGAAAAAGCGGGCCGCGCGGTGGGCGACATCATTGCCGCAGGCATTATCCCCGGTGGCCTGGAAATGATGGATAAGCTCGCCATCAAAGCGGCGGAAGATTTCATCAAGGCAGGCTACCCCGTGGAGGCCGAAGCCATTCTGCTCTGTGAGCTGGATGGTGTGGAAGCCGACGTGGACGACGACTGCGAGACCGTGCGCCGCGTACTGGAAAAGGCTGGCGCCACTAACATTCAACAGGCACGTGACGAAGCCGAGCGCGCCAAGTTCTGGGCCGGGCGCAAGAATGCCTTCCCTGCCGTAGGCCGCATGTCGCCGGACTACTACTGCATGGATGGCACCATTCCCCGCCGCGAGCTGCCGCGCGTGTTGAAAGGCATTGCCGCACTTTCAGAAGAGAGCGGCCTGCCCGTGGCCAACGTCTTCCACGCGGGTGACGGCAATATGCACCCGCTGATCCTGTTCGATGCCAACAAAGAGGGTCAGCTTGCCCTGGCGGAAGACGTAGGCGGCAAGATCCTGGAGCTATGCGTGGCCGCCGGTGGCTCGATTACCGGCGAGCATGGCGTAGGTCGCGAAAAAATCAACCAGATGTGCAGCCAGTTCCAGCCCGATGAGCTGACGGTCTTCCACGCGCTGAAAGCGGCGTTCGACCCCAAACGGCTGCTCAACCCAGGGAAAAACATTCCAACCCTGGCGCGCTGTGCCGAATTTGGCGCGATGCATGTGCATAACAACGAGTTACCGCATCCGGAGCTGCCACGCTTCTGATGCTATAAGGAACCACCATGACCGAACTAGCGATACACGCTGCCGACCGAGACATTGCCATTGAGCTGAGCGAACAGGTTCGCAGCGCCTACCACGACCGCACTCCGCTGCGCATCGTGGGGGGCAATACCCGGGCCTTTTATGGTCGTCCGGTGGAAGGCACGGAACTCAGCGTCGCTGCCCATAGCGGCATCGTCTCTTACGACCCTATAGAACTCGTCGTCACGGTTCGGGCAGGCACCCGCCTGAGCGCGCTGAACGCGGCGCTGGCAGAAAAACATCAGATGCTGCCTTTCGAGCCGCCCATTTTTGGCGACGCCAGCACCATTGGCGGCGCGGTGGCCACCGGTATGTCCGGCCCTCGTCGCCCTTGGGCAGGTGCCGCACGGGATTTTGTCCTGGGCACTCGAGTGATTACCCAAGAGGGCAAACTGCTGCGCTTTGGCGGCGAAGTCATGAAAAACGTGGCGGGCTATGACCTGTCCCGCATGATGGCAGGTGCCCAGGGCACGCTGGGCGTGCTGGCCGATATCTCGTTTAAGGTGCTGCCCATTCCCACCGCCAGCCACAGCCTGCGCCTTGACATGGGCTTGCAAGATGCCTTAGCGAAGCTCTCTGAGCTTGGCCGCCAGCCATTGCCCATCACCGCTGCGGCATGGCACGCAGGCGAGCTTTTTATTCGGTTGGAAGGCGGTGAAAGCTCCGTCAAGGCCACCAAAGAGCGCCTAGGCGGTGAAGAACTATCTGCGGATTTCTGGCAACAGCTGCGTGACCAGCAGCATGGCTTTTTCAGCCTCAATGAAGAGCAAGCACTGTGGCGCCTCTCGCTACCGCCCCATACCCCAGCGCTAGAACTCGCCGTTGATGAAAGCGATATCTTCTATGATTGGGGCGGCAGCCAACGCTGGGTGAAAACCGCACTACCCGCAGACACGCTGCGCGATGCATGCCAGAAGGCCGGTGGCCACGCTACCTGCTATACCCCGCATGCCCAAGGGGGTGCAGAGTCACCCTTTACGCCACTGAATCCTGTGGTCGAGAAGTACCATCGCAACCTGAAGGCCGAGCTGGATGCCCACGGCATTTTCAACCCTGGTCGTCTTTATGCGGCATTTTAATCAGGAGAGCTGACATGCAGACGCACTTTACCGATGCCGACCGCCAGAAACCGCATATCCAGGAAGCCGAGCGCATTCTGCGCACCTGCGTACACTGCGGCTTTTGTAACGCCACCTGCCCTACCTATCAGCTACTGGGCGATGAGCGAGACGGACCGCGCGGGCGCATCTACTTGATGAAAGAGTTGCTGGAGAGCCGCGATGACGATGACCAAGTCACCGAAGAGACTCGTCTTCACCTCGACCGTTGCCTAACCTGCCGCAACTGTGAGACGACCTGCCCCTCTGGCGTGGAGTACCACAAACTTTTGGACATTGGCCGCGCCGAAATCGACCGCCGCGTGCCGCGACCAGCCGCCGAGCGCGCCCAGCGCTATGCGCTGCGCAAAATGCTGGTGGACCCGAAACGCTTCAAAGCGCTACTAACGCTAGGGCAAACCTTCAAGCCTCTAGTGCCCGGCAAACTGCGTAGCAAAATGCCGCCCGCACCGGTCGATGCAGGCCAGCGACCCAACAGCCAGCGCCATGCCCGCAAGGTGTTGATTCTAGAAGGCTGTGTGCAGCCCGGCCTGTCGCCCAACACCAACGCAGCCACGGCGCGCCTGCTCGACCGTTTGGGCATTAGCGTCACACCGATTAGTGAAGCTGGCTGCTGTGGTGCTATCGACTTCCACCTCAATGCCCAAGAGGCGGGCCGCGAGCGGATGCGCGCCAACATCGATGCCTGGTGGCCGCAAATCGAGCAGGGCGCCGAAGCCATCGTACAAACCGCCAGCGGCTGCGGCGCGTTCGTCAAAGAGTATGCCGACATGCTCAAGGACGACCCCGCCTACGCTGAAAAGGCCAAAAAAGTCAGCGCACTGGCGAAGGATATCGTCGAAATACTGCGCGACGAGCCGCTCGAGGCGCTGCAGCTTAAAGAGCACCAGCGCCTAGCCTTCCACTGCCCCTGCACGCTGCAGCACGCCCAGAAACTCAACGGCGCAGTGGAAGGCGTGCTTAGCAAACTCGGCTTTGCACTAACGCCCGTGAAAGATGCTCACCTGTGCTGCGGCTCAGCAGGCACCTACTCGGTCACACAGCCAGAGCTCGCCACTCAGCTGCGCGATAACAAGCTGAATGCGCTGGAGGCAGGCAACCCTGAGGTGATCGTGACCGCCAACATCGGCTGTCAGACGCATCTCGCCAGCGCCAACCGAACGCCGGTACGTCACTGGGTGGAAGTCGTGGACGCTGCCCTGGTATAAACCTCTAACACTTGCGGCGCTCGGCACAACGCTAACCGTCGTGCGCCTCGCTTCACCCCCGATGACAAAAAGGAATCTTCGATGCAAACCAAAGCTGTTTTAGGCCAAGCCGACGTTATCCAAGTTCTCGACGCTGCCCAGAAAGAAGCTGACAACAACGGCTGGCCGGTCACCATTGCCGTTACTGACGATGGTGGCCACCTACTGGCACTGCGCCGTTTAGACGGTGCTGCCCCGTTCAGCGCCGATGTTGCTACCCAAAAAGCGCGTAGCGCGGCCCTGGGTCGTAAGGAGACGCAAGTGTTTGAAGAGATGATTAACGGTGGCCGTACGGCGTTTGTCTCTGCACCGCTACAGGGTCTGCTATCTGGCGGCGTGCCGATCATCGTGGATGGTCACGTCGTCGGCGCTGTCGGCATCTCTGGCGTCAAGCCAGATCAAGACGTGCAAATTGCCAAAGCAGGCGTCAGCGCGATCGCCTAACGCTTACCTAGTCAGTAACAGCAGCGTGCAGCGCATTGACTGCACGCTGTTCGTTAACGTGTGGTGTACACGCAATAAAAAAGCCCGAATCATAGATTCGGGCTTTTGGGAATTTGTTCGGCTTTATCAAACGATTGCCGATGAGTGCTTAATGGCGGACCGGACGAGACTCGAACTCGCGACCTCCGGCGTGACAGGCCGGCATTCTAACCGACTGAACTACCGGTCCACTATAAGACACATAACCATTCAACAAACAATTTAAGCGGTTCAGGGGCGCATAAATGTGAAACTGAATGGTGGGTGGTACTGGGTTCGAACCAGTGACCCCCAGCTTGTAAGGCTGGTGCTCTCCCAACTGAGCTAACCACCCGAAATACTGAAAGCTCATTGCTTATCAATATTGCTACTTATCAAGTTATCGT
The DNA here is from genome assembly GCF_006228115.1 of Halomonas sp. BL6. NCBI lineage: Bacteria > Pseudomonadati > Pseudomonadota > Gammaproteobacteria > Oceanospirillales > Halomonadaceae > Halomonas > Halomonas sp. BL6. Next base: position 158,073 of record NZ_VDGL01000003.1, on the reverse strand, counting down.
GGCGGACCGGACGAGACTCGAACTCGCGACCTCCGGCGTGACAGGCCGGCATTCTAACCGACTGAACTACCGGTCCGAATAGCGATAACCAACTGCAGGCTTATATGATGATGGCGGACCGGACGAGACTCGAACTCGCGACCTCCGGCGTGACAGGCCGGCATTCTAACCGACTGAACTACCGGTCCACTAATGCATCATTAACTGCGTTACGTTTCCAGGGCACCAAATAAGTGGTGGGTGGTACTGGGTTCGAACCAGTGACCCCCAGCTTGTAAGGCTGGTGCTCTCCCAACTGAGCTAACCACCCGCTGGTCACGTGGCGCTGCATTCTACAGAAGCCTGCTTGAATGTCAACACATCGTGTTTAAATTTTTGATTTAAACCAGTGTGCTGCACCTACTCAAGGCAACCGCTTACTGAGCGCGGACGAAGGATGCCGCAACTATGGCGGCTTCGTCAATCAAAACCTGTTGATTGACGCCAGAACGTCGTCGCGGCTTAAAGTCATGGTCACCATCGGTGAGCCAATGAATGCGTAGCGAGTCAGGTAACGCATAACAGGCTACCTCTTCACGCGTGCCGAATGGGTCACGCTCACCTTGTAGAATGAGCATGGGCACCGAGAGATGAGAAAAGTGGCCGGTGCGAAGTGACTCAGGCTTTTTGGGAGGGTGAAATGGATAGCCTGCTGCGATGACGCCTGCGCAAGGATATTGGGTGGCAAGCAGCGAGGCCACTCGACCGCCCATCGATTTCCCCCCCAACCAAAGTGGCGTATCGTGCAGCGGCGCGAGCAAGTCATACCAAGCGGCAAAATGATCGACCGATGTCGCCACGGGCGGTGGAGGCCGACGTTTCGCTTGCTCGCTCATCTGCTGCATATAAGGAAAGTCGATGGCCCAGACTTGAAGCCCTTGGCTAACCAGCATCGCGGCAAATTGCCGCATGAAATCGGACAGGTGACCTGCACCAGCACCATGGGCCAGAAGAATTCTTCCCCCTACGGGCATTCCCGAAACGCTCACCGGTCCAACACCCTCCACGACGAACCGCTGAACTGCGGGGCTAGCGGGCCGTCCCTTTAGGTCATTTGGAGCGACAGCCTCGAAACCATGGTCGGCGTAATACGACACCCTGCTCTCCTAATAATTCAGCGTTACATCCATTGGCGTGTTCAGCTTAGGGCGCGGCTGCGATAGAATCTAGGCCGGATCTTGACCTGCATCATCAAGCGGGTGGCCGCACCCGTGCACAATGCGATGGCAGCGTGCGATTGCAAAATGCCACGGGTTACCCCCTAACCGCGTTCGATGGGAACATGAAATGAGCACAGCATTGGAACACCCGACCTACAATTACAAGGTAGTTCGGCAGTTCGCGATTATGACCGTTGTGTGGGGCATCGTAGGTATGACGCTTGGCGTTATCCTTGCCTCCCAGCTGGTCTGGCCGCAACTGAACCTCGGCCTACCTTGGACGAGCTTCGGGCGTCTTCGTCCGTTACACACTAACGCCGTTATTTTCGCCTTTGGTGGTTCAGCGCTCTTTGCGACGTCTTACTACGTCGTGCAGCGTACCTGTCAGACTCGCCTGTTCTCTGACAAGCTCGCAGCATTCACCTTTTGGGGGTGGCAAGCGGTGATCCTGTCGGCGGTAGTCTCTTTACCGCTGGGCTACACCACGACCAAAGAGTACGCAGAGCTCGAATGGCCGATCAACATCCTGCTGGCGGTGGTGTGGATCAGCTATGCGATTGTGTTCTTGATGACGATCAAAAAGCGCACCACGTCGCATATCTATGTGGCCAACTGGTTCTTTGCTGCGTTCATTTTGACGGTTGGCGTTCTGCACATCGTGAACAACGCCGCGATCCCCGTCACGCCCATGTACTCCACCTCCATTTATGCCGGTGCCGTCGATGCCATGGTGCAGTGGTGGTACGGCCACAACGCGGTGGGCTTCTTTCTGACGGCGGGCTTCCTGGGCATGATGTACTACTTCGTACCCAAGCAGGCTGAGCGTCCGATCTACTCTTATCGTTTGTCCATCGTCCACTTCTGGGCGCTGATCATGATCTACATGTGGGCGGGCCCGCACCACCTACACTACACCGCACTGCCGAACTGGGCGCAGTCGCTGGGCATGATCATGTCGATCATTCTGCTGGCACCGTCTTGGGGCGGCATGATCAACGGTATGATGACCCTATCGGGCGCTTGGCATAAGCTGCGCACCGATCCGACCCTGCGCTTTTTGGTCGTCGCGCTGTCGTTCTACGGCATGTCGACGTTCGAAGGCCCGATGATGGCGATCAAGACCGTCAACGCGCTATCGCACTACACTGACTGGACCATCGGTCACGTCCACTCAGGCGCACTGGGCTGGGTAGCGATGATCACCATCGGCTCCATGTACCACCTGATCCCGCGTCTGTTTGGCCGCACCGAAATGTACTCCGTCAACCTGATTGCCGTGCACTTCTGGCTAGCGACCATCGGCACCGTACTCTACATTGCCGCCATGTGGGTCAACGGCATCATGCAGGGCCTAATGTGGCGCGCCATCAATGCTGACGGCACGCTAATGTACACCTTCGTGGAATCGGTCGAGGCCAGCGGCCCAGGCTATTTCGTGCGCATGGTGGGTGGCCTTTTCTGGGTAACCGGTATGCTCTTGATGGCCTTCAACGTGTATATGACCGTGAAGCGCCGCGAAGCCATTGGCCTCACTGCGCCACAAGCCGCCTAAACCGGGGAAGTTAAGACCAATGAAACACGAGATTGTCGAAAAGAACGTTGGCCTACTCGCCGTATTGATCCTGGTCGTGATCAGCTTTGCCGGTTTGGCCGAAGTCGTTCCGCTGTTCTTCCAAAAACAAACCACCGAGCCGGTCGAAGGGCTACGCCCGCTGACGGCGCTCGAATTGGAAGGTCGCGATATCTACCGCCGCGAAGGGTGCGTGGGCTGCCACTCACAGATGATCCGCCCCTTCCGCGCGGAGACCGAGCGCTACGGCCACTACAACGTTGCCGGCGAGCAGGTGTATGAGCACAATTTCCTGTGGGGCTCCAAGCGCACTGGGCCAGACCTGGCGCGCGTAGGCGGTCGTTACAGTGATGATTGGCACCGAGCCCACCTCTACAACCCGCGCGATGTGGTGCCAGAATCGATCATGCCAGCCTACCCCTGGCTGTTTGAGCGTACCCTCGACGGCGAAGCCACACCGGATAAAATGCGCACCCTGCGTCAGCTCGGCGTGCCCTACACCGATGAGGACATCGCCAATGCTACCGCTGACGTACGCGGCACCCAGGAAATCACTGCCCTGGTCGCCTATTTACAACAGTTAGGAACCGTGCTCGAGGGCACACGTTAAGTTATGGATACGGGAACTTTCCGCGGCCTGATCACGCTGATTTTGATCTTCGCTTTTATTGGCATCTTTTTCTGGGCCTACTCGAAGCGACGCAAGCCAGACTTCGACGAAGCGGCTAACCTGCCCTTTGCCGACGATGATGAGCAGCCGACCCGTGACAAGCATGCTTCGACCAAACACGAAGCGGATTCCCGCCACGACAGGGGAGATAAGAATAGATGAATAATTTATGGGGTGACTCCCTATCCAGCTTCTGGAGCGCCTGGATCATCGTCATCACACTGGGCACGATCGCGCTAAGCGTTTGGATTTTGCTAGCCAACCGCCGCACCGACAAAACCCCAGACGCCGATGGCAATGTCGAGACCACTGGCCACGCAGCTGATGGCATCGAAGAGTATGACAACCCGCTGCCACAGTGGTGGTTCAAACTCTTCATCTTGACCGTGGTGTTTGCGCTCGGCTACTTGGTGCTCTACCCCGGCCTGGGTAACTATGCCGGTATCCTGGGCTGGTCCCAGGAGAGTCAGTGGGAAGAGGAAGTGGCCGAGGCCGAAGAGCGCTTCACGCCCATTTTTGCTCAGTATCAGGAAGTGCCCATCCCCGAGCTGGCGCGTGATGGTGACGCCATGCAGGTGGCCGAGCGTATCTTCCTGAACAACTGTGCCGTGTGTCACGGCTCGAACGCCCAAGGCGGCTACGGCTTCCCCAACCTGACCGACGATGACTGGCTTTACGGTGGCGAACCCGAGAACATTCTGACCACGCTGAACAACGGCCGTAACGGCCTGATGCCGTCCTGGCAGCAGCTCGGTGAGAACAACATCGAAAACCTGACTCAGTACGTGCTGTCACTCTCCGGTGAGGAGCATGACGCCGAGCGCGCTGCCAGTGGTGAAAGTACCTTCCTGGCCGCCTGTGCGGCGTGCCACACGCCCAGCGGCACGGGGAACACTGCGCTTGGTGCGCCGAACCTGACCGACGACGTGTGGCTCTACTTGGCCCCAGGCCAAAGTGTGGCCGACTCGATTCGTCAAACGCTGCGTAACGGCCGTAACGGCCACATGCCTGCCCAGGCAGCGTATATCGGTGAGGAACGCGTCCATCTCGTCGCCGCTTACGTGTATAGCCTGCGCTTCAACGACTAGTCCCGTTGACAGGCGTTTAACGCAAGCGTGAACGAAGGGGTGCGGTTACATACCGCACCCTTTCTACATCTAGCGACCGCTCAGCCGCCCGACGATCCGTTACACTATCGCTAGTCATGTGCGAACAACGACTCGGCATAGCACAACGCAACCTGCGCTGTGTGTTGACGTCGAGTTTGCCGGGCTGATGTCCACTCCTGCCTATTGAGCTGCGATCACCGCCATGGAAAAAATACCTAGCCACGATATTACGCCGCCAACCGTTGGGCACCACACGCCGGGTGACACCACCACGCAAGAGATGTACGCCAAGCGGCGACATATCTATGTGCGTGAGATCAAAGGGCTGTTTCAAAAGGTACGACGCAGCGCCAACTGGGCGCTCATGTTGGGCTTCTTTTTGCTGCCTTGGGTGAACTGGGGGGATCGCCCCGCCGTATGGTTCGATCTGCCAGGCCGCGAATTTCATATTTTTTCGGCGACCTTCTATCCGCAGGAATTCATCCTCTTATCGTGGCTGCTGATCATTTGCGCCTTTGGATTGTTTTTTATTACCGTTTTCGCTGGGCGCGTTTGGTGTGGCTATACCTGCCCGCAGAGCGTCTGGACCTTTCTGTTCATCTGGCTCGAACATCGCATCGAAGGGTCGCGCAATCAGCGCATGAAGTTGGATAACCAACCAATGAATGCCCATAAAGCCTGGCGCAAAGGCGCCAAACACGCCGCCTGGTTGCTGATCGCCCTGGCCACCGGCGTGACGTTCGTCGGCTACTTTACGCCGATTCGTGACCTGGTCACGGAGCTCCCCACTTTGGAAGCCCACGGCTGGTCCTATTTTTGGGTAGGCTTCTTTTTAGTCTTCACCTATCTCAATGCGGGCTGGCTGCGCGAGCAGGTGTGCATCTATATGTGTCCCTATGCCCGCTTCCAGTCGGTGATGTTCGATCGCGATACGCTGATCGTTTCCTATGACGCCGCGCGCGGCGAACCCCGTGGCCATCGTAAAAAATCCCTCGACCACGCCCAGGTTCGTGAAGCGGGCTTGGGCGACTGCATCGATTGCGAACTCTGCGTTCAAGTTTGTCCTACCGGTATCGATATCCGCGACGGGCTGCAGTACGAGTGCATCACCTGTGCAGCCTGTATCGATGCCTGCGATAGTGTGATGGACAAAATGGGCTACCCCCGCGGCCTCGTTCGCTACACCACCGAAAACGCGCTGGAAGGTAAAAAGAGTCATATCCTGCGTCCGCGTTTGATCGGCTATTTCGTCGCACTGCTGGTGATGATAGCGACCTTTGCCTGGGCGGTGAACGATCGTACGCCGCTGAGTTTCGATGCCGAACGCGAGCGAACGCAGCTCTATCAAGTCACTCGCGATGGGCTGATCAGCAACGTTTATAGCCTCACCGTACGCAACCTGGATTCGCAAGATCACACCTACGTGATCAGCGCCGCCGGGCTCCCCAACCTACAGGTGGACAACACCTCGCTGCGGGTACCCGCAGGCGAGTCGCGCATTCAGGTCATTACCGTACTGGCAACCCCAGATACGTTGAGCGAGCCTAGCCACGCCATCACCTTGACGCTGCAAGCGCAGCAAGACGAACAGATTCAACAGACCCGTGAAGCGCGGTTCTTGAGCGACATCAGGAGATAAGTACGTCATGTCCGACACCCCCATTCCGCCTTGGTACAAACAGTTCTGGCCGTGGTTTTTACTCGGACTGCTGTTTTCGTCCATCCTCTTCAGCACTGGCTTCGCCATCATGTCGATCAAAAGCTACGACGGCATGGTGGTTCAGGAGGATTACTACGAGCACGGTAAAGCCATCAACATGGTGCTAGCGAAGCAGGAGCGCGCACGCGAACTCAACTTGAGCGCCGATCTGCGCATCGATCCACTCACCAGCGATATCGTCATCGACCTGACTGGGGACGCTCGGCCAGATAAGCTCTATCTCGATCTGATCTTCCCCACCGAAGATGATCGCGATCAATCCTTCGTACTGGAGCACGTGCGGGAGGGCCGCTATATCACGCAAGGTCCAGATAACCTGCGCTACCGGTGGTACCTTCAAATTCAGCCCGAGCAAGGCAACGACGCGGACTGGCGTCTCATTGGCGAAGCTCGCTTTCCCAATGAGCAGACTATTGCGCTGCTACCGGGAGGGCGGTCAGAGAGCGAATGAGCACCCACCCGCAAAGCTGCTACCACTGCGGTAGTCAGGTGCCTGACGGGGCGACATGGCGCATCGTCGTCGATGACACGTCCCACCCCTTGTGCTGCCCCGGCTGCGAAGCCGTGGCACACGCCATTGTGGATGGCGGGCTAGAGAGCTACTACCGCTACCGCACCGAACTACCCGAGCGGCCCGACGAGCGCCAAGCGGCCAAAGCGGAAACCTGGTCCGTGTTCGACGACCCTGGACTTCAGGCGCAGTTCGTTCACCCGGACGGAGAAGAGGGCCACGTCAGGGCAACGCTGGCCATCGACGGCATTACCTGTGCCGCCTGCGCCTGGCTCATCGAACACCGCCTGAACGCACTCGAAGGAGTCGCTTCCAGCGCGGTCAACCTGACCCATCACCGCCTACGCGTCTCCTGGGCTCCCAGCGCCATCAAGCTCTCCCAGCTCTTTGCCGAGCTTGCCGCCATCGGCTACGAGGCACAGCCCTACGAGCCCGACCACGCCCAAACGCGCTTGCAGCACGAAGAGCGTATGAACGTGCGCCGGTTGATCGTGGCAGCGGTAGGCATGATGCAGGTGATGATGTTTTCCATCCCGATCTATGTGTCAGGGCCTGGGGAACTCAGTGAAGATTTCTTTGCGCTTTTTCACTGGCTCTCGTTCGCGTTGGCCACTCCGGTGGTCTTCTTCTCAGCACTACCCTTTTTCCGCAACGCCCTTCGTGATCTCAAAACGGGCGTCTTGGGCATGGATGTGCCCGTCTCACTGGCCATCGGCGGTGCCTATCTGGCCAGCAGCTATGCCGTACTGTTCAACGTTGGCGAGGTCTATTTCGACTCTGTCGCCATGTTCACCTTCTTCCTACTATTTGGCCGCTACGTGGAAGGACGCGCGCGGCGGCGCAGCGGCCACAGCGGCAATGCATTAAGTGGTGTGCTGCCGGTTTCTGCTACCCGACTGGAGGCGGACGGCAGCGAACGCATCCTACCCGCCAGCGAGCTAGCTCCCGGGGATCGAGTGCTCATCAAGCCCGGCCACGGTGTGCCCGCCGATGGCATCATAGAAGATGGTGAATCCAGCCTGGATGAGTCGATGCTAACCGGCGAATATCTACCCGTCACTCGCCGAGTAGGCGAACAGGTCGTGGGCGGCAGTCAAAACATGGAAAACCCGCTCACGGTGCGGGTTACCCATGCCGGCAGCCATGCGCGCGCGGCGGGTATCGTGGATTTGACCGATCGGGCCTTTGCCAGCCGCCCAAGGCTGGCCCAGATGGCAGCGCGAATGGCGCACCTATTCGTTCTACGCCTACTGGTGGTCACCGCATGTGTCACCGTGGCGTGGTGGTTCATCGACCCGTCCCGTATGCTCTGGGTGCTGCTGTCGGTGCTCGTGGTCACCTGCCCGTGTGCACTGGCGCTCGCCACTCCAACGGCTCTCACGGCAGGGCATGGTCAGTTGCGCCAACGCGGCGTCCTGATCACCCGAGCCGATGCTATTGAGTCACTTTCGAACGTGACACGGGTGATTTTTGATAAGACCGGCACGCTGACCCGTGGCGAGATGCAGCTCACCCAGACGCATCCGTTAACCGAGCAGAGCAGCGAACGGCTACGCGCGATCGCTGCCGCACTAGAAGCTCACTCCGAGCACCCGATTGCCCGCGCTTTTCGACCGTATAGGGACGCCACGCTGCAAGCGCGGCAGGTCAAAAGCGTTACCGGCAGCGGACTGGAGGGCATACTCGACGGCGCTACATGGCGCTTGGGCAAGCCCGATTTTGCAACGAGCCAAACACTCAGCACGCCTGGCCGCGGTCAGTGGCTACTACTTAGCGAAGACGATGCACCACGCGCCTGGTTCAAACTCCATGACGGTGTCCGGGAAGACGCTGCGCACACCGTTGCCGCCCTACAAGCGAAAGGGCTTACCGTGGAGCTACTCTCCGGCGATACCCACGAAGCGGTAGAAAGCCTGGCCGAGCAGCTCGATATCCCCGTATGGCACGCGGGCAAGTCACCGGAAGGCAAACTCGAGCGGCTGCGCGAGCTGCAGGCCCAAGGCGAGCGCGTGGTGATGATTGGGGATGGCATCAACGATGTGCCGGTCTTGGCCGGCGCCGATGTAGCCATTGCCATGAACGGTGCCACCGACTTGGCGCGTACCCGCGCCGATGCGGTCTTGCTCAGCCCACGTTTGATGCGTATTTTCGAGGCCATCGAGATTGCCAACGCGACGCGACGCATCATGCGTCAAAACATGATCTGGTCGGTGTGCTACAACTTCTCTGCACTGCCTCTGGCTGCGATGGGGTTGGTGCCGCCCTGGCTGGCGGCCATTGGCATGTCGCTCAGCTCACTCGTGGTCGTGGGCAATGCGCTGCGCTTGACCCGCTGGCGTAGCTCGACCGTTTCCCAGGCAGCTCCCGCGAGACCGGTGACCGCATGACGATTCTCTATTTATTGATTCCACTGTCGCTGATTTTGCTAGGGCTCGCAGTGTGGGCCTTCTTCTGGGCGGTGAAGAATGACCAGTTCGACGACTTGGAAGGCCCTGCCCATCGCATTCTGTTCGACGACGATGAGAACGATCTCCCCCCCGAACAGCGCGCCGAGCGCAAAAAAGGCACCAAGCCACCCCGTGACCGTGAGCCACCGCCGTGAACCCGACCGGACTTGACTTGCCGCCACTGCTGGCAGCCTTCGTATTTGGCTTGATGGGGGGTGCCCACTGCATTGGCATGTGCGGCGGCATCATGAGTGCGCTCACCTTTGCCGTGCCACCCAGCATGCGACACCCTGCCCGTATGGGTGGATTATTGCTCGGCTATAACCTAGGGCGCATCATGAGCTACTTGACGGCTGGCGCTTTGGTAGCCGGACTAGGCACCTTGATCTCACTATCGCCTCAGGCGCGTCTCGCGCTACAGGTCGTCGCGGCGGTGATGCTGATGTTGATGGCGCTGTATATCGCTAACTGGTGGAAAGGCTTATTGAAAGTGGAAGCGATAGGGCGCAGGCTTTGGCGCCATATCGAACCCATCGGCAGGCGCTTGATGCCCGTCGTGTACCTGCCCCAGGCGTTTGCTTTAGGCGCCCTGTGGGGCTGGCTACCCTGCGGATTGGTCTACTCGATGCTTGCTTGGAGCTTGGCCATTGCCGATCCGTTACAAGGGGCGCTATTGATGGGTGCCTTTGGTTTGGGCACCCTGCCCGCGCTGCTTGCGACGGGCCTAGCGGCACGCCAGCTCAGCCACTTGATTCGCCACCGTGCCACGCGCAGTATCGCCGCGCTGACCATCATCAGTTTTGCGCTGTGGCAGCTCTGGACGCTGTTCTCCCCCACCGGGCACTGAGCCTATCGGCGGGCCGCACTTTCTCACCTTTCTAACTAGCTTAGCCGCTTCGGCATGGGCTTTTACGCCATTGCTTGATACAGCTCAACGCATTGCGCTACCCCCTGGCGTAGCATGAACGCATCCGTTCACTCGCTTGTTCTGTTACACCGGAGCGTTGCCTATGCCCGTTCATGCTACTGCTGCCCACGCTCAGCCCACTTCATCAGTGGCTGAGGCCACTGCATGGGACGACGCCCTGATACGTCGTTATGACACGAGCGGCCCGCGCTATACCTCTTATCCGACAGCGCTGTCGTTTCACGACGGCTTCACCGCCGACGATATGGCCCAGGCACTAGAACGCAGTAACGCCAGCCAAAAGCCACTGTCGCTCTATGTCCACGTCCCATTTTGCCGCAATATCTGCTTCTACTGTGCGTGCAACAAAATCGCTACGAAAAATACGTCGCTGGCCGAGCCCTACCTGTCTCGGCTAGATCGTGAGATGGTGCTCACGTCGCGCCATTTAGATACCCAACGACCGGTGCAGCAACTGCATTGGGGCGGCGGCACGCCGACGTTTCTTACCTTGGCGCAAATGAGCGATTTGGTCGACCGGCTTGATGCCCGTTTTGGGTTATCGAACGCGCCAGATCGGGACTATGCCATTGAAATTGACCCACGCGAAGCGGATGTCTTTACCCTGCGACATCTCCAATCGCTAGGATTTAACCGCCTAAGCCTTGGCGTTCAAGATCTCGATCCGCAGGTTCAAGCGGCGATCAATCGCGTGCAGCCCCGGGTGCTCACCGAAACGCTCATGGACGAAGCGCATCGGCTCGGCTTTCGCTCGCTCAACCTCGATTTAATCTATGGCCTTCCCTTTCAAACCGAACGGCGTTTTGCCGAAACGCTTCGTCAGGTCATCGAGCTGGGACCAGCACGATTATCGGTCTTCAACTACGCCCACATGCCAGCCCGCTTTGCGCCCCAGCGACGTATCCAGTTGGCCGACCTGCCCAGCGCCGATGAAAAGCTGGCCATGCTGCACACCACTATCGAGATGCTCACCCAGGCGGGCTATGTGCATATTGGCATGGACCACTTTGCACGCCCCGACGACAGCTTGGCCCAGGCGCAGCGCAACGGCACGCTGCAGCGTAATTTTCAAGGCTACTCCAGCCACGCCGAGTGCGATTTGATTGGTTTGGGCGTATCCGCCATTTCTCGGGTCGACGATATTTACGCCCAAAACCCTACTCAGCTCGCCCACTATGAAGCCGCCTTGGATGAAGGTAGGCTGGCAACGATAAAAGGACTACGCTTAAATAAGGATGACCTAATAAGAAGAGACGTCATCGAGCGATTCATGTGCGATATGGCCATTGATCTCGACGCGATCGGTCAGCGTTGGCATATCGATGCGGCAGACTACTTTGCCACTGCCTTCGAGCGACTGGCGATCGCCGAACGGGATGGCCTCGTACAGCGTGAGGGCCTTCGGCTGAGCGCCACGCCGATCGGGCGATTGCTCATTCGGCATTTGGCCATGGCCTTCGACACTCACTTACAACGTCAGGATGGTCAGCGCTACTCGAAGATCGTGTGAGCGCCTTGAGCCGCCTGCCCCCTGTGCCTATGATGGCGAAAGAAGAAGGGAGACTCCTATGCCATATCCTGCCAGCCAACGACGTTCACTGCTGCAAGAGGCGCGCTGCCAGACGTGTAGTCTAAGCTCGCTGTGCTTACCGCTCGCCTTGGAGCTCGAGGATATGAGCCAGTTCGATGCGATCATTCGCCGCCGCTCGCCGTTGAAGAAAGGCGAACCCCTGTTCCGCCAAGGGGACGCTTTCACCAGTGTCTATGCGGTGCGCTCGGGTAGCTTGAAGCAGGTCACCAGCGAAGGCAACGGCCATGACCAGCTCACCAATTTCTTTCTACCCAGCGAACTAGTGGGTTTGGACGGCATCGACGAAGAGCACTACCCCGGCACGGTGATGGCTCTGGAAACGACGACGGTGTGCGAAATTCCGTTCGACCGCCTGGACTCGCTCTCCGAGGAGCTGCCCGAGCTCCGCGGCCAGCTCTATCGCAGCATGAGTAAAGAGCTGCGCGACGATCGGCGAATGATGCGTCTACTGTCGCGTAAGACCGCGGATCAGCGGCTGGCGAGCTTTTTGATTACGCTCTCTGATCGCTTCCGGCGGCGGGGCTACTCGCCATACAGCTTCCGCCTATCCATGTCCCGGGCCGATATGGGTAACTACCTGGGCCTAGCGGTCGAAACGGTCAGCCGCATTCTTAGCCGCTTTCAGCAGCAGGAGGTCGTGGCCGTCTCAGGGCGCGAGGTCAATATTTTGGACATGCAGCGCCTCATTACCCTGGCAGAAGAGGAGGCGCCAACGATCACACGTTGAAGGCTTGGATGCGTCCTTCCATCAAGGCCGCCTGCTTGGCTTCGAGACCGGCAAAGTCGAATAGCTCGCGATCGGCAAGCTGCGAGGGTGCCACGTTGGTGACTGCTTTGAACATGCTCTCCAAGCGCCCAGGATGCTTCTTGTCCCACTCCGCCAACATCTCTTTGACGATTTGTCGCTGCATGTTCGGCTGCGACCCACACAAATTACAGGGAATGATGGGAAACGCCATCTGCCGCGAAAACTCAGCAATATCCGCCTCTTTACAGTAGGCCAGCGGGCGGATCACGATGTTTTTACCGTCATCCGAGAGCAGTTTCGGCGGCATGGCTTTTAGCGTACCGCCGAAGAACATGTTCAGAAACAGCGTTTCTAGAATGTCTTCGCGATGGTGGCCGAGGGCAATCTTGTTCGCGCCGATCTCTTCGGCAAACCCATACAGCGAGCCGCGGCGCAAGCGCGAGCAGAGCGCGCAGGTGGTTTTACCCTCCGGGGTTTTCTCCTTTACCACCGAGTAGGTGTCACGCTCGAGAATGTGATACTCCACCCCCAGCTTATCCAAATACTGGGGCAAGACGTGCTCTGGGAAACCAGGCTGTTTTTGGTCCATGTTGACCGCCACCAGCGAAAAATCGACCGGCGCGTTGCGTTGCAAGTTGCGCAAAATCTCCAGCATCGTGTAGCTATCTTTGCCGCCGGAGAGGCACACCATGACCCGATCGCCATCCTCGATCATGTTGTAATCGATGATCGCGTTTCCCACTTCGCGCCGCAGGCGTTTTTGCAACTTGTTGAATTCACGCTTCTGCTTGGCATCCTGCAGCTCGTGCTGCGTGGCGGTAGGCTCGTCAGACGCGCTGTCTGACAAAGTAGGGTCAAAGTAGTCAGGTGATAACATGGTCGTCGCACTGCCGGTGGGTAAAGGAGCAGTATGTATTCTAACAACACTCCGAAGCTCTACCCAATACAAACCCTAGGCGGTCAGGGCGATCTCGCGCTGCAAACGTAGATACAGAAGTGCACTCGCGGTGGCTTCGCTGGTCACGCTAGGCCAGATCAGCCGTGGCAGCCGCCAACGGGTCAGCGCCTCGCCAAGCGATTCGAGGGTATCGACCTGCGGATGCAGCCGCCGTAGCTGTCGCCCGTGCAACTTGGCAACGTCGACCTGGGCGTTGGGTAAACCGAACCCCAATACGCGTTTGAATAGCCCGTTGAGCGGCTCGATCGTGCGCTCTAACTGCCAACCGACGAGCGGCCGATTCTCGATGAATTCGGCCAGCTCTGTCAGGCATTCGATATCTGGGGAGCGCGGGGTATCCGTCGCGTGTAACTGCTGATGGCGGCGCAGGGTGGCAGACACTGGCACGGGAGATTCTGACAGTGTGGCCCACCAGATACGGCTAGTGTGCACACGCCGCGGACTAAGCACGACGGCCGCCACGCTGACGACATTGGGCTGACCGTCACTCACCTGGCAGGCCATCGCGACGGACTCCTCGCCCATGTACGGCTGAAATAGCCACGCGTAGGGCGAATCGGCCCATCGGCGTCGATCGCTTTCCCGCTGCAGCAGCGTTCTTAACGAGCCGCTCAGCAGCGTCATGTGTCGATCTAACAAGCGCATTCCGCTCACGAATACTCCAAATGATAGCGGTGGGAAAGGCGCTGCTTGAAGTCCTTCACAATGTGGAGGGCTTCTCGCAGCAGGTCTCGCTCCAGCGAAGAGAGCTCTTGCACTACGACCCGGTTAGTGCGCTTGGCGTGGGCGCTATCCAGCTCCTGAAGCTGCTGACGCAGGCGCAGCTCGGTGAACAGTGCCAGCGCCTCACCCACATCGTCGGCAAAGCGTCGATCCAGACGCCCGTCGGTGGCCAGATCATCCAAACGATCCAGCGTCGAAGTGACCGTTATCCGCCGCTCGAGGGCCATGGTGCGCACGCCGTGCACGATGGGGAAAATCCCGCCTTTTTTGATATCGATACCGTGCTGCGGCTTCTTCAGTGAGCCAAATAGGGTCAGCGGCGTCGAGAAGCGCAGTGCCGCACGGGCAAAGTACGAGAGCAGCAGCTCATCGTGGGAGCAGTGCTCGAACAGCGCGTGGCGGACTTGGTCGAGCAGCGTCGGATTGCCCGCCACGCCATGAGAGTCGAGCAGAATGGCCAGTTTCATCAAACTGTCACCATCGCGGGCACTGACCCATTTGGCGATACGCTGCTGCCACTGGGAGACCGTGCCCACCCACTCAGGGTTGGACACCATGATATTCCCCGGACAGGGCGGGTAACCCAGCGTTATCAACGTTTGGGTCAAGGTCGCCATGTCGTCAGCGACCGTGGGCCACTGGCAGTCGTCAGCGAGGATCAAACCGTTATCCTGGTCGGTTTTTAGGATTTGCTCGCCGCGCCCCTCACTGCCCATCACCATCAGGCAACTTTGGCGGTGATACTGCTCGGGCACCGTAAAACCCCAGGCTTTACTCATGATGCGGCCATTGAGCGCTGCCAGTAACTCCATGGCAAAGCGCAGCTTCACGCCCTGCGCCATTAGCGCGTTGACCAACTCTGGGGTACGTTGGCTGGCAGCCGCCAAAGCTTCCAGGCCATTGGCTTGCTCGACCTGTAAACTCACCACGTAGCTACGGCTGGAGAAAAAGCTCAGCACGTCCATCAATTCCACGACGCCTCGGGCGTGCTCATCCTCCATTACCACTACGCGAGCGACCTTATGCCGAGTCATCATAATCAGTGCTTCGAACAGGTATTGATCGGGCGCGACGGTGACCAGTGATTGGTTGGCCAGCGACGCCACAGGCGAGTGCTGGGTACTCTCCCCCAATACCAACCCATTGAGCAGGTCGGTTTTAGTGACCATGCCCAGCGCCTCTTGCGTATTCACCAGCAGGCTATCGGCATGGCTATCGTTCAGTTGGCGAACGGCGTCGTGAATGGTGCTCGATGCATCGATGAGTACCGGCTCGCGCATACATTCGCGCACTTTGGCCAGCATGAAACCCGCCATCGTGACGCCACCATCAGCGCGTTTTTCCGTTAGCAGGCGCGCTTTGTGTGACAGCGACTGCTTGAAAAACTGTTCAAACGGTGGGTAGTGACGGCAGAGCTGGGTAAACAGTGCTTTGGGCATCACATAGCACAAGCACTCCTGCTCGGCTTGGAAGCGGTAACGGCTCTTGCCATTGAGAATACTGATCGCTCCGAACAGATCACCGGCGGTGTAGTGACCAATTCGCGCGCTAGCGGCAGGCAGCGTGGGGTCCAACTCAGCGACCTCCCCCTTATGAATCAGAAACACCGACTCGCCTGCCTGCCCCATCTCGAGGATGACTTCATCGCGATCGAAGAAAGCAAGATCCATCCCACGACGAACATGATCACGCCCGGCGTCATCGATCAGCGTAAACGGCAGCTGGGAGAGATCCACGTCTACCATGGGCGACCTCGCTTAAGGGCAGTGATTGAGACATACCACCCACGGGGTGGCGAACGTTAGACATATCGACTCATTATACTTTTAGCTATAGCGCTTACGTCTTAACGACCTTTGTTTAGCGACGAAAGTAGTGACTTTCCCGAACGTTTTAAATTCGGCTAAACACCTTTGGTTAAGGTAGCAAACATTGTTTTTAAGCGAGCCATAGACCATTGTCCTATCGCGACATGAATGGCGTTAAAATAACGCTTAAAATTCATCAAAAATAATGCTTTATGTCTTCACGCCCGGCTCTGACCCCGCCATTTAAACACCCTGATACCAAAGTCTGGGATTTATTTTTGGTGATTATTGCCCAGTATTACCCATGAGTCATACAGGGTAATCGCATGCCGCTTGTCTTATGCACTTCAAGCCGCTAACGATAACTTGCCGACCACCCCTTAACGACATAAACGGCTTAACAATAAGAAGGTGACGTGTTTGGCAGCACTGTTTTACCGCTCACTCAACAGCGCGGTTTTCCATGCGGGGTTGCCCTGATGAACCACACGCTATCTTGAGTTCACTTTCCAACCCTAAAAATCACAACTGGAGAGCAACACAATGGCAGACGATAAATCCAATGCTGCTGAATACTGGAAGGCCAACGTCCGGCTGATCTTCGGATGCCTCGTA
Organism: Halomonas sp. BL6; assembly: GCF_006228115.1. Taxonomy (NCBI): domain Bacteria; kingdom Pseudomonadati; phylum Pseudomonadota; class Gammaproteobacteria; order Oceanospirillales; family Halomonadaceae; genus Halomonas; species Halomonas sp. BL6. The sequence goes on along the minus strand of NZ_VDGL01000003.1, from coordinate 141,476 downwards.
GTCTGGGCATTTGTCTCCTACGGCTGCGCCATCCTCTTTCGCCCACTGCTCGCGGGCATTCCCGTCGGCGGTACGGATCTGGGCTTCTGGTTTGCTCAGCAAGGCTCCATTCTCACCTTCATCGTGCTGATCTTCTTCTACGCCTGGAGAATGAACGCGCTCGATAAAAAATACGGCCTGGGGGAGTAAGCCAGCATGAGCCAGTTTGCAATCAACTTACTGTTCGTTGGCGCCTCGTTTGCGCTCTATATCGGCATTGCGATATGGGCGCGAGCAGGCTCCACCAAAGACTTCTACGTTGCCGGCGGCGGCGTACACCCGATCACCAATGGTATGGCCACGGCGGCCGACTGGATGTCGGCGGCGTCGTTCATCTCCATGGCGGGCCTGCTCGCGTCGGGCGGCTACGCCAACTCCACGTTCTTGATGGGCTGGACCGGTGGCTACGTCATTCTGGCGATGTTGCTGGCCCCTTACCTGCGTAAGTTCGGCAAGTTCACCGTGCCAGACTTCATTGGTGACCGCTTCTACAGCAACACAGCGCGTTTGGTCGCGATCATCTGCTTGATCGTGGCTTCCGTCACCTACGTTATCGGTCAGATGACTGGTGCGGGCGTCGCGTTTTCCCGCTTCCTGGAAGTGAGTAACACCTGGGGCATCTGGATTGCCGCTGCCATCGTCTTCATGTATGCCGTATTCGGCGGTATGAAAGGCATCACGTATACCCAGGTAGCGCAGTACATCGTACTGATCATTGCCTATACCATTCCGGCGGTGTTCATCGCCATGCAGCTCACCGGCAACCCGATTCCGATGTTCGGCATGTTCAGCACCCACACCGAGTCCGGCATCCCGCTGCTGCAAAAGCTGGATGACGTCGTGAATGCACTCGGCTTCCGTGACTACACCGCCGACGTGGACAACAAGCTCAACATGGTGCTGTTCACCCTGTCGCTGATGGTCGGTACCGCCGGTCTGCCCCACGTGATCATTCGCTTCTTCACCGTACCGAAGGTCGCCGATGCACGCTGGTCGGCAGGCTGGGCACTGGTGTTCATCGCCCTGCTCTACCTGACAGCCCCCGCGGTTGGCTCCATGGCACGCCTGAACCTGATGACGACCGTTTATCCGGAAATGGCTGGCCAAACGGAAAACTACGAAGAAGCTGCGCGTAACCCGATCCTCTACGAAGATCGTCCGGAATGGTTCCGCACCTGGGAAGAGACCGGCCTGATCACCCACAACGATCTGAACGACGATGGCCGTATCCAGTTCTACAACGGTGCTGCTGACTATTCAGACCGCGGCTGGGAAGGCAACGAACTGGAGGTCAACAACGACATCCTAGTACTGGCCAACCCTGAAATTGCCAACCTGCCCGGCTGGGTAGTGGGCTTGATCGCGGCAGGTGGTATCGCAGCGGCACTCTCCACGGCAGCGGGTCTGCTCTTGGCGATCTCGTCAGCGATCAGTCACGATTTGATCAAAACCATGATCAACCCGAAAATCTCTGAAAAAGGCGAAATGCTGGCAGCCCGTATCTCCATGGGCGGCGCGATCTTACTGGCGACCTACTTAGGGCTCAATCCGCCTGGGTTTGCCGCACAAACGGTAGCACTTGCCTTCGGTATTGCCGGTGCCTCGCTGTTCCCTGCGCTGATGATGGGTATCTTCTCTAAGCGCATGAACAACAAAGGCGCGGTTGCCGGTATGCTGGCGGGTCTCATCTGCACCCTGCTCTACATCTTCACCTACTTGGGCTGGTTCTTCATTCCGGGCACCAATATGCTGGCCAACACGCCGGATAACTGGATGCTGGGTATCTCACCGCTCTCGTTTGGTGCCGTAGGTGCGATCATCAACTTCGCCGTGGCCTTCATTGTCTCCAACGCCACCGATGCACCGCCGCAAGAAATTCAGGACCTGGTGGAAAGCGTACGTTATCCGAAAGGTGCTGGTGCTGCGGTCGATCACTAAGTCATAATCGTTCCACTCTATTGCGCCGTGGGCCAATAGCGAACGGAACCACCCTCCATCGGGCTTCCTTAGGGAAGCCCGATGGCTTTTCAGAAGGAAAACGTATGATTTGGCACTTAGTGGCCGCCGTGTTTGCAGGTCTTGCCGCGGCTGGGATTGGCCTTCTGCTTCGCACTTTGAGCCGCAAGCGGCTTCCCAAATGGATTGTGCCAGTGTTTGGCGGACTGGGCATGCTGGGCTATCAAATACAGTTCGAGTACGGCTGGTATGAGCATAAACAACAGCAGTTACCGGAAACGGCCAAAGTGATCTCCAGCGATACCACTCGCCAGATCTGGCGGCCGTGGACACTACTGTTTCCCATGACGACTACCTTCAGCGTGGTGGATAGCGACAACGTGCGTTCGCAAACCGTCGAGGGCGACATCATCGCCGAGTTCATTTTGTACCAGTTCGAGCGTCGCCATACCGACCTGATCACCACGCAGCCCTATCTTCTCAACTGCGCTAGCCGAGAGCTGATTCCCCTCAACCTAGAGAGCGGAGAAGCAGATCTCAACGAGCTTCGCCCTCTACGGGAAACGTCCCCCCTACTGACCACCGTTTGCCAACTAGCCAACGAACGGCAGACGTAGCGCCTCACCTTCGCCTAGAATGGAGCCCTTTACTGGGCGAAGGGCGGTTTAAAGCTCCGTTCAAAGCAGGATGGGTGAGGAGACACTATGTTTCATGGCGGGCTGCTGGTCGCAGTGTCACTGCTCTATATTGCAGTGCTGTTTGGAATTGCCTGGTTTGGCGACCGGCGGGCGCGTACTCATGGCGCCAGCCGCCGCCGCCCCCTCATTTACAGTCTGGCGCTCGCCATTTACTGCACCTCATGGACCTTCTACGGCGCGGTCGGCCAGGCTGCCACGGCGGGCTGGTCGTTTGCCAGCATCTTTGTCGGGCCCATTCTGACGTTTTTGCTCTTCTGGCCCGTGCTGGCGAAGATGATCCGCGTTGCCAAGCACCAGAACGTCACCTCCATTGCCGACTTCATCGCTTCTCGCTACGGTAAAACCCAATCTCTAGCAGCCTTTGCGAGCCTAGTAGCCCTGATCGGCACGCTGCCTTATATCGCGCTTCAGCTAAAGGCCGTTTCGACGACCTTTAGTGTCTTGACCGACGCCCCCGACATGACCTACGCCCCTCTGTTTGGCGATACGGCCTTTTACGTAGCGGTGGTGATGGCCATTTTTGCCATTCTGTTTGGCACCCGGCACACCGATGCCACCGAGCATCACGAAGGGTTGATCCATGCGGTCGCCTTCGAGTCGCTGGTCAAACTGGTAGCGTTCTTGGTGCTGGGTGCCTTCGTCACCTGGGGGATGTTCGACGGCCTTGGCGAATTGATGGGCCATGCCGAAAGCCAGCTCGAGTTGCAGCGCCAGCTCGCCAACCAAGACTTTGGCCAAAGCTTCTGGGCGCAAACATTGCTCGCCATGCTCGCCATTTTGTGCCTGCCGCGCCAGTTTCACGTGGCCGTGGTGGAAAACATCCATCCAGACGATGCCACCAAAGCGCGCTGGTTGTTTCCACTCTATTTGCTGGCGATTGCCTTCTTCGTCGTGCCACTGGCGGCCGCTGGCTTGCTGCTGTTCTCAGAAAGCGGTGTAGAGCCCGATACCTATGTGCTTGCGCTCTCCATGGCCTCCGGCCAGCAGTGGCTCACGCTGCTGACCTTCATCGGCGGCTTCTCTGCCGCCACCGGCATGGTCATCGTGGCGGCGGTAGCGGTCTCGATCATGATCTCGAACGAGATCGTGATTCCCGCGCTCTTTAGATTGCGCTGGTTCGACACCAAGGCCCGCGACTATGGCCGTTTGGTACTGCGCGCTCGCCGCTTGACCATCGTGGCCGTGCTGGCCATGGCGTACGGCTTTTACCAGCTGATTGGCGAGTTCACCTCGCTGGCCTCCATCGGCATGCTCTCGTTTGCGGCAGCGGCCCAGTTTGCCCCCGCGCTGATTGGCGGTCTGTACTGGAAGCGTGGCAACCGCTTGGGCGTGATCGTGGGCATGAACGTGGGCTTTGCCATTTGGGCGTATAGCCTGCTGATGCCCGCCATGATCAATGCCGGCGTGCTGCCACAAGCATGGTTAGCGGGCGGCCCGCTGGGGCTTAACTGGCTGTCACCCACGGCGCTATTTGGTTTGAACCTGGGGGACACCTTTACTCACGGGGTCATGCTGTCACTCGGCATCAATCTGTTTTGCTATATCTTCGTCTCTCAGGTGACGTCTCAACGGGTGGTAGAGCGCATTCAAGCGTCGCTGTTCGTCGATAGCGTCGAAACCCGACAAACCTCGGTGAATCGCCCCTGGACGGGGGCCACGACGGTGGGCGATTTGAAAGTGCTGTGCGAGCGCTTCCTGGGTGCAGGTCAGGTCGACCGAGCCTTCGATGATTACGCTCGCCGAGCGGGCAAGCCGCTGGATGATGGCACCCGCGCCTCCATCGACGTGATCCAATTCACCGAGCGGTTTCTCGCCTCTGTCTTGGGGGCATCGTCGGCGCGGATCGTGGTGAACTCGGCCCTTCAGGGGCGCGGTATCGGCATTTCCGATGTGATCTCCATCGTGGATGAAGCCTCCCAAGTACTCGAGTTCAACCGCGCCCTGCTGCAGGCGACCATCGAGAACATCAATCAGGGCATTAGCGTGGTCGACCAGAACTTACGCCTGGTGGTGTGGAACCAGCGCTATCTGGAGCTCTTTCGCTTCCCCGACCACATCATTCGCGTTGGCGCACCGATGGACCGTATCTTTCGCTACAACGCCCACAACGGCGAGTACGGGCCCGGCGATCCCGAAGAGCACGTTCAACTGCTGCTGGACAACATCCGAGAAGGCCAGCCCCACCGCTACGTGCGTTACCGCCAGGACGGCAGCGTGCTGGAAGTACAGGGCAACCCCATGCCCGGCGGCGGCTTCGTCTATACCTATCAAGACATCACCCAGCAAAAGCGTATCGAAGAAGCGCTGATCCGCTCAGAAAACAATATCCGTATCTATACCGATAACGTCCCGGCTCTGATCGCCTACTTCGATAAAGAGAGCCGCTACCTGTTTACCAACCGTGCCTACGAGCAGGCTTTCAACATCGACCGCAACGCGGTGATCGGGCGTCGCTACGAGGACGTGCTACCGGTGAAGCAAGCCGAAGAGCGGGTGCCTTGGGTACAGCGTACCCTGGCCGGCGAGCGGGTGAGTTTTGAAGTTTCCATGCGGGTCAACGATGCCATGCGCTACATGCTGGTAACCTACACCCCGCACTTTGGCGATAGCCAGTCGATTCTGGGCTTCTTCGCGCTGTATCAAGACATTACCGAGCGCCGCCAAGCAGAAATTGCCCTCAAAGAGACCAACGAAACCCTGGAAGAGCGGGTGCGCGAGCGTACCCAGGCGCTCTCCGAAGCCAACGCCGCGCTACGCCAGGAGAACCGCGTGCGTGCCGAAGCGGAGCAGGCCCTGCGCCAGGCCAAACAGCTAGCGGAAGACGCCAACGCCTCGAAAACGCGCTTCCTGGCGGCCGCCAGTCACGACTTGTTGCAGCCTCTGAACGCGGCGCGCCTGTTTACCTCGGCGCTGATGCAGAACGTCACCGCCAGCGATACCCAGCGCACCATTGGCCATATCGACAACTCGCTACAGGCCGCCGAAGAGCTGCTGGGCACGCTGTTGGACATCTCCAAGCTGGATGCAGGAGCGCTGACGCCTCGGCGCAGCCACTTTGCCCTAGCCGATATTTTTCGCCCGCTGCGCGCCGAATTCGACGTCATGGCGGACGATCGAGGGCTCGATTTGGTCGTGGTGCCCACCCAGCAATGGGTGGATTCCGACCCGCAGATGCTGCGCCGGATCGTGCAGAACTTCCTTTCCAACGCGATTCGCTACACTCAAGAGGGGCGCGTACTGCTTGGCTGCCGCCGCCAAGGGGGGCGACTGCTGATCGAAGTATGGGACAGCGGGCCAGGGATACCCGAATCCAAATTGACGGAGATCTTTCAGGAGTTCCGACGCCTCGATCAGGTTTCCCGTCATAAAGAGAGTGAAAAAGGCCTGGGGCTGGGGCTCTCCATCGCTGATCGCATGAGCCGAGTGCTCGACCACCCCATCAAAGTGCGCTCCTGGGAAGGCGTTGGTACGGTGTTCTCGGTCAGCGTGCCCATCGTAGCCGCTCGGGAAGTGTCCGTTGTCGAGCAGGAACCCAGTAGCCGACGCAGCGGCAATAAGCTGGCCGGTACACGGATCGTGTGTATCGATAATGAGACGCTGATTCTAGAAGGGATGACCGCCATGCTCAGCGGCTGGGGCTGCGAGGTATTCACTGCCACCAGCATTGGTGGGGCCAAATCCATTCTGCGCAACATGGATGGCGACCCTGATGCTATCTTGGCGGATTACCATCTGGATAACGAGGTCACCGGCCTGATGGCGCTAGAGGCACTGAGCGAGCGTTTTGCTGGTGCCGTTCCTGGAATTGTGATCACCGCCGATCGCACCGAAGCAGTCGCCGAAGAGGTCAAGCGTGCGGGCTACCAGCTGCTGCTAAAACCGGTGAAGCCCGCCGCACTTCGCGCACTGCTCACCCGCACCCTCCAGGCCAGCCGCGCCAAAGCGTGACTGGACAAAGAGTTCCAACCAAAACGACGGCGCCGCGCTTAGCATTCTCTAAGCGCGGCGCCTCTGATCGACCGTCCGCCGTTACGACTCGACTTTTGGCGGCTCCACTTCCAGTTTCTGTGCCGCGATCACCGCTTGGGTGCGTGAATGGACACCCAGCTTGCGCAAAATAGCCGTCACGTGGGCTTTGATGGTCGCCTCCGAAACGTTTAGCTCGTAGGCAATCTGCTTGTTCAACAGCCCTTCGGTGAGCATATTGAGCACGCGGAACTGCTGCGGCGTGAGCGAGGCGATCGCCTCGGCAAAGCGCGACTCCTCTTCGCTGGTCTCTTCGAGGACGTTGGCCAGCGCCTCCGGCAGCCACACCTCCCCCTGCAGAATCTCACCCACCGCCTCGGCAATCAGCTGCAGCGATGACGACTTGGGAATGAAGCCAGAAGCACCGTAGTCGATGGCACGACGTACCACGTAGGGTTCATCGCTGCCAGATACTACGGCGACCGGAATATCCGGCATCTGACCGCGCAGTTGAATGAGGCCCGAAAAGCCGTGGGCACCGGGCATGTGCAGATCCAGCAGAATCAAATCTGCATCGGGGTGTCGATTGACGACCTCAGTGGTGGCTTCCATGGTGTCGGCTTCGACAATCTCAGCCTGGGGGGCCAACTGGCGCAACGCCTGGGTGAGTGCTGCACGAAACAGCGGATGGTCGTCAGCGACGATAAACTTATGGGCTACTGCCATGGATATTCCTCCGGTTCCTCGAGCAGCGGGGTTGCCTGCCGCCGCGACGCTAGGCTCATACGGTTGAAGCATGGTACCCCATGGGCTTCATCATGCCCAAGCATCACATGCACAATTTGTCATTGAGACGTCATCCGCACAAAAACAGCAGTGCCGGCCCTGTGGCCGGCACTGCATCGGGTAAGCGCAGTTTGCCTGACAGCAATGCGCCAATGCTTGACGCCCGTCATTGAATACCCCCACTGCCATGGGCAGCGGGGCGAGTCGATTACTGATTGGCCCGATGCTCGATCAAATCGTCGACGACCGACGGATCCGCCAAGGTACTGGTATCGCCCAGACCATCGCACTCGTTGGCAGCAATTTTACGCAAAATACGCCGCATGATTTTACCCGAGCGCGTTTTCGGTAGCCCCGGAGCCCATTGAATCACGTCGGGTGATGCAATCGGCCCGATATCTTTGCGTACCCACTGGGTCAACTCTTTCTTCAGCTCGTCCGTGGGATCGATACCGTCGTTCAGGGTCACGTAGATGTAGATGCCCTGGCCTTTGATATCGTGGGGGAAGCCCACTACCGCCGCTTCGGCCACGGCAGAGTGCGCCACCAGCGACGACTCGATCTCGGCGGTGCCCATGCGGTGGCCGGAGACGTTCAGCACGTCGTCCACCCGGCCGGTGATCCAGTAGTAGCCATCCTCATCACGACGGCAGCCGTCGCCCGTGAAGTACATGCCGTCGTAGGTAGAGAAATAGGTCTGAACGAAGCGCTCATGATCGCCCCAGATAGAGCGCGCTTGCCCCGGCCAGGAGTCCAGAATCACCAAGTTGCCCTCGGTGGCTCCTTCGAGTTGGTGGCCTTCGTTATCGACCAGGGCAGGTTTGACGCCAAAGAAAGGCGTGGTCGCCGAGCCTGGTTTCAGGTCGGTGGCCCCCGGCAGCGGTGCAATCATGATGCCGCCGGTTTCGGTCTGCCACCAGGTATCGACAATCGGACACTTCTCATTGCCGATGACGCGGTAGAACCACTCCCAGGCTTCGGGGTTGATCGGCTCACCTACCGAGCCCAACAGTCGCAGTGAATCGCGTTTGCTAGAGTCCATCACGCCGTCACCGTGAGCCATTAGCGCACGCACGGCGGTGGGCGCCGTATAAAGGATATTGACCTGATGCTTGTCGACGATCTCGCCCATGCGGCCGTGGGTCGGATAGCTCGGTACGCCCTCGAACATCAGCGTCGTGGCGCCGTTTGCCAGCGGACCGTAAACGATATAGCTATGGCCGGTCACCCAACCCACGTCCGCCGTACACCAGTAGATCTCGCCCTCCTGGTAGTCGAAGACGTACTGATGCGTCATGGCCGCGTAAGTCAGGTAACCGCCGGTGGTGTGCTTCAAGCCTTTTGGCGCGCCGGTGGAACCGGAGGTGTAGAGAATGAACAGCGGATCTTCGGCGTTCATCGCCTCGGCCGGGCACTCGGTTGACTGCTTATCGACCAGCTCGTCGAACCAGATATCGCGACCTTCCTGCCAATCGATATCGCCGCCGGTGCGCTTCACCACCAGGACGTTCTTGCATACGTCGGTGCCGTCACGCTTGAGCGCGGAGTCGACGTTCTCTTTGAGCGGTACATGCTTGCCACCACGCACTGACTCATCGGCAGTGATGACCAGCTTGGAGTCCGCACCGATGACCCGCTGGGCCACCGCGTCGGGGGAGAAGCCGCCAAACACCACCGAGTGCACCGCGCCGATACGGGCACAAGCCAGCATGGCCATGGCCGCTTCGGGTATCATCGGCATGTAGAGCGTGACAGTATCGCCTTTCTTTATACCCAGAGATTTCAGGCCGTTGGCTAGCTGGTTCGTTCGCTCGTAGAGCTCACGGTAGCTAATGTGCTTGGATTCATTGGGATTATCGCCTTCCCAAATGATCGCCGTTTGGTCACCGCGCTTCTCCAAGTGACGATCCAGACAATTCGCCGCGACATTCAGCTCGCCATCTTCGAACCAGCGAATGTCGACGTTATCGCGGGCAAACGAGGTGTTCTTGATCTTGCTGGGCGGTTTGATCCAGTCAAGGCGTTTGGCCTGCTCGCCCCAGAAACCTTCCGGGTCGTCCATGGACTGCTGATACATTGCCGCATATTTATCTTTATCGGCCCATGCCTTGGCAGCGATGCTATCGCGCACTGGATAGACGTTGTTATGCTCGCTCATGAAATTGCCTCTGTCCGTGAAGTTGCACTCTCTGGTAAGTGTGGTCGGTTTTGTTATTGGCTGCACCGACGCGCGTAATATTTACCTAGCATAAACCTGTCCCGATCGGCTTCCCTTTAGACATTGGTATTAACAATTTTTATTTAAAAAACAGTAGCTTAAAATAACAATTACGAACTAACGAAAGCACGATAGACCAAGGTCTGATCGCAATGACGGCAGCGGTAGCGACGCCCCTTTGCGACTAAGGCATGACGTCTCGACGTAAAGCGATGCACTCGACAGCCACACTCATAGTGAAAAGGGCGCGGTTGCGAGCGCTGAATATCGAAACGGTGGGTGACCCGAGGCGCGAGCCCAAACAGATCCCGCATGACCGTCTGCCACTCGCGGCCATGCGGTTTAAAGCGAGTCCCCTGGGCCAGATGAAAGACCAGCCAGTGGGCCATCTCATGAGGAATCACCTCGTCGAAAAACGCCTCGCGATTATCGGCCAGCAGCACCGGATTGAAGCGCAATCCGCCCCGACCAAGGTGTGCCTGCCCCGCCGATGCGCCCTTTAGATCAAACCACACCTTGGGCGCGGGCAGCGCGGGATGTACCTCTCGACAGCGTGCCAAAGCTTGCTCGACCCGCTCTTGGACGGCGCGAAGCAGTGCCTGATGAGAAAGCGCCGATAGTTCATCGCGCGGCCAAGGGGGGAGTGGAGACGTCTTCATTAGTGATAAACTAGCCATTAGTGACGTTGATCGATTGTGATGGATCGACAGCGGTTTTCAAACATGACGTTGATAACGAGGCTCCCCATGGCAGAGCGCAATACCATGACCGACGCTAACTCGCCCGACAGTGCCCCGCCTCAGCCGCTGCTTGACGACGAACAGCTCGACAGGCTGGACGATTTTCTCGACTCTGAACAAGTGGGCGAAGATGCCCTCGACCTGATTTCGGCCCATGGCTTTCTGGTCGCCCTGGCGGTCGCGCCTAGCGAGCAGCCCACCGAGCAGTGGCTGGAGGAGCTTTTTCAAGGCGAACCCAACTACCGCGATGCCGCCGAGCGCGATGAGATCGTCCGACTGCTGACACTGCTGCGCGACAATGCCATGGCGGTCCTGGAGCAAGGGGGCCTACCGGAACTGCCCTTCGAACTAACGCTGGATGGTCTGCCCGCAGAAGAGACGCCGATTGGCGACTGGTGTGCAGGCTTCATGGAAGGTGTGTTCAGCGACGAGAGCGCTTGGTTCCAGGAGGATGAAGAGGCTGCCGCCACGCTGCTGCTGCCGTTCATGTCGCTATCGGGGCTCTTCGACGACGAACCCGACATGGCCGAGATGGCCAAAGATCAGGCCAGCCAAGAATCCTTCGTCGCCCAGCTGCCCGAGCTCGTCCTTGACCTCTACCTGCACTACCGGGTACCACCAGAAACGCCCAAACCCAAACCGCGCAAAAAGACGCCCGCCAAAGCGAAGGGCAAAAAGCGCCAGTAGCCGCGTTATTTCAGGCGCATCACCAAACCGTCCACGACACCATACACCCACTCCTTGGCCCGCTGCCCCCAGGGGCGCGCGGCCCAGGCGGCAGCATCCACCTCTTGGCTGGCAGCAAAATTACGTTCGAAAAGCGCCTGCACGTCGCTGGCGAATCCTGGATCGTCTATCTCCTGGTTGGCCTCTAGGTTCCAGTGCAGGTTCCAGTGATCGAAATTACAAGAGCCTAGGCTAACCCACTCGTCGGCCAGGACGAACTTGGCATGTATGAAGGTCGGCTGGAACTCGAAAATGCGCACGCCCGCTTTCAGCAGTGCCTGATAAAAACGCTGGCCCGCATAGCGCACGCCGGGGTGGTCGTGCTTGGCGCCGGGCAGCAGCAAACGTACATCCACGCCTTGTCGAGCGGCGCGGATCAAGCGGCGGCGCAGCGCAAACGTAGGCACGAAGTAGGGCGTGCATAGCCACAGCCGCTGACGCGCACGACTGACCCGGGCATACAGCGAGTGGCGAATTGCTTGGTAGCGATAGCCTCTGGCCGACATTACTCGCCCACGCACGCCATCGGCATGGGACGTCGCGCTGCGCTGAGGCGGGAGCGGAGGGGGCGCTGGATCCCCCGACGCCTGGCGGGTCAGCCGGGAACGCCACAAACGGCGAAACAGTGCCTCCCAGTCTGCAACGGTCGGTCCGTCGATACGTAGCGCGATTTCGTACCACGCCTGCAAAAAATCATCCACCGCGCCAAAACCGCCGGTAAAGGCAAGCTCACCGTCCACCACCACGATCTTACGGTGATCACGGCTGAGATTGCGGGCCAGGGAGTGAAAGCCAATCGGGTTGAACAGCTGCAAGGCTATGCCAGCGCTCTGTAAGCGTTCACGGTCGCGTCGCTCCAGCCCCATCGCACCGTAGCCGTCCAGGAGTAGAAAAACCTGCACGCCGCGCCTAGCGGCGGACACCAGCGCGTCGATGACTTGGGTGGCAAGCTCCCCCGACTCCATCAAGTAGAGTTCCACCAGCACGTAGTGCTGCGCTTGGCTCACCGCGTCGAACATCGCCGGTAAAAAGCGCGACGCTTCCGGCAGCAACGCCACCCGGTTCCCTTCTCGCCACTCGTGCTGCATAGAGACTCCTTCTCTGGCTCCGCTGTGTCATCAACGCTCAGCGACTTAGGGAGCGATGGACATATAGATCGTAACGGCTCGTTTTGCCTTCCAACGTGTGCTGCGGCGCGGGCCCTGCAATAGGCGGCGCTTTACGGGGGCGTTTCACTACCACCCGGTGGGTCGCCACGTCGAGCGCGGCTTCCAACAAGCGAGGAGCATCGTCGTCGTCTCCGGCCAGCTCGCGAAACACGCGCATCTCTTTTTTCACCAGCGCGGACTTGTCGCGATGGGGGAACATGGGATCCAGGTGGACGACTTGGGGCGTAAACTCGGCGTCCGCCACCAGCCTCGCCAACCGCTCGGCGGCATCGCCATGACGCAAGTACATGCGCGCGGCAATCGCGGCGGTGTCCTCTGCGGCCGCCGCACGCGCTAGGCCGTCGCTGAGCAAGGCGGCGATGGCCGCGACCCGCTCGATCATCAGTACCGGCGCCCCGAGGCTGGCCAGTACGAAGGCGTCGCGACCCAGGCCCGCCGTGGCATCGACCACGCTCGGCGTCACGCCTTTGGCTAGCCCGCAGGCCTTTGCCACCAGCTGTCCACGGCCGCCGCCGAACTGACGACGGTGCGCGGCCTTGCCCGAGACGAAGTCGACGCTGAGCGGTTTGCCGTACTCGCGCTCGTCTCCCGCCAGGGCAAGCCGACCCTCCATGTAACCCAGCGTCAGCCCAGGTGGTAGCAAAACCTCCGGTACTGCCTGGCTCATGCCGGTTTCTTCCAAGCCACGTCATTTCGCAGATACACCGGCTGTACCTCATGGGCCGCCTGGCCCAGACCTGCGTCCAAGTCGCGCGCGGCCAGCCACGCCATCTCCTCCGCGCGTGGCTCTAGATCCGTGAGATGTTGCGACAAGCTGGCCTGCACGCCGACGGCAAATTCGTCCCACAGATTAAAGCCCGAGCCCACGCCCACCCAATCGGTTTCACCGGCTGGCAAACGGAATGCACCGGGCGGGATGACGACCTCGTCACTCTGTAAGCTTAGGGTATCGTTCAGGCAGTGCCAGGTAGCGGCATACACTTCGCCCATGCGCGCATCCAGCGCGGTGACCACATGGCGAAAGTGATAACGCCGATGCGCCTGAAGCGCGAGCGCTTCCAGGGTCGACACGCCGAGCAATGGGCAGTCCAAGCCAAACGCCAATCCTTGCGCGGCACCGGCCGCAATGCGCAGGCCGGTGAACGAGCCGGGGCCGCGCCCAAAGGCGACGGCATTCAACGCTTGTGGGGCAATGCCCGCATCGGCAAGCAGCTCATCCACCATTGGCATCAAGCGCTTGGTGTGCGCGCGTGGCGTCATCTCGAAGCGTGCCAGGCAGTCACGTTGGCCGCCTGTTTGGCGGAGTAGTGCCGCAGAGCAGGCGCTGGAGGAGGCATCCAGTGCCAGAAGGTATAACGACGACATAGCGGTATTGCACTCCGTAAAAATAGGCCTCTAGTATACCGCCGCACGCCTGAAACGACGATGGCCCGCAGGAAACCTGCGGGCCATCGAGGCACGTAACACTGAGGCGCGCTTAGCTGAGCGCTTCTTTCACCTGACGAGTGATGTCTGCCACACTGCCTACGCCTTCGACGCGGTGATACTGCGGTGCAGTCGCCGGATCCTCTTTCGCCCACTGCTGGTAGTAGTCCACCAGCGGAGCGGTTTGGTCGTGGTAGACCGACAGGCGATTACGCACCGTGGACTCCTGATCGTCTTCACGCTGGATCAGCGATTCGCCGGTTACGTCGTCTTTACCCGCTTCTTTGGGCGGATTGTGCTCGATGTGATACACACGACCAGAGGCCGGATGCACGCGGCGACCCGCCAAGCGACTGACGATCTCTTCGTCCGGCACGGCGATTTCCAGCACGTGGTCCAGTTTGACGCCGCCCTCTTTCATGGCGTCTGCTTGGGGGATGGTCCGCGGGAAGCCGTCGAACAAGAACCCATTCTCACAGTCCGGCTGGCTGATGCGCTCCTTGACCAGGTCGATGATGATGTCGTCCGACACCAGTCCCCCGCTGTTCATAATCTCTTTGACCTTCAGGCCCAGCTCGGTGCCGTCTTTGATGGCGGTGCGCAGCATATCCCCGGTGGAAATTTGGGGAATCTTGAACTGCTCACAGATGAATTGAGCTTGAGTCCCCTTCCCCGCGCCGGGGGCACCCAACAGGATTAAACGCATGGCACTGCTCCTTGAATGATCGTCTTGAATGATAGTGATCGTTGAAATCAATGAATCGACAATAACCGTGCCGTTCAGGCGACACAACTCCCCAAAAGCCTGAGAGCACGATTATTTTGTGTTTTTTTGAGTAAAAACAGCAAAGTGGCCAGCGTTAGTACTTTGGTCACCCTGTTTTAATCAAACTATCGTTTAAGTGGCCTAGCTATAAACACAAGCGGCGCCCCTCAGGGCGCCGCTTGTGGCTTGCTCGGTCGACCGCTTACAGCAGTAAGCGACGGATATCGGTGAGCACGTCCGCCAGGAAGGCGGTGAAGCGCGCTGCATCTGCCCCGTTGATCGCGCGGTGATCGTAGGAGAGCGATAGCGGCATCATCAAGCGCGGTTGGAAGGCGTTGCCATCCCAAACCGGCTTCATCTGCGCTTTCGACACACCCAAGATCGCGACCTCGGGGGCGTTGACGATCGGTGTGAAGGCCGTGCCGCCAATCGAGCCCAGGCTCGAAATGGTGAAGCAGCCACCGGTCATCTCTTCCCGCTTGAGCTTCTTGCTCTGCGCTTTCTTGCCTAGCTCCGCCATCTCCTTGGCAATCTCGATCAAGGATTTCTTATCGGCGTCGCGCAGCACGGGCACCATCAGGCCGTCCGGTGTATCCACCGCGATGCCGATATGGACGTACTTCTTCCACACCAGCGTATCGCCGTCGCCTTTCAAGCTGACGTTGAACTGCGGGAACTTACGCAGTGCAAAGGCACACGCCTTGACCAGGAAGGGTAGCGGCGTGAGCTTGGCCCCCTGGGCTTCGGCCTCGGCCTTCATGGCCTTGCGGAAGTCCTCGAGCTCGGTGATGTCGGCTTCGTCGAACTGGGTCACGTGGGGCACGTTGAGCCAGCTACGATGCAGGTTCGTCGCGCCCATCTTGAGCAGGCGACCCATCGGCTTCTCTTCCACTTCACCAAACTGGCTGAAGTCGACGTCCGGCACGGCGGGAATGCCTGCTCCACCGCTGGCCGCAGGAGCGGCGGCCTGGGCTTTACCCTGATTGGCCATCGCCTGTTTGACGTAGGCCTGCACGTCCTCTTTCAGCACGCGGTCTTTCGGGCCGCTGGGCTTCACGAGGCCCAGATCGACGCCTAGCTCACGGGCCAGCATACGCACGGCGGGGCCTGCATGCACCAGCTTGCCGTCGCGAGGCTTGTGAGACGCCATTTGCGCTTCGGGACTTGGGGAACCCGCCGGAGACGCCTGCTTGGCGCTGGGCGCGCTCTGCGGCTTGCTATCCGACTTTTCAGGAGCCGCTTTTTTGGGTGCGGCTTTCTTGGCACCCGCGACTTCCATATAGCCGATCACGTCACCTTCAGAAACCGTATCACCCTCTTTGACGGTGAGCTCCAGAATCTTGCCCTTGAAGGGGCTCGGCACGTCCATGGAGGCTTTATCGGACTCCAGGGTGATCAGCGGATCTTCGACGTCGACCTCGTCACCGGCGGCAACACCAATCTCGATGATCGGCACGTCGGAAGAGCCCGACAGATCCGGCACGCGAATCTCTTTGCGTTCGGGCTCGCCGCTGCCGCTATCGTCGTCAGCCGCGTCGTCTTCGGCGTCGGCAGATTGGTTAGCGGAGGCGGGCGCGTCAGCCTGCTCAGGCGCGTCCGCGTCGTCGGTATCGTCACCTTCGTCCGCGATCTCCATCTGGCCAATCACGTCACCTTCAGAAACGGTATCGCCCTCTTTCACCGTTAGCGACACGATCTTACCGCTGTGCGGGCTAGGCACGTCCATGGAGGCCTTGTCAGACTCCAGGGTGATCAGCGGGTCTTCGGCGTTGACGTCATCGCCTTCGCTCACGGCGACTTCGATGATTTCGACGTTATCGGAGCCGCCAAGGTCAGGCACCTTGATGTCGACGGTCTGCTTGCCACCGCTGGCTTTCTTCGGCGCCGGAGCGGCGTCTTCTTGCTGTTTGGCGGGCGCTTCGTCTGACGACGACGCTTCGTCGGCTTCCGCTTCTGGCTCGGCATCGCTCTCACCGCCACCTTCCACTTCCAGCTCGACGATATCGTCGCCTTCCGAGACTTTATCGCCCTCTTTGACCAACACTTTGATCACCTTGCCGCCTTTCGGGGCCGGTACGTCCATGCTGGCTTTGTCGGATTCCAGAGTGATCAGGGTGTCTTCCGCTTCGATGACGTCGCCTTCTGACACCGCAATCTCGATGATTTCGACATCGGTATCCCCACCGATGTCGGGAACTTTGATGATTTCGCTACTCAAGGTCGCGCTCCTTCCAAATCGGATCGAGCCGGCGGACATCTGTCCGCCGGGCAGCGGTTTAGCTGGTCAGCGGGTTCGGCTTGTTGGCATCGATGCCATACTTCTTCAGCGCTTCGCCAACCTGCTTGCGATCAAGCTCACCACGGTCGGCCAGCGCACGCAGCGCAGCAACGGTGACGAAGTAGCGGTCTACTTCGAAGAAGTAACGCAGCTTCTCGCGGGTATCGGAACGACCAAAGCCGTCGGTACCCAACACGGTGTAATCACCGGGCACCCAAGCACGTACTTGATCCGCGTAGAGCTTCATGTAGTCGGTAGACGCAATCACCGGACCATCACGACCTTCCAGGCACTTGGTAACGTGGGGCTTGTTGGCCTCGGCATCCGGGTTGAGGAACGCTTCACGCTCCAGCAGCAGCGCTTCACGACGCAATTCGTTGAAGCTGGTCACGCTCCAGATGTCGGCACCGATGCCCCAGTCGTTGGCCAGCAGTTCGGCGGCGGCTTCCACTTCGCGCAAAATGGTGCCCGAGCCCATCAGCTGAACGCGACCTTTGTCACCCTTCGTCTCTTTGAGCAGGTACATGCCCTTGACGATATCGTCAGCCGGTACGTCCTCTAGTTCGGGGTGCTCGTAGTTCTCGTTCATCACGGTCAGGTAGTAGAAGCAGTTCTCTTGATCGGTGAACATGCGCTTCAAACCATCCTGAACGATGACCGCCACCTCGTGACCGTAGGTCGGGTCGTAGCTGCGGCAGTTAGGGATGGTGGACGCCTGAATCAGGCTGTGGCCATCCTGGTGCTGCAGGCCTTCACCGTTGAGCGTGGTACGCCCAGCGGTACCGCCGACCATGAAGCCACGCGCCTGCAAGTCGCCTGCGGCCCAGGCCAAGTCGCCAATACGCTGGAAGCCGAACATCGAGTAGTAGATGTAGAACGGCAGCAGCGTGACGTTGTTGTTGCTGTAGGAGGTCGCAGCGGCAATCCACGCTGACATCGCGCCTGCTTCGGAAATCCCCTCTTCGAGAACCTGACCTTTCTGGTCCTCGCGGTAGTACATGATCTGGCCCTTATCGACCGGCTCGTACTTCTGACCTTCAGAGGTGTAGATACCGAGCTGGCGGAACATACCTTCCATACCGAAGGTACGCGCTTCGTCCGGAATGATCGGCACGACCTGTTTGCCCAGTTTCTTGTCTTTCACCAGACCGTTCAGAATACGCACGAACGCCATGGTGGTAGACACTTCGCGCCCTTTGGAGCCGCCCATTTGCGAGGCAAAGGTCTTGTCTTCCAGGGTCGGAATGTCCAGCGGCTCGAACGTGCTGCGGCGACTCGGCAGATAGCCGTTAAGACGCTCGCGCTGCAAGTGCATGTACTTGAGTTCGGGAGAGTCCTCTTCCGGCTTGTAGTACGGCACGTCCTTGAGCTGCTCGTCGGTGAGCGGAATACCGAAACGGTCGCGGAATTTCTTCAGCGCTTCGTACTCCATGCTCTTGACCTGGTGCGCTTCGTTGGCCGCTTCGCCATCGCCGCTGCCCATGCCGTACCCTTTGATGGTGTGCGCCAGGATGACGGTGGGCTTGCCATTGGAGGTATTGACCGCTTCGTGATAGGCCGCGTAGACCTTGAACGGGTCGTGACCGCCACGGTTGAGCTTCCAGATATCTTCGTCGGAGAGGTCTTTGACCATTTCTTCGGTTTCCGGGTACTTACCGAAGAAGTGCTCACGGGTATAAGCACCGCCGTTCGCCTTGTAGTTCTGGTACTCGCCGTCGACCGCCTCGTCCATGCGTTTTTGAAGGATGCCTTTCTTATCCTTCTCGAACAGCGGATCCCAGTGACGACCCCAAACGACCTTGATCACGTTCCAACCGGCACCGCGGAAGACGCCTTCGAACTCGTCCATGACGCGGGAGTTACCGCGTACCGGGCCGTCCAAGCGCTGCAGGTTACAGTTGATGACGAAGATCAGGTTATCGAGGTTCTCACGGCCCGCCAACGAGATCGCGCCCAGGGATTCCGGCTCGTCACACTCGCCGTCGCCCATGAAGCACCAGATCTTGCGGTCGTGCATGTCTTTCAGCTCACGGTGATGCAGATACTTCATCACGTGGGCTTGATAGATGGCCTGAATCGGGCCCAGACCCATAGACACCGTGGGGAACTGCCAGTAATCCGGCATTAGCCACGGGTGCGGGTAAGAAGAGAGGCCGTCGCCGTCGACTTCGCGACGGAACTTGTCCATTTGCTCTTCGGTCAGGCGACCTTCCAGGAACGAACGCGCGTAGATACCCGGCGCTACGTGACCCTGAATGTAAATCAAGTCGCCTTCGAAATCGCCTTTAGGGGCACGGAAGAAGTGGTTGAACCCCACATCATATAGCGTGGCAGACGACATGAAGCTTGCAATGTGACCACCCAAGCCCGGGTTGGCCCGGTTGTTACGAATGACCTGTGCAATGGCGTTGTAACGGATCAAAGAGCGAATACGGCGCTCCATGAACAGATCGCCAGGCATGGGCGCTTCGCGGTGAACCGGAATCGTATTACGGTGGGGGGTTGTCACCGAGAAGGGCACCTTCATCCCGTCCCGGCGCAGGCGATCCGCCAGGCGGGTCATCAGGTAGCGGGCACGATCTTCGCCCTCACGATCCAGTACCGATTCCAGGGATTCCAGCCACTCCGTGGTTTCGACCGGATCGAGATCTTCTCTTGTCTCCAGACTCATAGAGGTCTCTCCGAATGACGATAAATGACAATGAGCCCCGCCAACCCTTCGGGCCTGGGGCGGCTGCGGTGTTGGGCCACCACAGGCCATGCAATGGCACGACGCGTTTGCATCGTACGGGGGTTTTCGTTCTACATTCAACGAGCTACGCTCGCCTTGATGTAGTAAAGCTACACGTATAGAGTGAAAGTTAGCCTTTTGTATATGCGAAGATACCGCAAAGTCGCCACGCTGCCAATTCCAGTGAAACGTAAAAGGCTATCCAAAACAAACTATTGCACTGCAACATAAGCGCTTTATAAGACCTTTGTCGCTACGACTAACACCCCCAAAATGTAGTTAAACTACCGTTTTATTACCTGCCTCAAGAATCACTTAACATGGCTTTTTAACCAACGGGCTTACTCTAATTAAAAGGTAGCAAGTGTCAGCTGTTGGCGAAAATACGCCCAGTCGAAAGCGGGCCCTGGGTCGGTCTTACGCAGCGGCGCCACCTTGGCGTGGCTGGTGATACGCTGCGGCGTCACATTGGGGTAGCGGGCCATCAGCCACCCCACCGCTTCCACCAGCGCTGCATACTGCGCCCGGGTAAACGGGGTGACGTCATCGCCTTCGAGCTCGATGCCCACCGAGAAATCATTGAGCCTGGATCGCCATTCGCTCAGCGCTGGGTCCCACCACAACGAGCGTCCTGCGTGCCAGGCGCGACGGTCGGTATCGACGAACTGGACGCACGCGCCGTCGCGGCGAATCAAAAGATGTGCCGACACCCGCAAATGGGCGATCTCGGCAAAAAAAGGGTGCTCGCCTGGATGGAGCCGATTGGTGAACAGCGCCTCGATGGCATCGCCTGAAAACTGCCCAGGCGGCAGGCTAATGGCGTGCAAAAGCAGCAGCGAGACCTCGTTTTGAGGGCGTGCGTCCTGGTTAGGCGATGGCAGCTGCCGCGCCTTGGCCCACTCCCCCGGCCGGTTTTCTTGGTTCATGCGCGCACGCACTCCTCTACGTTGGCGTTCCCTTTCACTATAATGCCCGTCATCGAAGACGACGCCCAGAGACCTCACCGCTATGGATTATCAAACTGCTCTTGCTGAAGAGATTCGCGCTTGTGCCGCCCGCCTGCTAGCAGAAGACGTAGGAGCGGGCGATATCACGGCTCAGCTGATTCCTGAGAACCAGTGGGCCACCGCCAAGGTGGTGACCCGGGAGCCCGCCGTGCTCTGCGGTGTTGCCTGGGTCGACGAGATTTTTCGCCGATTGGATGCCCGCGTCACGCTGCGTTGGCAAGCCGCCGACGGTGACCGTTTGGCGGCCGACGAGTGCTTTCTCGAATTAGAAGGTCCGGCGCGTAGCTTGCTCACTGGCGAACGCGCCGCGCTCAACGTGCTGCAAACGCTGTCGGCGACCGCGAGTGCGACGCGACGCTATGTCGACTTGCTCGAAGGCACCGGCGTACGCTTGTTGGATACTCGGAAAACCCTTCCCGGCCTGCGACTGGCTCAAAAATACGCGGTCACCTGTGGAGGCGGCCACAATCACCGCATCGGCCTATGGGACGCTTTCTTGATCAAGGAGAACCACATTGCCGCCTGCGGTGGCATTCAGGCGGCCGTAGCGCAAGCCCGCAAAGTGGCCAGCGACCTGCCCGTAGAGGTAGAAGTCGAAACCTTTGAGGAGCTCGACCAAGCGCTAGCGGCCGGGGCGGATATCGTCATGCTGGACAACTTCGCCATCGAAGATCTCCACGTGGCCGTCGAAATCAACGGCGGGCGAGCTACCCTAGAAGCCTCTGGCAACGTAAAGGATGCCACACTAAGGGCGATTGCCGACACAGGGGTCGACTGCATCTCCAGCGGCGCACTGACGAAAGACGTCACCTCCATCGACCTGTCGATGCGGATCACCCAAACCTTCAACGTTTAGCGCGCTACGTTTCTATTGCGCTGAGCCGCTTCACTAATCGGTAACGACGCAGCATTTCACCACTGCGTTCGACCCACTGCTCGCCGAGGTTGTCGAAGCCTCGACGCAGCAGGCGCTCATAGAGGACCAGGCTCGCCTCGATCTCTATGCTAGACACGCCGTTCTCAAGCAGAATGCGCTCGGCGTGGATCAGTAGCGTGGTACCGATCCCTCGCCCCGCCAGCGATGGCCAGACGTAGAGCGTTTCGATACGACCTGCGCTAATGTTGAGTTCCAGGAAACCAACACAACGGCCATCGCAAGCCGCCACCAGCGTGGTATAGAGCGCTTGGCGCGCCGCCCAAGCGCTCGCCTCGCGAGGTAGCGCGTTGGCCCAGGCGCGGCGCTCATCCAACCCGTAGTGAGTGGCCGCCCCCTGCATGACCGCATGATAGAAGACTTCCGCCTGGTCAGCGGCATCTTTGGCTAGCGCCGCGCGGTAGGTCACACGGGCCGTCGGCGCAGCAGAGGGTGCGCGTTCGTTCGTTTTCAACATGCTTCGCCTCAATGCGATTTAGCGGCTGGTAACGATAGCGGACTGTCGGTCACCAGCGAGCTATTTTATACTCGTTGCCACGTTACGAAAGTACCACCTCGTCGACCCCGTCGGTGTCGGTCAACCACAAGGCAGTGCTATGCATGATCGCTCGGACAGCGCGTCGTTTACACTGACGCCCATTGGCCATATCGTCAGCGACTATCCGGATAAGTTCGGCGTCCCCCGCCAGCCTGGGCTCGCGCCAGCGGCCAACGCGCGTTTGCTACTGACTGCACCGTTCGATGATCCTCTCACCGTACGAGGCTTGGAAGCGTTTAGCCACCTGTGGGTGACGTTTATCTTTCATCACAGCCCGACCCGCTGGACGCCCTTGGTGCGCCCACCCAGGCTGGGCGGCAACCGCAAAGTCGGCGTCTTTGCTAGCCGCAGCACTCACCGTCCCAATCGACTTGGGCTGTCATTGATCGAGCTGTCGCACATCGACACTCGGCAAGGCGTGAGCCTGCACCTCGCCGGGTGTGACTTGATTAGCGGTACGCCCGTGGTCGATATCAAGCCCTATCTGCCGTGGGCCGAAGCCAAGCCTGAAGCACGGGGCGGGTTTGCTCCCCATGCACCGACACTGCTGCCCGTGCACTTTAGCCAGGCCGCCCAAGCAAGCCTTGCCGCTCGTGCCGATGGGGCGTCACTCCATGCGCTGATCGAGCAAGTATTGGGCCAAGACCCCCGCCCTGCCTACCAGAAAGACCTCCAGAGCGAGCGCATATACGGCGTACGGCTGCGGGATGTGGACGTCAAATTTCAGGCGACTAATGCCGCCTCTGGAAACGACGCCACCACCTTCAAGGTGGTGGCAATCGATCCGCTGACTGACGAAACGGTCCTAGGCGGGAAAGGTAATGCCTAGACGACGACCCACCTCTTCGTAGGCCTCGATCACACCACCTAAGCCCTGACGGAAGCGGTCTTTATCCAGCTTCTCGCGGGTGTTGGCATCCCACAGGCGGCAACCGTCCGGTGAGAACTCATCGCCCAGTACCACCTCGCCGTTGAATACGCCGAACTCCAATTTGTAATCCACCAGCAGCATGTCGCCTTCGGCAAATAGCTGCTTGAGAATGTGGTTCACTTTGAATGTCAATGCCTTCATTTTGGCAAGCTGCTCGGGCGTTGCCCATCCAAACGTTTCTGCCAGCGACTCGTTGATCATCGGATCGCCCTTCTCGTCGTTCTTCAAGAACAACTCGAAAGTCGGCGGATTAAGGGCGATCCCCTCTTCCACTCCCAAACGCTTCACCAAACCGCCCGCTGCAATGTTGCGCACCACGCACTCGACCGGAATCATCTGCATTCTCTTGACCAAGCTCTCGTTATCGGAAAGCTGTTTCTCGAAATGCGTGGGGATACCCCCCTCTTCCAAGCGCTCCATGATGAAGGCGTTGAAGATGTTGTTCACCATCCCCTTGCGGGCGAGCGCCTCTTTCTTCTTACCATCGAAAGCGCTGGTGTCATCACGAAAGTGCAGTACCAGAAGGTCAGGATCGTCAGTGGTGTAGACGGATTTTGCCTTGCCGGCATAGAGTTCTTGGCGCTTTTCCATGGAGGCTCCGTGAGAAAGTGAGAATCAAAAGGTTAACGTAAGTAGCCGGAGACACGCTCAAGCAACTCGCGCTGATCATCAGCACTAAAATTACGCTCGCTGGCGTTGATGGCACGCAGTACGGTTTGGTCGCCGTTGGGCTCGAGCGCCAAACGAATCTGCTGGGACATCCGGCGTACGTCTGGGCTAAAGACGATCTGCAACGGGTTACGTCCACGCTCGGTTTCGGTCATGTACTCCACCAAGAACTCGTAGTCATCAGCGGAGGTCGCGAGCAGGTCGCGCTGACCCTCTTGGGTGAAATCGAGCGACAAATAGTGGTTCAGCTCGGCCCATACACGGTCGATGGGCTGCGGAATGACGACTTCCCACTCCTCACCTTGCTGACGTAGCTGAAGCGTTTGCTCATTGGCCAAACGCTGGGCAGTCCACGAAGAGGAGCTGGCAGTGGCACTGCGTGCGCCCAAATACTGTTCTAGGGCAGCAAGACAGCTCTCGACGCTTTGGCCGTTCTGGTCGCAGCGTACTTCGCTGCTACCGGCACGCAGAGCGCTTTGCAGCCTTAGCGTCGCTTGTGGGGTTACGATGACGCCTTGATTGGCACTGCTGTCTTGAACGGGAAGCTGGCGGCTGCGCACGAAGGCTTCCAGCTGTGGCCACACGCTGCCAGGGTCTGCCGCCACGACCAGCCAGCTTTGATCGCCGACTTGGCGACGCTCGACGTAGTCGGGCTCCAATCCGCTGCCAATGGCCAGTGACTGCGGCGGCTGAATCTCGGCCGGCTCATCGAGCCGCGTGCCCTGCATGGCCACCTGGGGGACCGGCATTGCGTCGCGGTAACGCTGGGTGTCGCGGGTGTCAGGCAGCACGAGAGGCGGCGCAGGAGCCGCTTCGGTGTAGTCCAAGTTGCGGTCGTGGTAGTAACCATCGCGCGCGCAACCTGCCAGTGTGACAGCGGCTGCGAGTGCCAGCGGTATCCATTTAAGCGCACGTTGTTCAAGCACAGAGCTCATCAAGCCACCTTAACAGTCAACAGATCGGTTACCCGGCAGGCACTGCCTTCACCGGGTAGCAAAAGGGTTTCGAGCGCCGGACTACTCCTCTACGACGCCCGCCAGCTGTAGCGCTTCGCTGACCGTGCCGTGGTACTTCTCCGACAGCCAGGTCAGCGGCAGGCGAATACCGGCGTCCATATAGCCCATGCGGTGCAACGCCCACTTGACGGGAATGGGGTTGGATTCGATGCCCAGATTGGTATGTAGCGGCATCAGGCGCGTATTGATTTGGTGCGCCTTGTCAGCGTCACCGGCCACAGCGGCCACGCAAAGATCGTGCATCGCTTTTGGGGCCACGTTCGCGGTGACGGAGATGTCACCGTGGCCGCCCATCAGCATGAAATCACAGGCCGTGGCGTCGTCACCGGAGTAGAGCATGAAGTCGCTGCCTTTCAGGCGTGAGATTAGATCCTCAGCACGCTCAAGGTTCCCGGTCGCGTCTTTCAGGCCGATAATGTTGTTCACCTCGGCCAAGCGCACCACGGTCTCGTTATAAAGGTCGGAACAGGTGCGGCCCGGTACGTTATACAAAATCACCGGCAGCTTGCTGCCTTCTGCCACCGCCTTGAAGTGCTGATACAAGCCTTCCTGGGTAGGCTTGTTGTAGTAAGGGCAGACCGACAGGCAGTAATCCGCACCCACTTCACTGGCGTAACGCGCCAATTCGACGGCTTCCGAGGTCGCGTTCGCCCCGGTACCGGCAATCACCGGAATGCGACCGTTCACCTCTTCCACTACGCTGCGGATCACATCGAAGTGTTCGGCAAATGACATGGTGGTGGGCTCACCCGTGGTGCCCGCAGCGACGATGGCATCGGTACCATTGTCGAGGTGGAAGTTCACCAGACGACGAAGCGCCTCCCAGTCGATGTCGCCATTGACCTTCATCGGCGTCGCCAGGGCGACAATGCTGCCTGTGATCATCCGTATTTTCCTCACCTGCAAAAAGTTGAAACCAAGCTGCCACGTGGGATGCAATGACGTACATTGCGACAAGACGCAGCGTTGATGCCTTGAAGGAGCGCCGTCACCCCCGCCCACAAACAGCAAATGGTACTCAGGCGATTCGAGCCTGTACAGCGTAAAGCGCTGTGAGTTTATCGAACGCTTTGACAGTTGCGCGGCGCTTGCGTGTAATTCTCTATGAAAGTCACCCTTGAAAGGAGCCTTTATGACCATTGAACTTGGCCAGCCCGTCCCCGACTTTTCCGCCCCCGCCACCGGCGACACCACCATTACGCTGTCCGAACTGCGCGGTAAGCAAGTGGTGGTGTATTTTTATCCAAAAGCCAGCACGCCAGGCTGCACCACCGAAGGCGGCGACTTTCGCGACCGCAAAGCCGCCTTCGATGCGGCCAACACCGTGATCATTGGCGTGTCACGCGACGGACTGCGTGCCCAGGAGAATTTCAAAGCCAAACAGGATTTCAATTTCGAGCTGATATCAGATAAAGACGAAACCGTTTGTCGGCTATTCGATGTCATCAAACTCAAGAAGATGTACGGCAAAGAGCACTTGGGCATCGAGCGCAGCACCTTCTTGATCGACCAGGATGGCAAACTGGCCCAGGAGTGGCGCGGCGTCAAAGTGCCCGGCCATGCAGAGGAGGTGCTGAACGCAGCGCAGGCGCTTCACAACCAGTAATCACGGCGCTCAACGCGGTGCCCCTCGGGGGGCACCGCGCTTAGGGCGACTCCTGCTCCAACTGAGGTGGCTGCACTGCCTGTCGGCTTTCGAGCCCCCGTGGCCAGGCGTATACCAACGCCTTGAGCAGCGTGGCCAGCGGGATAGCGAAGAACACCCCCCAAAACCCCCAAATACCGCCAAAGAACAGTACGGCGACGATAATCGAGACCGGGTGAATGTTGTTGGTCTCCGAGAACAGCACAGGGGCCAGCACGTTACCATCCAGCGCCTGCAATATCCCGTAAGCCACCAGCACGTACACGAACTGCTCGCTAATGCCAAAATGAAACCCGGCCACCGCTGCCACGGGGAGCGTGGCCACCGCCGCACCAATGTAAGGCACCAGGACGGAAAAACCGACCAGCACCGCCAGCAGCGCCGTGTAGGGCAGCCCGAAAAAGGCGAAGGTGATGTACGCCACCGTACCGACGATGACGATTTCGATGGATTTTCCGCGAATATAATTAGCGATCTGACGATCCATTTCGTGCCAAATGCGGGTCAACAGCGTCCGCTTTTGCGGCAGCAGCGAGAGCGTAAAACCCACCAGCGCCTCACGATCTTTCAACATGAAAAAGACCAAAATGGGGACTAACACCAAATAAATGATCAGTGACATGATGTTGCCCAGCGACGTCAATGAAAGCGTTAGGGCACGCTGGCCAAGCTGACTGATCTCCCGCCCGGCCACGCCGATCCAGCTCTGTATCTGATCGGGCGTTACGATATTGGGAAAGCGCTCCTGCAACTGATCCAGCCACCCTTGACCACTAGCAAACATCCGCGGTGTCTCTTGGACGAGTCCCACCAGCTGATTCCAAATCAGCGGCAT
The DNA here is from genome assembly GCF_006228115.1 of Halomonas sp. BL6. NCBI lineage: Bacteria > Pseudomonadati > Pseudomonadota > Gammaproteobacteria > Oceanospirillales > Halomonadaceae > Halomonas > Halomonas sp. BL6. Next base: position 114,403 of record NZ_VDGL01000003.1, on the reverse strand, counting down.
CAAAATGAAGGCAAGCGCCAGCAGGACGCTAACGAATGCCACAAACACCAAAATGACGGCCAGCAAGTGCGGCACTCGCCGCCTCGTCAGGGCGCTGACCACGCCTTGCAGCAGAAACGCCAACACCAGAGCGGTGAAAAAAGGCGCGAGCATACGCCCGAACCAGATGATCGCGGCAAAACCGCCCACCAAAACGAGCAGCAGAATCAACGCCTCTTCGTCTGAAAAATAGCGCTCGACCCAGCTTTTCAGAATGCTGCGCATGGTCATGAGCGAGCGTTCCCTGCTTTACGAATCCAAAACACATACACATCGCCGCGCTGCGTCCGCGCTTCCATGACATGCTCGCTTAGCTCGGTAAAGGCCGCCATATCGCGCCAAGACCCGGCATCGGTGGCGCTTACTTCCAGCAGCTGACCGGGAGCCAAGCCAGCCAGTGCCTGCTTGGCTTTCAGTAGCGGTAGCGGGCAGTGCAATCCAGTGGCGTCCAATAATTGGTCAGGCTGAACCCCTTCGGCCAACCCAGACGCTATTTGCTCAGACATACTTCTCCCCAAAGGCAGCTTTTATGGTGCTCGATCGTTCGATGGCTACATAAGCGTCGCATTGTTGCATAAACTGTTTTTTTGCGATGCCCATCGTGACGATGATTTAACGGCACTTCCTGGCCCGAATCAATGTCACACCGCTGTTCGCCGCGCCCACTACTTGAACGAATGGGGACGTCATGCTGCTTTTTAGACCCACCAACGCCCGCTGGGCCTGTGCGCTAGCACTGTCGCTTGGCACCCTGTGCGCGAGCTTGCCCAGCCACGGGTATGATGACTATCGGCTGCCCACGCTAGGGGGTGCATCGGCCTCCGCGAGCAACGAAGAGTTTCGTTTAGGTCGCGCGTGGCTACGCCAGTTTCGCGCTCAGGCACCGCAATGGCAGGATCCCATCGTCAGCGACTACCTGGAAAGCCTAGTCGCACGCTTGGCCCCCTACAGTCAGTTGGGCAGCCTGCAAACCACCACGGTGATGGTCGATAACCGATCGCTCAATGCCTTTGCCGTTCCCGGCGGAGTCGTCGGCATCAACTCTGGCCTGTTTGCCTTCGCCGAGGATGAAGGGTCGTTCGTTTCGGTGATTGCCCATGAGCTTGGCCACCTTTCCCAACGACACTACGCGCGCGGTAGCGCCCGCGCGGAGCAAACCCAACTGCCCGCCATGGCGGCCATGCTCGCTGGGATGCTGATTGCCGCCAGCGGCGGCGGCGACGCGGGCATTGCCACCGCCATGGGATCTCAAGCGGCGCTGATTCAAGACCAGCTTGCCTACTCAAGGCGCTTCGAACAGGAGGCCGACCGTATCGGCCTGCAGGCCATGGCCGACGCCGGTTACGATCCAGAGGCCATGGTGCGCATGTTCGATACCATGCAGCGGCTGTCACGCCTTCAAGGTGGTACACCGCCTGAGTTCTTGCTGACTCACCCGGTCTCGGACAGCCGCCTGAGCGACGCCCAAGCGCGAGCCTCTCAACTTAGCGTCGCCAGTCGTTACACCAGTGATACGCTGTACGACATGATGCGCGCACGAGCGCTGCTGAGCATTTATCGCAACACCCCCCAGCAGGCGGCCTCGCGGCTGGCACAAGAAGGTGCCGAGGCACCTGCACTACGCTACATCGACGCGCTGATCGCAGCGCAAAACGGCCAAACCGACCGCGCGCTGCAAACCCTCGACCAGCTAGCCAACGAACTGCCTGATTACGGCATGCTGCCCGCCACGGCGGCGCAGGTAGCTCTGGAAGCACAGCGCTACGACGGCGCCATCGACCGCAGCCAGCGGCTGCTGCGGCTGATGCCCCACTATCTGCCTGCTCAACTCACCCTGGCGGAAGCACAGTTACAGCGTGATCCTAACGCCGCCTACGATTTGCTCCGGGAGATCACTACGCAGCACCCGGAGAATCCTCAGGGCTTCAACCTGCTTGCGGAGGCTGCTGGGCGCAGCGGCTTTAACGGTTGGGGGCACTTGGCGCGCGCCGAACACCTCCAGCTCACCGGTCGCATAGACCGCGCCATCCGCCAGCTGGGTATTGCCAAAGACGCTGCCCAGCAGGAGAACGACGCCCAAGCGCTCGCGCGCATCGAGCAGCGCCGAGAAGCGTTTCTTGAGTATCGGGAGGCGCTGGAGAAGTTTTAATACCTATCAAGACATGCCAAACGCCCGAGCATAGCGTTCGGGCGTTTGGCTGACGATAGGGAGGTCGTGCGGTGGCTTAAGCGTTGAAATTCAGCATACGCTCGAGGGGCTTTAGCGCCTGCTGACGTAGCGCGTCGTCGACGAAAATTTCGCCGCTGCCTTCACGCAGCGCGCCCGCCAAATTATCCAGTGCGTTCATCGCCATCCACGGACAGTGGGCACAGCTGCGGCAGGTCGCGCCGTTCCCAGCAGTGGGCGCTTCAAAGAGCGTTTTGTCAGGCACCGCCTGCTGCATTTTGAAGAAAATGCCGCGATCGGTCGCTACGATCAGTTGCTCGTTGGGCAGGGTTTTCGCCGCCTTGATCAGTTGCGAGGTGGAACCCGCCACATCGGCCAGCTTGACGACGGCCTCCGGCGATTCCGGATGCACGAGCACGGCGGCGTCGGGGTAGAGGCGCTTTAGATCCTCGATACCTTTCGCCTTGAACTCCTCGTGCACGATGCAGGCACCGTCCCACATCAGCATGTCGGCACCGGTTTTCTTCTGAATGTAGCTTCCCAGGTGCTTGTCCGGCGCCCAGAGAATCTTTTCGCCCTTTGCCTGCAAATGCTCGATGACGTCGACGGCAATCGACGAGGTCACGACCCAATCGGCACGCGCCTTCACCGCCGCCGAGGTGTTGGCATACACCACCACCGTGCGGTCAGGATGAGCATCGCAAAACGCGCTGAAATCTTCGATGGGGCAACCGACATCCAGGGAACATGTCGCTTCCAGCGTCGGCATCAGCACCCGTTTTTCGGGGGAGAGGATCTTGGCCGTCTCGCCCATGAAGCGCACCCCGGCGACCACCAGCGTGGTGGCATCGTGACGAGCGCCAAAGCGGGCCATTTCAAGGGAATCAGCTACGCAGCCACCGGTCTCTTCGGCCAACTGCTGAATGGCGTCGTCGGTATAGTAATGCGCCACGAGCACGGCGTTGTTCGCCTTGAGTAACTGCTTGATCTCAGCGACTCGCGCTTCGTCTTCCGCTGGAATTCGGGTAGGGCAGTACGGGCTTGGCAGCGGCGCGTCTAGCGCCGCTTGAGAGGTCATCATAGTCATCGTGTCTACCACTGTGACGAACAGGGAATCCCCCTGTTAAACACCAGTCACGGCGTATGCACTCCGCATGCGCCGCACTCAGGGCAGCGGCCGCTGCGTCTCTCGCGGTGGCACGCTGCCAACCTGACTGCTGAGAGTCAGGACAATAACGTCGTTGTTATGACATTCGTTGTTATGACATTGTGGTGGACAACCCTTCGTTGCTGCAAGCACAACGTCACTTCGCCATGCACCACGATGCACATAGCAAAACGCCCCTGGCAGCAAGCTACCAAGGGCGTCGGAATTTGGTGGGTCGTGTAGGATTCGAACCTACGACCAATTGATTAAAAGTCAACTGCTCTACCAACTGAGCTAACGACCCAAATTTGCTGCGTCAGGACTATCGCCAGTATCCATGAAGGACGCATCGACTGGCATTAAAAACAACGCATTAAATCGAAGACGGTTTGATGCAATTGTTTGGTTCGTATGGTGGGTCGTGTAGGATTCGAACCTACGACCAATTGATTAAAAGTCAACTGCTCTACCAACTGAGCTAACGACCCGTCCGAACGGATGCATATAGTACGGATATGGCTTTTGAATAGCAAGCCCTTTTTTATCTTTCGTCTATAATCCGCTCCCTGCGGCGTTGTAAGCGCCAACGCCGCAGAGGTCACTTACTTAGCCGCGCTTGGGCTTTGGCTTACGCATCGCCTGCACCGGACGGCGCTTGTGCTTGTCGCGGCTCCAGCGATTCTTCTCATCTGGCGTCAGCTCAGGCACTTTACGGGTTTCCAAGTTGGCAAGCGTCGCCAAGTCGTCCACCTCGTCTTGAGAGAGTTCGACCCACTCACCGGCTTTCGCCCGCTTGTCGAGGAAGATGTTGCCGTAGCGAACGCGCTTCAAGCGGCTAACGGTGAGTCCCTGGGACTCCCACAAACGGCGCACCTCGCGATTACGCCCTTCCAAGATCACCACGTGGAACCAAGTATTGATGCCTTCCCCACCGAACTCCTGCACGTCGGTGAAGCGCGCCGGGCCATCTTCCAGCATGACGCCGTCGACCATGGCGACGATATGCTCACGCTTGACGTCGCCCATGACCCGCACGGCGTACTCACGCTCCACCTGAGTAGACGGGTGCATCAAGCGGTTGGCCAATTCACCGTCGGTGGTGAACAGCAACAAGCCGCTGGTGTTGATGTCCAAGCGGCCAATCGCAATCCAGCGCTCGCCTTTCAGGCGCGGTAGGCGCTCAAAGACCGTGCGGCGGCCTTCCGGGTCTTTACGAGTGCACAGCTCACCTTCCGGTTTGTTGTACATGATCACCCGGCGCGGCACGTCCTCTTCCGGGCGCAGCGTCACAGGGCGATCATCGAAACTGACCTTGTCCCGGGCCTCCACCCGGTCACCCAGTTTGGCGACCTGGCTATTCACCTTCACCCGGCCGTCGGCAATGGCGGTTTCCATTTCACGGCGGGAGCCAAGGCCCGCACGGGCGAGGACTTTCTGCAGCTTTTCGCTGGTGGGGGGCGTGGTGTTGTTACTCTGACTCATGGTCGTCTGACCTCACATCGTTGGTCTGCGTGCTAGCGTCTTCGTGTTGACGCTTTGCACGTGCCGCTAGCCGTGCCTCTAAATCGGCAAAACTAAGCGGCTGGGTTAACGCCGTCTCGGCGTGGTGATCGGCACTCGCTGCCGACGTGTTCTCATCTTGCTGGGGTGGCGCATCCTGCACGCTTTCCGTCGTTTCGTCCAGTGGTGGGGGCGGGTTTTGTTCACCCGACGCCTCTTCGACGGCGCGCTCTTCGTGATCGTCGCCGTTGACCAGCGTATGCATGGGCGGCAGCGCATCCAGGGTTTTCAAACCGAAGTCATCCAGAAAACTGCGCGTGGTGGCATAGACTGCGGGGCGACCCGGCACGTCCCGGTGGCCTACCACACGTATCCAGCCGCGCTCCATCAATGTACGAATGATCGAGCTGCTGACGCTCACGCCCCGCACGTCTTCGATATCGCCACGAGTCACCGGCTGGCGGTAAGCGATCAGCGCAAGGGTTTCCAGCAACGCTCGCGAATAGCGCTGGGGCCGCTCGTCCCACAGCCGCGAGACCCAGTGAGCCAAGCGTGGACGAATACGTAGCTGAAAGCCCGAGGCAGTCTCGACCAGTTCCAGCGCGCCATTCTCGTGGCGCAGCGCCAGCCGCGACAGCGCTTCCCTCAGCGCTTTTCGGGTGGGGCACTCCTCTTCTAAAAAGAGCGTTTCCAGGCGCTCGACCGGCAGCGGCTCCCCCGCCGCTAGCAGCGCCGCTTCAATGATGTCATCTAACGTGGTGTCTCTCACCGCGACTCCTCGTCAGGTTCAAACGCAGACTCTTCGAATGTCGAGGCGGCATCGCCCTGCTCCTCTTCCAAACGCTCGAATGCACCCTCTTCCTCATCGGCCAGCGCCGCTTGGCGGGCGCGCACGTGAATGGGCGACAGCGGTGCGTTTTGAACGATCTCGATCATGGCCTCTTTGGCGAGCTCCAGAAGCGCCATGAAGGTGACGACCACCCCGGCCCGCCCCTCATCTAAAGTAAATAGCGCCTCGAAAGGCGTATAACGGCCGCTCTCTCCATCCTGGCTGAGCTGTTCCATGATTTTCAGCATTCGCTCGCGGGTGGAGAGCACTTCCCGGCTGATCTGGTGGGCCTGAGCCAGCTCGGCGTGTTTGAGAATATCGGACAGCGCCTCTAGCAGCTCGTCCAGCTCGACATCGGGATGGATTACCCGCGTTTCCAGCGGCGGCAACCCCGCCTGCACGCTGAACCAGTCTCGGCCGACGCGTGGCAGGGTATCCAGTGCTTCGGCGGCCTCTTTTAGACGCTCGTACTCCTGTAAGCGGCGAATCAACTCGGCACGGGGGTCCTCCTCTTCCTCGCCCTCCGCTTTAGGCGGGCGCGGTAGCAGCGTCCGGGATTTGATCTCCGCCAGCATGGCTGCCATCAGCAGGTACTCTCCCGCCAGCTCGATCTCCATGGCTTTCATCAACTCCACGTACTCGATGTACTGATGGGTGATGGTCGCCACGTTGATGGTCAGAATATCCAGGTTCTGGCGCCGGATTAAATAGAGCAGCAGGTCCAGCGGCCCTTCAAAGGCTTCCAGAAAGACCCGCAGCGCCTCAGGAGGAATATAGAGATCCTCCGGCAACTGCGTAATGGGCTCATCAAACAGGCGCCCAAGCGCCTCCACCACCGGCTCGGCAGTAGCTTCCGCCACGTCTTGGTCTTGCTCTGGCGCTGCGCTGGGCGTCTCGCTCACGCGGGTCGAATCCTTGATTGATGAGTTGAAAAAAGACAGTGTAACAGCGCGCTGTTAGCACGGCATCTAGCCCGCATCGGCGGCTTTACGATAGCGCCCTTGATAGTCGAACAGCTTGTCGCGGATTTGAAAGTGACGACCCACCTTTCGCCCCACCACGAAATCCGGGTGGCGCAATCGGCGCTGCTCGTTGACGACCTCATCAGGCGTCGTCGGTTGCCATTGGCCGCCCGGCGCCCGTAGGTGGGCACGTAAAAAAACGGCATAAAACGCGCGGCGCTGGGCCGGAGTTTCCAAGGCAAACCATTCACTCAGGCTGTCGCCATCTTCATCGTGGTAGGTGGCTTTCAGGCGCGGCAGGCCACGGCCATTGGTGGTCGCTTCCAACTGCATGCCGCTGACGCGCAGTACTTTGGCATCTTTTAGCTTCAGCGCATCCTTAAGCTTGTCATCGGCATCCACCAGCAGCTTCTCGCAGCCATGGCAGCGGCGGGCAGCGATATCGTTCTCGGCGCCGCACGTATCGCAGACCTTGAAGCGAAAGCGGAACGTACACTGGCAGCGCCGACCTGCGTCATCCTCCATCAGCCCCTGACAGCGGCGACCAAAGTGCTCGATCACCAGCTCGCCGTCGCGCTTTCCCCAAAACAGGTTCGCGTGACCACACTCCGGGCAGGGCACCTGCACCGGTTCGCTGTCGCCATCCGGCTTGGGTTCGCCTACTTCCGGGGCGTAGAGATCCCACGGGTTGCCCGCATAGTCGAGAATCAGGCACTCCTCTTTGCCTGGCGAGAGGCGCAACCCGCGACCCACGATCTGCTGATACAGGCTGACCGACTCGGTGGGCCGCAATATCGCAATCAGATCGACGTGGGGAGCATCGAAGCCGGTGGTCAGTACCGCCACGTTGACCAAATACTTCAACTGGCGCGCCTTGAAGGCCTCGATCAGCGAGGTGCGCTCGGTCGAGGCCGTGGCGCCGGTAATCAGCGCGGCCTGATCGGCGGGCAGATAGCCCATGATCTCTTCGGCATGGGCGACCGTGGCGGCGAAAATCATCACCCCCTGACGGTCGGCGGCGTACGCCACCACCTGGGCAATGATGCCCGGCGTGGCGCGGTGGCCCGCCACCACGCGGTTGAGCTCCTCCTCCCGAAACAGGCCGCTGGTCGAGGGCGCAAGCGCCGAGAAGTCGTACCCCTCAATGGCCATGTCCAGCCGCTTGGGCGCGGCCAAAAAGCCCTGCTTGACCATCAGCCGCAGCGGCTGCTCGAACACACAGTCGGCAAAAAAGCTCTCTTCCGAACCGCGCACCATGCCGTGGTGATGGCGATGGTAGATAAATCCTTGGCCTAGGCGAAACGGCGTCGCGGTTAGCCCTAAAATCTTCAGCTGTGGGTTTTGGCTCTGAAGATGTTCAATCACCTGCCGATAGCTGGAGTCCTCCTCCAGCGACACACGGTGGCACTCGTCGATCACCAGTAGCGTGAAGCTGGCGTCGTTGAACTGCCCCAGGTTGCGCACCACCGACTGCACCGAGCCAAACACCACTTGGCGGTTTGCCTCTTTGCGCTTTAACCCGGCACTGAAGATATCCGCTTTCAGTCCGTAGGCCTGATATTTCCCGTGGTTCTGCTCCACGAGCTCGCGCACATGAGCCAACACCAGTACCCGCCCACGGGCGAGCCTTGCCAGCTCGGCGATGACCAGTGACTTGCCGCTACCCGTGGGTAGTACCACCACGGCGGGGGCGCTGGTAGCGCGAAAGTGGGCGACCACCCGCTTCACCGCCTCTTTTTGATAGGGGCGCAGCGAAGGCGCTGCCGCGTTAGCCAAGAAAGGCGGCCCGGAGGCCGCCTTTTCAGAATGTGTCATCCATCACCTGTCGGGTTGGTCACATGACGTTAGCCTAGCCACACCCGCGCATTGCGGAACAGGCGCAGCCACGCACCATCGTCGGTCCACTCCGCCGGACGCCAGGAGTTGGTGACCGCACGAGTCACTCGCTCGGGGTGCGGCATCATGATGGTCACACGGCCATCTGGGGTGGTCAGGCCCGTGATACCCGACGGCGAGCCGTTGGGGTTGGCCGGGTAGCGCGTAGTGACTTGGCCGTAGTTATCGATATAGCGCAGGGCAATTTGGCTGCTCGACTGCATGCTGCGCAGGTGCGCCGTATCGCGGAACTCGGCGCGGCCTTCTCCGTGTGCCACGGCAATCGGCAGCTTGGAGCCTTCCATGCCCGCCAGCAAAATCGAGGGGCTCTTTTCTACCCGTACCATCGATACGCGCGCCTCGAACTGCTCAGACTCGTTACGCACGAAATCGGGCCAGCTTTCAGCCCCAGGAATCAGCGTCTTGAGCTGCGAAAGCATCTGGCAGCCGTTGCACACGCCCAGTGAGAAACTGTCGTCCCGAGTGAAGAAGGCCTCGAACTGCTCGCGGGCGCGCTCGTTGAACAGCACCGATTTCGCCCAGCCGCCGCCTGCGCCGAGTACATCGCCGTAGGAGAAACCGCCACAGGCCACTAAGCCTTTGAACTCCTCCAGCGAGACACGACCTTCGAGGATGTCGCTCATGTGCACATCCACCGCGTTAAAACCCGCTTTGTGGAAGGCCCAGGCCATCTCGACCTGACCGTTGACGCCCTGCTCGCGAAGCACGGCCACGGCGGGCTTGGTGGTGTTGATATACGGCGCGCTGATATCGTCGTTGATATCGAAGGTCGGTTCGGCGCTAAGCCCTGGATCGCGCACGTCGAGCAGGTTATCAAACTCGTTTTTCGCGCACTCGGGGTTATCCCGCAGCGCCTGCATGCGGTAGCTGGTTTCGGCCCAGGTACGCTGGGTTAGCTGACGCGTAGTCTCCAACAGCGGCTCTTCGAACAGCGTCACCCGCACTTGGTCGTCGTAGCGCGGGCGGGCAATCACCCCGCAGGTTTCGATACCCGCCATGGCGAACTGGGTCAGCACCTCTTCGGTGTGCTGGCGATTGACCTGAATCACCGCGCCCAGCTCTTCGGAGAACAGCGCGCTGAAGGCTTCCACCGGCTCATCGATCAGCCAGTCGAGCTTGATCTCGAGCCCGGCGTGCGCGGCAAAGGCCATCTCCAGCAGCGTCACCAGAAGGCCACCGTCGCTGCGGTCGTGATAAGCCAGCAGCTTGCCGTCGCGGTTCAGGCCCTGGATCACTTCGAAAAATGCTTTCAGATCTTCCGGGTCGTCCACATCGGGGCACTCGTCACCCACCTGCCCGTACACCTGCGCCAGCGCCGAGCCGCCGAGGCGGTTCTGGCCGTTCCCCAGGTCGATCAGAATCAGGTCGGACTCGTCCTGCTCCAGATTGATCTGCGGCGTCAGCGTCGCTAGCGCGTCGGTCACCGGTGCAAACCCGGTCACGACCAGCGACAGCGGCGAGGTAATGCTTTTCTCTTCGGCGTCGCCGCCCTCTTGCCACGCGGTGCGCATGGACATGGAGTCCTTGCCCACCGGCACGGCGATCCCGAGCGCGGGGCACAGCTCCATGCCAACGGCATGAACCGCGTCGTACAGCGCCTGGTTTTCACCGGGGTGATCGGCGGCACTCATCCAGTTGGCGGAAAGCTTGATATCCGAGAGTTTGGCAATTGGCGCAGCGGCGAGGTTAGTAATGGCTTCCGCCACCGCTAAACGCGCACTGGCGGCAGGGTTAATCAGCGCCACCGGCGGGCGCTCGCCCATGGCCATGGCTTCACCGGCGTGGGTATCGAAGCTCGCGGTGGTCACCGCCACATCGGCCACCGGCACCTGCCAGGGGCCGACCATCTGATCGCGGGCGACTTGACCAGTGATGGAACGGTCGCCGATGGTGATCAGGAAGCTTTTCGAAGCCACCGTAGGCAGGCGTAGTACCCGGTCCATCGCTTCGCGCAGGTCCAGGTTATCCAGCATCACGCCCGACAGCTCCGGCGTTTGGCGCTCGAACGAACGGGTCATTTTTGGCGGCTTGCCAAACAGCACGCTCATGGGCAGATCGACGGGTTTGGTCTCGAAGTGGCCGTCACGCACTTCCAGATGGTGCTCCGCCTGGGCTTCACCCACCACCGCGTAGGGGCAACGCTCGCGCTTGCACAGCGCGTCGAAGGTATCGAGATCCTCTGGAGCAACCGCCAGCACGTAGCGCTCCTGGGCTTCGTTGCACCAGATCTCTAGCGGGCTCATACCCGGCTCGGCGTTGGGCACCGCGCGCAGGTCGAACAGGCCGCCACGGTTACCGTCCTTGACCAGCTCCGGCAGGGCATTGGACAGCCCGCCCGCGCCCACGTCATGAATAAAGCGAATGGGGTTTTTCTCGCCCAGCGCCCAGCAGCGGTCGATGACCTCTTGGGCACGACGCTCGATTTCCGGGTTTTCCCGCTGCACAGAGGCAAAGTCCAGATCCGCGCTGGACTCACCGGACGCCATACTGGACGCCGCACCGCCGCCCAGACCGATCAACATCGCCGGGCCGCCCATCACGATCAGCTTGCCGCCCACCGGAATCTCGCCCTTCTGGACGTGCTGGGCACGAATGTTGCCGTAGCCACCGGCAATCATGATCGGCTTGTGGTAACCGCGACGCTCGATGCCTTCGGCACTGAGGGCATCCTGCTCATAGGTACGGAAGTAGCCGGCCAAATTGGGTCGGCCGAACTCGTTATTGAAGGCCGCACCGCCAATCGGGCCGTCCAGCATGATAGTGAGCGCCGACTGCATACGCTCGGGTTTGCCGTAATCGAAGGCCTCCCAGGGTTGCACGAACTCGGGGATACGCAGGTTGGAGACGGTAAAGCCCGCCAGGCCTGCTTTTGGCTTACCGCCGATACCGGTCGCGCCTTCATCACGAATCTCACCGCCAGAGCCGGTGGCCGCACCGGGGAAGGGGGCAATGGCCGTGGGGTGGTTGTGGGTCTCCACCTTCATAAGAATGTGGATGGGCTCTTGGTGGGCGTCGTAGCGGGCGCGCTCTCCCTCGGCCCCGGTAAGCGGCGTGGGGAAAAAGCGACCGCCATGGCTGCCTTTGATCACCGCCGCGTTATCGCTGTAGGCGGAGAGCACGTTGTCCGGCGACGTGGCGAACGTGTTCTTGATCATCTTGAACAACGAATGGCTCTGAGCTTCTCCGTCGATGATCCAATCCGCGTTGAAGATCTTGTGACGGCAGTGCTCCGAGTTCGCCTGGGCGAACATCATCAGTTCTACGTCGCTGGGGTTGCGGCCAAGCTCGATGAAGGCGGCTACCAGATAATCGACCTCATCGTCTGCCAACGCCAGTCCCAGCTCACGGTTGGCGACCACCAGTGCCTCGCGGCCGCCTTCCAAAATGTCGACGCTGCCCAGCGGCGCCGGCGCGTGGTGAGCGAACAGCTTGCTGGCATCGGCCGCGTCGGCCAGCACGTTTTCGGTCATCCGATCATGCAGCAGCGCGCTGATCGTTTCGAGCTGTTCGGCACTGGGGGTGCCGCGCAGGCCTATACGGTAATCGATGCCGCGCTCGATGCGGCTTATCTGGCTTAGCCCGCAGTTATGGGCGATGTCGGTTGCTTTAGAGGACCACGGTGACTGGGTACCCAGACGCGGCACGACCAAAAAACGCTGTGCGTCATCGGGGGTTGCCTGGCGCTCGCGACTGCCGTACGCCAGCAGTTCCGCCAACCGCTCCTGAGCAGCCTGATCGAGCTCGTCGTGGTGGTCGATGAAGTGGACGTAGTGGGCAGACAGTGCCTCCACCTCTGGAACACGGTCACGCAACACCGTTAACAGCCGTTCATGGCGGAAGGCGGAAAGGGCGGGTGCGCCTCGCAGTTCGAGCATATCTGGGAGCCTCTAAAGCAGGAAGAGTTCGAGCAGGAAATCACCGGGCCGCTGTGCGGCAATCCCGCTATGATACTGGAAAGCGGCGTTCACACGAAATCAACAAGGTGACAGCGTCTAACAGGCTGGGTATCGTGGCAGACTGTTCCATGTTGACAAGCCCCCATGCCGACATCGATTACCCAACACTTTCTTGCCTATTACCGGGCGTATTTCGCGATGATCGCGACGCTTTTACTATTTTTAGTGCCGCGCAGTGCATCCATGACGAGCGGTGAACATCTCGCGCAGATCCAAGCCAAAGAGTTCATCACGATCCACACTCGCAACACCCCCACCACCTATTATGAAGGCCGTCAGGGCCCTACCGGTTTCGAGTACGAGCTGATGCACCGCTTTGCGGACTACCTGGGGGTCAGTCTCAACCTGAACGCGAGCCACCATCCGGAGAGCGTGCTACCCGCCGTGCGCGAACAGGGCGACCTGGGCGCCGCCGCCCTGCCCTTGCTGGCGGACTCCCCAGGCATCCACTACACCCGCTCGATCATTCACATGCAGCCCTTGGTGGTGTACCGACGTGGGCTCAACGGTATCGACGAACCCGCCGACCTCGTTGGCTTGGAGCTAGGCACGCTGAGCGAAGCGGGCACCAGCCAAGCGCTACGCTCGCTGCAGCGCGACTACCCCAACCTGAGCTGGAAGGAGTCCCACGAGCTCGAAGTGGCCGAACTACTGGCCCGCGTCGAGCGCGGCACCCTGGATGCCGCGATCATTTTCGATCACCAGTTTCGTTTGAACCGGCTGTTTTTCCCTAACGTCGAGCGTGGTTTCTTTTTAGGCGAGCCGCTCTCGTTGGCGTGGGCCGTACCCAGCGGCCGGGGGCTAGGGCTGCTCGACGCCGCCAACCAGTTCCTGCAAGAGCTGCAGGAAAACGGCACGCTCGACGGGCTCGTGAGCCGCTATTTTGGTCACGATGACTACCTCGAATACGTCGGCACACGGACGTTTCTTGCCCATCTCGATGAGCGCTTACCGAGCTACACCGAGCTCTTCAAACAGGCTGCCCGGGACACGGGGTTCGATTGGAAACTGCTGGCTGCCGTGGGTTATCAAGAGTCGCACTGGGACCCAACCGCCGTCTCCCCCACCGGAGTACGTGGCCTCATGATGCTGACCAATCCCACCGCCAGCGAGATGGGCGTGGCCGACCGTACCGATGCTGCACAAAGCATCGACGGCGGCGCGCGCTACCTGCGCAGCATCAAAGATCGTCTGCCCGACAGCATTACGGGAGACGATCGACTCTATATGGCCATGGCGGCGTATAACGTGGGGCTTGGCCACCTTTACGATGCCCGTAAGATTGCCGAGATGCGTGGCGGCGATCCCGATCGCTGGCAGGACGTTCGCGCAGCGCTGCCGCTGCTGCAAGAGCGGGAGTGGCATAGCCAAACCCGCCACGGCTATGCGCGGGGCGGCGAGCCGGTGATCTACGTGCGCAACATCCGTCGCTACTACGAGATGATCGAGTACGTGGAGCGCAGCCGACAGCAATTCTTTCAGCTAGAGCAGGCCCCTGCTAGCGAAGAGCCGCTGCTGCTGTTCGATATCGTGCCACCCATCGGGCCATAGCCCGGCTAGCGTTTCTCGGCGAAGAACTGCTTGAGCAGCCGCTTGGCGGGCGCGGCCAACACGCCGCCCGTCACCACGATACGATGATTGAACCAGGGCTGCGCCAGCAGGTTGGCCTTCGACTCCACCATGCCGGTGCGCGGCTCAGGCGCGCCGTATACCAGCCGGGCGATACGCGCATGCACCATGGCGCCTGCACACATCATGCAGGGCTCTAGGGTCACGAACAGCGTGCAGCCCTCCAGGCGGTAGTTGCCCAGCTGCTGGCCCGCCTCACGCAGCGCGCGCACCTCAGCGTGGCCGCTAGGGTCGCAGCTCGCCAGCGGTGCATTATGGCCAGCGCCAATGATCTCCCCATGGGCATCCACCACCACCGCGCCCACCGGTACTTCCCCGGCGGCAAATGCCAGGTGCGCTTGGTCCATGGCGCGGTGCATGTAAAATTCATCGCTGCGTATCAAGGCAAACTCCGCTAAGGTAGCAAAACGATCGTTTTAATAGCGTGATGGCCGCACTGGGTGCGCTTGCAATCATCGGTGGGATCACAGACAGCAGCAAGGATACAGAGAATGAACGATGCGCTGAAGTCACTGGTTGACTTGTTAGAGCTTGAAACCCTAGAGGAGACGCTATTTCGCGGCCAGAGCCAGGATCTGGGCTTTCCTCAACTGTATGGGGGCCAAGTATTGGGCCAAGCGCTCGCCGCAGCGGCGCGCACGGTGCCGGACGAGCGCCGCCCACACTCCCAGCATGGCTATTTTTTGCGGCCCGGCGACCCCCACCGCCCGGTGGTGTATCAGGTCGATACCATCCGCGACGGCGGCAGCTTTACCACCCGTCGTGTGACGGCCATTCAAAAAGGTCGACCGATCTTCTTCTGCAGCGCTTCTTTCCAGAGTGCTGAAGAGAGCCTCCACCATCAGCGAGCCATGCCCCAGGTGCCTACACCGGAAGCACTCATCGAGAGTGGCGATGCCAAGCACGCGCGCTTCCCCGGCCACCCGATCGAATTTTTACACTTGAAGGACAATCCAGACAGCGCCTCACCGGCGGGCCAATGTCTTTGGTTCCGTTTTGCTGGCGGGCCGCTGCCGGACGACCCGGCGCTGCATCGTCACCTGCTCTCGTATGCCTCGGATTTCAATCTGCTCACCACCGGCCTGATTCCTCACGGCATCAAGTACACCGATCCGAAACTGCGCATCGCCAGTCTGGATCATGCCCTGTGGCTGCATGAAGATACGCGGCTGGATGAGTGGCTGCTCTACGCCATCGACTCCCCCTGGACAGGCGGCGCGCGGGGCTTGGCCCGCGGTCATATCTATCGCCGCGATGGGCGTTTGGTGGCATCGACGGCGCAAGAGGGGCTGGTACGCTATCCAACTTCGTGAACCACTGTCCCAAAAACGGCAACGCCCGCGATGAGCGGGCGTTGTAAAATACCGGTCAGCACAACCCTAGACGGGGGCGCTGTAAACCCATCCTTGGGCGCTACTTTCGCCATCTGACCGCCATGGATGGTGGAAATGCCGAAATTGCAGGGAGCATTTTTCGGCCATGGCGAAAGCCCCCCGTTACGGTCTGTCCTGACCTAAGTGGCCTTGTTGATTATCCACCATACACATCATTAATAGTTTTCAGCGGGTAGTGAGCCGGATACGGCTTGCGGGCCACGCCGGAGTCGACCGCTGCTTGGGCCACTGCTGATGACACACGGGCCAGCAGGCGGATATCCACCGGCGTGGGGATGATGTAATCGCGGCCAAAGCTCATCTCGGTACGCTCGTAGGCATTGAGCACTTCCTGGGGAACAGGCTCGCGCGCCAAATCTTTCAGCGCATGAACGGCGGCCAGTTTCATGGCTTCGTTGATACGCGTGGCGCGAACATCCAGCGCACCGCGGAAGATGAACGGGAAGCCCAGCACGTTGTTCACCTGATTCGGGAAGTCCGAGCGGCCGGTGGCCATGATTACGTCCGGGCGCGCTTCGCGGGCTACATCCGGGTGAATTTCCGGGTCCGGGTTCGTACAAGCGAAGATCACCGGGTCAGCGGCCATCTTTTTCACCTGCTCCGCCGAGAGCAGGCCCGGGCCAGAGAGGCCGATGAACACGTCCGCACCGTCGATGGCATCGTCCAGCGTACGCATGTCGGTATCGCGGGCAAACTCGGCTTTGTACTCGTTGATCCCATCGCGATCAGTGTGAATCACACCGCGACGGTCCAGCATGACCAGATTCTCTTTCTTGGCGCCGCAAGAGACTAGCAGGCGCATACAGGCAATCGCCGCCGCTCCCGCCCCCATGCAGACGATCTTCACGTCTTCGATGCGCTTGCCCGCGATATCCAGCGCGTTGAGCATACCTGCAGCGGTGACGATGGCCGTGCCGTGCTGGTCATCGTGAAAGACAGGAATGTTGCAACGCTCGATCAGGGCTTTTTCGATCTCGAAGCACTCGGGCGCTTTGATGTCTTCCAGGTTGATGCCACCCCAGGTATCGGCGATGCGCGCCACGGTGTCGATGAACGCCTGCGGGCTTTCAGCATCCACTTCGACATCCACCGAGTTGATGCCCGCAAAGCACTTGAACAGGACGCCTTTGCCCTCCATGACCGGCTTGCTGGCCAGCGGCCCCAGGTTGCCCAAGCCAAGAATCGCGCTACCGTCCGAAATGACCGCAACCAAGTTGCCCTTGCCGGTATAGCGGTACGCATTTTCCGCTTCGCGGGCGATTTCGCGAACCGGCTCGGCAACGCCTGGGCTATACGCCAGGGCCAAGTCCCGCGCTGTCGCAGTGGGCTTGGTCAGCTCCACGGAGAGCTTACCGGGAATCGGTTTAGCGTGATAATCCAAAGCTGCCTGTTTGTTTGCATCCGTCATGGTCAAGGTCTCATCAGCCTAAAGTAGAAAAGTCGTATCAGAATATAGAAAAAACCTAGGCGTCTCAAGCACGTAGTAAACTTACCTACGAAACGATCGTTTTAGCTACATTCCCAACAACTTCGGAACTTTTAAGCGATATTTGCTGCAACTTATGCTTCTCGCTATTAGCCATAAAGGTTTCCTTATTGATGCATCGCAGTAATTTTGGAAATTAATTCCAGCAAACAGCGCAAACCAGTTATCCACACCCGGGCAGCAAGAGCACCCTGTGGAAAAGAGAGACAGAGGGAAGAGCGTGAAAAGGGGCAGACAGCGCGGGGGAGAAGAAGATCAATCGTTTTGAAGGTTGGCGACGGGGGGGGTAAACGAAGAACTCGCCGTTGCCATGAAAGCCTAGTTCTCTAGGGGCAAAAAGCCCACGTCATAGCGTGGGCTTTTGCACAGGGCACGCGAAGTGCCTGCGATAGACTGAATCCGTTAGGATTAGCCGCGCTTGATAGCAGCGCCGAAACGCTTGTTGAAGCGCTCTACACGGCCACCGGTGGTCGCTTGCTTCTGCTTGCCGGTGTAGAACGGGTGGCAGTTAGAGCACACGTCCAGTGCGAAGTCCTGACCAGAGGTAGAACCGACCTGGAAGCTTGCACCGCAAGAACAGTTGGCGGTGACCGTGTTGTAATTCGGGTGGATACCTTGTTTCATCTTGAGCCTCATGAGCTATATGCCGCCACCTGATCCGTTGCCAGGCACCGCATACGGGTTTGAAAAAACTGCTAACCGGTTAACCGCTCCATCCGATAGATTCAGAGCGGCCGCACATTCTAGCAAACTAATCGCCGGAGGCCAATTGTCCGACTCTGTTTCTTCAAAGTCCTCTACATGGGGGCAGCCTCAAGGCGCTTTTCAGGTCTTAAAAGTGGCGCTACCCTCGCCGCTGCGCCGCCTGTTCGATTATCTTCCCGCACCGCGTGCGCCCGCCTGTGGCTGGCAGCCAGGGCTTCGAGTGCGAGTGCCGTTTGGCCGCCGAGAGGTGGTGGGCGTGGTGGTGTCGCTTGCTACCGGCAGCGAACTTCCCCGCGCGCAGCTACGGGCCATCAGCGAAGCGCTGGATGACGCCCCCCTGCCCAGCGACTGGCAGTGGCTCTGCCACTTCGCGGCGCGTTACTACCAGCACAGCCTGGGCGACACGTTGCAACACGCCATGCCCGCGAGGCTGCGCCAGGGACACCCGATGGCGGGCCGTACCCAAACGCTGTGGCTTCCGCTTCCCAACGATGACACGGCTCTAACGCGCGCGCCCAAGCAGGCGGCGCTCTACGCTCTGCTTCGCCAGCACCCGCACGGCCTGCCTGGCCGTGCCGTCAACGCCCACGGTTTCACTCGGGAACAGCTGTTGGCGCTACACAAAAAGGGCTTTGCCGAGGCGCAGGAGATCACTCTGACTGCCGCGCAACCCACCGGCGGAAGCTTGCTCGCCTCCCCGTCGCTGCCGCTCAACCGTGAACAAGCCGCTGCGCTTGCCGTACTGCATGAAAAACTCGACGGCTACCACCCCTGTTTATTGGAAGGCGTGACCGGTAGCGGCAAAACCGAGATTTACCTACAGCTCATCGAAGCGCTCGCCGCCAAAGGCAAACAGTCGCTAGTGCTCGTGCCCGAAATTGGCCTCACGCCGCAAACGCTTGCACGTTTCAAAAACCGCTTTCGCGTGCCGGTGGTGGCACTTCACTCCGGGCTTACCGACCCCGAGCGTCTGGATGTCTGGGAGGCCGCTGCCAACGGCCGTGCACTGGTGATCATCGGCACCCGCTCGGCCATTTTCACCCCGCTGGCGAACCCTGGGGCAATCATCGTCGACGAAGAGCATGATGGCTCGTATAAACAGCATGACGGGCTGCGCTATCACGCACGGGACCTTGCCGTTGCCAGAGCGCACTACCACGGCATTCCGCTGCTGCTGGGCAGTGCGACGCCCTCGTTTGAAAGCCTCCAGCAGGCGCTTACGGGCGCTTACCGCCACCTACGGCTGACCCAACGACCCAGCCGCCACCCGCCCGCCAAACTGGAGTTGATCGATCTGCGCCACCAGCGCCGTCAGGGCGGGCTGCTGCCCAGCGCCATCAAAGCGATCAAAAGCACGCTTGCGGCGGGCAAACAGGCGCTGGTGTTCATCAACCGGCGTGGCTTCGCGCCGAGCCTGGCTTGTCATAGCTGCGGCTGGATGGCCGAATGCGGCCAGTGCGATGCGCGTATGACACTGCACCGCCAGCCGCCGCTACTGGCCTGCCACCACTGCGACAGCCGCCGAGCGCTGCCCGATGCCTGCCCGGAGTGCGGCAGTGGCGACTTACGCGCCTTGGGTAGCGGTACAGAGCGCACCGAAGAGACCCTTCAAGGGCTATTCCCTGACACGCCCGTCCATCGCATCGACCGCGACAGCACGCGTAAAAAAGAGAGCTTCGAGCAGGTGCTCAAAGAGATTCAGCGCGGCGAGCCCTGCCTGCTGGTGGGCACCCAAATGCTCGCAAAAGGCCATCATCTGCCCCACGTCACGCTAGTGGTCGTCGTCAACGCCGATGGCGGCCTCTATGCGGCTGACTTCCGCGCCCTGGAGCACAGTGCCCAGCTACTGGAGCAAGTGGCGGGTCGTGCTGGCCGCGCGGCCCACCCTGGACGAGTGCTGGTGCAAACCCTACATCCCGACGACCCGCACTTGGGCCAGTTAGCCGAGCACGGCTATGGCGCGCTGGCACGCAGCCTGCTGGAGGAGCGACGTATCGCCAAACTGCCGCCGTTTAGCTTCATGGCGCTTCTACGCATCGAGAGCCCCCAAGAGCAGGCAGCACTTGCGCTGGCTCAGCAAGCGGCACAAGCGCTGCGCCAGTGGCTAAACGACGCCAGAGTACCGGTCCGCTGCCTGGGCCCGGTACCCGCTCCCATGGAGCGCCGCCAAAACCGCTATCACCTGCATGTCATGCTGGTAGCAGACAAACGCAGCCACCGTCATGCCGCTGCCAACTGGCTAGTACAGTGGCTCGACGCCCACCGCGAGGCGCGCAAAGTGCGCTGGTCGATCGACATCGACCCACAAACCCTGGCCTAAGGGAATACGGCTTTGAAACTGCGCGCCAATTGCCGATAATGACCGCCTTATCGCTGCATTCTCTTAGCGACTGCACACGCCGCCACCGACGACATCCGGATGTTTACATGAAAGATACGATTATTTCTCTGCTCGAAGGCGCGGTTGACGCGCTCAAGCACCAAGGCGTGCTGCCCAACGATTTAACGCCCACCATCAAAGTGGACCCGACCAAAGACAAGGCCCATGGCGACTACGCCACCAACCTCGCGCTGATGCTGGCCAAGCCCTCCGGCATGAAGCCCCGCGATCTGGCGGACACCCTCGTCGCCGCCCTACCCGCCAGCGACGCCATTCAAAAAACCGAGATTGCCGGCCCCGGGTTCATCAACTTCTTTGCCGCCGCCGACGCCGCTGCACAGATCGTTGCGCAGGTGCTGGACAGCGGCGACGCCTTCGGCCGCAGCCTGATCGGCAAGGGCGAAAAAGTGCAGGTGGAGTTCGTTTCCGCCAACCCCACCGGCCCGCTCCACGTGGGCCATGGACGTGGCGCAGCGATTGGCGACTGTCTCTGCCGCCTGCTGGAAGCCACCGGCTATGACGTCACCCGCGAGTTTTACTACAACGACGCGGGCGCGCAGATCAAAAACCTGGCGCTCTCCGTTCAGGCCCGCGCCAAACAGCTTGGCCCCGACGATGCCAGCTGGCCAGAAGATGGCTATCGCGGCGAATACATCATCGACGTCGCCAACGACTACATGGCCGGCAAGACCGTCACCGCCGACGACCGGGAAGTGACCGCCAAAGCCGACGCCGACGATCTGGAGGCCATCCAGGCCTTCGCCGTAGCGTGGCTGCGTCGCGAGCAGGATCTCGACCTCAAAGCCTTTGGCGTCGAATTCGACGTCTACTTCCTGGAGTCCTCGCTGTACGACGACGGCAAGGTCGAGGCCACCGTCGAGAAGCTGGTTGCCAATGGCCACACCTACGAAGAAGACGGCGCCATGTGGCTGCGCACCACCGACTTCGGTGACGACAAAGACCGCGTGATGCGCAAGCGCGAAGGGGGCTACACCTACTTCCTTCCCGACGTGGCGTACCATCTCGACAAGTGGCAGCGCGGCTTCACTACCGTCATCAACGAGCAGGGTGCCGATCACCACTCCACCGTGACGCGGGTGCGGGCGGGTCTACAGGCACTCAAAGTCGGCATCCCCAAGGGTTGGCCCGACTACGTGCTGCATCAAATGGTGATGGTCACCCGCTCAGGGGTCGAGGTGAAGCTCTCGAAGCGGGCGGGCAGCTACGTCACCGTGCGCGACCTGATCGACGAAGTCGGCCGCGATGCCACGCGCTTCTTCCTGGCGGCGCGCCGCGCCGATTCTCAGCTGACCTTTGACATCGACCTCGCCCGCTCGCAGTCGAACGACAACCCGGTCTACTACATTCAGTACGCCCACGCGCGGGTATGCAGCATGCTGCGCAAAGCCGAAGAGGCTGGCCACCCCTTCGATCACGGTATCGCCACGGCCCATTTGGCACTGCTCGACAGCGATCAAGAAAAGGCGGTGCTAAACCGCTTGGCCCGCTATCCCGAGGTGGTAGAGCACGCCGCCAAAAACCGCGAGCCCCAGCAAGTCGCCCAGTACCTTTTGGATTTGGCCGGTGACTTCCACACCTGCTACAACGCGGTCAAAGTGATGGTCGACGACGACACCCTGCGCAACACCCGCTTGGCGCTGGGCTTGGCAGTGCGCCAGGTGCTGCGCAACGGTCTCGATCTGATGGGCGTCAGCGCCCCAGAGGAGATGTAAGTCATGGCCAGCCCGCGTAACAAACCCGCTCGCCGCGGAGCCACTACGCAGCGCAAGTCGGCCCGCCGCTCCGGCGGCGGGCTACGACTACCCGGCTGGCTATGGGGGATTGCCGGGGTGGCCGCTGGTTTCTTCCTGGCGCAGCATCAGCACGGCACGGCCCCTTGGCAAGAGCAGCGCGAAGCCCCTCAAGCCACGGTACTGCCTAAACCGGCAGGAAGCGATGAGCGCAGCGCCGCGCGGCAAACGGAAACGCCCGCCGAGCAGGCAATGCCCACCTTCGAATTCTACACGCTGCTGCCCGAGACCGAAGTCATCGCGCCGGGCGGGGCCATTCCCTCCAACGTCACACCGCCCACCGTGGCAGCCAGTGACGAGGACACCGGGAGCGATACGGCCACTACTGACCCATCAGAAAGTACCGCAAGCACCCCAGGAAGCGCGGCGGACGACCCCATTGCCCAGGTCATTGCAGCCAACACGCGTCCAAGTGACCAGGCCTCAGCCGTCCAACAATCACCGGCCAGCGCAACGAACCGCTACATGCTGCAGGCGGCCTCGTTTCGAGAGCTCAGTGATGCCGAACAATTGCGCAGCCGCCTACGCAACCTGAGCTTGCTGGCGCAAATCAGCGAGGTGCAAGCCAACGGCGATACCTGGCACCGGGTTCAGGTCGGCCCTTACGACGACACTCGCGAGCTCAACCGCGCCCAAGACCTGATGAGCACCCAAGGCATCGAGCCGCTGCTGATTCAGCTACAGAACTAATTCCCAAGGCGCTATTCGCCTCTCTCCACGCTTTATTGGGTGGCTTTCGCCTGCGGGCGGTTGATTTTTTATCGGCCGCCCGCATTTTGTTGGGAATCGCTTTTTATGCGGCCGCCCAGTGCGGCCGATCAGTCATCGGGAGCGCGCCTCCCCCAAGGAGTTATCTCCATGACCACGATTGTTTCCGTTCGCCGCGGTAATCAAGTTGCCCTGGCAGGCGACGGCCAAGTTTCCCTCGGCAACACCGTCATGAAGGGTAATGCCAGCAAAGTACGCCGCCTATATCGCGGCAAGGTGCTGGCCGGTTTCGCCGGCGGTACCGCCGATGCGTTTACCCTGTTCGAGCGTTTCGAAGCGCAGCTCGAGAAGTACCAGGGCCACTTGACCAAAGCTGCAGTCGAGCTCGCCAAAGATTGGCGCACCGACCGCGCCCTGCGCCGTTTGGAAGCGCTGCTGGCGGTCGCCGACCACAGCGCTTCGCTGATCATTACTGGGAACGGGGACGTGGTCGAGCCCGAGCGTGGCATCATCGCCATTGGCTCCGGCGGCAACTACGCTCAGGCCAGCGCCCGTGCGCTGCTCGAAAACACCGAGCTTTCGGCACGTGAGATTACCGAAAAATCCCTCGCCATCGCGGGTGACATCTGCGTATTCACCAATCACCACGTGACGCTCGAAGAGCTGAATATCAACGACCGTTGAGGCCCCTTTATGACTCAGATGACACCCCGCGAAATCGTTCATGCGCTCGACCAGTACATCATCGGCCAGCAGGATGCCAAGCGCGCCGTGGCCATAGCCTTACGTAATCGCTGGCGTCGCATGCAGCTCGATGACGAGTTGCGCCCGGAAGTCACGCCGAAAAACATTTTGATGATTGGTCCCACCGGCGTCGGCAAGACTGAAATCGCTCGCCGTCTGGCGAAGCTGGCCCGTGCGCCGTTCATCAAGGTAGAAGCCACCAAGTTCACCGAAGTGGGCTACGTAGGCCGCGACGTCGAGTCGATCATCCGCGACCTGATGGAAGCCGCCATCAAGATGGTTCGTGAGCACGCCAAAGAGGAAGTGGGCCATCGCGCCGAAGACGCCGCCGAAGACCGTGTGCTCGACGCGCTGCTACCGCCGCCCCGTGGCCAGGAAGACAAGTCGCGCGAAGAGAGCAGTACGCGCCAGAGCTTCCGCAAAAAGCTGCGCGAAGGCCAATTGGATGATAAAGAGATCGATATCGAAATCTCGTCGCAAGGCCAGGGTATCGACATCATGACCCCACCGGGCATGGAAGAGATGACCAGCCAGCTGCAGAGCCTGTTCTCCAACATGGGGCAGCAGAAGCGCGAGCAGCGCCGCGTGACCGTCAAAGAGGCGCTGGTGCTGCTACGTGATGAAGAGGCCGGCAAACTGGTCAACGAAGAAGAGATCAAAGCCCGCGCGGTGGAAGCCGTCGAACAGCACGGCATCGTCTTCCTGGACGAGATCGACAAGGTCGCCAAGGGCAGCGGTCAATCCAGCGGTGGCGAGGTATCTCGTGAAGGCGTGCAGCGCGACCTGCTGCCACTGATCGAAGGCTCGACGGTATCGACCAAGTACGGCATGGTCAAAACCGACCACATCCTGTTCATCGCTTCTGGGGCTTTCCACCTGTCGCGCCCGTCGGACCTGATTCCAGAACTGCAGGGTCGCCTACCCATCCGCGTCGAGCTGGATGCGCTCACACCGGGCGACTTCAAGCGAATTCTCACCGAGCCTTCCGCCTCGCTGACCAAACAGTATCAAGCGCTGCTGGCCACCGAAGGGCTCGACGTCGAATTCACGCCCGACGGCATCGAGCGTATTGCCGAGATCTCCTGGCAAGTGAACGAAGGTACCGAAAACATCGGCGCTCGCCGTTTGCACACGGTGATGGAGCGTCTGCTCGAAGAGGCGTCGTTCAAGGGAGGCGACATGGATAGCCCGCTGGTGATCGATAGCGATTACGTCAACGCTCAGCTCGGCGAACTGGCGGTCGATGAGGATCTGTCGCGCTACATTCTGTAAGCGCCACTATCGGTAGAGCCCCGGTCGCCTTCCCGCTTGACGGGTAGGCGGCCTTTGCGATTGATCGTTACGAGGTGCTATATCCATGAACGCCCCCACACCCACTCGGGTTCACTACCATAAGCAGGCACGTGAGCTGGAGCTTGGCTACGCCAGTGGCGAGACGTACCGGCTCCCCGTTGAACTGTTACGGGTCTACTCCCCTTCTGCCGAAGTGCGGGGTCACGGCGGCGATACGGCCATTCTGCAGGTAGGCAAAAAAGACGTTGGGTTACAAAATATCACCCAAGCTGGTAATTACGCCCTCAAGCTGCACTTCGACGACGGCCACGATAGCGGCTTGTATAGTTGGAACTACCTCTTCGACCTGGCCACCCACCAAGACGCTTATTGGCAAAATTATCTCGAACGCTTGGAAGCGGCAGGCGCTTCCCGTGAGCCTGCAGGCATTCAATTCAAACAGCTGTGACGCGGTGCCCCAGGTGCAGCGCAGACAAATCGGGGTCGAGAAGGCTACAATGTTGCCAACCATGACTTGCGATGACCTAACGGTCGACAACTAACGCCTCGAACTCGGGAGCCAGAGCCCCATGAGCCCCACGGAAAAGCGCACTACCCATTTTGGCTACCAAGAGGTGCCGGTCGACGAAAAAGCCTCCCGCGTGGCTGACGTCTTTCACTCGGTGGCCGCTCGTTACGACGTGATGAACGACCTGATGTCCATGGGCATCCACCGCGTGTGGAAGCGGCTGACCATCGAGCGTGCAGGCGTCCGCCCAGGGCATCAGGTGCTCGACATTGCGGGCGGCACCGGCGATCTTACCCTCAAGTTTTCCCGTCTCGTCGGCCCACGTGGCAAAGTGGTGCTGGCCGACATCAACGCCTCCATGCTCAACGTCGGTCGCGATAAACTGATGGATAACGGTGTGGGGGGTAACGTCGAGTACGTGCAGGCCAATGCCGAGTGCCTGCCCTTCCCCGACAACACGTTCGACTGCATCACCATCGCCTTTGGCCTGCGTAACGTCACCGATAAAGATGCGGCGCTGCGCTCCATGGCGCGGGTACTCAAGCCAGGCGGGCGCTTGCTAGTGCTGGAATTCTCCAAACCCAATAACCCGCTGCTCTCCAAAGCCTACGACGAATACTCCTTCCGCTTGCTCCCCAAAATGGGCGAACTGGTCGCGGGAGATGGCGAGAGCTACCGCTATTTGGCCGAGTCGATTCGCATGCACCCGGATCAAGAGACGCTCAAGGGCATGATGGAGAGCGCTGGCCTGGAGCGGGTGGAGTACACCAACCTGACCGGTGGTATCGTTGCCCTCCACCGTGGCATCAAACTATGACCCCTTGGAACATGAGGTCAGTATGCTAGTCACCCCGACCCTGCTGTTGGCCGGATGTGAACGCACGATCAATGCCCTGCTTTCCCGAGACCCTGCGGCGCCTAACCGTTTGGCGACGCTAGCGGGCAGCCGCTTGCTGATTCGACTGGAGAAGCCCCACCTCGCGCTATTGATCTGCTATCACGTGTCAGGCATCGACCTACAGCACGGCGATGAGGTGGAGGAAACCGATGTCGATGCCGTGGTGGAACTGACCCCCGAAACGCTCTCCGAATGGCTGAGCGGCGCGTCCATCGAACGGCTGATGTTCGATGGCAAGCTCGCCGTGCGCGGCCGTCTCCATCTGCTGGAGGCAACGCGCGATCTGCTGTTCGATCTGGATATCGACTGGGAGGGCGAGCTGGCCCACTGGCTGGGCGATATACCCGCCCACTCGCTGGCAGAAGGGATTCGCCGCGCCGCACGCTGGGGACTGCGTGCCAAAGACGAGCTGCTGCAGGATGTCTCGGAGTATGTCTTTGAGGAGGCTCGCCTACTGCCCGGCCGCCAACAGCGCGACGTGCTGCGCGACCATCTGACCGAACTAGAGATCGCCACCGACCGACTGGAAGCACGGCTAGCACGCTTGCATAAGCGGCTGACCCAACCAGCAGCGCCCTCAACGCCTAAGCCTTCAACGCCTAAGGAGCAGCGCGGATGAGCCTGCGGCTGTTTAAAATCGTCTGGGTCGTCACGCGGCACCGATTGGATACCTTGATTCCCGCCGAGCGCTTGCCGCTATGGATACGCCTACTGCTCAAACTGTCCCCGCTGCAGTTGGTACCCGTTGGGCAGCGAAGCCGTGGCGAGCGTTTGCGTTTGGCACTGGAGGCGCTGGGACCGATTTTCATCAAGTTCGGTCAGATGCTCTCTACCCGCCGGGACTTGCTGCCGGAAGACATCGCCGACGAGCTAAAGCGTTTGCAGGACCAAGTGCCGCCCTTCCCTGGCGAGCTGGCCGCTGCAAGGGTGGAGAAAGAGCTCGACATGACGCTGCCGGAGGCCTTTGCCGCCTTCGAACGCGTTCCACTGGCCTCGGCCTCGATTGCCCAAGTCCACGCCGCCACGTTGCACAGCGGCGAGGATGTGGTGGTCAAAATCATTCGCCCCGGCATCGACCGCATCATGCGCCAAGACATGGGCTTGATGTACCAAGTGGCCAAGCTGCTGGCCAAAGTGCCCGACGCCCGACGCTTACGGCCGGTCGAAGTGATCCGCGATTACGAGGCCACGCTGTTCGACGAGCTGGATCTCTATAAAGAAGCCGCCAACACCTCCCAGCTCAAGCGTAATTTCAAAGACTCACCGCTGCTATTCGTACCGACGATCTATTGGCCCTACACCCGTCGCCACGTCATGGTGCAGGAGCGTATTCGCGGCGTCCCGGTCGCCGACCTGGAGACGCTCATCGCACGGGGTACGAACCTGAAAAAGCTCGCCGAGCGCGGGGTGGAAATCTTCTTCACCCAGGTATTTCGCGATAACTTTTTCCATGCCGACATGCACCCCGGCAACATCTTCGTGAACTGCGACGACCCAGAGGATCCGCAATATATCGCCATCGACTGCGGTATCGTCGGCAGCCTCACTCGGGAAGATCAGGACTACTTGGCGCGTAACCTGCTCGCATTTTTTCATCAGGATTACTACGAAGTCGCCGCGCTGCACATCGAGTCGGGGTGGGTCGGTGAAAACACCCGCGCCAACGAGTTTGCCGCCGCCATTCGTACGGTATGCGAGCCCATTTTGGAAAAGCCGCTCAAGGACATCTCGTTTGGACAGGTGCTGCTCGGACTGTTCCAGACCGCCCGACGCTTCAATATGGAAGTGCAGCCGCAGCTGGTGCTGCTACAAAAAACGTTGCTCAATATCGAAGGTCTGGGCCGCCAGCTCTACCCGGAGCTGGATCTCTGGAGCACCGCCAAGCCCTATCTAGAAAAGTGGATGAAAGAGCGGGCAGGCATTGGTGGCCTGTGGCAATCGCTCAAGCGCCAAGCGCCAGAGCTGTCGCATCAACTGCCCGAGCTGCCGGTGCTGGCCCATCAAGCGCTGAGCCGTATGGAGCACGAACACCGCCAGCGCCATCAGCAGGTCACGGCGATTAGTCAGATGCGCCGCCAAATGAGCCAGCAAAGCAAACGTCAGCACCGTTTACGCATTGGCTTGGCCTTGGTCGCCATTGCCCTGGCCTGGCAGCCGCTCAGCAGTTGGGCCGCTACCCAGGACTGGCCGATCCTAGCCGCTGCGGGGGTAGGCTTACTCCTCCTGTTATGGCATTGATACGCTGACATCACTTGACGAAACGACGCCGCCGATCGATAAAGAGAACACCATGACCGACGCTAACCACGCTCCCGTACTCGACGCCCTTGCTGAGGTTTTAAAGCAGCGTCGCCACGCCAATCCAGAAGATTCTTATGTTGCCTCCTTGCATCATAAGGGTTTGAACAAGATACTCGAAAAAGTCGGTGAAGAAGCGACCGAAACGCTGCTGGCCGCCAAGGACGCCGAGCACGGCAGCGACGAGGCCCGTGAAGCGTTGATCGCCGAAACGGCCGACCTGTGGTTTCATAGCCTTGTCATGCTGTCGCATCTGGATCTCGACCACCAGCGAGTACTCGATGAGCTCGCTCGACGGTTCGGGGTCTCAGGTCACGACGAGAAAGCGTCCCGATCACAACGTTAACCCTGCTCCCATGAGGAAATGCATATGTTAGGTGGTATCAGTATTTGGCAGTTGCTGATTGTTCTGGGCATCATCATCCTGATTTTCGGCACCAAAAAACTACGTAACGTGGGCACCGACCTAGGCGGTGCCGTCAAAGGCTTCAAGAAAGCCATGCACGAAGAGGAGAAAGAGGGCGACAAGAAGGATGCCGATCAGCCTCAAGCCAAGGTGAGCCACGAAGACACCGGCAACACCTACGACGTGCAGGCCGAAGAGAAACGCGCCGCTGCCGACCGCGACGAAGAGCGCAAATAAGCCATGCTGGATATCGGTTTCCTTGAACTCATGCTCATTGGCATCGTGGCGCTGCTGGTGCTCGGCCCTGAGCGGCTGCCCAAAGCAGCACGCACGACGGGGCTATGGATCGGCAAGATCAAGCGTACGGTATCCGGCATGCAGCGTGAGATCAGCGCCCAGTTGGAGGCAGAAGAGCTGCGCCAAAAGCTGAACGAGCAGCAGAAAAAGCTCGATGATAGCTTGAAGAAAGCCAAGCAGGACGTGGAGAGCATTACCGAGTCTCCCGAGCCTAGCGGTCAGACGACCAAGCGCCAACAGGCAACCGAGCAGCGCGTGGCTAACGCCAGCGCCCGGCTGGACGACGCGCTCAAAACGGTGCGCGAAGAAGAAGATGCCCCTGCCACTAAAACAGCCGATCATCATAAGGATAGCAACCCCCAATGAGCATGTCTGGCGATTCTCAGGAGCCGCACAACGACCAAAGCCAAGCGCCTCTCATTGAGCACCTGATCGAGCTGCGTTCGCGTTTGATGAAAGCCGTCGTGGTAATCCTGGTGGTGTTTCTCGGGCTGTACGCGTTTGCCAATGACATCTACAGCTTCGTGGCGGATCCGTTGATGTCGCTACTGCCGGAAGGCTCGCAGATGATCGCCACCGAGGTGGCGTCGCCGTTCTTGGCGCCGTTCAAGCTGACCCTGGTGGTGGCCGTCTTCATCGCCATTCCGTTCGTCTTGCATCAAGCCTGGGCGTTCGTGGCGCCGGGGCTGTACGACAACGAGAAAATGCTGGCCATTCCCATTTTGGTCTCCAGCGTGGCGCTGTTTTATGCCGGTGCAGCCTTTGCCTACTACGTGGTGTTTCCGCTGCTGTTCGAGTTCTTCACGCAAACCGGCCCGGAAAACGTCGCGGTGATGACCGACATCAACCAGTATCTCAATTTCGTCTTGAAGCTGTTCTTTGCCTTTGGGGTCGCCTTCGAAATTCCCATTGCAACGTTTCTACTGATTTTGTCCGGCGCTACCACCGTCGAGAGCCTCTCCAAAAAGCGTCCTTATATCGTGCTGGGTTGCTTCGTGATCGGCATGCTGCTGACGCCGCCGGATGTCATCTCACAAAGCCTGCTGGCCATTCCCATGTATCTGCTTTACGAAGTCGGCCTGCTGTTTGGCCGCCTGGTACGCAAACGCCGCGCAGAGGCCGACACCGACGAGTAGGCGTCATCGCCCTTGCGACGTTCCACTAAAAAGCCTCTGCCATCCCACGATGACAGAGGCTTTTTCACTACGAGTGGCCCCGCGCATGCGCTAGTGTGCCCCTCACTCCATCATTTCATCGATACGATCCACCAGCTTGAAAATTCCCGTCGCGGCTTCGCTAATACGCGTGGCGAGCATGTACGCCGGGGTCGTGACCACCCGGTGCTCGTGATCCACGACGATATCTTCCACGCCGCAACTACGATGCAGACCACCCATAGCGCTGATCGCCCCCGACACGCCCGGATCATGGCCAACGGTCACGGCAATCCCATCGCCCAACAGGCGCGGCACCATTACCGGAGCAATACACATCAAGCCGATGGGCTTGGCGTCTTCTTTGAAGCCGGCAAGCGCTTCTTTCACGCTCTCCAAGACCTGCATGCTGTCGCCCTGCGTGGCAAAGTCAGAGAGATTTTTGGCGACCCCAAAACCACCCGGCACGATGACCGCATCGAAATCGTCGGCCTCCAGCTCGTTAATCGGGCTGATATCACCACGCGCCAAACGGGCCGATTCCTGCAGCACGTTGCGGCTCTCCCCCTCCACTGGCGACTGGTCCAAATGGTTGATCACATGATGTTGCGCTACGTCCGGGGCAAAACAGCGATAGCCGATACCCAATTGATCCAAACGCAACAGCGTCAGCGTCGTCTCATAGATTTCCGAGCCATCGAAGACGCCACACCCCGCCAATACGACCGCTACCTGCTTTGTCATGTTTATCTCCTTGAGTGAGCCATTCGTGCGGCTGAATGGCTCACTTTAGACAGTCTCCATCGCCGCCACAAGGCGGCTTTCGCTGCATGGCATGGCTGATATACTCACAGCAAGCCTTAGACAAGGCACCCACATAGCTACTGCTTGGAGAGAGCCGTTGACTACCTCAACCCCACGCCACTTCCCCGCCACCCGGATGCGCCGCATGCGCCGGGACGATTTTTCGCGCCGCTTGATGCAAGAGTCGACGCTGACGCCCAATGACTTGATCCTACCGGTCTTCGTTCTGGAAGGCGAAAATCAGCGTGAAGCGGTGGCTTCCATGCCTGGCGTCGAGCGGCTCTCGATCGAT
Source organism: Halomonas sp. BL6 (assembly GCF_006228115.1). Lineage (NCBI taxonomy): Bacteria > Pseudomonadati > Pseudomonadota > Gammaproteobacteria > Oceanospirillales > Halomonadaceae > Halomonas > Halomonas sp. BL6. The sequence goes on along the minus strand of NZ_VDGL01000003.1, from coordinate 83,100 downwards.
CTACTCATCGAGCAGGCCCGAGAGGCGTATGCGCTGGGCATTCCCGCGCTGGCGCTATTCCCCGTCATTGGCGCCGAGCAAAAAAGCGAACTGGCCGAAGAAGCCTACAACGCCAACGGGCTAGTTCAGCGCAGCGTGCGCGCACTCAAGCAGGCGCTACCGGAGCTGGGCATCATTACCGATGTAGCCCTGGACCCCTACACCAGCCACGGTCAGGATGGCATTCTCGATGAGCACGGCTACGTTCAAAACGACCGCACCGTCGATACGCTGCTCAAACAAGCGCTCTCCCATGCCGAAGCAGGCGCCGACGTAGTCGCACCCTCCGATATGATGGATGGTCGCATTGGTGCCATTCGCCAAGTGCTAGAGCAAGAACACCTGCACAACGTGCGCATTATGGCCTACAGCGCCAAGTACGCCTCAAACTACTACGGCCCCTTCCGCGATGCGGTCGGCTCGGCAACCAACCTTGGCAAGGCGGACAAACGCACCTACCAGATGGATCCCGCCAACGGTGACGAAGCGTTGCACGAAGTGGCCATGGACATCGCCGAAGGTGCCGATATGGTGATGGTCAAGCCGGGTATGCCCTACCTAGACGTGGTGCGTCGGGTCAAAAGCGAGCTGCAGGTGCCCACCTTTGCTTACCAAGTAAGTGGCGAATACGCCATGCACCGAGCCGCCTTCGACAACGGCTGGCTGGAGGCCGAGCCGGTGATTCTGGAGTCGCTGATGTGCTTCAAGCGGGCGGGGGCCGACGGTATTTTGACCTACTTTGCATTGGAGGCCGCACGTCTACTGCAGCGCTGAGCGACGTTTATGCCCTTTAGATGACAACCGAGTGACACTCGTTTGTCATCTTTCCCCCGCATACTGCTTTAATGAACGTTATAACGCTATGATGGGCCAGTACCACGACTGCGGGGGCAACCATGGACGACAACGCAACAGATTCCACGTCGACACTATCGTCGACGTTACCGCCCAGTGAGACATCGAGCAGCGACGTCGATATCGTGCCGCTGCGCATCAACCGCACCCCCACGGGTGTACAGGCCAAAGAGTCGCATGTCGAAGCCGATTTGGACGACCCGCAGCTCTACTTCAATCGCGAGCTGTCACACCTACAGTTCAATATCCGTGTCTTGGAGCAGGCGTTGGACGACGCCCACCCGCTACTCAACCGGCTGATGTTCCTGCTCATCTTCTCCTCCAACATGGATGAGTTCTTCGAAATTCGCGTCGCCGGGCTCAAGCACCAGATGGCCCTGGGCGACGACACCACCGCCGCCGATGGCCGCTTACCAAAAGCCGTATTGGCCGAGATCTCCGAGGTCGCTCACCAGCAGATTGCCCGTCAGTACGAGATTCTCAACGACACGCTGCTGCCCGCGCTGGAGGCTCAGGGGCTGCGTTTTCGCCGTCGAGATCAGTGGAATGACAAACAAAAGGCCTGGGTACGTGACTTTTTCGATAACGAAATCATGCCGGTCATCAGCCCCATTGGCCTCGACCCCTCCCATCCCTTTCCGAGACTGGTCAACAAGAGCCTCAATTTCATCGTCGAGCTGGAAGGCAAAGATGCCTTTGGCCGCTCAGGGGGCATGGCGATTCTACCCGCCCCGCGCTCATTACCGCGACTGATGGCACTGCCCAAAGAGCTGTGCGCCGAAGGCTTCTCCGAGTACGTCTTCTTGTCATCGATGATTCATGCACACGCCGAGGAGCTCTTTCCCGGTATGCGCGTGCGGGGCTGCTATCAGTTCCGCCTGACCCGTAACGCGGACATGACGGTCGACCCCGAAGAAGTGTCCGATCTAGCCTCAGCCCTGCGCGGTGAGCTGTTGGCCAGGCGCTACGGCAGCGGTGTGCGTTTGGAAGTCGCCGACAACTGCCCAGACGATTTGATCGACTTCCTCCTGCGCCAATTCGACCTAGAAAGCGGCGATCTTTATCGCGTCCAGGGACCCGTAAACTTGACCCGAATGATGGCCGTGCTGGGCGATGTCGACCGTCCCGAACTGCTCTACCGCCCGTTCACCCCCAGCGTACCCAAGGTGCTGAAAGGCGGCAGCTTGTTCAGCGCCATCGCTAAAAACGATATCTTGCTGCACCATCCCTTCCAATCCTTCTCGCCTATCGAAGACCTGCTGCGTGAAGCAGCCCGTGACCCCGACGTATTGGCCATCAAACAAACGCTTTACCGCACCGGCTCCGAATCGCCCATCGTCAGTGCCCTGGTGGATGCCGCCAGCCAGGGCAAAGAAGTCACTGTGGTGATCGAGCTGCGGGCGCGCTTCGACGAGGCGGATAACCTGCAGCTAGCGTCACGCCTGCAGGAAGCGGGTGCGATCGTGATTTACGGCATCATGGCGTACAAAACCCATGCCAAGATGCTGCATATCGTGCGCCGCGAAAAAGGCGAGCTGCGCCACTACGCGCACCTGGGCACCGGCAACTACCACTCCAAGACGGCCAAGCTCTACACCGATTACAGCCTGCTGACCGCTAACCAGACACTGTGTGCCGACGTGCATAAAGTCTTTCAGCAGCTTTCCGGTATGGGCCGGGCGCGTAAGATCGATACGCTGTTACACGCACCCTTTACGCTACACGAACGCCTCGTCGAGATGATCGACCGTGAGGCTCAGGTGGCTCGTAAGGGCAAACGTGGCCATATCATCATCAAATGCAACTCGTTGACCGAGCCCAAGTTGATCAAGGCGCTGTACCGCGCATCGCAAGCGGGCGTGGAGTGCGATTTGATCATTCGTGGCATGTGCTGCTTGAAACCGGGTATTCCGGGCGTGTCGGACAACATACGCGTCCGCTCGATCATTGGTCGTTTTCTCGAACATACCCGAGTATTTCACTTCCACAACGACGGCAAACCGGAAATCTGGTGCTCCAGCGCGGATTTCATGTCGCGCAACATGTTCCACCGGGTCGAAACCTGCTTTCCGCTGCTGGATAAGAAACTGGCCACCCGGGTACGCAAAGACCTGGAAACGTACCTCGTGGATAACTGCCAGAGCTGGCTGTTACAGAGTGACGGCAGCTACCAGCTACAGGACCCTGGTAGCGGCGACGCGATTAGCGCTCAGGAAACGTTGCTATACGCCTACGCGTCGAAGAGCTGACGACAACGCCCCGCTGTGGTACGCAGCGGGGCGAAGGTGAGAGGTGTTGGATCTAGGCGTAGCGCTGGCGTAGCTGCAAGGCAGCCTCGACCATATTGGCCAATGCAGGCTCGACTTCGGCCCAGCGGCGGGTTTTCAATCCGCAGTCCGGGTTGATCCATAGCCGTTCGGCTGGGATTTTCTTCAACGCTCTCTCCATGAGTGACACCATCCACGCTATATCGGGAATATTCGGCGAGTGTATATCGTAGACACCTGGCCCGATTTCATTGGGATAGGCAAAGTCCTGAAACGCATCCAGCAGTTGCATGTCCGAACGCGATGTCTCGATGGTGATTACGTCGGCATCCAGCGCGGCAATGGCGCCGATGATATCGTTGAATTCCGAGTAGCACATGTGAGTATGGATCTGGGTACTGTCGGCTACCCCGGCAGCACTCAGTTGAAAGCTCTCGACGGCCCAATTCAGATACGTTTGCCACTCGCTCTGGCGAAGCGGCAGCCCCTCGCGCAGCGCCGGTTCGTCGATTTGAATAATAGAGATGCCCGCTGCTTCCAGATCGCAAACTTCATCCCGCAGGGCCAGAGCAATTTGGCGGCAGGTGGTCGCACGGGGCTGATCGTCGCGCACGAACGACCATTGCAAGATCGTCACCGGCCCAGTCAACATGCCCTTCATCGGCGTTTGGGTCAGCGACTGGGCATACTCGCTCCAGCGCACGGTCATCGGCGTAGGCCGCGATACGTCGCCCACGATGATCGGCGGCTTCACACAACGGGTGCCGTAGCTTTGCACCCAGCCAAAGCGGGTAAACGCAAAACCGTCGAGCTGCTCGCCAAAGTACTCCACCATGTCGTTACGCTCGGCTTCACCGTGCACCAACACGTCCAAGCCGAGCGCTTCCTGGCGCGCTACCGCGTGGGCGATCTCTTCGCGCATCTTCGCTTCGTAGTCCGTCTGACTGAGCTCACCCGCTTTGAACGCCCGACGTGCAGCACGGATGGCATCCGTCTGCGGGAAGGAGCCAATCGTGGTGGTGGGAAACAGTGGCAGTGCCAGCAGCCGTCGCTGGGCCTGTGTGCGCTCGACGTAGGGTGACTGACGCTGGCTATCTGCGGACGTCACGGCGGCCAAACGCTCGCCCACGGCGGGCTGGCGGGTACGCGGCGACTCGCGCCGTGCATCCAGCGCACGGGTGGCATCGCTCAACCGCTGCTCATCCTCCGGCGTGGCGCGGTTATCGATCAGCCGCGCTAGCGTCACCACCTCATCCAGCTTTTGGCGGGCAAACGCCAGCCAGTTCAAAAGCTCGGCGTCCAGCTCGGTCTCTTGACGCAGGTCGACCGGCACGTGAAGCAGCGAGCAGCTAGGCGCGAGCCACAACCGCTTACCTAGCCGCACTTTCAGTGGTAGCAACCGCTCGCGCAGCGTGGCCAAGTCAGCGCGCCAGATGTTCCGTCCATCGACCAACCCCACCGACAGTACCTGCTGGGGGCTCAACCGATCGATCACATCCGCCACCTGCTCGGGAGCTCGCACGGCATCGATGTGTAGCCCCTCCACCGGCAACCGCGTCGCGAGCGGAAGGTTATCGCCCAGCGAACCGAAGTACGTGGCGACCAACAGCTTCAGCGGTGTCGACTGTAAGCGATAGTAGGCACGCTCGTAAGCCTGCTGCCAGGAGAGCGGCAAATCCTGTACCAGCGCAGGCTCATCGAGTTGCACCCACTCGACGCCTTGCGTCGCTAGGCGGGACAGCGCCTCGCTGTAAACGTCCAAAACGCTATCGAGCAGGTCGAGGCGGTCGAACTCGCTCCCCTTGGCTTTACCCAACCATAGCCAAGTCAGTGGGCCGATTAGCGTCACTTTGGGCGTAAAGCCCGCTTTCAACGCTTCATCCACCTCGTCAAACAGCCGCGAGGAGGCTAAGGTAAACGTCTGGTCACGATGCAGTTCCGGCACTAGGTAGTGGTAGTTGGTATCGAAATATTTGGTCATTTCACAAGCGGCCGCTGGCGTACCGCTCGGTGCGCGGCCACGGGCCATACGAAAGGCGGTATCCAGGTCGATACAGCCTGCGTTCACTTCATCCTCAGCCTGAAAGCGGCCAGGCACCGCCCCTAGCAACACGGAGACGTTTAGCACGTGATCGTAAAAGGCGAAGTCACCCACGCTGACCATGTCCAAGCCGGCCGCCTGCTGGGTTTGCCAGTGGGCAAGACGCAGTGCTTGACCTGCGGCTTCCAGCTCATCGCGACGGACCTCGCCCTTCCAGTAGGCTTCAGTGACTTTTTTCAGCTCGCGCTGTGCTCCGATACGGGGATAGCCGAGAATATGCGACACTGTCATGATGAATCCTTCCAACGTGAATGATTTCACACAGTTTGATCACCGCACAAACGTGAATCAAACTAAAGATTCTAATACCAACCATGAAAATTAATCACAATGATTGAACTACGCCACCTGCGCACACTACTGGCCCTACGCGAGACCGGCTCGCTCGTCGAAGCTGCTGAGCGGGTGCACTTGACGCAGTCGGCCCTATCACATCAATTAAAAGACTTGGAAAGCCGCGTGGACGGACCGCTGTTCGTCCGCAAAACCCGGCCGGTGGAGTTCACTCGCGCCGGGCTACGGCTGCTAGCGCTGGCCGATGAGATTTTGCCCGAAGTGCGCAAAGCCGAACGGGATTTGGCCCGTCTAGCTGGCACCGAACAGGGGCGCTTACACATGGCCATCGAGTGCCATAGCTGTTTTCAGTGGTTAATGCCGACGGTGGATTACTTTCGTGATCACTGGCCGGAAGTAGAGATCGACATTCCCAGCGGGCACCATTTCGACCCCCTACCAGCGCTGGCGCGTGAACAGCTCGACCTGGTGATTACCGCCGATCCGCAGCCGTTGGAAGGTGTGCGTTATGTGCCACTGTTTCGCTATGAGGGCCTGCTTGCCGTTGCCCGTCAGCACCGCTTCGCGGGACAAGCCTATATCGAGCCTGAGGCACTGGCCGATGAAACGCTCATTACCTACCCGGTGGAACAGTCGCGTCTAGATGTCTTCACGCAGTTTCTGGCGCCAGCCAACGTGCGCCCCAAAGAGATCCGCACGGCGGAGCTGACGATCATGATGATGCAGCTTGTGGCGAGCGGACGCGGCGTGTGTGCGCTGCCCAACTGGGCGCTCACCGAGTATTTGGAGCGCGACTATGTCAGCGCCGTAAAGCTCGGCGATCAAGGCATTTGGAGCACACTTCATGCGGCCATTCGGGAAGAGAGCGCCGAGGCGCCGTGGATGCAGGACTTTTTACGCACCGCCAAGGAGACCTCCTTTGCGGTACTCTCTGGCATTAAACCGGCGATTCGCGACGAGGAATCAGCAGCGTAAAGCGCGCGCCGCCCAGCGTGGGACTGCTGTCCACGGTAACGCTGCCACCGTGACCCGCCATGATTTTTTGTACGATCGACAGACCAAGGCCGTAACCACCGGAGCTACGAGCGCGGCTATCGTCCAGCCGCGCAAAGGGCTTGAAGACATCGGCCCGCGCCTCGAAAGGAATCCCCGGCCCGTCATCCTCGACATCGATACGCACCAAATGCGGCTCATCCCACAGGCGAATCACCACTTGGGATTTGCCGTAGCGACAGGCGTTACCCACCAGATTCTGCAGCGCCCGCTGAAGGTAGCGGGGCTCTGCCAGCAGCTCGATATCCGGCCCTGGCACCAGGGTCAGTTGCTGACGAGCATGCAGCGGGGCCAGCGTGTCGATCACCCTTTCGGCCATGGCTCGGCACTCAACCAGCGCCATTTCGAGTTCGGCGCCGTTAACCGTTTCACCGCCCAAGCGGGCGTACGTTAGAATTTCGTCCACCAGTTCATCGAGCTCGGCGATATCGGCATCGATACCCTGTAGCTGACGCTGAATAGCGGGTTGGTCGGTCATGTCTTCGACCATCTGCACCGCAAAGCGGATACGCGCTACCGGCGTGCGCAGCTCGTGAGATACCGCGCGAATCATCTCCTGCTGACCGCGCAGCAGGCTCTGCACCTGGTTCGCCATACCATTGAAGGCCATCCCCAAGCGTCCCAGAAAGTCGCCGCTCTCCACTTTGACCCGCGTCTCCAAACGACCGCTGGCGATCCGCGTTGCGGCCAATTCCAAACGTGCCATCCGCGACTCGATACTGCGCATGATCAGATAAATGATCAGGCTGAGGACCACCATCAGTGCGACAAGCAGCGGCAGATGCAGGTTCAGCGGCAGGGTGTCCCCCCGGGAAATGGGGCCTGCCTGCAACCACTGCTCCGCGCCACCTGTCTCATTCGGCAGTTGATAAAGCAGCGTAATGGAGAGTTTGTCCGAGACGAGCCGGGTAATGACCCCGCCCAGGGTGAGCTGAAACTGCTGTTCGGTGGTTAGATCGTCGGGAAGCGCATTGAGCAGGCTCAGCGGCCAGTTGCCCGGCCGCAAACGCGTGAGCGCCGTCAGCCGCTCCTCGGCAGGCATACCGGCTAGCCAATCACCTAACAGCACCATACTGCCCTGCCATTGGCGCTCGCTCCAGGCACCAAAGGTGGCTTCCAGCAGCCACTGCTCTCCACTGCCAGTCGTCGGTAGGCGCTGACGTAGCTGCCACGGCGGCTCTGACACCAGCACCGTGCCACGCTCGATGCGCGCCCGCTCAAAATAGCCAAGGGACGCGTCGCTGAGGCTACGCAGCGCGAGCTGCATTCCCAACTGTTCCGAAAACTCCCCCAGCAGTGCTTCCCGCCTCTCCATGGGCACGTCCGCTAACCGCTGAGTCATCAGCGACATAGGCAGCGCAGCGAGCTGCTCACGGTAATCCTCACGGCGCACCTGCTCGATAAAAGAGCGCCCGCCCAGCGCGATGAAAAACACCACGCAAAGCGCTAACCCCAGCAGCAGGTAGAAACGCAAAAACGTGCCGTGACTCAGCACTCGCCGCATGCCACAACCTCTCTTAACTGTCCTTGACGAACAGGTAGCCTTTGCTGCGCACGGTTTTGATGCGGTGCGGCTGATTGGGGTCGTCGCCAATTTTGGGACGAATCCGCGACACCCGCACGTCGATGGAGCGGTCCTGACCGTCGTACTTGATACCGCGAAGATCGCTGAAGATCTCTTCACGGGTCAGCACACGACCCGCATTCCGCGCCAACAACCATAGCAAATCGAATTCGGCGCTGGTCAAGTCGATGCGATCACCAGAGAGCCAAGCTTCACGGGTGGCGTTGTCGATCTCCAAATTTTCGAACTTAAGACGCATTTCGCCATCTGGAGCAGGACCATCGGCACGCCGCAGCAACGCGCGCATGCGTGCTAGCAGCACGCGCGGCTGCACCGGTTTAGGCACGTAGTCGTCCGCGCCCATTTCGAGTCCTAATACCTGATCGAGATCGTCCGTTCGGGCGGTTAGCATCATGATGGGGCCGACAAAATTGGGCCGAACACGGCGACAAATCGCTAAACCATCTTCCCCCGGCAACATTAGATCCAAAATGACGAGATCAGGCTGCAGCGTCAAAATACGGTCGACTCCTTTGGCGCCATCCGCTTCTAACGTGACTTGAAAGCCGTTTGCCTCCAGGTAGTCGCGGGTGAGCTCCGCCAAGCGCTGATCGTCTTCGATGATAAGCACGTGATCCTGGTCGGGGTAGTCGGGGGTGACCGCATCCTGTTCCCCAAGTGCTTGAAATTGCTGTTCCAAGTGATCTACCATCCTTTTTCTTCACTCCGCTTAGGCAGTTTGTATTATCACCCGCTCACCCGATGCAAAAGCAGGTCGTGATAGCTCCCAGGATACCTCAAAACCTCGCCAGCGCCTGCCCTTTGATCAATGTTCCCTGGCTTTCGTTACTGGGCAGCTTGGGTCGGCTTGATTCTTCTAACATCAAGCGCTAATGTGAGGTGGCAGACTGTCGACAATCTGACAGGAGGAGATCCCATGGGAGATGGCAAAGCCAAAAGTGTCATTAAACGTGTTTATGTGCCGACACAGGTGCGTGACCTGCCCAACGGTGAGAAGCTGAAGATCCCCGGGCACTACAAGGCACCGCCTACCGATGCCAATAGCGCAATGGATGAATAGCCGCTATTCATGATGCTCAATACAGAAAAGGCAGGCCCTCACGGCCTGCCTTTTTATATCTCTACTGACTAACACTCGCTATCCCTTGGGGCCAAATAAGAACCAAGCGATTAGCCCTACAAGGGGAAAGACCAGTAGTGCGATGATCCAGAGCAGTTTGGCCAACCCACCGGCCGAGCTTTTAGCGACTTTTACGATGGCCCATACGACGATGACGAGCCAGATCAAACCTAATAAACCGCCGACTTCGATACCCATTGTCACTCCTTGCGTTTAAGCGTCCATGAGCCTTCAGCTAAGCACATGAGTGCGCTTAACACAAACCAGCATTAAGGTTCTGGCAGTCTAAGCACCATCTCTCCGCCACGGATCTCGATGGCTAACTGATTCAGAAAACTCATGCCTAACAGCACCGTATCCCGTTCCATGCCTGGACTGATGGAGCCTTGCACGTTGCTCATGCGTATTCCACCGAGCGCGACTTCTTCCAACTGGGTCAGGTTCCCCTCTACGCGCCCGTTGGCCGTATTGAACCAAGCACGCCGCCCTGGCTCCAGACGCAGGCGTTCGGCTAGCTCGCTGGGCACCGCCACATAGGTGGCCCCGGTATCCAACAAAAACGTAACGGGCTCTCCGTTGATACGGCCAGGTGCCTCGAAGTGCCCCGCTCGGTTTCGTTTGAGAGTGACCGGCGCATTGTCGGGAGCGGTATTCATCAGATGTACATTTGGCTGCCACATCTGCTCCAGGCCGCCTTGGATCCACCAAGTGCCCACTGCCATGAGCAGCACCCAGAAGAGCAGCATCATGACGATGCCGCCGCGCTGTGCCCGGCCTGTCATCATCGCTCACCTCGTGGCATTAGACACTTTTCCAGGCCACCGCCGCCTGACGCCCGCGGCGCTCGTTGACGCCTAAGCAGATCAGCATGGCCGCCATGAACAGCCCCACACAAAGAAGAATAGACGCTTGTAGTCCAATTAGCGTTTGCAGTATGCCCAGCATGACGATGCCTAGCACCCCGGCGAGCTTGTTGGCCAACCCCCAGAAGCCGAAAAATTCTGCTGACTTCTCCAGCGGCGAGAAAACACCCACCAGCGCGCGGCTGGCCGACTGGCTGGAGCCCAAGCTCAAACCAGCCAGGCAGCCCACGATTAGAAATACATGCTGCGCTTGCCACTGCCAACCCAACTGCCGATTGAGCCATGCGGTCACTTCGGGGGTCGCCCAGATGGCCACGATAGCAGCCACCCACAGGGCCAGGGTCATTTGGTACGTATGCTTGGCCCCGAGTTTATCCTGCAGAAAGCCAAATCCGATCGCACCAGCAGCAGCGGTGACTTGCACGATGATGAACATGATATTGCGCACGCTCTCATCCCATCCGATGACTTGAGCACCGTAAATGAACGCGAAGGCGATGATGATGTAGACCCCCGCCATGGAAAACAGCAGAGAGACAAGAAAGATGCTCAAATCCTTGAAGGTGCGCAGCTCCTTGAAGGTGCCCACTATTCGCTGCTGAGCGATTTGGCGATAAGAGACACCGTGGGGTTTGGGCACACCGCGCTCTTTTAGCCACAAAAACGTTGGGATGGCAGCCACCAAAAAGAAGCCAGCCGCAAATGGACCCACCCAGCGGATGCGCTCGAAGTTGTCGGCCGTCGCCTCTCCCAGCACGATGAGCGTAAAACCAGCAGCGACTAACCCTCCGATATAGCCCAGTGCCCAGCCAAAGCCAGAAATCTTCCCCAGTGCATCCGGCGGACCCAACTCAGGTAAGAAGGCGGCAATGAACGACTCTCCCATGGAGTAGGCATAGTTGGAGAGCACGATCAATAACAGGCCCAGCACCACGTAGCCAGGCTCGACAAAGTAGAGCATCGCCGTCGTGGCCACCGTTGCCAAATAGCTAAACAGCAGAAAGCGTTTTTTCTCAGCGCGATAATCCATAACGGCACCGCATAGCGGGGCACTGATCACGACCATCAAATAACTGATGGCAAGCGCAAGACTCCATAAAAAGTTGGCGAGCCGATAACCATCGTTGCGTTCGCCCACGATAACCGTGGTAAAGAGTTCGCCAAATACCACGGTAATAATGAGCAGTGTGTAGGCTTGATTAGCAAAATCAAACATGGCCCAGCCGAAAATTTCGCGCCGGGTCGCATAAACAGTGGCATTGGGCATGACGGGGGCAGACGACATATCAGCGCTCTCTTAAAAAGAGCCATAAGAGTATCAGTTCGCCGTATCGCTTCGCTATCCAGTTCGTTAACAGATTAGAGGTGACAGACACACAAAGTTACTCTAACTTTGCTAGATTAAATTAATAACAGGGACGCTATTAGATGGCGCATGGCAACGTTATAAAAAAGCGTTTACTGGCCACCCTTTTTCTACTGCTAGGGTGCGCTGACGTCACCGCCTCTCTTTTTGACGACCGTGTGTTCGCGGACGACTCAACGGTATCCCTGGCATCGCTGACGTTTATCACGGAAGAGTATCCGCCTTACAACTACTTAGACGGGGACCGCTTGATGGGCAGCTCCGTCGAGCTGCTTGAAGCCATGCTGGCCCATGCGGGCTCTCCCCTGGGCAGGGATGACATCCGCTACTACCCTTGGGTACGCGGCTACGAACTCGCCCTGCATCGGCCCAACACCGTCCTGTTTTCCACGACCCGCACGCCGAGCCGAGAATCGCGGTTTCACTGGGTAGGTCCCATCGCGCGAGACCATGTCGTGCTGCTTGCACGTCAGGGAGCGAACATTCGAGTGTCCTCACTGGACGATGCCATCGAACAGGGATTGAGCGTGGCGGTCATACGCGAGGACATTGGTGCCCAAGCCCTAACCGAGGCAGGCTACCCAGAGGCACTGATACGACCAGCCATGGATAATCGCAGCGCCCTGCATATGCTGCTCCACGAGCGCGTCGACCTGTGGGCTTACAGCAGCGATGTCGCCCAGTGGATTGCCGAGCAAGCAGGCTATCCCGCCGAGATCGTGGTACCTCTCTATACCCTGAGCGAATCTTATCTCTACTTCGCGCTCAACGCTGAGACGGACTCACGCCTCGTTGCCCAACTCCAGCAGGCTTTCGAACACGTCACGACTCTCCCGGTGGCCATACAGGCAGGTAGCGATGGTTAATCGAACGCTCTTGTACGTGATGCCCTACGGGGTGATCGTTGCAATCGGCTTGCTGCTCATCGGTATCAGTCTCGCCAGCCGTGCTCAATCACCGCTGCTCACGATCAATACCGAAGAGTATCCACCGTTCAATTATCAGACGCCTCAGGGCGACATCGACGGGATTGCCACACGACAGCTACGCCATGCATTGACGCATGCCGGGATCGACGCTCGCTTTCGCCTCTTACCCTGGGCGCGGGCGTATACCGAAGCACGGCTACGCGAGCACCACTGCGTCTACTCCACCACCCGTACCTCTGAAAGAGAGCCGCTGTTTCACTGGGTTGGACCACTGGTCATCAACGAGTGGTCGGCATTCGGCCTATTGTCGAGACACTGGGAGCTTACAGAGCTTGATCAGTTGGGTAAGTGGCGGGTAGGCAGTTTTCGTGAAGATGCCGTGGGAGATTACGTGGCTAACCAAGGGGTCGAGGTGCTGCGCGCGCCCACCGAGCGTGAAAACATGGTGAGGCTAGGGGCAGGGTTGATCGATGTCATCGTCACTGGACGAGCGACCGCAGAGCGACTGGCAGCAGAAGAAGGCGTTGCCATCGAGCACCTGTTTACCTTCCATTACGCTCCGCTTTATCTCGCCTGTCACCCCAGCGTCGAACGCAGCGTGATCGAGCGACTGCAGCGCCACCTAGACACGCCGCCCACCCCGAAAAGGGAGCCACTGTCGTGAGTATCACCAAGCCTTATCTCGCCAGCGGTCGCTTGACGCTCAAGCAAGCCCTGCTAACGCTGTTAATCGCCATTTTGATCAGCTTGGTATCCGGTAGCATCGAGCTACTCGGTCACGCCAGTAGCATGCGCGAAGACGTACAAAAACGCACCTTACAGCAATTGGCCATCGTCAACGGCGCAGCGGCCGAAGCCGCTTTTCAGCTCAATCCCGATTTAGCGCATCAAATCGCGTTTGGCTTGTTCAGTAACAGCGACATTGCTCACGTGGCGATTCGCGACGATTTTGGTCGTGCTCTGGCAGAGTTTTACCCCACTCGACCAGCCGCCGCTAGTTGGCTCAGTCAGCGGTTATTTGGCGACATCGTCAATCATGACATGCCGCTACGCTACTACATCGGCAGTGACATGCCCGACGCGACGGTGGGCGATATCTCGCTCACGCTGGATGCGGACTACCTGACACAAGAGTTTTTAGAGCGTAGCTACGAGGTCGTGGGACGAAGCGTGGTGGAAGCCTTTTTACTGAGCGGCTTAGTCATTGCGCTGTTCCATATTTTCATTACCCGTCCGCTCTTGAAAGTGCACGCCGCAATTACTCAAACCGACCCCGCACGGCCAGGACAGTGGCCCAAACCATCGTTGAAAGGCCATCACGACGACGAGCTGGGCCATTTGGTCGAGAGCTTGGACCACCTCCTCAATGCCTTTCAATCAGGGCTGGAGCAGCGCGATCATCTTCATCAGCTTTCTCAATACGATGGACTGACGGGCGTGGCCAACCGCCGTCACTTCGATATGTTCATCGCCCAACAGTGGCAGTGGGCGCATCGCGCCAAACGGCCCCTGTCGGTGATTTTCATCGATATCGACAATTTCAAAGAGTTCAACGACCACTATGGCCACGCCATGGGAGATGACACGCTGCGGGCGGTCGCAACGGCGCTGAATCAGTGCATCGACCCCAGCCGCGACCTGCTGGCACGTTACGGCGGAGAAGAGTTCATTTGTGTGCTACCAGGCACCGCGAGCGCTGGAGCGCTGGACGTCGCCAACTGTCTTCGCCAAGCAGTGCTCTCACTCGCCATTCCTCACGTTTACTCCAGCACACATTCACATCTGACGGCCAGTATGGGGGTAGCCAGCATGTCCGCCGAGCGGCCGCTGAGTACCGACGACCTGCTGAGCCTTGCCGACCAACAGCTCTATTTGGCCAAACGGCGTGGCCGCAACCGAGTCGAGATACACGAACGCCCGGCATAGCCGGGCGTTATCACACTCTCCTTGGACACTGCATCATAACAGCCAGTGAGCCATCACCGCCGAGATGCCCACCACCATGGCCGTGATCACCGCCACGGTGACCAAGCGATCCAGCCAGCGGTCGAAAGCAGCGCCTTTGGGCTGTCTTCGCGTGGCTCCGTGGCGTCCTTGTCGAGCCATTAGCACGCTGTTTCCATGAGTGCTTCCTCTATTGAAGCCATTGCTTAGCTATTGATACGCCGGTTGACCACGCTAGGGGCACGACGCAACCGCTCCTCTTCACCCAGCTGCTCGGCCTCGAAGGCGTCGGCCCCTACGGGCGTTTCGCCGTGGCGACGATAGAGCTGGGTCAGCATGGCTTTACGGTCAGCACGCAGCTCACGTACCAGTACGATGACCATCATATACAGAATAAAGGTAAACGGCAGTGCTGACAGCACGGCGGCAGATTGTAATCCAGAAAGACCGCCAGCGACGATCAGCGTCAAGCAGATCGCTGCAATCAGTACACCCCATGCCACGCGCTTGTAGAGCGGCGGATTGATCGAGCCGTTGTCGGTCATCTGCGCGACGATATATGAAGCGGAGTCTGCCGACGTCACCAAGAAAATGAAAATCAGCAGCATGGCCACCACGGACAGTACCCCAGAGAACGGCATGAGATCGAACATCTCGAACAGGGCGACGGTGATGTTGGCTTCCGTTGCAGCCGCGAGGCCCACATCGCTCCCGCTCATTTCCAAATTGAGCGCGGCCCCGCCAAATACGCCGATCCACAGACACGCCAGCAGCGGCGGCACGAACAGTACGCCGAACACGTACTCCTTGATGGTACGACCACGCGAGACGCGGGCAACGAACGTGCCGACGAAGGGCGACCAAGCGATGACCCAGGCCCAGTAGAAAATGGTCCAGCTACTGGCCCACTGATTATCACTGTAGGGCGAAATTCGTAGGCTCATACCAATGAAGTTCTGCAGATAATCGCCGATACCCAGCGTAATGGTTTCGAGAATCGCGATGGTCGGGCCGGTGAACAGCACGTAGAGCATCAAACCGATACACAGCGCCATATTAAGATTCGAGAGCCGTTTAATGCCCTTGTCGAGCCCTGACCAAGTCGAGGCCATGTAAGCACAAAACATCACGAATAGAATGGCAAACTGCCAAAGCCCGTTCTCAGGCAGGCCAAACACCGCATTGAGCCCACCATTCATTTGCAGGACGCCTAGCCCTAACGACGTTGCCACGCCCATGACGGTCGCCACTACCGCAAAAACATCCAGCCAAGACGCATAGGGACGAATACGCGGATGTTTGGCTGTCACCGATGAGAGAACGGACGACACCAGCCCTGCTTGCCCTTTGCGGAATTGAAAGTAAGCGATGATCAGTCCCACCACCGAGAAAGCGGCCCACTGGTGGATCCCCCAGTTGAAGTAGCTGTATTGGATTGCATAGCGCGCGGCAGCCTCGCTTTCGGCAGGCACATCCCCGTAGGGCGGGTTGATGTAGTGCGTCATGGGCTCCGCCATGCCGTAAAACACCAAGCCGACTCCAAACCCCGCGGCCAGCAGCATGCTGATCCAGGAAAAAAAACTATAACTGGGTGTACTGTCCTGAGGCCCAAGGCGCACTTTGCCGTATTTGCTGAGCGCAAGACCGATCAGAAAAACGACAAAACCGAATACCGAGAAGAGATAGAACCAGCCAAACAGTTCGGTAATGGACGTCAGCGCCGTCTCTGCGGCGCTGCCAAACGCATCGGGAAAAGAGGCCCCTACGATTACTAAGCCAAAAATGATCACCGCCGATGCGATAAACACCGACTTACCTCCATGGTTTGTCATAGCACCACCCTGGTTAATGAACGAAATATACGCATGTAGTGCGTTCGTTTATTTAGATCCCTCATTCGCTGTTCTTAAAACATTAGCTCATAAAAACATGACGCATCATGTTAGTGTTTTCATGTAAAGCCTAACATTCAGCGCGTGTCATCGCATGTCGAGCGCTCAAGAGAGCCCATTTAGCCACCTCTGATTGATGACGCTTTAAAAGAAGTCGAGTGGAAAATTCGACCGGCAGTGAACTTGCCTGCCTGAACAAGCTCCAAAGGGGGCAAACGAACGATGGAGGCTTTCATGCCACAGATGAATCGCGAACAACGTAATGCCGCTTGGCAAGCCGCGCACCAGTGGCGTGCCCGGGCTGCCCAAACGCAGCCGACCGGGCTCGTGGGCAGCTTAAAGCTTTTACTGACATGGCTTGCGTTTGGCGTGCTGATGATCGTTGGCGTCGTCTTAGGGCTATTTTTCTTGCTCGTTGGCTGGGCAATGATGCCGTTCGTGCGCCATAAGATGAAAAAACGCATGGAGCAGATGCGCGCCGACCAAGCTCAAGACATCGGCGGTAGCTACGCTGGCAAGGAGTCCACGGGGCAGCGTGATGCGCTCGAAGGCAGTTACGAAGTCAAGGACGAGCCGCGCCACTAATCCGTTTTTCTTACTCCGTACCCTGTTGAGTGTGTCCCCTTGTTTGCACCAGCCGCTGTCAGGGTGGCGGCTGGATCCAGGCAAAGGCCGCCGCCAGGGTCAGCGGCATGACAATCAAGCTCCCCAGGTTACCAATCAACACCAGCGATGCGACCTTGTGCGGTGCAAGTCGATACTGCTCGGCGACCAAGTAATTCAACACGGCTGGTGGCAGCGCTGCGAACACGAGTAATGTGGCGGTTTGCAGCGGCGTCAGCGGCAGCAGCCACATCAGCGGAAGCGCAATGATGACCCCGGAGAGCGGGCAGAGCACTGCCCCCAACAAGCCCGTACGCCAATCGCTAAAGTCGATCTCCAGCAGGCGTACGCCCAGGGCGAAGAGCATCAGCGGGATACATACGCCACCGAGCATATGCATGGCCTCTAGCAGCCACCCCGGCAGCGGCACGCCTCCAACGTTGACCAGTAGCCCCGCCACACTGGCCGCGACGATAGGCATTGTAAGCATCCGCCACAGCGACGTGCGCGGGTCCAGCATATAAAGGCCCACCGAAAAGTGCAGCAGCATCTCCACGATGAAGACCACCACGGCTGCCGGTAGCGCTTCTGGCCCGAATGCCAACACCAGCAGCGGCACTCCCATGTTGCCAGAGTTATTGAACATCATCGGCGGCAGGAAGACCTTACTTTCCAGCCCAAGCCACTTCACCACGGGCCACAGTACGACTCCTGACCCCAGGACCACCAATGCGGCAGCGCTGGCGAGCCACGCGTACTCTGTCAGCGGCGCTTGGCGGTCAGCCAGAACGGCAAATACTAGCAGTGGAACGAACAGCTCCATATTGAGCGTATTCAGACTGCGGATATCAGGCGTTCGGAAACGTCCATAGGCGGCGCCACTTCCAGCAATCAAAAAGACCGGCAGCAGCGTGGCTAAAATTTGCCCAATCATTGGCAAGCCGCCTCATGGTGAGGCCGCGCGGATGGGTGAGTGCGCATACGTTCATCCTTGTTTTTATTGGAATAGCCGCTCTGGAGCAGTCGTTAACAGGCTAGCTTTTTACCGATGCTACTGAAAAATGCTTGGCGCGCCAATCAAGGCTCCAAAAAACGCTGCCACAGCGCCGTCACCACTTGGCGATGCTCTGCAAACTCGCTGACTTGGCCCAACGCCTTCTCTCCCGTCAACGCCGCGCGGTGCGTGCGGCTGCGATAGGCCAAATACGCCTCGCGCAGCTGCTCGGCCTCCTCTGGTGTGATATGCCCACTTTCCGCCAGGGTTTCCAGAATACGAATGTTATCGCTATAGGTGATCAGCGCTGGCGTTTGGTGGGAAAGCGCCAGCACGGCGTACTGACACAGGAACTCGATGTCCACCATGCCACCGGCGTCATGCTTCAAGTTAAAGGTGGCGTCGGGACCACTCTCCAGCGGCCCTTTGGTCCCCAAGTGGTCACGCATCTTATGGCGCATGCTGACCACGTCGTCGCGCAGTGCGTCGGGATCGCGCTCATTGCGTAAAATATCGCCGCGCAGGGCGTCGAATTTCTTGGCCAACGCCGCGTTACCTGCCACAACGCGCGCGCGCACCAGCGCCTGATGCTCCCAGGTCCAGGCGTTTTGGTGCTGATAATCGGCGAAGGCATCCAGCGAGGTGACCAATAGCCCCGCATTGCCTGACGGTCGTAGACGCATGTCCACCTCGTACAGGCTGCCTGCGGGGGTCACGGCGGTGAGCAGGTGGATGATGCGTTGGCCCAGACGAGTGAAGAACACCGGTGTATCCAGGGGACGTGGACCGTCGGTACTGCCTTTGCCGTCACTGTCGTGCAGGAAGACCAAGTCCAGATCCGAGCCGTAGCCCAACTCGATACCGCCGAGCTTCCCATAACCGATCATCAAAAAAGCAGGCTCACGGCTATTACATCCGGCAGGGGCGCCGTGCTTGCGCGTCACGTGCTTCCATGCCATGGCCAGCACCGCCTCCAAGATCACTTCGGCGATGTAGGTCAAGTAATCGCTGACTTTCATCAAGTGGCGGGTACCGGCGATATCGGAGGCGGCGACGTGGAGCATCTGGGCATGCTTGAAGACCCGCAGCGCCTCTAGCTGTGCCTCTTCGTCATCTTCGGGTATCCGGTTGAGTGTCTGGCGTAGCTCGTCGCCCAAACGCGCCTTGTCGGCGGGCGTGTAGAGCGTGTCGGGGGTCAATAGCTCGTCCAGTAGGATCGGGTAGCGCGCAAGCTGCTCGGCTATCCAAGGGCTCGCCGAGCAGAGCCGCATGAGATGCTCCAGCGCCTGAGGGTTTTCCCGCAGTAGCGCCAAGTAAGCGGTACGGCGCAGTACGGCCTCGATGAGGGGTTGCACCCGCGCCAGCGCGGTATCCGGCATATCGCTCTCGGCAACGGCACTCAGTAGAAGTGGCATGAGCGCATCCAAACGCTCGAAGCCGATGCGCTGCATGCTCTGCACGGCCCGGGAGCTGTAGAGGCTCTGCACACGCTTGAGCGCCCGCTCGGACGTCTGAAACCCCGCGTCACTAAGCAGAGCCAGCGCTTCGCCCTCTTCCAGCTCGCCGCGCCAAAGCAGCCGCCACTGGGCAAGGCCGGCCTCGCTCTGTTCCTCCTCTACGTCCTCCTCCGGGTCGGCAATCACTGCATCGAAATGCTGACGAACACGCTCGCGCACCTCGTCGAGCTGGGCGATGAGTCCAGGCCAATCCTCATGCCCCATGGCCAACGCCACGCGCTCGCGATCTTCGTCATCGCTGGGCAGGGTTTGGGTTTGGCGATCTTCGAGTGCCTGCAGAGCGTGCTCCACGTCGCGCAGAAAGGCGTAATCCGGCAGCAGCTCGTCCACCACGGCTTGGGGCAATAACCCAAGCTCCGGTAAGCGCTCGAGCGCCGTATGCAGCGAGGTGACCTGCAGCTCGGTATCGCGGCCGCCACGAATCAGTTGGAACGCCTGCACCACGAACTCCACCTCGCGAATGCCTCCCGGCCCCAGCTTGATGTTGCTCTGCATGCCTTTGCGCTTCACTTCGCGGTTGATCATTGCCTTCAGCTCGCGCAGCGATTCGATGGCGCCAAAATCGAGGTAGCGGCGATAGACGAACGGCCGCAGGCTGGCCAGCAGCTCATGCCCGGCGTCGAGGTCCCCGGCAATGGGCCGCGCCTTGAGCATCGCGTAGCGCTCCCACTCTCGGCCCTGGTCCTGATAGTAGCTGGAGAGCATCGAAAAACTGCCCACCAGCGGGCCGCCGTCGCCCAGCGGACGCAGGCGCATATCCACGCGGAACACGAAGCCATCCGCCGTCATGGCATCCAGCGCAGCGATCAAACGCTGGCCCAACTTGGTGAAGTACTCTTGATGTTCCAAAGGCTTACGGCCGCCTTCGGTCTCGCCCTTTTCAGGGAAGGCAAAAATCAGGTCGATGTCCGAGGAGAGGTTGAGCTCGCCAGCCCCTAGCTTGCCCATCCCCAACACGACGAGGCGCTGGGGCGAGCCGTCGCGGCGCGGAGCAGGCGTGCCCCAGCGGGTGGCGTAGAAACGCTCCAGCCAACACAGCGCTGCGTCGGTGCATACTTCTGCCAGCCAAGAGACCGACCGGGCGGTGTCCCACATGGAGGCGCCGTCGGGGCGTTCAAGATCGCGCCAAACGATACCCAGCATGCGCGCACGGCGAAAACGACGCAGGACCCGGTGCAGCGCCTCTTCGTCCTCGGCGCTCTCTAGGGCTTCATCCAACCACTGGGTCAGCGCTTCCTTACTGGGGGCGCTATCCAACTCTCCGGCAGCATCCAACTCGGCCAGCCAGTGGGGAAACCGCGCGAGCGTATCGAGAGCAAAGGTGGAAATCGTCACCACCCGCGCCAACGCCTTGCGGCGGGCAGGGGCTAGAGCGTCCCAATGACGGGAGGGTAGCGACTGTTTGGTCATCGAGGCGATGTTATCCGCTTGGCTCAGTGCCTCACTCAGGCGCTGGTGGGCCTGGGCGGCCGCCGGTGCGAGCGACTTGGGGAGCGTATCCGTGGGAAATAACGCATCGTGGGACTGCATAAGCACCTCTTTGCCAAGCGATTGTTATGATTCTCAACGACATTCTAGGCCAACTAGCCCATCCATTTTTCCCAGCCTAACAGCCCCCAGGTCAGCCCCGCCATCATCAGCGACAGCATCACCGCGGCCGAGCCGATGTCCTTGGCGCGCCCTGACAGCTCATGGTGTTCGGTGCCGATACGGTCGACCACGTTTTCGATGGCGCTGTTGAGCAGCTCGACAATCAGCACGAGAAACAGACTGCCGACCAGCAGCAGCCAACTGATCGGGCCTTCGCCAATCCACCAGGCAAATGGCAGCAGCACGGCAGTAATCGCCAACTCCTGGCGAAAGGCAGACTCATTACGAAACGCTGCTTTCAGGCCTTTCCAGGAGTAGCGTGTGGAGTGCAATAAATGGGTTAACCCCGTGTGACGTGGTTTCATGCCCGTTGTGCCTCAGCTAAGCGTTTCATTAATTGGCCAGTATCATTGCATCGAGATCTAACGACAGTGGGTCGAGCACCTCGGGCCAGCTGAGATAAGGCGTGCTGCCGCTACCATTCACCAGCACGCTGAACACGCCCCAGCGCCCTTGGGCCGTGCGGAAATAGCCTGCCGCAGCGCGCACGGCAAACGGTTGGTTGAGCGTGCCAGTTTTCAGCATGACGTTATGTTGGAACGTGGATGTGCCGCGACGAATGAAGCGCATCACCCCATTGGCGGGCGATTGAAAAGAGGCTACGAAACTGGGGAACAGCGCGCTTTGACGGAACATGTCCTCCAGCATCACGTTGACACCATGAGCTGAGGTGCGATTGTCAGTGGTCAGCCCACTGCCGCTGTGTAACGTGATCGGGCCATGCCCGGGCAGGCTCTGCACATAGGTTTCGATGGCCTGCCCTGCTTGACGAAGCTGCGCTTGGGGTGTTTCCACCAAGTTCAGCGCCAGCACGTCGGCCATGTAATTGTTGGAGTAGTTCATGGTGCGTAGCAGCAGCTCCTGGAGCGGCTGGCTATCCACGGCGGCTAGGCGCTGGGCGCTACTCGGCGGCTGGCTGGCGCTGACGCGCCACGGATCGCGCACACTGATACCGGACTGGTTGAGCATACTGAGCAGTACCTGGGCCGTCTTCTCTGCGGCATCGCCCGCACCACGGTAGACATCCCGCGCCACCGCGTTGGTGGAAATCTGCCCCGTCAAGCGCATGACATCACCGCGTTCGTCGGTTAGGCGCTCTGCGCTGATCTCGGTGCCGCTATTGGCCGGACGCGTGACGACCTGATTATCGATGACGATCAGCGGATCTTGGCTGTCGCACAGACCCACCCGCGCAGGCGTCCCCGGCTGGGCCGCCGGGGCGACGTTGACGCACCAGGTGCCAAAGTTGACACCCGCCGAGGAGAGCGGCGCACTATAAGCGTTGGTCACTCGGGTACGGGCATTGCAGCGGTCCGTGGTGATGCACTCCACCGGGCCAAAGCGCCACTGGCTGACGATGAGTGCCCCGTCGACATGGGCAACACCTGCCAGCCGCAGCCGATGAACGAGCCGCCACAGGTCTTCGGTCGTCAATCCAGGGTCGCCGCCGCCCTCGAACACGAGATCGCCACTCAACACGCCGTCCTGTACCTGCCCAGTACTGACGAGCTGGCTGGTGAAACGATGCTGGGGGCCAAAGCGGTTCAGCAGGGCCGCCGACATATACGCTTTCGTGACCGAGGCGGGCGAGAGCTGACGCTCCGGATTCAGGCTACCCAACAGCGGGTTACTGCCGCTATCGGCATCCAACAAGCGTGCCTCAGCGCTGATGGCAAAGCCTTTTGCTTCGAGTTGGCTCAGCCGAGTGAAATCGGCCCAAAGCGCTGAACTGGCGCAGAGCGCAGCGGTCGTCACCCCGGCAACGACGCCGTTACGTAGCCAGCGTGTGGAGAAAGTCAGAAAACTCGTCACGTCGAGCAACCTCAATGAACGTTCATTTTGGAAAAGACCTGCAGCGTTACCACACCCGCCACGATCAGCGTGATACCCAGCACGGCGGGCAGGTCTGGCGTTTCACCAAACACCACGATGCCAACCAGCGTCACCAGCACGATACCCAAGCCCGCCCAAATGGCGTAGGTAATGCCGACGGGTAGCGTGCGCAGTACCAAACTCAGTAAATAGAACGCGACCCCGTAGCCCCCTACCACCAGCAGACTCGGCAGTGGGCGGGTAAACCCCGCCGAGGCTTTCAAGGCACTAGTGGCGATTACTTCCGCCACGATCGCGAGAATCAGATAGATAAATGTCATGGGCGCTCCAACTCGATGCACAAACGCCAGAGCGTTTGGCCACTTTGGTCATATTTGGCTTCGAACGGAGTGAGATAATCACCGTTAGGTTGCAGCGCGGTGACGCTAGCTGCTTGGCCTGTGACGATGTTCACGGCCTGGGCAAACTCTTCCACATAAAGCTGCCAATTCGAGCGCAGCTCCAGCCGTCCTCCCAAGGCTAATAGTGTGGGGAAAACAGGATGGCCATGCCAGCGCATTTTCAAGTGGGCCGACTTAGGGTACGGGTTGGGATACAGCAAATAGTGGCGCTCGGGCGCCCAGCCTGCTTCCAGTGCTAGCCGCCAAAAATCGACCAAATCGGCACGCACCAGTAACGCATTGTCCGGCAACTCGCCGTGCTCGCGCCCCAGCCGATCTTCGCTACGATCGACGCCGATGACACTGCACTCAGGGAACCTTAGTGCCAATCGTCGGGTCGATAGGCCCACCCCGCAGCCCGCGTCGAGGATCAAAGGCGCACCGCGCTGCTGTCGCCACGCGTTGGCCCGTTCGAACGCTCGCCGCGTGTGATCAGCAACGGGTTTGCGCAGCGGATGTGCGAGCGCGCGGGTGACTCGCCGGGCCACATCGTGATGCGGCCCGGGCTGATTGGACGTCACTGGCCGTGAGGTGTGCTGCATGCCATCCCCTGGGTTAAAAAAAGCGTGATTCTATCAGTCTCCCGCGCGCTCGGCATGACGCCGTTGCACGCCCGGTGCTATGATCACGCCCGAGCCATACGTTCAGCTCACTGATTAAGCTCGGATCGGTCGCCATTATCGACTCGGTCTGACAATAACTGTTATTAAAAACCACCGCACCACGAGGAACCCGGCTTGTCACACTTACCGGTGATTGTCGGCATGGGCGGCATCAATCCCGCCGGCAGAACCTCGGGCCATCAGGCCTTCCGCCGCACCGTGCTTGATGCTTTACCTGCTGACCAGCAGCGCCAGACCCTGGAAGGCTTGGCGGCGCTCATGCGTCTTGCCGAGCACTCCGACAACGGATGGCACGACAGCGCAGGACAGCCCATCGACGCCCCTGCCCTACGGCTGCGTAATCAGGTGCTTAATCACACGCTGATTCGCCGCAACGAAGACCCGCGCTTTCTGGCCCCGGGCCTGCCCGCGAATCGACGCGCCGACATGACCCTAGCCGAGCCGATGTGCGTCACGCTGCGCCGCCGCCAGCTTCCCGATCAGTTGCCCGACGGATGGCAAGTGCGCGAGATCGACGCGCGGCAGGTCGAAGTCACCCTCCCTGCCGGTGCTTTCGACGTGCTGTTGCCTGACGCGCAAGAGCCCAAAGTCAGGGCGGCGGCCCAGTTGCCCAGCGGCTTCGATCCCGCCAGTCTGTACCGCAGTGTTCACCACCCGCGCGGGCTCTCCATGGCGGTCTTCGGTGCTAGCGATTGCCTGGGGGCCAGCGGCCTCTCTTGGGAAACACTGCGCCAGCAGCTCAACCCCGACCACATTGCCGTCTATGCGGGCAACTCCATTGGTCAGCTCGATGACCAGGGGTGGGGAGGGCTGCTGAAAAGCTTGGTAACCGGTCAACGAGCCACCTCCAAGCAGATGCCGCTGGGTTATGGGCAAATGCCCGCTGACTTTCTCAATGCCTACGTGTTGGGTAGCGTCGGCGGCACCGGCGCGGCGCTGGGGGCGTGCGCGAGCTTCCTCTACAACCTGCGCCTGGGCATCGAGGATATCCGCGCGGGTCGCCGCCGGGTGGTGATGGTGGGCACCGCCGACGCGCCGATCACGCCGGAGATCATCGAAGGGTTCCGCGCCATGGGCGCGCTGGCCGATGACGCCAGCCTGAAAGCGCTGGATGCCTTGGAGCTGCTTACCGACACCGACTACCAGCGCGCGTGCCGCCCGTTCGCTCGCAACTGCGGTTTCACCATGGCCGAAGCCAGCCAGTTTGTGCTGCTGATGGACGACAGCCTCGCCCTAGAGCTAGGGGCCGATATCCTCGGCGCGGTGCCCGAGGTCTTCGTCAACGCCGACGGCTACAAGCGCTCTATCTCTGCGCCCGGCATCGGCAACTACATCACCTTGGGTAAGGCAGCCGCACTGGTCAAAGACATGCTGGGGGAGACCGCGCTAAAAGAGCGCACTTTCCTGCATGCCCACGGCACCAGCACGCCGAAAAACCGCACCACCGAATCCCACGTGTTCGATGAAATCGCCCGCGCGAACGGCATTGAGCAGTGGCCGGTGGTGGCTATCAAAGCCTTCATTGGCCACTCGCAAGGCTCGGCGGCGGGCGACCAGCTGGCCAGCGCTTTGGGCAGCTTCGCCCACGGCCTGCTGCCAGGCATCCCAACGCTGGATGCGGTGGCCGATGACGTATATGCCGAGCGGCTGCGCTTTTTCACCACACCGCAAGCGTTTACCGCCGATGCCGCCTTCGTCAACGCCAAAGGCTTTGGTGGCAATAACGCCACGGGTGTCGTGCTCTCGCCCGACGTCACCGAGCGCCTGCTGGTCAAGCGCCACGGCCGCGCGGCCATCGATGCATGGAAAGGCCGCCGTGAAACCGTCCGCGCCAACGCCGCAGCGTATCTGGCCGACGCCGACCGGGGGCACTACGCCCCTCGCTACCAGTTTGGCGACGCGGTACTCGAAGGCCCGGAACTCGAGATACACGCTGACCGTATTCACATACCTGGCTACGATCAGGCGGTGTCGCTGGCCCCCAACAATCCGTTTGGTTCGCTAGACGAGGAGACGCCGACATGAGCCTGCGCCGCGAGAATATCGCCGTCTATCCCGGCACGTTCGACCCGATCACCAACGGTCATTTCGACCTGATCGAGCGCGGCGCGCGCATGTTCGACAAAGTGGTGATTGCCGTAGCGGCTAGCCCCGGCAAACGTCCCAGCCTGGATTTAGAACAGCGAATCGCGCTGGCGGAAGCGGTATGCGCGTCGCTGCCCAACGTCAGCGTCATTGGTTTCTCGACGCTACTAACGACCATGATGCACGAGCAGGGCGCTACGATCATTTTACGTGGTCTGCGCGCCGTCTCCGATTTCGAGTACGAGCTGCAGCTGGCCAACATGAACCGCGCTCAAAATCCCGAACTCGAGAGCGTGTTTCTCACCCCCGCCGTGGAAAACTCTTATATCTCCTCGACCATCGTGCGGGAAATCGCCAAGCTGGGCGGCGATATTTCACCGCTCGTGCATCCACAGGTCGCAGAGACGCTGCGTAAGCACTACACTACCTAGCTATCGATAATTGTTGAGTAAAACACTCGGGTATCTCGCTGCTCGGGTGATACGCCATTCGTGAGGTATGCCCATGGCCCTGATGATCACCGACGAATGCATTAACTGCGACGTCTGCGAACCGGAATGCCCCAATGACGCGATCTCTCCCGGTGAGGAGATTTACGTGATCGACCCCAATCTGTGCACCGAGTGCGTCGGCCACTTCGACGAGCCGCAGTGCCAGCAGGTATGTCCGGTGGATTGTATCCCCCTCGACCCAGAGCGCCCCGAAACCCAAGCGCAATTGATGGAGAAGTACCGCATCATTACTGCCGTTTAACTCGCCACTCCAGGTGTGCCTCAACCTCTGCGAGCGAAGGTCACTCTGAATGCGTATTTGGACCCTCGCTTGGCCCATCATTCTCTCCAATATCACCGTACCGCTACTCGGTTTGGTGGATACCGCCGTGGTCGGGCACTTACCCGACTCTCGCTACCTGGCCGGCGTGACCCTTGGCGCAACGCTATTTAGCTTTCTCTACTGGGGCTTTGGCTTTTTACGCATGGGCACCACCGGACTGGTCGCCCAGGCCATCGGGCGCGATGCGCCGAGCGACGTGCGCAACCTGCTTGGCCAATCGTTGATCATGGCGGGCGTCATCGGGACGCTTTTGATCGTGTTGGGCTCGCCGCTGATCTCGCTTGGCCTTTGGCTTCTGGATGGCAGCGCCGACGCGACACCGCTGGCGCGGGAATACGCCGAGATTCGTCTTTGGTCGGCCCCTGCCGTACTGGCCAACTACGCCATTTTAGGGTGGTTTTTAGGGCAGCAGAACGCCCGCGTTACGTTGATGATTCTGCTGCTGACCAATAGCGTGAACATCCTGCTCGACCTGGGGTTCGTGGTGGGCTTGGGGATGACCAGTAACGGCGTGGCGCTAGCCAGCGTGTTCGCAGACTACAGCGCGCTGGCCTTCGGCGGCTACTTGGTGCTGCGCCAGCTAGGGTATGTGGAAGGCCACTTTCAGCGCCAGCGACTGCTAGCACTTAAGGCGTACTCGGCGCTGTTCAACGTCAACGCCAACCTGTTCGTGCGTACCCTGGGGCTGCTGTTTGCCATGGCGTTTTTTACCGCGCAAGGTGCCCGTCAGGGCGATACCGTGCTCGCTGCCAATGCCGTGCTGCTGCAATTCATCATGCTCACCAGCTATGCGTTGGATGGCTTTGCCCATGCCGCCGAATCGCTGGTGGGGCGCGCTTACGGCCGCCAAGACTGGCGCGAGTTTACCGCCACTGTACGCGCGACGGCCCACTTTTCGTTCTGGACCTCTGCCGCTGCGGCACTGCTATTTGCCTTAGGGGGAAATCAGCTGATCGCCCTGCTTACCGGGCTCAGCGACGTGCGCGCTACCGCAGCGGCCTATCTGCCATGGATGGTCGTCATGCCGCTGATTGCCGTGTGGAGCTACCTGTTGGATGGGGTCTTCATCGGTACCACGGCAGTGCGAGAGATGCGTAACAGCATCTTTGCGGGCCTTGCCGTCTACCTGCCGGCCTGGTGGTTCTGTCAGGGTCTGGGCAATCACGGCCTTTGGCTAGCCTTCACACTTTTTATGCTCACCCGCTCGGCCGTGCTCATTGGCTATTATCGGCACTACCGGCTGACCCGCTGGCGGCCGTCATCCGGCGTTTCTCACCTTTGATCAGCAGCGTTGAACGCCACAACGGGCAGGGCGAGCGAACTGCGCTAACGTAAGGTGATGTGACAATGTTAAGCACCCCACGCATTGGCCGTGGAGGGATGAAAATTGTACCGCACCACCGTATATTAGCCGCGCACTTCCTAATAACGAATAAAGTGAGCACTTCATGCTAAAACTCATATCAAAACCAGCGGTCAAGCTGGTCGAGCGTTATTTGCCAGACCCGTATATCTTCGTTCTCCTGCTAACCCTGATTGCTGCCGTCGCCGCCATCGCGGTAGAGCGCCAAACGCCCTTGGCCGTGCTGCGTATGTGGGGCGACGGTTTCTGGGGCTTACTGACCTTCTCGATGCAGATGCTGCTCGTGCTGGTTACCGGCTTCATGCTGGCAAGCTCTCCGCCCGTGAAACGCATTCTGCAAAAAATTGCCGGTACGGCGAAATCACCCGGCGGCGCGATCATTCTCGTCACGCTGGTCTCGCTGGCGGCTAGCTGGATCAACTGGGGCTTTGGCTTGGTGGTCGGCGCACTGTTCGCCAAAGAGCTGGCCCGTCTGATCAAGGTCGACTACCGCTTGCTGGTGGCCAGCGCCTACTCCGGCTTCGTGGTGTGGCACGGTGGCCTGGCCGGTTCCGTGCCGCTGACGATCGCCACCGAAGGCCACTTCTCTGCGGACCAGATCGGCGTCATCGGCACCGGTTCGACCATTTTCGCCTTCTTCAACCTGGCTATCGTCATCTGCCTGTTCATCGCCGTACCGCTGGTCAACCGCATGATGCTGCCGGATGAGAAAGACAGCGTCTACGTCGACCCCAAACTGCTCGACGACGAACCAGAGCCCGTGGGCCGTCTCACGCGCCCTGCCGAAAAGCTCGAAAACAGCATGCCGCTGGCGCTGCTGGTGGGCGTACCGGGCCTGCTGTTCTTGCTCGACCACTTCCTTCTGCGCGGCGGCGGCCTGAACTTGAACGTGGTGAATTTCATGTTCCTGTTCCTGGCGATCGTGCTGCACCGCACGCCCCGTAACCTGCTCACTAGCCTGAACGAAGCCATTAAAGGCGGCGCAGGCATCGTCATTCAGTTCCCCTTCTATGCAGGCATCATGGCGATCATGGTGCAGTCAGGCTTGGCCCAGAGCATGTCCGAATGGCTAGTCTCGTTTGCCACCGCTAACTCGCTGCCGTTCTGGTCGTTCCTCAGCGCCGGTATCGTCAATCTGTTCGTGCCCTCCGGCGGCGGCCAGTGGGCGGTACAAGCGCCGGTCATGCTACCTGCCGCAGAAGCGCTGGGTGCCGACATTGCCCGCGTGGCCATGGCGGTGGCCTGGGGCGACGCCTGGACCAACCTGCTACAGCCCTTCTGGGCCCTGCCGGTGTTGGCGATTGCCGGCTTGAAAGCCAAGGACATCATGGGATTCTGTCTGATCCAGCTATTCATTACCGGTATTATCATTTCCGTAGGCTTGGTCTGGTTCTAAGCAGCTAAGCACGACGTCAACGCCCGCCCCTATCGCCTGGGGGCGGGCATTTTTAATCGTAGGGTGACTTTTATGTCCGACGCCTCTGATGTACCCAACGCCTCAGACCAGAGCCTTGAACACAGCGCCTTACCGGGCCAGCACGAGCTTTCCATGACGGTCTTGATGACGCCGGACATGGCGAACTTCAGCGGTAAAGTGCACGGCGGTGCTATTCTGAAGAAACTCGATGAAGTCGCCTACGCCTGCGCCAGCCGCTACTCTGGCCACTACGTGGTGACGCTATCGGTGGATCAAGTGCTGTTCAAACAGCCAATCCATGTCGGCGAGCTGGTGACGTTTCTCGCCAGCGTGAACCATGTGGGGCGCTCCTCCATGGAAATTGGCATCAAAGTGGTGGCCGAGGATATTCGCCAGAAGCTGATTCGTCATACCAATAGCTGCTACCTCACCATGGTAGCCGTGGATGCCAACGGCAAGCCCGCCCGGGTGCCGCCGCTGGCGTTGGAGACCCCGCTACAGAAGCTGCGCTTCGAAAAGGCGGCGCTGCGCAAGAAGCTGCGTAAGCAGGCCGAGCGCGAAGAGGAGCTGACTCAACAGCATCACCAGCAGCGCTAAGCGCTACCCTACCCGCGACGACAAGGAGTCATCATGCCCATCAGGCAGCGCTACCCCCACCTGCCCAAGGCCGTCGAGTATGCGCACATCGGCTGGGATCTCTTGATCCTTGCCGCCGTTGTCCTCAACCTAAGCCTGCTGCTGTTTGACTCGCTGTTCCTTATCGGTCCAATCAACCAGTCGCTGGCCACCATCGCACCTGGCTTTCACGAGTTTTACGATACGACGATTCACAGCCGCTTCATCACCATCGACTTGGTTTTCGTCAGCGTCTTCATTGCCGATGTACTCCTGGGCTGGGCCGTCGCGATTGCCGAGCGGCGCTATCACCGCTGGTTTTTCTATCCCTTCGTACACTGGTACGACGTGCTGGGCTGCATCCCACTCAGTGGGTTTCGTTGGCTACGTGCCTTACGCGTCATTTCGCTCCTACACCGGTTACATCGACTGCGCTTGATCGACGTGACCCGTTGGTCGGTCTATCGATTTTTTGCCAAGTATTACGATATTTTGCTGGAGGAGCTCTCAGACCGTATAGCGCTGCGTTTGCTAGGCAACGCTCAGGAGCAGATCATGTCCAGCGACTCGCTCACCGAACGCGTCATCGAGCGGGTGATCATGCCGCGCAAAACCCAGTTGATCCATGAAATTGCCGAGCGCCTCGAGGCGACGGCCGGACGGGCGTATCAGCAAAATCGCACCGCCATCATGATGGCCATCGACGATCTGGTGAGCCGCACGCTGCGGGAGAGCCCGGAAATTCAACGACTACACCGCTTACCCATGGGAAAAACCGCATCAAGCGCGATGCAAGCTTCTATCAGCAGTGTCGCCCAGCGGCTGGTGGATGAAATGGCGCAAGGCATGCACTCCCCCGCCTTTCGTCAACTCGTCGAGCGCACCGCCGACACCAGCTTTGACAGTTGGTTGACCGTCGACGACACCAGCGCCAAAGTGACCGAACAGGTGCTTTACGACGTGCTCGACATGCTCAAAGAGCAGGTGCGCCATCAGGGTTGGAAAGATCGCTATGACTAGCTAGACCGTTGCGGTCGCAAGGGGCGTCTGCTCTAGGCTCGCGCGCACAATGGACAGCGCACGCGTAAGCGCCGCCTGATCAACGGCCGCTCCGATGCAAATCCGCACCGCCTGGGGGGCCGGTGCGCTGCCTACGCAGAAGGGTTCCGCGCTGGTCACTTTGACGCCCTGCTGGTTGAGCCGCTCGCACAGCTCGAGCGCCCGTACGCCATCGGGTAGCGTTAGCCATACGTTGCTGCCGTTTGGCCGACGGCTCAGCGAGTAGCCCGCCAGGTGGTCCGTGACGAGCTGCTGCCGTGCCGCCAGCTCCTGGGTTTGCCACGTCAGCAGCTCGTGTGACGCGCTTTGGCTCACCCAGTGGCAAACCACATCCACCATGAGCGGTGGCACCATCCAGCTTTGCGCTCTTAAGGCCGCCGCCAGCCGCTCCAGCAGCGCAGGTGGCGCGCGCAGCACGCCCATACGCAGCCCGCCCGCCAGCACTTTTGCCGTGCTAAAGACGAACAGCGTGCGCTCTGGCGCTAACCGATAGAGCGGCGTGCCACGCTGCTCGACGGGTAGGTACTGCACGCCATCCTCTAGCAGCCATATATCGTAGCGCCTTGCGAGCGCCACGAGCTGCTCTCGGCGCGCTTCGCTCAGGCAGATGCCGGTGGGATTATTTTGATCAGGCGTAAGGTATATCAATCGCGGCGGCTGACGCGCGCACTGGGCCGCCAGCGTCTCCATACACATCCCCTCCTGGTCGAAAGGGATGGCGACCATCTTGAGATGCGCCTGTTGGGCTGCGCTGATCGCCCCTGGGTACGTCAAGGCATCGGCGGCGATCAGCTCTCCGGGGCGTAACAACGTGCCGATGGCCAGGCTAATGCCGTGCTGCCCGCCTTGAGTGATCAGCAGTTCCTCAGCGTCCAGGGCCATGCCTAACTGGGTGAGCCACTGAGAGAGAGCGGCGCGGTGGTGGTCGCTACCCTGGGAGCTTGAGTAAGCCACGCTGCGCCTGAGCGCATCCGCCGAAGTACTGAGTGTGGTCAGAGCCGCACTCAGCGCCTGCTCTCTTAAAAGATGCGGTGGCGGCAGGCTGAGGCTTAAATCGATCGTATCGTCACCGGCTTGCGTACTGGGCTGACTGCCAAAGACGTGGCTTGGTCTGCGCTCTTTCACATAGGTGCCGCTGCCTACCCGGGCGCTCACCCATCCGCGATGCTCTGCTTCGGCATAGCCACGGGTGACGGTGCCCACGGTGACGCCTAACGCATCCGCTAACCGGCGTTGGGGCGGCAGTTTCTCTCCTGGCGCCAAACCACCCCTGGCAATGGCATCGCCAATGGCCTGGGCAATCGCCCGATAGCGTGGGCCGGTCATGTGTTCAATGGAAGGCACCCAAATTGTCATGGTGACAATAAAACCTTTGACGTAAAAAATAGCCACATTATGCTAACAAAAACGCCCACCAACAACCCAATTCATCCAAATTGTATGGATACAAAATGAATAGCGAATGGCTCATCCTTGGCCCCGCAGCGCTCTATATGATGTCGATGACGCTCACACCTGGGCCCAATAACATCATGCTCACCGCCTCGGGGGCCAACTTTGGCTTTCGGCGCACCATGCCGCATATGTGGGGCATTTTAGGAGGTTGTTTCTTACTGTTTGCCAGCATTGCGCTGGGGCTAGGCGTGCTGTTCGAACGCTTCCCGGTGGTGCAAACCACGCTGCGCTGGGTAGGGAGTGCGTATTTGCTCTACCTTGCCTGGAAAATCGCCACCGCCCCGCCGCCCAACTTACACGCCAGCCAGCACGGGGTGCCGCTGACGTTTTGGCAGGCAGCCATGTTTCAGTTCGCCAACCCTAAAGCGTGGGTGATGGGGTTGGCGCTGATGGCGGGGTTTCTACCGGAGAGCGGCCAGCCGATCGTCAATGCCCTGATACTGGCCGGGTTTGCGGAAGTGGTGGCGCTGCCCTGCATTGCGCTGTGGGCCGCATTTGGCAGCGCCATTGGGCAGTGGATCAAAAGCGACCGGGCGTGGCGTGGGTTCAACATCGCGATGGGCATTCTCACCGCCGCCTGCGTATGGCTGATTTTGCGTTAGCCGCAGCGCAGCGCCTCGATCATGTCGTTGCTTTCCAGATGAATATTGAGTCGATCGTCACGGTAATCCATGGTGGCGGCGCTGCCCGGGCGCAGCACCCGCACTTGGTTGGCGCCACTCTGCGCTTCAAGTGTTTCGACGTTGGCTTCATCGAAGGGCGCACCGATGGCGTACTGCACGGCGCTAGCATCGCATGTTGGTCGAGCCGGTGCCGTTTGATCGACCGTTGGCGGTGTCGGCGCGGCCGTTTCACTGGGTGCGCTGCTGCACCCTGCAAGCAGCAGCACGGCCAGCGCGCTGCTCAAGCGTTTCACATGGCCCTTTGCGATCATCATCCCCGTGCTTCCTGGCGTCATGATTGATGTTCCTCGATGAAGTTTGTTCTGACTCACACGTGTCTCTGGCTCACTAAGCAGTGCGGGCTAGGCATTGCTGCCTAGCCCGCACGTAAACACGACAAGCCGTTGAGGCCGAGCCTTAGCTTGCGGCGTCTTGAACGGCTTGGCCGCCTTCTTCCACGTCTTGTCCTGCTCCTGCAATGGTGTTGCAGCCCGCGAGTGCGCCTGCCGTCATGAGCAGAATAAAGCTAGTCGCCAGTAATTTTTTCATGGTGTTCTCCTTAACAGGTCATTCGACATCGGGAAGCTCCGGCGGCAGCCTTACCGCCTAGGAGTGTTTTCAGCGTAACAGATTTTAATCATTTCGCCTGTTTTCCCTGACATAATCACTGCCTGCTATGATGCTAGTCCAACCGTTTGGCTTAGGAGCACTCCGCTTGGCAACCTTCGAACTCGATTCACGCTTAGAGGCCGATACCTTTCCCCTCGCTGACCTACCGCTTTGCCGCGCTCTGCTGATGAACGATGCTCGCTACCCTTGGGTGGTGCTCGTGCCCCGCGTGGCCTCGATCAGTGAGGTATTCGAGCTGAGCCAGGCCGAGCAGGCCCAACTTTGGCAGGAGGCGACGCAGCTGGGCGCCGCCATGAAAGAGGGCTTTCAAGGCGACAAGCTCAATATTGCCACGCTAGGCAACATGGTTAGCCAGCTACATATCCATCTGGTGGTGCGCTATACCGATGACGCCAGCTGGCCCGCGCCCGTGTGGGGCAACGGCACCGCCACGCCTTACGAGCTCGACCAGCAGGGTGAGCGCCGTGAACAGCTTCTGGCGCACATCGAGAGCCTGACGCTTTAAGCTTAGCCCCCCAGCAGAGAGCTGCGCGCGGGTGGCTCGTTGAGTAATGTGCCGCTGGCGGGCTGCGCCGCACCTGCCAGCGCCAAGGAAACACCCAAGGCAATGATCACGACCCCACCAGTGAGCGCCGCCCAGCCCGCCGCTTTCTCGACCCGCTGCTGGCTCTGCTTGTGTAGCCGCTTGGTCGCCCACCCTCTAGCCACGATGCTGGCCAGGGCCAATATCGACACGGTGATACCCGTGCCCAGCGACATTGCCACCACCGATGCAACCCCCACATAAAATTGCCCCAAGAGACTTGCGGCCCCCAGCATCAGAATGGCGCCACTGCAGGGGCGCATACCGATCGCCCCAACGGTCATCAACGCCGTATGCCAATCCAGCGCCTGCGCGGGTTCGACGTGATGAGCCCCGCCACAGCAGTGGGTATGATCGTGGCTGTGGCTGTGATCGTGGCTGTGGTCATGAGAATGCGTATGTTCCATCACGGGCTCATGGCGAGCCGCATAGGCGTGGCGCAGCTGCTGCACCGCCCGCCAACAGAGCCAAGCACCCAATAGCGCTACCAGAAGAAAGCTGGCCTGTTCCACCCAAGCCACACTGCCCATGGCTTGTCGCGTCACCCAGCCTAGCCCGTGTACCAACACCGCCACCATCGCGATAGCCGTGAGGCCCTGCAGTAACGAGGCAGCAAACGAGAGCCCCAGCGCCCGGCGAGTCGCACCGCCATGGGACGCCAAATAGGTCGCCAATACCGCTTTACCATGCCCCGGCCCTGCGGCATGAAAGACGCCGTACGCAAAGCTCACGCCGAGCAGCGTGACCCACGTGGCGGTGGTGGGCGTCCGCGACAGCTCGGTAATCGCCAGGGTCAGACTACGGTGTAGCTCCCGCTGCCACGCCAACAGCTGAAGGCTAACGCTCTGTAAATTCACCTGTATGGCCCATACCAGCAGCACCACGCCCACTATCGCCACAGCGCCGATGGTAAGTTGTCGTCGGCTTAACGGCATGCCCCCTCCGCATAAAAGATATAAAGTAACACTTTATACACGACTCGCCCGATGGGCGGCTAGCGACAATCCACGCGGCCCGTTTCCGCAAAGTGGCGGCCTAACCCTGGCTCGCCCTCTTCGTCTACATCCAACAGCGCCGCCTGCATGACCCGCTCAGGGTCGGGATCGGCAGGCAAAACGCTGAGCGCGCAGTCAGGGTCGCCGTTGAGAATCAGCGCCCGAGGAGAGGGCTCGTTGTCCTCTTCCTCATGTACCATCTCGATGTAGTACGTGGGGTCGAAGACTTGGTACTCCAGCACCTGCCCGCTGAGCGCTTGGGGAGTCGCCAGCGGCAGGATGAACATAAACGTCAAACGCCCGTCTCGCGCCAGCGCGGTGTACTCGGTGACCTCGCCAAACGTCTGTGGCTCGTCGCCGATCCGCACCTCGGTAAAGTAGTGCTGAGGAGTCAAGTTATCGCGAATCTCACTGCCCAACTGATCCAGCCCCTGCTCCAGGCTCGTGCCTGGTACCTGCTGCAACTCCTCCATGACGACCAAGCTATAAAAGGGGTCCATTCGCCACGTTTGATGAAGCCCGGTGACTGCACCGTCGTCGTTGGTAATGACACGCACGCTCATGTCGATCCAGCCGTGAGGGTGGGCCTGTGCCATCGAACTGACCAACAGGCTGCCCACCAGCAGCGCTTGGCCAGTACGACGCAGCGTGGCAGGTGACCATGCATTCATCACGGCAATTCTCCTAAATTGCGCTGTAACGCCACGAGCCAGGGGTCTAGCACATAAGGGGGTATCGGCTGGCTACCGCGCAGTGCTGACACGCTGACCAGACTCCCCCCTTGAGCTTCGCTTACTTGAAGCTGAACCCGATATCCGGGCCAGCGTGCCAGGCTTGCCTCGGCGCGCCCTAAGGTCAAATCGGCGTGGCGTATCACATAGCCCTGCTCCATCATCAGTGCCACCGCCTCGCGGAAGGCTTGCTCCATTGGGGCGTTGTAGCGCAGCTCTCTGGGTTCTAACGGCTGCGTCGTGGCGCAGCCTGCCAGCCACAACGTGGTGCATAGCGTGAGGGCTGCCAATACGGTGGGACGGGACGGTGTCATGATGCCCCCTGAGGCGTGGCGGACGAATAAAAGGCTTCCTGGAAACGGCCACAAAAATCATCGTTACTGGCGCTGTAAGACTCGCGCAGCTCGCCCAGATGGTCGAAACGACGAATGTCACGAGAGATGCGCATGTGGCCATCGCGGGCCAGCAGCGATACCCGTTCCACCTCGACCGGCTGCTGACCAAACGCAGGCCCGAAGGAGCCACCCACGCCGACGCCTATCCCACGGCCAATGCCAAACCCACCAAACAGGCGGAAGCCGCTGCCGTAGCCATAGTCGTAGTCATAGCGGTCGTAGTAGCCGATGAGCTCGCGCTCCCGCGAAGCGCTGACCAGTCCAAGCTCGGTATCGGTGGTTTCCAACGAAAATCCCCAGGCTTCCAGGACGTCGATGCTTTGCGTCAAAACGTGCAGCGTTTCATCAGGCGCAGGCTGGCCGGTGGGAAGGTCGGTGGGAGGGTCGGTGGGAAAGTAGCACGCCGCCGCTGGCGCAGGCTCTGCTTGGGGCAGACGGTCGGGAACCGTTTGGCAACCTGCCAGTGCCAATAGGCAGATGATGCTAAGGGGTATGGCCTTCATGAAAAATCCTCTCGCTACCGTCATGGCTGGTGTGTCGCCAAGCAGCGCGCTAAGCTCGCCAACAGACATTAAAAGAACGACAACACGCTGAGACAACGTTTTAAGGAGGTCGTGCGATGAATGTACTGCTTTGC
The DNA here is from genome assembly GCF_006228115.1 of Halomonas sp. BL6. Lineage (NCBI taxonomy): Bacteria > Pseudomonadati > Pseudomonadota > Gammaproteobacteria > Oceanospirillales > Halomonadaceae > Halomonas > Halomonas sp. BL6. Next base: position 45,671 of record NZ_VDGL01000003.1, on the reverse strand, counting down.
CCTGACAGTTTTAAGGACGCCCTAAGTGCCGACGAGGCCGCCAAAGCCATGGCAAAGGGCATCAAACGGGCAGTTCCCAGTGCCATCACACAGCTTTGCCCCCTGGCCGATGGCGGCGAAGGCAGCCTGGACGCCTTGATTGCCACCACGCGCGCCGAACGCCGCACCCTTACCGTCAAGGACGCCCTGGGACGGCCCCGCCAAGCCGCCTGGGGCTGGCTCGATGAGCAGCGTACCGCGTTTATCGAGCTGGCAGAAGCCAGCGGCTTACAGCACCTGACCCGCGACGAGCGCAACGCACTGCACACCACCACCTACGGCGTGGGCGAGCTATTTCTTGCTGCCTTGGACGCAGGCGCCACCCATGCCCTGCTGCTGCTCGGCGGCAGCGCTACCAACGACGCAGGCGCGGGTATGCTCCAAGCCCTGGGCGCCACGCTGCGGGATACCCAGGGCCAGCCGTTGCCACCCGGCGGCGCGGCGCTCCAGCAGCTGGCCACCTTGGACCTGTCGACGCTGGACCCGCGGTTGGACAACTTGCACGTAGAAGCCGCCGTGGACGTGGATAATCCGCTGCTGGGCGAACGCGGCGCCAGCGCCGTCTTCGGCCCGCAAAAAGGCGCGACGGAAGGCGATGTCGCCATACTCGACCGCGCGCTTGGCCACTTTGCCGACCTGACGGCCAAAGCGCTGGGGCGTGATGACCGAGAGCTCCCAGGGGCAGGGGCGGCAGGCGGCATGGGCTTTGCGGCGCACTGCTTTCTGAACGCCACGCTGACGCCGGGCATCGAGATGATCATGCAGCAGGCGAACGTTGACCGGTTGCTGAATGAGGCCGACGTGGTCATCACCGGTGAAGGCCGTTTGGATGGCCAGAGCCTAGCGGGCAAGACGCCGATTGGCGTCGCCCGCGCCGCTAAGCGCCAAGGCAAACCGGTGATCGTGCTGGCGGGCAGCCTGGGCGATGGCTGGCAGGCGTGTACCGACGAGGGGGTAACCGCCGCCTTTGCCCTCGCCGATGGATTGATGACGTTAGAGCAGGCGCTGCCACGCACTGCGGAGCTGCTGGCAGACCGCTGCGAAAGCATTGCGCGGCTTTGGCTCGCCTGCCGCTAAGCGCCCCTTGAAATCCTGTGATGGTGCCTGCACGTATACCTTATCCGCTATGACGGCGATGCAAAAAATCTGTTTCACCTCGCCGTTGCAGCACTCTAAGCTGAACTCGACACGAAATAGACACACGTTGAAATGCAACGCCCACCAAGGAGGAGCAGACAATGGACGATACCAATAGCATTGGTTTACACGAAGGCAGCGCCAGCCAGCTCGCCGAGAAACTCAACCACCTGCTGGCCAACTATCAGATTTTTTACATGAACGTGCGTGGCTATCACTGGAACGTGAAAGGCAACGACTTTTTCGAACTGCACGCCAAATTCGAAGAGTTCTACACCGACCTGCTGACCAAGGTCGACGAGGTCGCTGAGCGTATTTTGACCTTGGGCCACAAACCGGTTCACGCGTACAGCGATTACACCAAGCTGTCGCGCATCCAAGAAGACAAAGACGTCCACGATGGCAAGACCTGCGTGCAAGGCGTTCTGGCAGGCTATCAAACGCTGATCGAACTGCAGCGCGAACTGTTGGCGCTAGCGTCCGACGCCGATGACGAGGGCACCGCCGCCCAGGCGGGCGACTACATCCGCGAGCAGGAAAAAACCGTGTGGATGCTCAACGCCTATCTAGGCAAATAAGCGAGGCGATTGGCCGCCATCGATATCGCAGGCGGTCATCACGCTTCATCAAAAACGGCACCTCTAGGGTGCCGTTTTTGATGGTGTTGGGCATGGCGAGAGGACGTTACTTCGCCAGCGCCGCCACCAGATCGCGCAGCATGGCCCAGAACTCCGCCACGGACTCGATCTCCACCCGCTCATCCGGCGAGTGCGCGCCGCGAATCAGCGGGCCGAAGGAAATCATGTCCAAGTGCGGGTATTTGCTGCCCAAAATACCGCACTCTAGCCCCGCATGGATCACTTTCACCTCGGGCTCGTGGCCCATCAGCGACGCGTGGCGCGCCTTGAAGGTGGCCAGTAGCGGGCTATCCGGGTTGGGTGCCCAGCCGGGGTAGCCGTTTTCGACTTTCACCCGTGCGCCCATGAGCCCAAACAGCGCCTGAAAGCGCTCGGCCATCGCTTGGGCAGCGCTATCGTGCAACGAACGCACCAGGGCACAGAGATGAAAGCGACCGGCTTCGACGCTTAACACGCCCAGGTTGTTGGAGGTTTCGACTACGCCTGGCACGTCGGCGCTCATGCGCTCGACGCCGCACGGGGCGGCATGCAGCGCCGCCAGCAGCATCGCGCTGGCATCGAGCGTCAGCGGCTCGGCGTCGGCCTGCTCGGCGCGCTCGGCGGTCAATACCAGGCCGCTATCGCCACTGCCCAGCTCGGCCTTGAGGGTGGCGGCCAGCCTCTCGACGGTGGCCAGGGCGGCCTCCATATCGTCGGCGGGCAGCGCCACCTGGGCAAAGGCTTCACGGGGAATGGCGTTGCGCAGCGTGCCGCCCTGATAGCTCACTAGACGAGCATCGTACTCTTCTAGCGCCCAAAGAACGCGCACCAACAGGCGATTGGCGTTGCCCAGAGGCTGGTGAATGTCCATGCCCGAGTGGCCGCCTTTAAGGCCCGTCAGCGAGAGGGAAAGCAGTCGCTCATCGGCTTGCAGGGCGGTGCAAGGCAGCTGCGCATCGACCACCACATCGGCGCCGCCAGCACAGCCGATATACACCTCGCCACGGTCTTCACTGTCCAAATTGAGCAGCAGCGAGCCTTCCAACCAGTTCTCGGCAAGATTCAGCGCACCGCCCATGGAGGTCTCTTCTTCCAGGGTGAACAGGGCTTCGAGTGGGCCGTGGGTCAGGTCGGGGTCTTCCAGCACGGCCAATATCGCGGCCACGCCCATTCCGTTGTCCGCTCCTAGCGTCGTGCCTTCGGCGTGCAGCCAGCCCTCTTTAACCACGGTGCGAATGGGGTCGCGGGTAAAGTCATGCGCATGCCCCGCATTGGCCTGGGCCACCATATCCAGATGGCCCTGCAGTACGATTCCCGGCGCGCCTTCACAGCCAGGGGTGGCAGGCTTGCGGATACGCAGGTTGCCGAAGGCATCCTGGTCGTGGGCAAGCCCTTGCGCATCCGCCCAGGCTTCCAAGGTAGCGACCAACGCGGCCTCATGACCGGAGGGGCGCGGCGTGTTACACAGAGTACGAAAGTGCTGCCATACAAGGCGTGGCTCGAGCGCTGCTAGATGTGCGTTCATGGAAACTCTTCATTATCGATAACCGACTTACTTTACCGCTCTGGCTCACTGGGGAAAAGCTCGCACGCGGTGATCACCTGTTGCGCCGACTCGCGCAAGCGCTGCACGGCGAGGTTCTGGGTCTTGTCCAGCGGCTGGTTTTGGTAGGCCCAGGCGGCGAGCTGCTGGTGCGCCTGCTGAGCTTCGCCCAGCGGCTGTCGACTGGCTTCCCGCGCTAGCGCCTGGAGCGCGGGTCGGGCCAGCGCAGGGTCGCGACGGGCATAAGCCACGTCATGAATGGCTTGGCGCTCGGCCGTGCCGAGCGGCTGAGCGGGCAGTGCAGCGAGCAGCAGCGCCACGACCGACGCAGGCAATGCGGCCAGCTCGAAGGCCAGCAGGCTAGGCAGCGAAGCGGCAAAGCCGCTCCTCAAGGTGTCCAGCACCGCGTGCCCCTCGGGGTTGAGCGCCCTGGCGACCATCACAGCATACTCGCCGGTGGCGGCTTCGCGGGTCATGCCCAAACGGACAGGTACGAACCCTAGCGCCAGCCAAAAGCGCAGTAGCGACGCTTCCGCCCCGAAGGTGGCGCCATACAGGGACAGCCCTTGCTGGGTGGCGCTATCGATATCCTCTTCCAGGAGCTGTCGCCCCAGCCCTTCTCGGCGGCGCTGGGGATGCGTGGCAATACGCGCCACCCGCCGCCAGCGGGCGATGAGGGCCGCTCGACTGCCACCATGGGCTGCGAGCGACTGCGCCAGCAAATGCCCCTGGGGCCTGCGTTCGCCCCTGGCCACCTGGTCGGCCAGCTCGGCCGCGAAGCCGCCCTCCTCGCGGGTGACCAGAACGGCTTGCGGGTCGTCCCCGTCGCGGCTGGGTATCATGCGTAGTCCCGTGCCGGGGCCATCCAGCAGTTGGCGTAAATCGCTCGGCGTGGTGCGGTAGTGGGACTGCACCAGCAGACCAAACAGCGTTTCTAATCGTGCATCCTGACTCGCGAGCTGCGCTTGGCTGAGCACGACGCTCGCTGGCAACTCGTCTTGTGAAGGAGTTGCGTTAGGTAGCGGCGCATCCAATAAGAGCAAGCGCTGGATGAGCGCCTCCAGCGGGTCTCCGGTCGACCAGCGTATCGGCGTTTGCAGCGTTAGCTCGCGCCAGTGGGGTGCTTGGCGGTCCAATACATCGCGAAAACGCAGCGCAAAACCGCGCCCAGAGCCTTCGTAGCCATGCACCGTGGTGGCGAAGGCAATGCGCGGAAACGCCGACAGCCAGCGCCCCAACAGCGAGGCGGGAATGGCAGCGGCCTCATCGACCAGCAGCGTACTGCCACTGCCCCCCAACGTACCCTGTTCGACGAGCTCCGTTAGGACATCCGGTGGCAAAAAGCGCAACCGACTGCCGTTGGCCAGCGACACCTCGGCGGGGCCGTGGCGCTGCAGCGCCGGGCACAGCGCCGCCACACGGTTGAAGACGCTTTCCACGGCGCTTAGCCGAGGCGCGGTGAGCAGCCACTCGCCACCGTCGCTTTGCTGCAGTAGCCGTGCGCAGGCGATGCCCAGTGCGGCGCTCTTGCCCCGACCTCGGTCGGCAGTCACGACCAGCGGCCGACGCCGCTTGAGCTTGACCAGCGCGCTCACCGCCAAGGCTTGGTCCGCGGAAAGACAGTCCGCGTCTTCACTGGGCTCAGGGGCGCTTGGCCGTTTGCCCAGGATCGGCAACCGCAGTGCCCCTCCCACAGGCCAGCGCACCACCTGATTCGACGCCCTCAGCAAGCGCGCCAAACGCGCCAAATAGTGGGCACTAAAGTGCTCCCAAGGCCAGGGGTAATCGGCAAAGCGAGCGTAGTTGGGATCGGGCTGTCTACCCCAAGCCGAGGGCGTCATCAGCACCAGAAGACCGCCCGCACTCACCGTCCCCGCCAGCGCGCCCAGCGCATCGGGATCCAGCCCTTCGTGGCCACTGGCATCGAGAATCACGAGCTGGTGCTCGGCCCCCAGCCGGGTACGCGCTTTACGGCTAGATAAACTGGCTGAGACAGGGGCCTGTTGGGCATCGCCTACCCACAGTGGCGTCTGCCAGTCGGCGGCCTGCCACAGCGCCAACGCTTGCTGACGGGCCTGCTCCGGCACACCGCTTAACCACACCAGTCCGCGCCAGCCCCGCTGCTTTAAACGGCGGGCATGGCAGATGAGCGTGGCGGCGTCTCTGTCGATGCGTTCGCGGGATAAGGTGGGCTCGGCGTGGCGTGACCCGCTCATAGCGACTCCTTAGGCAAGAATTCTCTTACAACTTTGGTTGAACAAACCCGGGCTTTTCAACGTTTTCTCACCCCTCAAGACGGGGTAAAGATCGTAGAAGTACCTTTTAAAGCAATGTTTTAACGGCTTTTTCCACATTATCTCTGCGATGGCTGTCGCGTTAACTTCCTTGATTTACTGATATTGCGCTGCAGCGGGTGGAGTGTGCTAGCTTAGCGATGCAGCGCAGCGTTGTTTTACTTTACGTAAACGTCAGCATGCTGCTGTACTTTCCTGCTTTCAGGTCTCCAACACTAATAACGCTAACCGCCAAAGTACCAGGAAACATACAATGAAAAAGACCACAAAATTCGCACTCACCAGCCTTGCCGCTGGCGTCGCCTTCGCCGCCCTCACGTCTACCGCTCAAGCGCAGGAGCAGTGGACCATGACCACCACGTGGCCGGAGAACCTCGACCTGATCAAGATCGATCAGCACTGGGCCGAGCTGGTCAACCAACTGGCGGGCGATGAAGTCCAAATCAATTTCCGCGCAGGCGGCACCTTGATGCCGGGCACCGAGGTATTCGATGCGACCGAAACCGGTGCGATTCAAGCCGCAGGCGACTGGCCCGGCTACTGGGCGGGTCTGAACCCGGCGTTCTCGCCGCTGGCCACCACCACCAGTTTGTTCAACGGTGTCGATTATCTGAACTGGATCCAACAGTGGGGCGGCTTCGAGCTCTACCAAGAGATCTACGGCCAGTACAACATGGTGTACCTGCCCTACGGCATCACCAACAACGAATCGGGTTTCATGGGCCGCACGCCCATCGAGAGCATCGCCGACCTAGAAGGCAAGCGCCTGCGTCTCTCTGGCCGTGACCAGGGCCGCGTACTCGAAGAGCTGGGCGGTTCCCAAGTCACGCTGGCCGGTGGTGAAGTATACCAAGCCATCGAGCGTGGGGTGATCGACGCAGGTGAGTTCTCCACCCCTGGCGTTGACTTCAATGCAGGCTTTGCCGAAGTCGCCGACTACTGGGCGACCCCCGGCTGGCACCAGTCAGCGAGCGTGTTCGGCGTCATGATCAATAAAGACGCGTGGGATGCCCTCTCCGAAGAGACCCAGGCCAAACTGCGTATTGCCGCCGAAGCCACCATGGCGTGGTCACTCTCCTGGTCCGAGCGCGAGTCCACCGAAGCGACTCAGAAGTTCATCGACGCGGGCGTGACCATCAACCAGTTCTCGGAAGAGGATCTGGCGCGCATCCAGGAGATCACCAACGAGGTCATCGTACGCGGCGCCTGTGAGAATCCAGACCATGCCAAGGTCTACCACTCCATGATCACCTACCTGCAAGAGTACGCCGCATGGCGTGATGTGACGGCCCCCTTCAACATGAGCCGTACCATGGACAACCTCCCCTCACTGGAAGAGATCGAAGCCTGCTTATAAGGCACTCACTATAAAAGCGTAACATGGCCGCCCCTCCCCTTGTCGGGGCGGCCTTAGCTCAGTTGCGGAGATCTTCCATGAATGCGATTGCCAAGGCGATCGATGCGATTAACGAGCTGTTTGGCCGCATCATTGCGCCGTTAATTGCCATCATTACTCTTATCGTGCTTTACGACATCGTGTCGCGCTTTTTCTTTGGTCGCCCCAGCGACTGGGCGTTCGATGTGACGAAGATGCTGTTTGGCGCCCACTTCATGCTCATGGCCGCCTACGGGCTGCGCCATCACGCCCACGTGGAAGTCGACGTGGTGAAACGGCTGCTATCCCGTAAAAAGCAGGCCGTGCTGGATCTCATTGGGTATTTGGTCTTTTTCGTCCCGTTCATTTGGCTGCTGCTGACCTACGGCTGGGCCTTTTTCGAGCGCTCCTTCAGCCGTGGCGAAACGACTTACGGCATGGTCTCGATTCCCGTTTACCCGGTGAAAGGGGTCATCGTCGTGGCCGCTGCGCTGATTTTGCTGCAGGCGATTGCCATCGTCCTACGCGCCATCATGCAACTGCGTGAGGAGACATCCGCATGAGTGCAGAACTACTAACGCTGGTGATGTTTGGCGGACTGCTGGTCGGGCTATTCATGGGGCACCCATTGGCGTTCGTACTGGGCGGTATGGCGGTCATCGGCGCGTATCTAGGCCCCGGTATCAATACCCTGGGCATCATCATCAACAACGTCTATGGCAACGCCATGGACAACTACGTGCTGGTCGCCATTCCACTGTTCATTTTGATGGCGCGCTTTCTCAACGACTCCGGCGTCACGGAGAAGATGTTCGACGCCATGCGACTACTGTTGGCCAACGTACGCGGTGGCCTGGCGCTAACCGTGGTCGTGGTCTCGGTACTGCTGGCCGCCACCACCGGCATCGTCGGGGCGTCCATCGCCGTCATGGGGATGATCGCGCTGGTGCCGATGCTGAAGTATGGCTACAACAAAGAGCTCAGCGCGGGCGTGATCATGGCGAGCGGCTGTCTAGGCATTTTGATTCCGCCCAGCATCATGCTGATTTTGATGGCCAGCTACTCGCCCGTATCGGTGGGCGCGCTGTTTGCCGGAGCGCTGGTGCCCGGCCTGCTGTTGGGGGTGATGTACGCTCTATACGTGGTGCTGATCTGCTGGCTGAAACCCAGCTACGGCCCCAAAGTGCCGAAAGAAGAGCGCGCCGAGGTCAGCACCAAAGCGCTGCTGATCATGCTGGGTAAATACGTCGTACCGCCGATGTCGCTGATCCTGGGCGTGCTCGGTGCTCTATTTACCGGGATCGCCACCGCGACCGAGGCCTCGGCGATTGGCGTGTTTATCGCCTTCTTGCTGTTCTTGATCTTTGGCGACCGTAAGCTCTCGACTTGCTACAACACGCTGATCGAAGCGGGCAAAACCACCACCATGGTGATGCTGGTACTGGTGGGCGCCACGGCGTTTACCGGCGTGTTCTCCATTGGTGGCGGTATGACGGTGATCAGCGACTTCGTCCTGGCCATGCCGGGTGGCACCTTTGGTGCGCTGCTTCTAATGCTGTTCCTGGTCTTCATTTTGGGTATGTTCCTGGATTGGACCGGCATCGTACTGCTGAGCTTCCCGATCATGCTGCCCATCATCGCCCAAATGGGCGTCGACGTATTGTGGTTCGTGGTGATGGTGGCCGTGGTGCTGCAAACCTCCTTCCTAACCCCGCCATTTGGCTATGCGCTGTTCTATCTAAAAGGAGTGGCGCCGCCTGGGGTCGAGATCGTCGATCTCTATAAAGCGGTGGTGCCGTTCGTCATCATCATCCTTTTGGCGTGTATCTTGATGTCGATCTTCCCCGGCTTGATTACCGGCCTGCCGAGCCTGATGGTCGGTTACTGACCGCGTCATTTTCGGTACCACACATCCCTTCGCGCTGCGGAGGGATTTTTTTTGCCTGTCGATGTGACGGCAGGAATGCTGGCTGCACCCTGTCAGCCCAGGTGATACTATTTGCAGCCGCTATCTTTTCGCATTGACGAGCCACGCTGCCTCTCGTCCTAGGAGTTCACGACGTGTCTACGCCTGCTCGCCGCTCACCCACGGCTCTGCTGTCAGGTTTCGCCTCGCGCTTTACGCTGTCGCTCAGCCCTTGGTCAGTGACGCTGTTCTTGATTGCGCTGATCGTGGCGCTGCCCATCTTAGTCGTACTCGCGCATATCGTGATGCCCACCGAAGGCGTTTGGCAGCACTTGGCCAGTACCGTTTTACCGCGCTATCTTTCCAACACGTTTTGGCTGGTACTGTGGGTCGGGCTAGGCACCTTGGTGATCGGCACCGGCACCGCCTGGCTGGTGGTCATGTGTCGCTTTCCCGGCAAGCGTCTGTTCGAGTGGGCGCTTCTACTGCCGCTGGCCGTGCCGACGTACGTGATCGCCTACGCCTACACCGACTTTCTACAGGTGGCCGGGCCGCTACAAAGCCTGCTGCGGGAGTGGTTCGACTGGCAGGTGGGCGACTACTACTTCCCCAACGTGCGCTCGTTGGGCGGTGCCGCCACGCTAATTACCTTCGTGCTCTACCCCTATGTCTACCTGCTGGCCCGTGCCACCTTTTTAGAACAATCGGTGTGTGTGCTGGATGTGGGACGAACATTGGGGCGAGGCCCCTGGCGGCTGTTTGCCAGCGTGGCGCTGCCGTTGGCGCGCCCGGCGCTGGTAGGCGGCGTCTCGCTGGTCTTGATGGAAACCCTCAATGAGTTCGGCGCGGTCCAGTTCTTTGGCGTGGATACCTTCACCACGGGTATTTACCGCACCTGGTTTGGCCTGGGTGAGCCGATTGCTGCGGCCCAGCTTGCCGCCTGCCTGCTGACCTTCGTGATCGCCTTCGTGCTGCTGGAGCGCTGGTCGCGGGGTAAGCGCCGCTACTTCCACACCACCAACCGCTATCAACAGTTGCCTGAGTACCGGTTGCACGGCTGGCACGCCGTCGGGGCGACGCTGGCCTGCCTGTTACCGATCACCGTTGGCTTCTTGCTGCCCAGCGGCATTCTGTTGGAAATGGCGATCACCACCGGGGACCGGCTGTTCGGTACGCGCTTCATCGGCTTTGCCATGAACAGCCTGAGCCTCGCGACGGTTGCAGCGCTGATTGCCGTGGGGCTAGCGGTGCTGCTGAGCTACGGCGTGCGGCTGCACGACTCCCCCAGCGCGCGGCTGTTTACCCGCATCGCGGCCATGGGCTACGCCATTCCGGGGTCGGTGGTGGCCGTGGGGATTTTGATTCCGTTTGCCTGGCTAGATAATGCCATTAATACCTGGCTGCACACCCATTACGACACCATCATCGGGCTAGTCTTCAGCGGCACGGCGTTCATATTGATTTACGCTTACGTCGTGCGCTTTCTGGCCGTCTCGTTCAACGCGGTCGAGGCAAGCTTGGGCAAGGTCACCCCGAGCATGGACGCCGCCTCACGTACACTGGGACAAACCGCTGGAGGGACGCTACGGCGCATTCATACGCCGCTGATGCGCAGCAGCCTGCTGGCGGCTGGCATTCTGGTGTTCGTGGATGTGATGAAGGAGCTGCCCGCCACGATCATTCTCCGCCCGTTCAACTTCGATACCCTGGCGGTGCGCGCCCATAGCTTGGCGTCCGACGAACGCTTGGCGGAGGCCTCCACGGCCTCGTTAACCATCGTGGTGGTGGGTATTTTGCCGGTGATCCTTCTTAGCTTGGCGATGCGCCGGGCGCGCCCGGGCAGCCAAGCCGAGTAAGCGGACGCCTTACAAAACAAGGCGCTTAACGCGGAAAGATAAACACCTGGGAGTGGTCGAGGTCGATATCGATCGGCTGTCCCTCTTGGGGGAGGAAAACACCCGGCACACGGGCGTGGAGGTGTGCCTCCTGGCCCTTTGCGCCGTGGGCGCAGAGGTGAATCAAACTCGTGCGGCCGAGCAGCTTTGCCATCACCACATGGCTGTGGCTATGAGCGTCGGCCGGCAGATCGCGCTCTTTGATGCGCAGCGCCTCAGGGCGAATCATCACCTGCGCGGCGCTGCCTTCGGGCAGCCAGCTTGCGTCCACGGGCCCCACCGGCGTTTGCACGACACCGCCTTTTACCACGCCCTCGAGCTCGTTGACTTCACCGAAAAACGTCACGACGAACGGGTCGACCGGGGCGCAGTACAGCTCTCGCGGCGTGCCCGTCTGCACGATCCTACCATCGCGCATCAGGGCGATGCGGTCGGCCATGAACATCGCCTCTTCCGGGTCGTGGGTAACCAGCAGCGTCGCAGACCCCAGCTTTTTCAACACGTGCAGCGTATCGTCGCGAATCCGATCACGTAGCCGGGCATCCAGGCTAGAGAAGGGCTCATCCAATAACATCAATTTTGGGGTGGGCGCCAGGGCGCGAGCCAGCGCCACCCGCTGCTGCTGGCCACCCGAGAGCATATGGGGGTAAGTCTCGGCGTAATCGGCCATGCCCAGCTGTGCCAATAGCTCCAGCGCTCGGGCGCGGCGCTGGCCAGAGGGCAGATGCTTCAAACCAAAAGTGACGTTTTCCAGCACGCTCAAGTGCGGAAAAAGGGCAGAGTCTTGAAACGCCAGCCCGACATTGCGCTTCTCCGGCGGCACATGACGTCTACCGGGAGCAGCGATGGCCTGCCCTTCTAGACTGACGGTGCCCTCTTGAACCACTTCGAGCCCTGCGGCGATGCGCAGTAGCGTGGTTTTACCGCAGCCAGACGGGCCAAGCAAACAGACCACCTCGCCCTGGGCGATATCGAGATCGATGCCCTTAACGACGTGATTGGCTGCAAACGTATGCTGCACACCGCGCAGCGATAGCGCCGATGCGGGCGCAGCCACCTCAGAAAGGGACACTGTTGCCGTCATTCGTTCACCCATGAGTTGTTCGCAACATAGCGCTGAGCATATGGATATTGCAAACACGGTTGAAAGGTATTTGCATTCTATTTTCTATCAACGAGAGATGCACGTCTTGCGCGGACCCGCCTGACATAAAAAGGGATGCGTGTCATTACCATTTCACTTGACGTGTGTTGAACAAGACGTTTCAATAGCCTACGGCGCTAATGCAACTTATTATCATAAACATTCAGGATGCTATTTATGAAAAAGGCACGTCTCTCGGCTTCCGTTGCCGCCATCATGGCCGGCTCCGCGTTTGCCAGCAGCGCACTCGCTAACGAAGTCAACATCTACTCTGCTCGTCATTACGACTCTGATGAAATTCTCTACCAAGCGTTCACCGACGAAACGGGTATTGAAGTCAACGTGCTGGAAGGCGACGCCAACCAGCTAATGGAGCGTATGCAGCGTGAGGGCGTGGCCAGTCCTGCTGACGTCATGTTGACCGTCGATGCGGGCAACCTGTGGCGTGCCGAGCAAGATGGCCTGTTCCAGAGCGTCGAATCCGAGGTACTCAACGAGCGCCTGCCGGCCTCCATGCGTCATCCGGAAGGCATGTGGTTTGGCTTTAGCCAGCGTGCGCGGGTCATTTTCTACAACCGCGAAAACTTCGACCCGAGCCAGATCGCCACGTACGAAGACCTGGCCGATCCACAGTTCGAAGGCCAAGTGTGCATTCGCTCGTCCAATAACATTTACAACCAGTCTCTGCTGGCGTCGATGATCGAGCACCACGGCGAAGAGGGCGCGCAAGAGTGGGCCCAGGGCGTCGTGAATAACATGGCTCGCGACCCAGAAGGCGGTGACACGGATCAGATTCTCGGCGTTGCCAGCGGTGAGTGTAACCTCGCCGTCGCCAACCACTACTACTACGTGCGTCTGCTGCACTCTGACGATGCCGCCGAGCGTGAAGCCGCACGCAAAGTAGGCGTGATCTTCCCCAACCAGGATGACCGTGGCACCCACGTGAACGTGGGCGGTGCAGGCTTGGTTGCCAACGCTCAAAACCCAGAAAACGGTATTCGCTTCCTGGAGTTCCTGGCCTCCGACGAAGCGCAGGAAGTGCTGGCCGAGCGTAACTACGAGTTCCCGGTGGTCGAGGGCGTGAAGAAAAACCCGGTGCTGGAGTCTTGGGGCGATTTCGCCAAAGACGACATCAACATCAGCATCCTGGGTGAGAACAACCCGGAAGCGGTACGTATCTTCGACCGCGTTAGCTGGCGTTAAGCGCGGCTTGGGCACCCGCTTTTGAAGCCGGTGCTTAAGTAACGCACTCAACACAACCCCCGCAGCGACCGCTGTGGGGGTTGTGTGTTATTGGCGAGTGCTCTCTCGTTCGTTAGTGAGCTTCATCCCAATTCGCGCCGCTTTGCGCTTCTACAATCAGCGGGACGTTGAGCGATGCCGCCGCCTGCATGCGCGCCTGCACCTGCTCGATAAAGCGATCTACCTGGGCCTCGGCCACTTCGAACACCAGTTCATCGTGTACCTGCATGACCATCAGTGCATCGAACTCTCCCTCCGCTAGCAACGTATCTACGTCGATCATCGCCTGCTTGATGATATCCGCCGCCGTGCCCTGCATGGGCGCGTTGATCGCCGTACGCTCGGCGCCTTGTCGTCGGCTGCGGTTTTGTGAGTGGATCTCTGGCAGGTAAAGCCGCCGTCCCATCACGGTTTCGACGAAGCCATCTTCCGCCGCCTGGGTACGAATACGGTCCATATAGCGGGCCACACCGGGGTAGCGGTCGAAGTAACGGTCGATGTAGGTTTGCGCCTGGTTACGGTCAATGTGCAGCTGGCGAGAGAGCCCCCAGGCACTCATGCCGTAGATCAAGCCAAAGTTGATGGCTTTCGCACTGCGCCGCTGGTCGGCGGAGACCTTGTCCAGCGAGGTGCCGAAGACTTCCGCCGCCGTCGCGGTGTGGATATCGCGCCCTTCGGCAAACGCCTCTAGCAGCCCTTTGTCTTCAGATAGATGCGCCATGATGCGCAGCTCGATCTGCGAGTAGTCCGCTGCGACGATGCGGTAGCCAGGGCGCGCCACGAACGCCTGGCGAATCTTGCGCCCCTCCTCGGTGCGGATGGGAATGTTCTGCAGGTTGGGGTCCGACGACGACAGCCGCCCGGTCGCCGTGACCGCCTGGTGATAGCTGGTGTGAACCCGCCCCGTCGTCTTGTTGAGCAGGCGCGGTAGCTTATCGGTGTAGGTGGATTTCAGCTTGGCCAGGCCACGGTGCTGCATGATGACTTTAGGCAGCGGGTAGTCTAGCGCCAGCTCTTCGAGTACCGCTTCCGCCGTGGAGGGCGCGCCTTTGGGCGTTTTCTTGATCACCGGGATTTTCTGCTCGTCGAACAGAATCTGCCCTAACTGCTTGGGCGAGCCCAGATTGAACTCGCGGCCCGCCAGCTCGAAGGCCTCGCTCTCTAACTCACGGATACGCTGTTCGAGCTGCTGGCTCTGTTCGTGAAGGCGCTCTGCATCGAGGGCAACGCCATTGCGCTCGATGCGCGACAGCACGTTGATCAGCGGCAGTTCGAGGTGGTCGAGCACCTCGGCCAAACGCCCTTCCCGTTCGACCTGCGGGCGCAACGACTCTTGTAGGCGCAGGGTGATGTCGACGTCCTCACAGGCGTAAGGCGCCGCCTGCTCCAGGGCGATCTGGTTGAAGGTGAGCTGCTTGGCCCCTTTGCCTGCGATCTCTTCGAAGGAAATGGTTTTCTCACCCAGGTACTTCAACGCCAGCGAGTCCATATCGTGACGCGTGGCGGTGGAGTTGAGCACGTAAGAGGCCAGCATGGTGTCCGCCAGCGGCCCCACGACATGAATGTCCACGTTGGCGAGCACGGAGATATCGTACTTCAGGTTCTGGCCAATCTTGGTCTTGGCAGGATCTTCCAGTAGCGGCTTCAACGCCTGGAGAACCGTGTGGCGGTCCAACTGGGCCGGGGCGTCCAGATAATCATGAGCCAACGGAATATAGGCGGCCTCGCCTGCCTTCAATGCAATCCCCACGCCGACGATATCGGCATCCATATAGTTCAGGCTGGTGGTTTCCAGATCGAAGCAGAAGCGTTCGGCTTCGTTGAGCCGTTCGAGCCACGCCTCCAGCTCGGCCTGCTCGGTAATCACATGGTCGTGGCGCTCGGTCGGCGCCGTCTCCGTCGCGCTGTCGGCTGCTTCCGAGACGGGCTCACCGCCTGCCACATCGTCCACGCCTTCGTCGTTACCTTCCAGCAGCTCGGCGAGCCACTGTTTGAACTCCATCTGTTTGTACAGCTCGACCAGCGCTTCGCGGTCCGGGTGGGCAATGTCCAAATCATCCAATCCCACGGGCAAGTCGCAGTCGGTTTTGATGGTGGCCAGCTGATAAGAGAGAAAGGCCTGCTCCCGATGCTCTTCCAGTTTTTTGGGTAACGTTTTCGCGCCACGGAAACCGAGGGTGGTCACGCGTTCTAAATCGCCATAAATCGTGTCCAAACCGCCGCCCATACCTTGCAGCAGACCGATGGCGGTTTTTTCGCCCACCCCAGGCACGCCGGGGATGTTATCCACCTTGTCGCCCATCAGCGCGAGGAAGTCGATGATCAGTGCGGGAGGAAGGCCAAACTTCTCCTCCACGCCCGCTTCATCGAGGGTTTCCTCTTTCATGGTGTTGACCAGCGTGATGTGACCGTTCACCAGTTGGGCCATGTCCTTATCGCCGGTGGAGATCACCGCGTCGCGGCCAGCCTGAGTGGCGTGGTGCGCCAACGTGCCGATCACGTCATCCGCCTCGACCCCTTCGATGCACAGCAGCGGCAGGCCGAGTGCTTTGACACAGGCGTGCAGCGGTTCGATTTGGCTGCGAAGGTCGTCCGGCATGGGCGGACGATGGGCCTTGTAATCGCTGTACAGCTCATCGCGGAAGGTTTTACCCGGCGCGTCGAACACCACCGCCATGGGGCTATCGGGGTAGTCTTTCATCAGCCGTTTGAGCATGTTCAGTACGCCCTTCACGGCCCCGGTCGGCTGACCGTTAGAGGTCGTTAGCGGCGGCAGCGCATGAAACGCGCGGTAGAGGTACGAAGAGCCATCGACGAGCACGATTGGGGCACGGGCCATAACCAAATTCCATAGTCAGCAAAACGGTAAGGATGTCTGCTCTCTATGATACGCGTTCAACGCCGGGCCTGCAGAAAAGAGCCGTAAAACACGAGGCGCATCGCCACACAACGCTGCCAACTCGTGCGGCAAGCCGCTACAATAATGGGCTTAGCAACCTGGGCGAGATCCTCATGGCAGTATTCACCCCGCTTAGCGACGCACAGGTCGCCGCGTTTTTGGAAAAATTCGATGTTGGCAGCTTTGTCGCACTTCAGGGTGTGGCCGGCGGCACGGAGAATTCGACGTTTTTCGTGACCACCGACCGCCGCGAGCTGGTGCTCACCCTGTTCGAACAGGGCGAGCACGAAGAGCTGCCGTTTTTCGTGGAACTGCTCGACTACCTAGACGAGCACCGCCTGCCGGTACCGGGCACCATTCACGACCGTGAGGGCGTTGCCCTACATAGCTTGGCGGGCAAGCCCGCGCTACTGTTCCCGCGCCTACCGGGCAAACACCCCAGCGCCCCCAACTTGGCGCAGTGTCATGCGCTGGGCACTACTCTTGGTCAACTGCATAAAGTGTCGCAACGGTTTCCTGGGCACCGCCCCAACCCCCGCGACCTGCACTGGCTGCGAGCGGTCCACCATAAGGTGCTCACCTACATCAGCCCCGACGATCAGACGCTGATGAAAAACGAAGTCGACGATGTCGAGAGCGAGTTCCATCAGCACGGCGCGCTGCCCCAGGGGGCGCTGCACGGCGACCTGTTCCGCGACAATACGCTGTACGAAGGCGACAGCCTCGGCGGCATCATCGATTTCTACAACGGCTGCACTGGCGACCTGCTGTTCGATCTCGCCATCGTAATCAACGACTGGGCCTCCAATGAGGATGGCTCGCTGAATGCCGAGCGCTACCATGCGATTTTGAGCGCCTACCAAGCACGTCGTCCGCTTACCGAGACCGAGCGCACCCTGTGGCCGACCATGCTGCGGATGACGGCTCTGCGCTACTGGCTGTCGCGGCTTCTGGTGGTGTATGTCGACCCGCCGGCCCACGACTTGACTCCCCATGACCCCGAACGCTTCCGCGTGATTCTCAAGGCACGCATCGCGTGGGGCGCACTTCCCATTCCAGAGGCATCTTCATGAGTGACATGGCAACGAGCAGTAGCCCCGCCGTGCGTGCCCGCCGCACGTGGAACATGGACCAGTGGGGCAGCGGTTACTTCGACGTCGACGACCACGGCCAAGCCCTGGTGCGCCCACTCGGCAGCGATGCGGAAGGCCCTGCGCTGCCCATCAGCGCGCTGGTCCGCCAGCTGCAAAGCGCCGGGCTGCGCCTGCCGGTACTGGTGCGCTTTAGCGACATTCTCCACGACCGCGTCGAGCAGCTCTGCGGTGCCTTCGATGCCGCCATGCGGGACGTGGACTACCAAGGCGGCTATACCGCCGTTTACCCCATCAAAGTGAACCAGCAGCGCCGCGTCGTGGAGGAGATTTTGGCGACCTCCGAGCGCGGTAACGGCCGCGTCGGCCTGGAAGCCGGAAGCAAGCCGGAGCTGCTGGCAGTGTTGGCGCTGTCGGATGGCGGCTCGTCACTGATCGTGTGCAATGGTTATAAAGACCGCGAGTACGTGCGCCTGGCGCTGCTGGGCGAGAAGCTCGGCCACAAAGTGTACCTCGTGGTGGAGAAACTCTCCGAGCTGGCGCTGATTCTCGAGGAGGCCCGCGAGCTGGACGTGACGCCGCGCATTGGCCTGCGAGCACGCCTGTCCTCGGTGGGTAAAGGGAAGTGGCAGAACACGGGCGGCGAGAAATCGAAGTTCGGCCTCACCGCCAGCCAGATTTTGGAAGTGGTCGACACCCTGCGCGTCGAAGATGCCTTGGCGAGCCTGCAGCTCGTGCACTTCCATCTAGGCTCGCAGATCGCCAACATTCGCGACATTCAGCGCGGCCTGCGCGAATGCGCCCGCTTTTATCAGAATCTAATGAGTCTGGGCGCGCCCATCGACACCGTCGACGTCGGTGGCGGCTTGGGCATCGACTACGAAGGCACCCGCTCGCGCAGCTACTGCTCGGCGAACTACTCCATGCAGGAGTACGCCCGCAACGTGGTCAGCGCGTTCTCCCAGCTCTGCCAGGAGGCTGACCTGCCCCAGCCGCACTTGATCAGCGAATCGGGCCGCTCGCTCACCGCCCACCACGCAGTGCTGATCACCAACGTGATCGGCGAAGAGCGTGTCAACGACACGCCGCCAGAGCGGGCAACGCAAGAGCAGGACCCGCAGGTCGAAGAGCTGTGGCGGGTGTTCGACCAGTTGGCCGAGACCCAAGAACCGCGGGTGCTGGTCGAGGCGTGGCACGATCTGTTGCAGGCAGTTAGCGAGCTACACGACCGTTTCGTTCTGGGTCTGAGCAGCATCAACGCCCGTGCCGAGGGCGAACGCCTTTACATGGCCGCCTGCACGCGCCTGCGCGGTAAGCTGGATACGCGCAATCGCGCTCACCGCGAGATCATGGACGAGCTGGCCGAAAAGCTCGCCGACAAGCTGTTCGTCAACTTCTCGCTGTTCCAGTCGGTGCCGGACGTATGGGGCATCGAGCAGATCTTCCCCGTGCTGCCTCTCACCGGTTTGGACAAAGCGCCGACTCGCCGTGCGGTGATTCAGGACATCACCTGCGATTCCGATGGGCGTATCGATAGTTACGTGGATGGACAAGGGGTAGAAAGCACTCTGCCGCTACCCGAGTGGGCCAACGATGACGAGCGCTGGCTGGGCTTCTTCCTAGTAGGAGCGTACCAAGAGATTCTCGGAGACCTACATAACTTGTTCGGCGACACCGACTCCGTCGATGCGGCGCTCAGCGCTGACGGCGAGTGGGTGCTCTCTAACCCCCAGGCGGGCGACACAGTGGCCAACGTACTGGCTTACGTCAATTTCGATGCCCGCGTACTGAAACAGAAGCTCACCGAGCAGCTGGTCACGAGCGGTTTCTCTCAGGAGGAGCAGGCGCACTTTGCCGCTAGCCTGACCGAAGGCCTCGAGGGCTACACCTACCTGGAGTAGCCCCTCTGGTTCAATGTGTATAAGAAAGGCCACCGAGATACTCGGTGGCCTTTGCGTTACAAGCGAGCAGGTAGACGACGTTATTCGACGACGCTGGTGGTGATCTCCAAACCGCCAGTGAGCGTCAGACGTAGCGATGCGCCACGCGGCAGCTCGCCCACGCCCGCAGGCGTGCCGGTCAAAATCACATCGCCCGGTTCAAGGGTGAAATGGCGGCTCATTTCTGCCACCAGCGTGGGAATGGCAAAAATCATATCGGCCCCTTCGCCGTGCTGGCGTTCTTCCCCGTCGATTTCCAGGGTAAAGGCCAGCGCGTTCCAGTTAGGCACGCGGCTCAGTGGCAAAAAGGGCGATAGCGGGCAGGCACCATCGAACGCCTTGGCGATCTCCCAAGGGTGGCCTTTCTCTTTCAGCTTGGTTTGCACATCGCGCAGCGTCAGATCCATCGCCAAACCAATGCCCGCAATGGCACGCTCGGCTTCATCCTGAGTGGCGTGGGTCAGACGTTCGCCTACTAGTAGCGCCAGCTCGACTTCGTAGTGTACGTCACCACGTGAAAATGGCGGATCGAGCGGTTTGGTTAAATCTACCACGCTGGTGGCGGGCTTGATGAACAGAAGCGGTTCGCTAGGAACCGGGTTATCCAACTCTTTGGCATGGTCGGCATAGTTGCGGCCGACACAGATGACCTTGCCCAGCGCGTGGGGAAACTCCTGACCATCGGTAAACTGTGGAACAAAACGCATGGCGGGTCTTCTCCTTCTCGTTATGCGTGCCGTATTCGCAACGACAGGCGCATTAGTCTACCCCAGCCATGCCCATGTTCCACAGTATCGACCGCGTATTTCCGAATTGCAGGAGTATCTGGATCCTTATGCCTCGGGATACCCGCTCTCCTCAGGCCCATGCGCCAAGAACGAAGGACGCTGTTTAGGCGCGGCAAACGGGGCAACGCAGCGGTTATCGGGCCGATTGAACACGAAGAACACGTTGCTGCGCGGATCCGGCGAGAGGTTGGCGTTGGACGCATGCAGCGTGTTGCAATCGAACAACAGCAGCCCGCCAGCTTTCCCTTTAGGGGCATCGATGCCGTATTTATCGACCAAGTGTGTCAACGCCTCTGGGCTCGGCACGCCCACTTCCTGCGCTTTCAACGAGCGCTTGTGGTTGTCTTCCGGCGTTTCTCCCAGGCAAGGCACGAATTCCATATGCGAGCCCGGAATCAACATCAGCGGGCCATTGAACTCGTGGTTGTCGGTCAAAATCAGCGAGGCGCTGACCGCGTGCATGTTAGGCATACCATCTTCAGCGTGCCAGGTCTCGAAGTCCGAGTGCCAATTGAAGCCTTTACCGGCAAAGCCCGGCTTGTAGTTGATACGCGACTGATGCACGTAGGGGTCGTCACCGATGATCTGACGAGCCGCACCGGCCACGCGCTCGTCGCTGGCAAGCGCCCCTAATCGCTCAGAAAGGCGATGCACGGCAAACAGTGAGCGAATCTCATGGCTTTCTGGCTCGGTGATGCTGAACGCCTTATCGCGATAGGCGTCGTTGCTCAGCAGGGCGTTCATCTCTTGGCGCAGCGCCTCCAGCTCTTCGCCATCGATCAAATTGGGAATGAACAAATATCCCTTGCGTTCGAACTCATCGAGCTGAGCCTCACTCAGCGGTCCCGGTAGCGCACGCCCTTTTACGACGCCATCCTGGCGGGGTTGCGTGAGTGATGCAGGCGCTTGGGCCAAGCGTGTGGGATAAGCGTCTACCATCCTAGCATTGCCAGCCGTGGGCACGTCGGCCATCTCGCTATACTGTTTGTGGGCGGTCACATGGTTAAGCGGTGTATTGCTGACTGTCATCTAATCCACTCCTTGTATGATTAAACTTCAGTTAAAACGTGTCTCATTTAGAAACACAGCGCAGTAGATAGGGTAGCTAACCTTTCTGCGCTTGCAACCTAGGATGGCTCCTTTCATAACGTGGGTTATGACATTCACCCCCTCATCTCTGACTATCGCAAAAAACGCCTTAAGAAAAATCCTTATTATTTATCGATATAACTTATAACTTTAACGCCTGATAATAGTGACCTCTTGTTTCGCCCTGATCGATAGACCTAAAAAAACCAGAGAAGCCTTTACAAGCGCCGCTCTGGTTATTCTAGCTCTCGGAAACGCTAACCAAGGCATAAATGGCCATAAATAAAATCGCGATCAAACCCGGTATTTCGCGCCATTTCCTCGGGCTTCAACAGTTTGATACTGCTACGTGTTTTACGGATTAGTTTTTTCTGCTCTAGTGCTGTCATACACCGGCTCACATGCACGCTCGTCATTCCCAGCAGTTCACCCACGACATCTTGAGTGACCGGGAACGAGAACACATTGCCTGTTAGCAATCCTTTAAAATTAAAGCGAGCATACACTTCTAAAAGAAAGTGTGCCACGCGCTCTTCCGAGCGATGATGCGTACAGCTTCTTAATCGCTCGATCGTAATATTGTCATTGACCATGACATAAGAAGTGATGGCCTTTCTTATTTCCTCATTGGTTTTAAGCAACTCGTGCAAGTCATCGACCGATACTTTTTCGAGTTTGCAATTAGTTAAAGAAAGAATCACGATATCATGGCTTTCAAAAAAACTTTCACGCATGCCAATGATATCGCCCGGCATAAAGACATTACATATGTCCTGCCCTCGTGTGCTGGTCGCGTGCGAAAGGCTCGCCCACCCCTCCTTGACCACAAAAATGTCGGCGCGACCCTCGCATAGCGAAAACACTTTTTGGTTACGCCGTAGCTCGACGGGTTTTTGTCGAATGTTCGCCAACGCCTCTCGGGCATCGCCCCCCAGCTCACCGTAAAGGCCAAGCACTTCACCCAACCCTATACAAGAACTGTCACTACTCAAGCTGCCATGTACGCTTTTACGATTTTTATCTTCCACTTGCTGATACTCTTCTTCAGTAACCTTATCCATCTCTACACTCCCTTGTAGTTAGACAAAAGCTATACTCGCCAGGAATTATTTATAATGCCGATATACAGAAAGGAAGATAACGCGACAAAAATATAGACAAATATAAATGAGTAAACAAGGCGGCTTTATAATCCATGTTAGGAAACGACAAAAAAAATATTGATCATTAACATTTGTTAAATTTTTTGACACTGCCCATATTCGACGATAGTCAATTAACCCTATCGCACCCTGCAGCATAACAGAATCAAAAACAAACACCCCGACTAAAACATTCACCCCCGTACATAACCCACTAAAAGTGCCACATATATTAATTTTTAAGCTTTAATACTTACGTACCCTGGAAAATAAAAAAAGTCTTTCATACGCTCAGTGCGGGGTAATAGGGAGCGTTCGCCCACTTGCCGACTAATGGAGTAGCGCATGAAACGTCACGTTTTCGTCATTGCTTTAGAAGACAAGCAAAAAAAAGCCATGCAAACACTAAGAGAGAAAAAGAACTTAGATATACATGGAGTATTAGATGTAAAGAGCGCCGTGGAAGCAGAGAAAATCTCTTTTAATTATCTACTTTCATTAGCCAAAGAGCACCTAGATGCGTATCCCGGCACTGTCGATGCGATTATTGCACAATGGGACTTTCCCACGAGTGTGATCGTGCCTATTTTATGCCAACAGTACCAAATTCCCTCACCCTCAATTACGAGCGTTTTAAAGTGTGAGCATAAGTATTGGAGCCGCATAGAGCAGCAAAAAGTCGTGCCCGAGGTGGTACCTAAATTTTGCGGGATCGATCCTTTCGCCGATGATCCGCTCTCCCAAGTGACGCTCGACTACCCGTTTTGGTTGAAGCCAGTGAAAGCGTTTTCTTCCCATCTAGGCTTCAAGATCGAAACGTCGGCTCAATTCGAAGAGGCTATCAAAGAGATTCGCGCGGGCATCCGCCAACTCGGTGACGCTTTTAATGAAGCACTTTCTTATATAAACGTACCCGATGAGATAGCGCATTTAGACGGCAATGCCTGTATCGCTGAAGAAATCATCAGCGGTGTTCAAGGTGCCCCTGAGGGTTCTGTCTTCAACGGGGAGTTCAATGTTCACGGCATCATCTCACAACCTAAAGCCAAGAACTCCATGTCACTGTTCGATCGTTTGGAGTACCCCAGTAATCTTCCTGAGCACGTTCACCATAAAATGGTGGAAACCGCCAAAACCTTTCTTACCCATATCGGCTATAACAACGGTTGTTTCAACGTCGAGTTCATGTGGGACGAGGCACGAGAAAAACTATGGTTAATCGAAGTGAATACGCGCATCTCGCAATCTCATAGCGAGATTTTCGTCATGGTCGATGGCATGTCGAATCATGAAATCGCCCTGGATATCGCCCTCGGCCAACGCCCATCGCTGCTGAACCGTCAGGGCGTTGCCCCGATTGCCGCCAAATGCTTCATTCCCTTTGCCCACCAAGATGGCGTGGTCAAGCGCATCCCCAGTGACGCAGAGATCGCAGCGCTGAGAGAACGGCTGCCGCATACAGAGGTCGTGATCGATGTCGCCCAAGGCCAACAGCTTAGCCATCTGATGCATCAGGACAGTTTCTGTTACCGCCTGGGCACGCTTTACGTGACTGGCAACACTCATGAGGAGATCGAGCAGAATTATCAGTTCTGCCTGGATGTTCTCAATTTCGATATCGAGCCCATCGATACGTAAGGAGGCCCCTATGGAAATCGTTCGCGATTTTCCCTACCCCATCCGCGAGATTGAAAACCTCTTCATCCCCATGCGCGATGGACAACAGCTCGCCGCCAAGGTATGGCTCCCCGACACGCCCGACGCCACACCGTTTCCTGCCATCATGGAGTATATTCCCTACCGCAAACGCGACGTGACGCGAGGCCGCGATGCCAGCAACCACCCTTACCTGGCGGGCCACGGCTACGTTTGTGTGCGAGTGGATATGCGCGGAAGCGGCGACTCCGACGGCGTACTTACTGACGAGTACACTCAGCAAGAGCAGCAAGACGCGGTCGATGCTATCGCCTGGTTGGCCGAACAGCCGTGGTGCGATGGCAACGTCGGTATGATGGGTATCTCCTGGGGTGGTTTCAATAGTCTGCAAGTGGCGGCCAAACAGCCGCCCGCCCTCAAGGCGATCATCAGCCTGTGTTCTAGCGACGACCTTTATGCCGACAACATGCACTACATGGGTGGCTGTCTGTTGGGCGATAACCTTTCCGAGGCGACGGTGATGTTTGCCTTCAATGCACTGCCTCCCGATCCAGAGATCGTCGGCGACCGCTGGCGAACCATGTGGTTCGATCGCATGGAGCACAGCGGGCTATGGCTCGATCAGTGGCTGCGCCATCAGCGTCGAGACGCCTACTGGTCGACCAGCTCGGTGGGCGAACATTACGAGGCGATACAGTGCCCCGTTTACGCCGTGGGCGGCTGGGCCGATGGATTTACCAATACCGTCTTGCGGTTGATGGAGCATTTGGAAGTACCCCGGAAAGGGCTCATTGGTCCCTGGGGGCATAAATACCCTCACCAAGGCATTCCCGGCCCGGCCATTGGGTTCCTCCAGGAAGCGCTGCGCTGGTGGGACTACTGGTTGAAAGGTAAACAGAACGGCATCATGGAAGAACCCATGTTGCGTGTCTGGCAACAAGACAGCGTACCGCCGGATAATAGCTACGCCGAGCGGCCTGGGCGCTGGCTAAGCGAAGCGCAATGGCCCTCCCCCAACCTCCACATGCAGCGCTACTACCTACAGCCCAACCGCCTGACGACCGAGCCGATGCCAGCACACCTCGTGCCGTCCACACTGGGTTTACAGTCGCCTGTTAGCGTAGGGATGTCGGCGGGGAAATGGTGCTCCTATGCCGCCACGCCAGACCTTCCCGGTGACCAGCGTGAAGAGGACGGAGGATCGTTGGTGTTCAGCAGCGAGCCGCTAGAGGAAGCGCTGGATATGTTCGGCGTCGCCACATTGTCACTGACGGTTTCCTGCGATCAACCCCAGGCCATGCTGGCCGCGCGCCTATCCGACGTGGCTCCCGATGGCAAGGCGACCCGCGTGACCTACGGACTGCTCAATCTGACCCACCGGGAGAGCGATGAGCACCCGAGCGAGCTGGTGCCCGGCAGAGAGTACCGAGTACAGTTGGCCATGAACGGTATTGCTCAGCGCTTCCCTAAAGGACACCAGCTTCGCCTGTCGATCTCGACCACTTACTGGCCGTTGGCGTGGCTATCTCCTGCGCCTGCTCAGGTCGACATCACACTACAAGAGTGCCAATTGCATCTCCCCGTACGCACGGTGTCTCTCGCAGAGACGCCCTTTGCCTTTGCCGCTCCCGAAGCAGCGCCACCGCTGGCCACCACCACGCTTGATCCCAGTCAACATAACTGGCTATTACACCGAGACCTGGCCACCAAACGATCGACGCTGGAAGTCATCAACGACCAAGGACGTTTTCGCATCGACGATACGGGCACCGAGATTCACCGGAGCGCGCGGGAGTACTACAGTACCGTGACCGATGACTTCACATCTGCCCAAGGCGAAACCCTCACCGAAAGCCACTTCAAACGCGGCGACTGGGATACAGAGGTGTATACCCGCACGGTACTTACCTGCACCGACACACACTTTTTGGTTCACGCCCAGCTAGATGCCTATGAAAACGCCTATCGTGTCTTTTCCAAGAATTGGTCGTCCAAGATTCCTCGAGACCACCTGTAACCTGTCAGGCTCTCAGTGATCGTCAGACGGCCCTTCGTTATTAGCAGGGGCGGTCGTGGCTCAATGTGCATGGATACATGCATAAAAAACCCCGGTCAGGGCTACCGGGGAAAAGGGCGTTGCCAAGTAAGCTACTGGGCTTGACAGCGTTGCTTCGCGCTATTTTTTAGCCTGCACGTCGTTGTCATCCGCGCGCGCCAGGAACGTGCGCGTGGTATCGTCCAGATGCTGGTCCAACCAATCGGCCATGGCCTGTTCTTCTTCAAGGATCTCACGGCATACACGCACTACCTCCGGCTGATTGGCCTGCTCTGCAGCGGCAATCAATGCCTTATAGTTGGCAATTTCGAAACACTCGAAGGCGTAGCTCGCAATCCCGCCTTTGACCACTTCGTCCCCGGCCATCATACCGCCTAGCGATTGGCCGAAAGCGGTTAGCTTACCGCCCATATCTTTGACGGCGGACGTATCGATACCCAGCTCGTTCATTACCCGCTCTAGCTTTTCTGCCTGATGCTCGGTTTCGTGCAAATGCTGATCGATGCGGGCGCTCAGCGCCGGGTAGTGCTCTATCCGCTTGGCCTGTGCTTTCAACATCTCTTCCGCTTGCTTTTCCATAGCATGCGCATCGCGTAACCAATCTTCCAAATACTTGGCTTCCATCGTGTGCTCTCCTTGTTCATTCGCGGCGTAGGATACTTTCCCTTATTTGTTGGGGTCGATTTGCTCCTTCTGTGCCCCGGACTTTTCCTTGGCACTCCCCAGGCTAGGCTCTTGGCCTTCGGAGGCGGGCTGATTACGTACGCTGTACTGGCTCCGGCCATCCAACGAGGGGCCTTCGGACCAACGACCCTTCGGCGCCTCCTTGTCCATCAAGGTGTTGAGGTAGTAATAAGAGTGCTGCATCGCCTCATGATCTTCCGGCGTGGCATTGGGGATTGGCAGCTGTTTTTCGAAGCCGCCCAACTCTTCGATGACTGCGAGCCATTGCTGCTGATGGTAGGTGTCACGAGCAATCAAAAAGGATAGAAAATCCTTCATGCCGTGATCATCGGTCCAATTGTAGAGACGCGATGCCAAGACACGACCTCCAGCTTCGGCCGTAGCGTTGGCCAGCATATCAGCAGCGATATTGCCCGTGGCGTAAACGTGGCTCATATCAAAAGGGACGCCATTGGCATTCACTGGCATCGCCGACAAGCCCGATGAAAGCAGATGACGTGGATTGGCACCGCCCAAAATGGCGTTCATAACCGGGTCTTTAGCTGTCGCCTCTTGATAGGAAACCGGCGCCCCTTCCAAATTGAGCGCCACTGCATGACCCAACATCTCGATGTGGGACAACTCCTCGGTGGCCGTGGACATCAACATATCGCGGATACGGTCATCACCACGAGCCCCCATTGCTTGAAAGAAGTACTGCATGGCCACTCGGATTTCACCCTCAATACCGCCAATAGCCTGCTGCAGCAGCATGGCAAATTCTGGGTTCGGAGTGTCGACTTTAACGGGATACTGCAACTTTCCAGAGTGGTGGAACATAGCGCTACTCTCCTTCGTGAATTGCCAGGGAGCGCACTCCCTGGCAACGTATTTAAAGCGTTTGCTTTAATAGCTTCCGTGCTTCGTCTGCAATGTCCTCATAATGCTGCGTGACGCGATCAAAAAACGCTTGCGTCTCTTGATCCGACTTTTCTTTGGCATCTTGAGAAAACTGCTGGCTTAGCTGAACGCCTTGAGAGGCATGATATAGCGTGCTCACCATATCGAAGTTCTTATCGTTCACAGGATGATTCATCCTTGACTCCTTGTGCCTTTTACCTAAAGGCAAAAGGCACTCTTGAACGTGTAAAGAGAACGCGGCAGCTACCTAGTTAGCGGTTGTTACCACCACCACTGTGGCTATTCTCACCGCCTTTCTTACCGGCTTCTGAAGCGCGCTTGGGATCATTGGCAAAGTTGCCTCCGCTGTTTTCACCGCCTTTTTGGCCAATATCTTCGTAAAACTCTTTGCCATGGCTATCAGCGGTGGCTTCGCCACCCTTTTGGCCGATATCCTGATAAAACTCTTTATCGTGGGTTTTGGAGGTAGTTTCACCCCCCTTTTGTCCTGCCTCTTCGCGACTCATTCCATTATCGTTGCGGTTATTCGCCATGATAAATCTCCTTTTCATGAATTCGGCAAAACCAACTCATTGACTCGCACTCGGTGTGTCACTCGAGTAATTTGAGACTAGCCAACCTCACTCTCTTATCAAGCGAATGGCGGCTTAAACGACAACGTTTAACCTTTATGATCACAGCCAACCATTTCCATCAAATAACTTTTTAACCATCTCCCCGTAACCAAAGATAAAAAGATTGACTAAATTCCTAAACTGACAACACACTTTCTGGGCATACCGACATCAAGGAACCGGCCATCCCATGCGCTCACGATTCGCCCTCGCCACCACGCTCGGCCTTTGGCTGACCGGATGCCAAAACCATGCGGCTTTGCAAGCCTCCATGGCAGCCGATGAATCGCTCATCAATACCTACTGGAAGCTACTGACCGTAAACGACGACCCCGTGGTGGCCGCAGACAATGTTCGCGAAGCACATATAGTGCTGCACATCGACAACAGCGCTCGCTTGGCAGGCGCCACCGGCTGCAACACGCTCAGCGGACGCTACCAGCACACCCGCCAGCAGCTCACGTTCCACCCCATCGTCACTACGAAAATGACCTGCCCTGCTGCACTAATGCACATCGAGAAAGCCATGTTGAGCGCGCTCTATCAAACCACGCATTGGAAGATCTACGGTGAACGCTTAGTGCTCTTCAATGATAAAGGGGAGCCACTGGCAGGGCTCAGGGCAGTACACCTTTATTAAAAAATACAAAAGCTTAGCGATAGTATGGACGAGGAAGAGCTACGCCGCGCTGCTACGCACTAGTGAAATATAAAAAATCAATCATTTAAAAAGTTTTTCACGTAGGTGCCCACCTGCCCTCTCAACTCACCCAAGCTATTACTACCTCCATCATAAGCAACGGGGTGTTTTCTCGTTTTTGAAGGTACATCTCTCTACTCATTACTGGTAACATTATGTTACCTATCTTCGATTAGGATTCACGGATGAGGAAGAGTTTCGCGTTGACTGCGCTATTGGTATGGATACCTTTCTCTACTCAAGCAGAAGTACATAAGTGTATCGATGGCAATGGGCACACCACCTACCAGGATGCCCCCTGCGCAGATGGCACCTCAGAGACAGTCAATATCAACAACCTCACTATTATTCCGCCACCCAGCGTCACCGCTCGCGCCGAGCCATCCGTCAGGGCTAGCCCTGTTCCACGCCTTGCTGCGCCCTACAGAAACCAACACCAAACGGCTCTCGAACTGCGTAACAGCCGAGTGAAAACACGCGCTCGCTATCCATTGAGACGCGGCTGGTAAAGCGAGCGTGACGCCACGTCTTTCGGAAAGTTCTTTTATCGCTTCAGGAAAACGCTGATAAACAGGCCGCTCGATTGAGTGGCTTTTCTTCATAGCTATTAGATTGCTACCGGCATTAGAAGTCGATTGAGCGCCTAGTCGATACAACTCTCAACTATTCAATAAATTTTAATGAACTTAAAATCGACTTCTTGCAGCGATTCGACACATAGTAACCAGAGAGGGGGGGAGAGTGAGATAACGTCAGAACAGCCTGAAACGCTTTCTAGAGCGGCTCGAAGGGTATAGAGAGGGCATGAGGCGTCATGCCAAAATAAGCGATATTAGTCGGCTATTCGTTTATCTCACACATACGAAAAAGGCCATCCGACTGGATGGCCTTTTATATTCTCTAATGCTTTGGTGCCGACACCAGGAGTCGAACCCGGGACCTACTGATTACAAGTCAGTTGCTCTACCAACTGAGCTATGTCGGCGCTTCGCATTTTCTTGAGAACTTGACTGGGCTGCCCTTAGGCAAACCAATCAACAAGAAATCTTGTTGGCAATGGCTGGGGTACCAGGATTCGAACCTGGGAATGCCGATACCAAAAACCGGTGCCTTACCACTTGGCGATACCCCAACGTTGTGGTGGCCAGAGACGGAATCGAACCGCCGACACGGGGATTTTCAATCCCCTGCTCTACCAACTGAGCTATCTGGCCCTTGCCAACGGTGCGTATTAAACCAAAAGCTCCTCTTTTCGTCAACACCTTTGTGAAACTTTCTTTCTAGTCACATGCTTAGGGCACATCAGGTGCTTGCCGAAAAGCATTAAAGGCCACGTCATCCGTAGCTTAGCGCAGCGTTGCTGTTTTTATGCTTGGCTGGGCGGCACGTACCCTTCCGCTTGGTCGGTGGTTTCGTTATCCAAGAAACGTTGCATCTGCTCCATAAGGTAAGCGCGTGCTTCCGGCTCCAGCATGTTGAGGTGCTTCTCATTGATCAGACGGGTTTGCAACGCCTGCCACTCTTCCCAGGCTTGTTTCGATACGGTGGCCTGAATCTCTTGGCCCTGCTTACCCGGCAGCGGCGGGAAAGGCAGTGCGGGTAGCTCTTGCTGGTACTTGCGGCAAAAAACCGTGTTGCTCATGGTGTGCTCCTATAGAATGTGTCTGTGTCGGCCAATCGCCCGTATCGTTTAAGGCCCGGGGGCAGGGTCTAGGGTAAACGGCGTTAGCTGGCTCAGTAGTGATTTGACCGGTGCCGCCAAGCCTAGCGCAGGCGGGTGGTGAACGTCATACCATACGCCGTTTTCGCGCACGCCGCTGATACGCTGGCAGTTCACCGGCTGCGGCGTAATCGACAGCTTAAAGTGGCTGAAAGCGTGCGTGAAGCTAGGCAGCGCGGCTTGACGCTCGGGGGCTTCGGTGTTGTCTTCCAGCCAGTCGTTGAGTTCGCTGTGGCGCTCAAACTGCGGCAGGCTCCATAACCCGCCCCACAGGCCGCTGGGTGGGCGCTGCTCTAGCCAAACGCGGCCTTGGGGATCGCGCAGCAACAGCATAATGGTATCGCGGGTAGGCGTGGTTTTCTTAGGTTTAGATTCCGGATAGCGCTGCGGCTCACCTTGGGCATAGGCGCGGCATACGTCATTGAATGGACATATCACGCAGTCAGGCTTGCTGCGCTTACAGAGCGTCGCGCCGAAATCCATGACTGCTTGGGTGTAATCCGCCAGTCGCGTGGTGGGCGTAAAGTAGTCGGCCAGCGCCCACAGCGAGCGTTCTACCGCGGGCTTGCCGGGCCAGCCGGTGACGGCGTGTAGGCGCGTGAGCGAGCGTTTGACGTTGCCATCCAGTATGGCCGCCTGCTGCCCGGTGCTTTGAGCGATGATGGCGCCAGCGGTAGAACGGCCTATGCCGGGCAGCGCCATCAACGCGTCTACGCTAGCGGTGGGCAGCTCACCCCCGTTCGTTTCCATGGCAACCTGAGCCGCTTTGTGCAGGTTGCGGGCCCGAGCGTAATAGCCCAGGCCCGTCCAGTGGTGCAATACGTCATCTTGCGGCGCGGTAGCCAGGGCTTCCAGCGTGGGAAAGCGGGCCATGAAACGCTCGAAGTAAGGAATGACCGTTGCGACCTGTGTTTGCTGCAGCATAATTTCGGAGACCCACACGCGATAAGCGCTGCGGGGTGACTGCCAGGGCAGATCGTGACGGCCATGCTTGTCGAACCAGGTGAGCAGCCGTTGTTGAAACTCTTCCGCCGGTAGGCAAGGCGTGGGCATCTCGGCCATTGGGCTTCCTTTGAACACTCGCTTTGAACGACAGCGCCGGCCCAAGGCCGGCGCATACGGTGCATCGTGCGTCAACGCAGGCTTCGGTTAATTGAAGAGGCGACGAATGCCTTCGCGCAGCTCTTGACCTGCGCCTTCGCCAAGGCGCTCATCGATGCGGTCGAGGGATTCGCCAAGCCGCTCTTCCAACTCTTCTTCTACCCGGCTGCCGGCTTCGCCACGCAGCAGATCGACCACAGAGGCCTGAAAGGCGGTCCGGTCGAAACGGCACCACTGGGTTTTATCGTCGCCAACGTGGCCTTCACAGCGCACCGGTAATGGTAACTGTTGAAGCCGTGGGTTTACTTGGCAAGCAGCATCGGCGGTATCTACTAAGCGTGCATTGGCTTGCGTAGTGAAATCAAGGCTGTTGAGGTTGAAGCTCCCCTCCCCTTGCACATCGATTCCCGGTAGGCGAACCAGCAGATCGTCACTCTCTACGACTCCATTACGCACTTGGAAAGTGGCGTCGAAACGCTCGAAGCGGGTGTCGGGGTGCCATTCGCGGTCTACCTCCCGCCCCTCTAGCTCTGCCACCAGCTCACACATCTCACGGGAGACGTTAGAGCGCAAAATGGCACCGTCGTTCAGCCGGGCGTCAAGCTCGCCGTTGAGGTTGCTCACCAGCACATCGCGGCGGTTGCCTTGGGTGGTCAGCGCGCCTTCCAAGTTGAAGCGGCCACGTAGCGGGGCCTCTTCCTCGCTGAAGGTTTCGATCAGCGGGGCGACCTGCACGTTACGGACGTTCGGTGAGAGCTGCCACTCCAATACGTTACCAGTGGCGTCCAGCTGGCCGGTGGCGTTGAGCTCCCCTTCGTAGAAGTCGGACTCGAACGATGTCAGGCGATGGCTACCGTTCTCACCGCGTAGTGCCAATTGGGTATTGCTGAAGGTCAATCCGGCCAACACTAGTTGCTCGACACTCAAATCGCCCTGCAGCGTGAGGGTTCTGAGCCACTCTTGGGGCAACAGTGCTTCTTCACTTTGAGCAAATGCTTTACGCAGTAACCCACGACTGGCCTGCTGCGCGGTGGCCGCCCCAGGCAGGTAGTGATCGAGGTTAAGTGCATCTCCTTCAAGAGTAAAAGAGAGCTGATTACCATCCAGCGCCGCGCTGACGTCACCGGTAAAGGTGCTGTCATCGACGACTAACGAAAGGCGCGGTAGCGCTACTCGCTCCAGGCTCCCTTCGATGGGGCTGGTCAGCGCAACATCGCTCAGTGCGGCTTCGCTGGCGGTATCGAGCGATGCGCCGGTACGCGCAATCCAGGGACGCAGGTTGAATGGGGCGGCGGTGAGCTGGCCGCTATATTGAGGTGCATCGAGCAGTTGCTCGAGATTGAGATGACCACTGACTCGCAGTCCATCAGGTCCGGTCAATTGCAGATCCTTTAATTGGGCCGTTTGCGCAGCGAAGTCGCCATCGAAACCAAACGCCAACGAAAGCGCCAAGCTCCCTTGCCAATTGTCGGCATGCCGAAGGCCGGTTTCCAACACTCCCTGGCGAATGCTGAGCTGTCGCTCGCCCATACGCGCAACGATCTCAGCCGCTTTCAGGGCTAGCTGCTGCGGCTCGCTATCGGCACCGCGCCGAGTTTGGGTGGTGAGCTGGGTATTTTCGAAAACGATTTGCTCCTCTTCAAGGCCCAGCCGAAGGCGTGTTTCTAGGTTGACGTCGCTGGACAGGTCCGGGCCTCGCTCTAGCACTTCGGCATCCAGACGGTTGTGCTTGGTCAACGTAAACATCGCTTTCAACGGAAACGAGCGCACCGGGTTGACGTTGGTGCCCGACATATTCAGCGGCTGTATCCGCCAAAGCGCTTGGCTCTGCTCGTCGCGGTAGCGAATATCGGCCTCTTTGATGTCGACGCTGGCGATATTCAACACCACTGAAAGGTTGCCTGCATCGACATTGGGGCCAGCGCTGGCAGGCGCCAGCACGGTTTCGGCGGTTTCGTTGTTGTGCTCGGAAAGACGCTCCAAAAGCGGCTGCCAGTTGGCCTCACCCTCGGCGTTTTTCTCTAAATTCAGGCGCATGCCATCCAACGTGAGGCCATCCACAGCGATCTCGCCACGAAGCAGTGGCGCAAAGGCAACGCTCACTTCTGCACGGTTGATGGCGGCAAAGGCGGTATCGTCTTGAGACTGCTCGGGCAGCCAAGCGCGGGCCTGCTCGACGCTCACCCCAATACGCGGGTAGAACGACCAAGTGATGGGGCCTTCCAGGGCAAGATTGAGGCCGGTTTGCTCTTCGACCACGGCCGTCAGGCGTGGCTTGAAGTCTTCGGGGTCTAAAAAGGTGGTGACATAGACCACGGCGGCCACGGCCACCATGGCGAGAATGCCCACTGCCGCCAGCAAAATGCGTAATAGCTGTTTCATTTACCCTTTCCCTTGTGGGTCTAGCTCGACAAAATCACTGGTCGCCGTTAGGCCCGGCTCGGACGACTCATCGGCCATTGGCCGATAGCCAAGCTTCGATAGCAGGACGCGGTCCGCCAGCGGCAGCGTCGTCGTGGCAATACGCAGCACGCGGCCGTCTTGCTTGGCCTGCTCGCCCAGCAGCGCCATGAGTCGAGAGCCGACGCCGCGGCGGCGCGTGGTTTTACGCACGCACAGTTCAGAGAGCCACCATGCCCGGTCATCGGCTTCCTGTATGGCCACCGCACCTAATAAACGGTCGTTGAAATGCGCACAGGCAAAAAAGTGCTGGCCGCTCAAATGCTGTTCGATGAAGGGCAAAACCGTGGGGGTGGGCATGCGCTCTTGAGGCGCATCTTCATAAATGCGCACCAGATCGATGCGTACCTGCTCGTCTGCTTCCCAACGGGCCTGGTCGACATATTGCAGTGTCACCGGCATGGTGAAATCCTCGTTGCCAACGCAGCTAGGCTGCTATGTTTGCGCCGCAAACGGCGGCGACATTCCCCGCATTGTAGCGGATGGGGGCGCCGATTCTCTATAATGGTTGTTTTGGCCACAGTTGCCGCCCGCCGATTATTCCTCAGAGTGCGCCACGGCGCAGGAGATGCAACATGTCAGCGCGTATTGCCACGGTAAGCCGTGACACCAACGAAACGCAGATTACGGTCAGCGTCAACCTCGATGGCGAAGGCCGCTTGAAGTGCAACACTGGCGTTCCGTTCTTGGACCACATGCTGGACCAAGTGGCTCGGCATGGCATGGTGGACCTCGATATCGATGCCAAAGGCGACCTGCATATCGATGACCACCATACCGTCGAAGACTTGGGCATCACCCTCGGCCAAGCATTCAACGAGGCCATCGGCGACAAGCGCGGCATCTACCGTTACGGCCACGCATATGTGCCGCTGGATGAAGCGCTGTCTCGCGTGGTGATCGACTTTTCTGGCCGCCCTGGTTTATTCATGAACGTCGAGTTCACCCGCGATACCATCGGCCGACTGGACACGCAGCTGTTTTGGGAGTTTTTCCAGGGTTTCGTCAATCACGCCCGGGTCACGCTGCATATCGACAACCTGAAAGGCTTCAATGCTCACCACCAGGCCGAGACCATTTTTAAAGCCTTTGGCCGCGCGCTACGCATGGCCGTTGCAGAAGATCCGCGCATGGCGGGCCAGATGCCGTCTACCAAAGGAAGCTTATAATGTTGGGCGTTGCGATTAGCAGCGTGGCGGCACGCATCTCCCCCGCGACTCCCAAGACCATGACCTTCTCGCCTACGACCTCAAGGAGCGCTTCATGACCATTGCGGTAATCGATTATGGAATGGGCAACCTACACTCGGTGGCCAAGGCGCTCGAGCACGTCACCCATGAAAACGTGATCATCACCCGCGATCCGCGCCGCATTCTGGGCGCGACCCGTCTAGTGCTGCCCGGCCAAGGGGCGATTCGTGACTGCGTTGGCGAACTCGAACGCACCGAACTGCGCGGCCTAGTGGATGACGTGTTGACCCGCCAAGCCAAACCGCTGCTGGGCATTTGCGTGGGCCAGCAGATGTTGATGGAGCGCAGCGAAGAGAATGGCGGCGTGGACTGCTTGGGCTTTTTTCAGGGCAGCGTGGACCGCTTTCCGGCCAACATGCGCGACGCGCAAGAGCAGCGCCTAAAAGTACCGCACATGGGCTGGAACTTGGTGGATCAGCACCACGAGCATCCGCTCTGGGCAGGCATCGATAATCATGAGCACTTCTATTTCGTGCACAGCTATTACGTCAATGCCGCCGACGATGCCCAAGTATTCGGCACTACCCAGTACGGCAGTGTGAGTGCTCACGTCGCGATTGGTCGCGACGCTACTTTCGCCGTACAGTTCCACCCGGAAAAAAGCTCCCGTGCGGGCCTGCGCCTGCTGGAAAATTTTGTCACCTGGACGCCCTGAGAGGTTTCACTATGTTGGTAATTCCCGCGATCGATCTCAAAGACGGCCAGTGTGTGCGCTTGAAGCAGGGCCGCATGGATGATGCGACCTCCTACGGCGACGACCCGGTCGCGATGGCGGCGCGTTGGGTAGAAGCGGGCGCGCGCCGTTTGCACTTGGTGGACTTGAACGGTGCCTTCGAGGGTAAGCCCGTCAACGGTGAAGCGGTAACGGCCATCGCCCGCGCCTACCCGAACCTGCCAATCCAAATTGGCGGCGGCATTCGTTCGGCGGAGACCATCGAGCACTACCTCAGCGCCGGTGTGTCTTACGTGATCATTGGTACCAAAGCCGTCAAAGAGCCCGAGTTCGTGACTGACATGTGCCGCGCCTTCCCCGGTCATATCATCGTGGGGCTGGATGCCAAAGATGGCTATGTGGCCACCGACGGCTGGGCGGAGGTCTCCACCGTCAAAGCCACCGAGCTTGCCAAGCGCTTTGCCAACGACGGCGTTTCCAGCATCGTTTACACCGATATTGCACGCGACGGCATGATGCAGGGGGTCAACGTCGAGGCCACCGCGGCGCTGGCCCGTGACGGCGGCCTGCCAGTCATCGCCTCCGGCGGCGTGACCAACTTGGAGGACATTCGCGCGCTGTGCGACGTGGCCGACAGCGGCATCCTCGGTGCGATTACAGGCCGGGCCATTTACGAAGGCAGCCTGGATGTGGCGGAGGCCCAGCGCCTGAGCGACCAACTCAGCGGAGGCCAAGAATGAGCTTAGCCAAACGGATTATTCCCTGCCTAGACGTGGACGCCGGGCGGGTGGTGAAAGGCGTGAACTTCGTCGGTATTCGTGACGCGGGCGACCCGGTCGAGATCGCCCAGCGCTACAACCAGCAGGGTGCCGATGAAATCACTTTTCTCGACATCACCGCCAGCCATGAAGATCGCGCCACCACGGTCGAGATGGTCGAGCGCATCGCAGGCGAGGTGTTCATTCCCTTGACCGTGGGCGGCGGCATCCGCACCTGCGACGACATTCGTAC
Source organism: Halomonas sp. BL6 (assembly GCF_006228115.1). NCBI lineage: Bacteria > Pseudomonadati > Pseudomonadota > Gammaproteobacteria > Oceanospirillales > Halomonadaceae > Halomonas > Halomonas sp. BL6. The sequence goes on along the minus strand of NZ_VDGL01000003.1, from coordinate 8,705 downwards.
CATGCTGAACGCAGGTGCAGACAAAGTCTCGATCAACACGGCTGCCGTCACCAACCCCGAGTTCGTACGCGAAGCCGCCGAGCGTTTCGGCAGCCAGTGTATCGTGGTGGCGATCGATGCAAAAAAAGTGTCCGAGGAGGGTGAGCCCGATCGCTGGGAGATTTTCACCCACGGCGGCCGCCGCCCTACCGGCCTAGACGCGGTGGAGTGGGCCAAAAAAATGGTCGAATTTGGCGCAGGCGAGCTGCTGCTCACTAGCATGGACCGTGACGGCACCAAGATTGGCTTCGACCTGGGCGTCACCCGCGCCATTTCTGAGGCGGTCAGCGTGCCGGTGATTGCTTCCGGTGGTGTCGGCAACCTAGATCACTTGGTCGATGGCGTGCTCAAAGGCGGTGCTGATGCAGTCCTAGCGGCCAGCATTTTCCACTTTGGCGAATACACCATTCCGGAAGCCAAGCGCTACATGGCCGAGCGCGGCATCGAAATGCGTTTGTGATGACTCTTATCCCTTTACTGAGGGGCTGTTAATGCGCCGCAATATTCCATGGATTGGAGGAGTGGCAGGAGTTTGGCTGAGTGCATCTGCCTCAGCCTTCTCTTTGCCGGACTGGCCTCCCACTCTTACGCTCGATCATACGCTCGTGCAAACCAGCCTGCTGACACGCCACTTCGAGCCCGACCCAGAGCACACCAACCAGCAAAATCTGGTGAGTATCGAGCTTCACAATCCAGAGCGCTGGCTAGCCGGTGCGGCTTGGTTCAAGAACTCGTTCGACCAACCCACTTGGTACTTTTACGCTGGCCGTGAGTTTCCACTATGGCAGCTCACCGATGAGATTAGCGTGCGCGCCAAGCTAACGGGCGGTTTACTACGCGGCTATAAAGACGAATACCGCGATAAAATTCCTCTCAACCATTTAGAGATTGCCCCCGCGCTCCTGCCCAGCATTGGCGTTCAGTGGGGGCGAGTGGAGTCTGATCTCATCATCTTCGGAACGGCGGGCGTGATGATAACGGCAGGCATGCGCTTTTGATGCTCTAGCCGTCGGCGTCTTCCAGGCTCAACCCCAAATTACTAATACCGCCATTGCGACCCAGCCTACGAATCTCTTTGAGCGTCGTTTTATTGATCGGCCCGCTGACCGCCTCAAGCACTGCGTCTTGGAAGTCGTTTTCGTCCTCCATCAACGGATGGTCGCGAATGATCAGTGCCAGCGCTTGCGCGTCCACTTCCCCCTCGGTGAGTTCGATGAACGCTCGCACGCCAGCCCGCGACGTGCGGCTGACGTCCAGCACGGCTTCGGGGGATTCACCTTGCAGCGTATCGAGTAGCGCAGAGATCGACACCACCGCGTCCAGCGCCCGACGTGCACCAAAACTCTCGTCCCCCTCCGGCGGCTCGCACTCGGCCAACTTGTCTGCTTGGCGGGCAAAATCGATGCTGGCTTGGGGGACGCTCAAGCGCTCCCACACCAAATTCAGTACGGTGCGAAGGGTGTGTCCATCGCCCTGGCCACTGGTTTGCTCGTACAGGGCGTAATTCGGCAGTAGGCGCTCACACAGCGCTGCCATGAAGGCTTGTTGGGCGGGCAGCGGCAGCAGTTGCAGCCGCTGATAGAATCCTTGGGGTTTAGCCACCATGCTGATGTCCTGAGTCACTCTGTTGGTGAAAGTATGTGGGTGAAACTGAGTTGGCGAAACTGAGTTGGTGAATCGAACACGATACGTTATCGTCGCACCCACGCGGCGGGTACACCGCTGCACTCGATGTGCTCGGCCGGCGAGGAGATTACCATGCATATTCATCTGCTACAGCACGGCCCTGACCATGGCCCCGCCCGTCTGACCGACTGGCTTGAGAGTATGGGCCATAGTTACACCGTTTTTCATCTTTACGCGGGAGAGCTCACGCCCCGCCCTGGGGAGTCCGATGCGCTCATCGTGCTGGATGGCCCCGACGCTCTATTTAACGAGCCTCCCGCCTGGCACAAAGCGGAGCGTAAGCTGATCCATCGCTACCTGGATGGTCAAAAACCCGTGATGGGCATTGGCTTGGGCGCGCTATGGATCGCAGAAGCACTCGAGGCCGTCATCGCCCCCGGCACCTACCCCGAAACCGGTTGGCACACCGTTACCCTAGCACCGGAAAGCGGCTTCGATTTACCCGAGCAGTTCGAGGCATTCATGTGGCATCGTTTGGTATTCAGCCTACCCGATGGTGCGATTCCGCTGGGCGGCAGCGCGGCGGCGCCGCTACAGGGGTTTAGCTGGGATGTCGGTCGGGTAGTAGGCTTGCTATGCCACGTCGAGACCACCCAAGCGAGCCTCGCTCCGCTGCTTCGCGATCCCGACCGACCCAAGGCGAAAAGCACCTCCACCGGGCGTTTTTTGCAAACCGATGAGGAGATACTGGAAGACCCCGCGCGCTTTCAGCGCTTGGCACCGCTGCTGGATCGCGTCATGACCCAGTGGCTTAAGAGCGCTTGATACCCCACCGCTCGGGGCGTCATCGTTAAGTACTCCACTGCCGCGCAGCGGCAAGACAGTTCTCCCAATCGCCCACGAAGAGCTCTGCGGGCCGACTGTTCTGCTGCTTTTCCAGGTGGTAACGGTAAAGCGGGTCGTAATACTCGGTGAGTAGCGGAGCGAGCCACGCCTCATGGGCCTGGATATCGCCAGCGGCATGAGCTCTGAACGCCATGGCCTGCAGACGCTGCAGGCGATGTAGACGCGCATTGCCCAGGCGCTTGGCCAGCCGTTCCAGGGCGCTCGACAGTTGGCGCTGCATACGTCGTTGTCCCTCTTCCGGGCCAAAGCGCGCTGCATAGCCCTGCTCTAGCGCTTCGATATAGTCGCGACGCAACTGATCTAGTCGCCAATCGAGCGGCATCTCGATGCGAATACGCGGCGCGCGCTGCAGGGCGTACCAAACCTCTAGCGGAATGTTGGCGTTGCCGATTTGCCGCGACTCATCCTCCAAGACGAGCTTGCCCGTCTGCCCTATCAAACGCTGGGCCAAGGCATGCTCGAAATCGATTTGCGTCGTGGGTTCCTCGGGCTGTCGGCCAAACGCGGAGCCTTTGTGATTGGCACAGGCTTCCAAATCGATCCCATTGGGCAGTCGATGGATCAGCGCGGTCTTCGCGCAACCGGTCAGCCCGGCAATCACCAGCATGGGTTGGCGAGCGGCTTCATCGATCCGCTGGCAAAGCCGTTGGCGAAGCGCCTTCCAACCTCCCTCGATACGCGGACGATGAACTCCAGTATCGGCCAGCCACTGCTGAGCAATTTTCGAGCGTAGCCCGCCGCGAAAGCAGTAAACGATCGCCTCTGGGTGCTGGGCCAAGTACTGCTGCCAAGCAGCGATCCTGGCTTGTTTCACCTCACCACTGACCAGCCGCTCACCTAACGCAATGGCGGCCTGTTGGCCCTGCTGTTTGTAAGCAATGCCGACCTGATGGCGCTCTTCGTCTATCATCAGCGGCAAATTGACCGCCCCCGGAAGGCTGCCTTGGGCAAACTCAACCGGGGCGCGCACATCGATCAGCGGTGTGTTCGCTGCAATCAGTTCAAGAGAGGCTGGCGTGGTCGACAGCGTCATCCAACGACCTCGATGCTTATCTTGCCCTGGGCTGCTTTGAGGGTACCGAACGGCGCTAGCGTGAGCCCATGCTCGCGTCCAATACGTTCTACGTCATCTTCCCAGGCGGGATCCACACTGATCAGCAGGCCACCAGAGGTCTGCGGGTCGCATAGCCACTGCCAGTGGGCGTCATCCATCGCCGGTAGCGCGCTCCCCAGTGCGTCACGATTACGCAAGGCACCACCGGGCACGGCGCCTTGGCGACGGTAACCTTCCGCCTCGGCGAGCCTAGGCAGGCGACGAAAATCGATCTCGGCCATCACGCCACTGGCACTACACATTTCACTGAGATGACCCGCCAAACCAAAGCCGGTCACGTCCGTCATGGCATTGACGCCCTTCACTTGAGCGAGCGCGACCCCGATGGCGTTGGGTTTGAGCATGGTTTCCCGAGCGAGACCATGGTGCCCAGCTTCCAGCAGTCCGCGCTTTTCGGCCGTGGTGAGCATGCCGACACCGAGCGGTTTGGTCAGAAACAGTAGATCGCCGGGTTTGGCTTGGCTGTTGAGTTTCAAATGGTCGAGATCGACCAGGCCGTTTACCGCTAAACCAAACATTGGCTCTGGGGCATCGATGGAGTGTCCACCGGCCAGGGCAATGCCCAGCTCGCGGCAGACCGCTTGGGCACCTGCGACCACATCGCCGGCAATGTCTGGGCCCAGCTTATCCAGCGGCCAACCCAAAATGCCCAGCGCCATGACGGGAGTACCTCCCATGGCGTATACATCGCTAATGGCGTTGGTCGCGGCGATACGACCAAAATCGAACGGGTCATCGACGATGGGCATGAAAAAGTCGGTGGTCGCAATCATGCCGCGACCATCGCCCAGATCATAGACGGCGGCATCTTCACGACCTTGATTGCCTACGATCAGCCGCTGGTGCCCTGCTGCAGGCCCGGCTTTGGCGAGAATGCCATCGAGTACGTCCGGAGCGATCTTGCAGCCGCAGCCCGCTCCGTGGCTATATTGGGTCAAGCGAATCGAACTCATCATCCCTCTCCTTTTTGGTTAAGCATAGCCGAAGTTACAGCGCTTCCAGGGCATCGCTCAATTTATCCACGGGAATCACTTCCATGCCTTTGGGGGCCTGCTTGGGCGCATTGGCACGCGGCACGATGGCACGCAGAAAACCGTGCTTGGCCGCCTCTGCAATACGCTCCTGGCCGCTGGGGACCGGGCGTATCTCACCGGAAAGTCCTACCTCACCAAACACCACCAGCTCCTTGGGAAGCGCGCGGTTTTGCAGGCTGGAAACCACGGCCAGCAGTACGGCAAGATCCGCACTGGTTTCCAACACCTTGACACCACCTACCACATTCAGGAAAACGTCCTGATCCCCGGTAAACAGCCCACCATGGCGATTCAATACCGCCAGCAGCATGGCCAGGCGATTCTGGTCGACCCCGACGGCCACACGACGCGGGTTACCCAGAGCAGACTCATCGACGAGGGCTTGCACTTCGACCAGGATCGGCCGGGTTCCTTCCCACACCACCATGACGAGGCTGCCCGGCGCCTGCTGTTCCTGACGCGAGAGGAAGATGGCACTGGGGTTCTTGACCTCCTTGAGGCCTTGTTCAAGCATGGCGAAAACGCCCAGCTCGTTGACGGCACCAAAACGGTTCTTCTGGCCGCGTAGGGTGCGAAAGCGGGAGTCGGCGCCGCCTTCCAGCAGTAGCGAGGCGTCGATCATATGTTCGAGCACTTTGGGACCCGCCAGCGTGCCATCCTTGGTGACGTGCCCCACCAGCAGCAGCACGGTATGGGTCTGCTTGGCAAAGCGAGTCAGTGCAGCGGCGGACTCGCGCACCTGGGCAACGCCGCCAGGGGCCGAGCTAATATCCTCCAAATGCATGGTTTGAATGGAGTCGATGACCAATATTTCCGGCTTCTCTCGCTCTGCCACCGCTAGAATGGTCTCGACACTGGTCTCTGCCAACATCTTCAAGCCATTGGTGGGTAACTGCAGGCGGTGGGCGCGCATGGCCACCTGGGACAGCGACTCTTCTCCCGTGACATAGAGAATACGCCGCTGCTGGGCAAGCTTGCAGGCGGTTTGTAGCAACAGCGTCGATTTACCGGCTCCCGGGTTACCGCCCAGCAGCACGGCAGACCCTGGCACCAAACCACCGCCGAGTACGCGGTCGAACTCTGCGAAGGTCGAGGTCAGCCTGGGAACTTCGCTTAAATCGACATTGCTGAGATCCACCACGTCGCGCGACAGATCGCCTGCGTAACCAGCTCGCCCGCTGGATGCGGTGCCGCTACCGGGACGAGCGCTTGCCAGTTTGACCTCTGTGAGCGTGTTCCACTCTTGGCAGCTGGTACATTGACCTTGCCATTTACGATACTCTGCACCGCATTCAGTGCAGACAAAGGCACTTTTCGCTTTTGCCACCGCCTGTTCGCTCCTTTTCTTGCGTCACGTAAAGGGCTAAAAGAGTGCTCAGAAATGCAAAAGGCGGCCAGTGGCCGCCTTCGAGCGTCGTATAGGGCTTATTGACGCTGTAACTGCAACATCTCGCCATTTTCGAAACGGCGGCGCTCAGGGTCGATCAGCTCCAGAGTACGCTCATCGATGCGCTGGAAGTAGTAGATCTGACCGTCGCCGTTCGGCGTAAGCTCGTAGACCGTTGCGTCGGGGTCAGAGGGCGTACCGGTCAACACTTCCCAGTTACCGGCGTAGTTCTCGTCTGGCGGTGTCTGGGGATGGTTACGGTAGGTAGCATCTAGAGTGAACGTACGCTCTTCCGGAGCACTCATCTCTTCACCAACCAGCGTCACATCCAGGTCAATGCCGTCACAGTTACGGCAAGGCAGGGTGCCTTGATAGTTAGCCTGCGATGCGGTCATCCCTGCATCGTCGCGCTGATCCGTTGGGCCAGCTGCACAGCCCGCCAACAGTGCCAACATAGCCGAACCGGCTAGCAAACTCCTGAATTGCATTGGGTGTCTCCTTATGGTGTTGGACATACATTTCTTTCGCGCGCTTATGACAGCATAACCGCTACAAGGTGCGACGCCCACCCCCACGCAGACAGTTATCGCATGCCACAGGGAAGGCTTGCGCTCTTGCGGCCATCAGGCGACCATGGTGCGATTACCGCTAGGATAATCAGGTTACGCTCATGAGCCAATATTGGAGCCCTGCCATTAGGGATCTGACGCCTTACGTGCCGGGTGAACAACCCCGCGAACGTGTCATCAAACTCAATACCAACGAAAATCCTTACCCGCCCGCGCCTGGCGTGAGTGAGGCGCTGCGCCAGTATGCGATCGATCATTTGCGTCTTTATCCTGATCCAACCTCGCTGTCGTTGCGGGAAACCTTGGCAAAGACCTATGGCGTTAGCGTAGCAGAAACCTTCGTAGGGAACGGCTCCGACGAGGTGTTGGCCTTCGCTTTTCAGGCGTTTTTTTGCCAAGGCGCTCCGTTGGATGTTCCCTCGATCACCTACAGCTTCTATCCCGTCTATGCCAATTTGTATGGCGTCGAGTTACGTAAGCACTCACTCAACGACCAGTGGGAAGTCGATCTGGACGCTTTGGCGAGCGCCTCTGAGCGTGCTGGGGTAATTTTTGCCAACCCTAATGCGCCAACCGGACATGCCCACCCGCTCGCCAGTATTGAAGCCCTGCTGAAGCGCGTGACGGATCGGGTGGTGTTGGTCGACGAAGCTTACGTCGATTTTGGCGCTGAGAGCGCGGTGGCTCTTATCGAGCGTTATCCCAACCTGCTGGTCACCGGTACGTTTTCGAAGTCGCGCAGCTTGGCCGGGCTTCGCCTCGGCTACGCGATTGGTTCTCCCGAGCTGATCGAAGGCTTACAACGAGTGAAGGACTCGTTCAACTCCTATCCGGTCGACAGCCTAGCCAGCGTCGTAGGGATCGAAGCATTGAAAGACACCCAACACTTCGACGCCTGCCGAAACAACGTCATAGCTACTAGGGAGCGCACGCGTCAGCGCTTGGAAGCCCTTGGCTTCGAAGTGCTACCCTCGAAAGCCAACTTCCTGCTGGCCCAGCACCCGGACGTTGCCGGAGCGCAGCTGTTTGCAGGGCTTCGTGAGCGAGGTATTTTGGTACGCCACTTCAATACCGATCTGCTCAACAACTTCCTGCGCATCTCCATCGGCACCGATGACGAGATGGATAGCTTTATCGAAGCGCTAGAGTCCCTATGCGGTCAATAGCTTTACTTAGCTTCCCGCAATGCTGAAGCACCTGATGCTTGAACACCAAAACCCAGCCACTTGGCTGGGTTTTTAATAAGCAGTGTACATTCTCTGTTGGGTACTGCGTCCACACAGCAGAAAGCCCCGCACACGGTGTGTACGGGGCTTATCGAGCGCGCAACAAAAAACCCAGCCGGTTGGCTGGGCTCTTTGCGGTATAAGTGCCTGATTATGTTCGGGCCGGCCACCCGGCGGGCGGCGCTCCGCGACTTTACTCGTCTCATCCTGAGACTCGCCCTTCGGGCCCGCTGAAGCGGTTCCCGTTCGTTCCCGACAAACGGCTCCAGGGAGAGACCCCTTAACGACAAAACCCCGACCAGATGGCCGGGGTTTCTTAATAAGTGCCTGACGATGACCTACTCTCGCATGGGGAGACCCCACACTACCATCGGCGCTAAGCGGTTTCACTTCTGAGTTCGGCATGGGATCAGGTGGTTCACGCGTGCTATGGTCGTCAGGCGTAACGGGTAATGCATATCATGCTGAGTGCGTCGTTGACGCGGTAAGTGATCGTCTCATGTCCGCCAGCGTCTTGGCGGGCGAATGCGTATCCGGTTTTCCGAGTGGCTGTCCACTCGATCGTTATCACGGCGACCAGACCCCTTGGGTGTTATAGGGTCAAGCCTCACGGGCCATTAGTACACGTTAGCTCAACGCCTTGCAGCGCTTCCACACCGTGCCTATCAACCAGCTGGTCTCGCTGGGCCCTTTAGGAGACTCGAGGTCTCGGGGATGTCTCATCTTGAAGGGGGCTTCCCGCTTAGATGCTTTCAGCGGTTATCCCGTCCGACCATAGCTACCCGGCAATGCCACTGGCGTGAC
>NZ_VDGL01000002.1:306545-677826 GCF_006228115.1 Halomonas sp. BL6 | reverse complement strand
CAGAACTCTAACTTCCTGACAAACAAGAGGTTTTCCAACCTCATCACCGCTGGTAACGCTGGGCGTCCCCGGCAGCGGATGCGTACTTTACGGGCTCAAAGCCGGGTTGGCAAGGGCTAATTATCTAATAGTCGAAAAAAGTCTCGGCCAGATCATCTGTTCTCTCATATCAGGGGGCGGAAACCGCTTCGGCACGTCTGGTTTGGCGGTTACACTTAGCGCTTTATACGGCGGCCACCTTCACCCACGCCCACTAATGATGAGGTCCATGATGAGCCAGCACCTATTAACTGTCGATTCATTAAACCGCGATAGCGTCGATCACCTATTGCGCGTAGCAGCTCGCATGGAGCCGATTGCGAGTCGCCGTCAGGTGACGCGGGTGCTGGAAGGAGCGGTTCTGGGCAATTTGTTTTTCGAGGCGAGCACCCGTACGCGGGTGAGCTTCAATGCCGCCTTCTGCCGACTGGGGGGAAGCGTATGCGACACCACGGGCTTTACCTTCTCGTCCATGGCGAAAGGCGAGTCGCTGTACGACACCAGCCGCGTCATGAGCGGTTACTGCGATGCCATCGTCATGCGTCACCCTGACCAAGGGTCGGTCGCCGAATTTGCTGCGGCAACTCACGTTCCGGTCATCAACGGTGGCGACGGCCCAGGCGAACATCCCAGTCAGGCACTGTTGGATCTCTATACGATCGATAAGGAGTTTCAGCGGTTGGGCAAGCGCTTGAGCGGGGCACACATTCTGTTGACCGGTGATTTGAAGTACGGGCGTACGGTGCATTCGCTCATCAAGCTGCTGTCGCTCTATGACCCGCTGCGCATAACGCTGGTGTCCCCACCGGGGTTGGAGATGCCCACCCATCTGATCGATCTAGTGACGTCGCGCGGTCACCGCGTCGAACAGCGGGACTCGCTGGCCAGCGATTTCAGCGACCTGGACGTGGTGTACACCACACGTATTCAGAAGGAGCGTTTTACCGATGAGATGAACGAGAGCTTCCAGGGGCTCTCCGATGACTTCATGGTCAATCGTGATTTTCTTGACCAGCGTTGCAGCCAAAGCACGATCGTGATGCACCCGTTGCCCCGTGATAGCCGCCCGGGCGCCAACGACTTGAACGTCGATTTGAACGGCGACCCTCGGCTGGCGATTTTCCGCCAAACCGATAACGGTATTCCCATGCGGATGGCGATCTTTGCCACGCTGCTAAAAGTAGACGAGTTGATTGAAAAGGATCTGCGGCCCGTGCGTTGGTTTGTGCCATCACAAACCGGCACGCTGGACCGCTAATCGCGTTAATGTGTCGTGCGCCCGCCGGGAAGGCCTTCCTGGTGGGCGAACCAGCCTTCCAAAATCAGCACCGCCGCAATGCCATCCACGCTCTCTTCTCGGTAATTCCCTCGGTGCCCCGCCCCGTGGGCAATTCGCTTGGCTTCTTGGGTGGAACCACGCTCATCGACCATTTCGCATGGTTTGCCGTAGCGACCATGCAAACGGTTGCCGAACTTGCGCGCCCGCGTGCTCATGAGCGACTCGCTGCCATCCATATTGAGCGGCAAGCCGACGACGAACAGATCGGGCTGCCACTCGTCGATGAGGCGCGTGACCACGTTCCAGTCGGGTATACCGTCACGCGCAGGCAGCGGCGCCAGCTCCCGCGCACTGTGAAGCAGCTCGTTGCCCACGGCCACGCCGATGCGCCGCGTTCCAAAATCAAATGCCAAGATCAGACGCTGCCCGTTACTTGCCATGCGTCTTACGCCTCATCCAGCCACACGCTCACGCGTGCCCTGCATTGCGTGTCATGAGGTTTAGGTCGACCCCAAGGATACCTGCAGCGGCCGCAAGACGTTCAGCCGGTGGCGTATCAAAAAGCACGTTGCTGTGGCCCTCTACGGTGAGCCAGGCGTTCTCTTTCAACTCATCCTCTAATTGACCCACATCCCAACCGGCACAGCCCAAGCATACTAAGAAGTGCTCAGGTCCGTTACCATCGGCAAGCGCTTGGAGGATATCCATGGAGGTCGTCAGGGCAATGCCGTCTTCCACCTGAACGCTGGAGTCCCACGCCTGACTGTCGCCAACATGGAGAATGAAGCCGCGATCTTTATGCATCGGGCCACCGTAGTAGACCGGCGCATTGCGGTAGGGGCTGTCGTCGCCTCCCAATGAAAGCTGCTCGAACAGCGCATCCAGGGTGATTTCCATCGGGCGATTGACGATCACGCCCATGCAGCCGTTGTGGTCGTGATCACATAGATAAATCAGGCTGCCCGCGAAGTTGGGGTCTTCCAAGTGGGGCATCGCCATCAAAAAGTGGTGTTTTAAACTTTGCATGCGTCTCCTGCGGCTTGCCAATCGCTCGGCAAGCCTTGCGTCATAGGGCGGGTTGAGCCGTCACCGGTTAAGCCAAGCGACGCTCGATCGCGTCCAGCAGCATTCCGGCAATGTCGGTGCCGCGCTGGTCGTCGATTTCACGAACACAGGTAGGGCTCGTCACGTTGATTTCGGTGATATAGTCGCCAATCACGTCCAAACCGACGAACATCAGTCCTTTCTCGCGAATCATCGGCTGCACCTGCTGAATCAACCAGTGGTCGCGTTCGGTCAGTTCGCGACTCACGCCGCGCCCGCCGGCAGCCAGGTTGCCGCGGGTTTCGCCCGCCGAGGGAATGCGCGCAAGGCCAAACGGCACCGGTTCCCCATCGACCAAGAGAATCCGCGTATCGCCATCCTTTATGGCCGGCAGATAGCGCTGGGCCATGATTTGACGCTGACCGCGCAGCGTCAGCTGCTCGATCACCGCGCCAATGTTGCGGCCCTCGGGGCCGATATGAAAAATTCCTGTACCCCCCATGCCATCGAGCGGCTTGAAGATCACATCGCCATGCTCGGCATGGAACGCGCGCAGCACGTCATCGCGGCTGGCGACGACCGTCGGCGCGCAGCACTGGGGAAACTGCTGGGCAAAGAGCTTCTCGTTACACTGTAGCAGGGCTGCCGTGGGATTGACGATCAACACGCCCTCACGCTCGGCAAAGCCCAGCAGATGCACCGCGTTGATGAATTCGGCATCCACCGGCGGGTCTTTCCGCATCAGCACTACGTCCAGTTCGGCCAGCGGGCGTTGAGTCGCCTCGCCTAGGTCGTACCAGTGTTCGGGGTTTCGGTGCACTGTGAGAGGGCGCATCCGCGCATAGGCCTGGCCCGCTTGCAAGAAAAGATCCTCCTGCTCCATATAGTGAAGCGTGTAGCCACGCTCTTGGGCAGCCCACAGCATGGCCAAGGTAGTGTCTTTCTTGTACGCGATGTCGCTGATGGGATCCATCACCACACCGAGGTGCAACGTTGATTGGCTCATCGAAATACAGTCCATGCAGGATCAATAAGTCATCAGTATGCCGCACTGCAGGCACGGCTCCAACCGCGGCTATTGATCCGACGTATCGGAGAGCGCACCGGGTACCAGGCGGATCGCATCCGGCGCCAGGGTGATCAACTGCTGTTTATAGAGTCGGCCAATCGCCTGTTTATACGCGCTTTTGCTCACGCCCAGTCGCGTTTTGATATCGTGCGCCGAACTTTTATCACCTAACGGTAAATAGCCGCCGCTTTCGCGCAGCGCCTTCAGCACTTTATCCCCCACGACGTCCAGGCGTGCCGCGCCGGGCGGTAGCAGCGAGATATCCACGCGACCATCCTCGCGGCGCTGTTTCACAAAGCCTTTTAGCGACTGCCCACGACGCAGCGGCTGGGTAATGTCGTCCTGATAGATCAAACCCCAATAGCGGTGATTGACCACCACTTTCATGCCTAGGTCCGTGCGGTCGGCCACTACCAAATCGACTTCGTCGCCCTTCTCTAACGCCCAGGCGTCATCCGTCAGAAAACGATCGAGGCGCATGGTAGCGACCGGGCGCCCCTGATCGTCACTGTACAGCATCACCAACACCCGCTTGCCAGGGTCGGGGCGAAAACGCTGTTCGCTGTAAGGCAGCAGCACGTCTTTGGGCTGCCCCCAGCGCAAAAAGGCTCCGGTACTATTCACCGCCGTCACGGTTAAATAGGCCACATCGCCCAGCTGGGCCGACGCATCGCTGACAGATCGAGGGGTGGCGTGTGATTCACGGACCATGGGTGCTGTCCTTACTGGAAGTAGAACGTCATTATGGTACCTTGCCAAAGCTAGGCAAAGCGGCGTCGGATGAAGAGAGCGCCAGGTACAAAAAACCGCTGCCGAAGCAAACACGGCAGCGGCTTGATAGTAAGCGCTTACATATCGCCGAAGTGATGCTGTAGAAGCGTTAGCGCAACGACAGGGGCCGTTTCCGTACGCAGCACACGCGGGCCCAGCGTCAGAGGCATAAAGTGGCTGGCGGTCGCGGCCTGAATATCTGCCTCGCTCAAGCCGCCCTCCGGGCCGATCAGCAGCGCGGCAGACGCCGGGCACTCTGACTGAGCAAAGCCATTACCCGTCGCTAGGTGCAGCATCAAGCGCAGGGGCTCCTGGCGCTCGGCCAGCCACTCGCCTAACGTCTGCGGGGGGTGCACGGGTGGCACTACCGCCCGGCCGCTCTGCTCGCAGGCGCTGGCCGCCACGGCCTGCCAATGCGCCAGCTTCTTTTCTTCACGGTCGCCTTTCAAACGTACATCGCCCCGCTCGGTATAGAGCGGGGTAATCGCCGCCACGCCGAGTTCGACGGCTTTTTGAATGGCGTAATCCATGCGATCGCCCTTGGAAATCGCTTGCCCAAGATGCACCGCCAGCGGTGACTCGCCGCTACCCGCCCATACCGCTTCCACGGTCACGGTCGTCTGCTTGCGGCTCACCTCGGCTAACCGCACGCCTGCTTCTTGGCCACGGCCGTCGAATACGATCAGCGGCGCGCCTTCGCCCATACGCAGCACGCGAGTCACGTGCTTGGCCGGGCCGTCGGGCAGCGCTAGCGTCGTGCCCGCCAACAGCTCGGCAGGCACATAGAGACGGGGCATTTTACCGTGTCGGGCCTGCCAATCGGCGGCGGTCAGCGTGTCCGACATGGCTTAGTGCGTGTTCTCAGCCGCTTGGCTAGCCTGCTGCGCTTCGCGCTGCTTGCGCTGGGCATACATGGCTTCGAAGTTGACCGGTGCCAGCATCAGCGGCGGGAAACCGCCACGGTTGACCAGGTTATCGACGCACTCACGGGCATACGGGAACAGCAGATTGGGGCAGAACGCACCCAATGTCTGATCGAGCTGCGCGCCTTCGATACCCGCAATACGGAACAGGCCCGCCTGCTCGACTTCCGCCAAGAACGAGGTCGTGCCGGTTTCGCTGTCGTTGACCTGCGCGGTCACTTTCACCACGACTTCGTACTGGTCGTCGGCCACTTTCTGGCTGGTGGTGTTGAGGTCCAGGTTGACCTTGGGCTTGAACGCTTGCTTGAACACGGAGGGAGAGTTCGGCGCTTCGAAAGAGATGTCTTTCACGTAGATACGCTGTAACGAGAATTTCAGCTGAGGTTTTTCGCCTTCTGCGGCGCCTGCCTGCGGGGTGTTGTTATCTTCCGCCATGGGATACTCCTAATCGTTCTTCCATTAAAAAAGGTGCGGCGTTACCGCGACGTATGCTCTCGTTTACTTCTTGACCACCGGGAGGCCATCCGCCTGCCACTGCGCCATGCCACCACGCAGCTTCATCGCCCGCTCGAATCCGGCTTTGGCGAGCTTCGCTTGGGCAGCGCCAGAGCTTTGGCCATGCTTGCACACCACGATGATTGGCTGGCTTTTCACTTTATCCAGCTCGCTCATGCGGCTGTCGAGGCTGCTTTGGGGAATATTGCGAGCGCCAGCGATATGCCCGGCTTTGAAGTCTTTGCTCTCACGAATGTCCAGCACTACCGCATCTTCACGGTTGATGAGCTGAGTGGCCTGCGTGGAGGACACCGCATTCGAAGCGGCGCTGCGCGTTTCATAAACGATCCACGCTATGAGCACCAGCAAAAATGCCCCCACGAGGAGGGGGTGGTTCATTACGAATTCGAACAGCTGATCGATCATCGCGAACACAATCTCTTGGTCTATGCAGAAAAAAGCGGCCTAGCCGCCCTCAGAAACACGACGAGTATACACGTCACAGGGCATACCGCGCAGGCCATGACGCCCGACGGCTGCCTGCGTTATGATGCCCCAAGCGCGCGCCTGTCGCGACCCCGATTATCAGGTGCTGTCTGAAAACTGGTAGAGCCGCCCTCGCCAGGCTTTCAAACCGTACCTCACGTCGCTTGGCTGACCCACAAAAGAGGGATTCTTTCATGGCATCATCTGCACCGCGCCCCGTGGCGCTGATCATCCTAGACGGCTACGGCCACAACCCCGATAGCGCTCATAACGCCGTGGCAGCGGCCAACACACCGGTGATGGACGCACTGTGGGCCAACCGTCCCCACGCCTTCGTGCATACCGATGGCCGCCATGTCGGGCTCCCCGACGGGCAGATGGGTAATTCCGAAGTCGGCCATATGAACTTGGGGGCCGGACGCATCGTTTACCAGGACTTCACCCGCATCACCAAAGCCATCGAAGAGGGCGACCTGGACACCAACGAGGTGCTCACCAAGCCGATCGACGACGCCGTTGCCAATGGCCGCGCCGTGCATCTGCTCGGCTTGCTCTCACCAGGCGGCGTGCACAGCCACGAAGATCACTTCATCGCCCTGGCCGAGCTGGCAGCGCGGCGCGGTGCCCAGCGCATCTACGTGCACGCCTTTCTAGACGGTCGCGACATGCCCCCACAGAGCGCGTTGGCGTCCATCGAGCGCGCCAACGCACGGTTATCCGAACTCGTCGGCGCCGATAACGGTTTTGTCGCCTCCATCATTGGACGCTTCTTCGCCATGGACCGCGACAACCGCTGGGAGCGCGTCGAGCAAGCCTACCGGTTGCTCACCGGCGGCCACGCGGAGTACACGGCCACCAGCGCGGAAAGCGGCTTGCGTGATGCTTACGAGCGCGGTGAAACCGACGAATTCGTGGCCGCAACCAGCGTGCCGGTCAACGGTCATGCCGTGACGTTACACGATGGCGACGCGGCGATCTTTATGAATTTTCGCTCCGACCGCGCCCGCGAACTCACGCGCGCCTTTACCGAATCGGGGTTTACCGGCTTCGAACGTCAGGCACGCCCAACGCTGGCAGGCGATGGTTTGGTGATGATGACCCAGTATGCCGCCGACATCGATGCGCCTGCCGCGTTTCCGCCCACCGATCTCACCGATACGCTGGGTGAGGTAGTGGCCAAGCGCGGCCTCACTCAGTTACGCATTGCGGAAACGGAGAAGTACCCCCACGTAACGTTCTTCTTCTCTGGCGGTAACGAGGCCGAGTACGAAGGGGAAGAGCGCATTTTGGTGCCCTCCCCTCGCGACGTCAAAACCTACGACGAAAAGCCCGAAATGAGTGCGTTCGAGATCACCGACAAGCTCGTTGAAGCGATCGATAGCGGCCGTTTCGATCTCATGGTGTGTAACTACGCCAACGGCGACATGGTCGGCCACACCGGGGATTTCGATGCCGCCGTGAAAGCGATCGAGACCGTCGACATTTGCGTTGGTCGCGTGGTGGAGGCCATCGAGCGCGCAGGCGGTGCCTGCCTGATTACCGCCGATCACGGCAATGCCGAACAGATGGTCCACCCGGACACCGGCGCCCCACAAACCGCACACACCACCTTCGTGGTGCCTCTGGTATACGTGGGTGAGCGGGCGGCAGAGCTCGACGACGGCCGCCTGTGCGACCTGGCCCCCACGCTGCTGACCATGATGGACCAGCCGCAGCCTGAGGCGATGACGGGCAAGCCGCTGCTGCGTTTTACCTAATGCCCATGTGGCGACCACTCGCCCTCGCCGCTCTGCTGCTGGCCTTGAGCCAGCAGCCCGCCTTGGCGCAGCAGAACGAACGCGCCGCCCGGGAGCAACTCGACGCGCTCGGGCAGGAGATCGACGCCATGGCCGAGCGGCTCAGCGCGACCGGTCAAGCCCGCGATAGCGCTCAACGCGAGCTGCAGGCCGTGGAAACCGAGCTCGCCGAGACGCACCAGCGGCTGGATCAACTTCAGGCCGAGCGGCGTCAACTCAACGATGAAACTACTCAATTACGCCAACATCGCGAACGCTTGCAGAGCGAACGGGAGTCTCAGTATCAGGCGCTCGGTCAGCAGCTCGCCGCGCTCTACCGGTTAGGGCCGACGCCCCAACTCAAGCTGCTGCTCAATCAAAGCGACCCTGCCGAACTGGACCGCATGCAGGCCTACTTGAATCGGCTGACGCAGGCGCGCCAGCAGCGTCTCACCGATATTGCGCGGCTGGACACGGCGCTTGCCGATACCGAACGGGCACTGGCGGAGCGCCAAGCGCGTTTGGATACGTTGGCGAACGAGCTGGAAACCCAAAGCGCTCTGCTCGCCGAGCGCACCGAAGCGCGCCGTGGCGTGGTGGAGACGCTGGATGACCGCTACGGGAGCGAGGCGGACCGACTGGCCGACCTGAACCAGAGTCGCGAACAGGCCGAGCAACAGCTCCGCGCGATTCAGGCCGAACTGGCCCGCATGGCAGAGCCCACGCCCACCACGCACATCACCCGCACGCAAGGGGATTTGCCTTGGCCCGTGCAAGGCAGCATCACCGCCAGCTTTCAGCGGCGGAACGGGGTTCACTACAACGGCATCGTGATTCAGGCCAGCGAAGGCACGGCGGTCACGGCGGTTCATTCGGGCCGTGTGGTGTTTGCCGACTGGATGCGAGGGTTCGGTAACTTATTGATCATCGACCACGGCGATCAGATCATGACGCTGTATGCGCACCTGCAACAGTTCAGCGCCCGTCCCGGTCAACAGGTGAGTCGTGGCGATGCCATAGGCCGAGTGGGCAATAGTGGAGGACAATCCCGACCCGCCCTCTATTTCGAAGTGCGACGAGGCGGAGAACCTATTAATCCGCAACGTTGGATTGCGCGCCGTTGACGGGATAAGCTGGTGCTACTCTCTTTATAGTCACGTTCTTTATTGTCGCTCTCTTTACCATGAACCTCACAACCCGTGCAGTGCCACTGGCACTGCCTTTCGCCTAGCGGAGTCCGCATGACGCTATCTGTTACCGAGGTATCGGCCCCTGCCAAGCGCTTATTGGCCACCCTGCTACCGCTCGCGCTGCTGGCGGCCCCGCTCCCTCTGGCAGCCCAGCCGTCGAACAGCGCCGCTGATGATCTGCCGTTGGAAGAGATTCAAACGTTCGCCGAGGTCTTCGAGCGTATCAAGCGCGGCTACGTCGAAGAGGTCGACGACCGTACGCTGCTGCGTAACGCCATGCGGGGCATGCTCAGCGAGCTCGACCCTCATTCGGCCTACTTGGATGAAGAGGAGTACCAAAGCCTGCGGGAGTCTACCCAAGGCGAGTTTGGCGGCATCGGTATCGAAGTCGGCACCCAAAATGGCCAACTGATGGTCGTCACGCCCATCGATGACACGCCCGCCTCCCGGGCAGGCCTGCTGTCTCAGGACATCATTGTGGCCATCGATGGCACCCCCACCGATAGCCTCTCACTGCAGGAAGCCGTCAATCTGATGCGCGGTGAGCCAGGCACCACGCTGCGCCTGACGATTTTGCGTTCTGGCGAAGAGGCACCACGGGAGTTTACCCTCACCCGTGAAGTGATCCGCAGTGAGAGCGTCAAACAGGAGACGCTGGAACCCGGCTACGGCTATTTACGCATTAGCCAATTCCAGTCCCGCACGCCCGAGCAGGCTCGCCGAGCCTTGGAGCGCATGGCGCGAGAGCAGCCTCTGGAAGGGTTGATTCTCGATTTGCGCAATAATCCTGGCGGCGTCTTGCAGGCAGCGGTCGGCGTGGCCGATCTGTTCCTCGATGACGGGCTCATCGTCTATACCGAAGGACGTCTTTCGGACACCGAGATGTCGTTTTCGGCGTCTCCCGACACCCCCGCCGGTGACGTGCCGCTCGTGGTCCTCATCAATAGCGGTAGCGCGTCGGCTGCGGAAATCGTCGCGGGCGCCCTGCAAGACCAGCGCCGGGGTGTCATCATGGGAACAGAAAGCTTCGGTAAAGGCTCCGTGCAGCAGATCATGCCGCTGGGCAATGGCGAAGGCTTAAAGCTGACAACCGCGCTGTACTACACCCCCAATGGCCGCTCGATCCAGGCGCAAGGTATCGAACCCGACGTAGAAGTGGTGCGTGGCCGCCTGGAAGTGGCGGAGGCGCGACGCGCCATTCGTGAGGCGGACTTGGACGGACACCTCGGTAGCCAAAGCGACATGCCTCCCGAGCGTGCCGCCATGTCTCAGCGGTTACGCGACGACTACCAGCTTAGCGAGGCGCTTAATTTGCTGAAAGCGCTGAACGTCGTGGATCGCCGCCGCGGCTAACGGCAGGAGATCGGCAGGCGACCCCGCTCTCCGGTCGCCTGCCGCATCACCAAGCGCTTAAGCGGTACGAACTTGTTCATGCCGCTCATCCCGACGTTGCGCGCCAGCGTCAGCACCGGCTGCTGGCTACCAAACAGCTGCTTGAAGCCTTTCATCAGCCCCAGCATGGTGGCGTTATCCAAACGCCTTCGACGCTCGAAACGGCTGAGTGTCGTTACGTTGCCCCAGGGCGCGCCGCGCCGCCACGCCCCAACGACTTCTTCCGCCAATACCGCAGCGTCCATCAAGCCCAAATTAACGCCCTGCCCGGCCAGCGGATGCAGACTGTGGGCGGCATCACCTACCAACGCGAAGTTGGGCTGCACATAATGCTGGGCGTGGCGCTGGACCAGCGGGAAACGGTAGGCACGATCCACAGGCACGACCTCCCCCAAACGATGCTCGAACGCCTCGCCGAGCGCCTTCCCCAGCGCTTCTGGCGAGTGCTCGGTCAGCCCTTGGGCATGCTCGGGCGTGGTGGACCAGACAATGGAACAGTAGCGGTCGTCTCCGTTCACGGTGAGCGGTAAGAACGCCAGCGGACGGCCGCCCAGGAAAGCTTGTCGTGCGGTACCGCCGTGGGGATGAGTACAGCGCACCGTGGTGACCACCGCCTCTTGCGCCATCGACTCCTCGGCCACCGGGATGCCCGCTAGCGCTCGTAGCGCAGAGCGCGCGCCATCGGCGGCGACGAGCAGCGGCGTCTGTAGCTGCCTGCCATCGTCGAGCACCAGCCAGCGGCCACGCGCCGTGGTTTGCAGCGCCTCCACCCGCACACCATCCAACCGCGTCAACGTCGGCTGCTTGGCCACTTGCTCGTTAAGCGCCGCCAGCGTCACCTCGTTCTCGACGATGTGCCCCAGCGTGGCGGTGCCTGCCTCGTCGGCCGAAAAACGAATACGACCGCTGCCCTCGGCATCCCACACCTCCATGTACCGGTAAGGTGTGACGCGCGCCGCCTCCATGGCGGGCCAAGCCCCCAAATGGGTGAGCAGCCGCTGTGACACCGGCGTCAGTGCGCTAACGCGTGGGGCGGGAACTCCGTCGGCCACATCCTGCAAGCGCAGCGGTGACGGCTTGGCTTCTACTAGCGCCACCTGCATACCCGCCTCGGCCAATAGCCCGGCCAGCGCCGTGCCCACCATGCCCGCTCCTACGATCACGGCATCGAAAGGGATGATGGAAGGCTTAGCCGCGTCTGCTGACGTAGTCATAACACTCCTTGGCTTGGGTAGATGAGAGCCATCGTTGAGGGATTCGTGCGCTGTCGCCGCGCATCAGCGTTCTAGCCCCATAGCTCGGCGTGCCAAACGGCGGCGCAGCGGGCCGATCAAATTGAGGCCTATCAGCCCTGCTCCCCGCGCGTGCGGTAGCAGCGGCAGCGAGTAGCCAAACAGGCGCACCAAGCCATCGCTAAAACGAATCACGTTGGCGCGGTCTTGAGCTCGGCGTCGCTCGAACGCCTGCAGCGTCGCCATATCTCCCAGGGCGCGCTGCTGCTCGGCACCTTGGGCAAGGGCTTCGACCAAATCCATCACCGAGCGCAGCGCCAGGTTGAAGCCTTGGCCTGCCACAGGATGCAGCGCATGGGCGGCATTGCCTAACACAGCCAAGCCGGGCCGCACGGGCTCCTCCGCGGTCACTAGCGAGAGCGGATAGCTAAACCGCTGGCCCACCTTGGTAAATCGGCCGACCCGGTCGCCGAACGCCCGCTGAAGCGCTCTCAAGAACGCCGCGTCAGACAGCGCCATTCGAGCGGTTTCGCTACCGCTGGCGTGCGTCCAGACCAGCTCCATGGCTTGACCTGGCAACGGCAGTAGTGCAATGGGTCCTTCCGAGGTAAAGCGCTCGTAGGCAATGCCCTGGTGGGGCTGACTGATGCCCACATGGGCAATCACGGCGGTTTGTTCATAAGAGTGGCGGCGACTGGCGATACCGAGCTGCTCTTTCAACCCAGAGCGGCCGCCATCGGCCAAAATGGTCAACGCCGCCGTCAGCTCACTGCCATCGGAAAGCCGTAAATGGTGGCCGCTGGCCGTGGGCGTTAACCGTGCCACCGTGGCCGGACAGTGCCACTCGATAGGCAGTTGCTGCAGCTTCTGATGCAGCACTCGCCCCATCCAGGCATTGGGAATCACGTGCCCCAAGGCAGCAACGCCTAGCTCTTGCGCATTGAGGCGCGTCGCGCCCAACCGGCCCCGCTCGCTGATATGGATACGCTGAATCGGCGTGGCCTCGGCCTGCATCGCTTCCCACACCCCTAGCTGACGAAAGCGCTGGGCCGAGCCTTCGGCGATGGCACTCGCCCGGGCATCGAAGCTCGGTTGCCACGTCGCGCCTTCCGTACTTTGCGATAGCGCATTGGCTTCGATGATGGCGACCCGCCAGCCATAGCGCTCGATGAGCGGTGCCAATGCACAGCCCAAACTGGCCCCCACCAACCCACCGCCCACGATCACGACGTCATGGGTGGGCGACGGCGCTTGTGGACGTGATTCCTGCTCAGCCCTATACATTGGCCTCTCCTCCTTCATACAGCGCGACCACAGCGATTCGTAATTCCGTAATGTAGATTACATAAACTTCCAGGCGTCTAACGAAGCTGATTATTTATTAGCCATTAGTTTCTCGATATCTTCCACCTGCTTCGGTACGTCGGCGGTCAAAATGTCATGGCCCTGTTCGGTGACCACTACGTTATCCTCGATACGAATGCCGATACCGCGATAAGCTTCTGGAATATCGTCGTCGCAGGGAATGTAAAGACCGGGTTCGACGGTCAGCACCATGCCTGGCATCAGTGGCCGTGGTGTGGCCTCATCGAGGCGATAGGTACCTACGTCGTGCACATCCAGTCCTAACCAGTGAGACGTGGAGTGAAGGTAGAAGCGCCGGTAGCTCTCGTCATCGATACGCGCTTGCACGTCGCCCGTCAGCAGGCCTACCTCGATGAGGCCAGCGGTAAGGTCCTCCACAACGCCTTGGTGGATATCTGCTAGCGTAGCGCCTGGAGCAATGGCTTTCACCGCCCGCTCCTGTGCGCCTAACACCACGTGGTAGAGTTCCCGCTGGGCGTCGTTGAAGCGCCCACCGACCGGAAAGGTGCGTGTGATGTCGCCTGCGTAGAGATCGAATTCCGCCCCAGCATCGATCAGTACGAGCGTGTTCTCTTCCAGCACATCGCTGTTTTCAATATAGTGCAGCACGCAGGCATTGGCCCCGCCGCCCACGATAGTGCTGTAGGCTGGCCCGCTAGCCCCGTGCCAAACAAAGGTGTGTTCCAGCTCGGCCTGGAGCTGATACTCATACACTCCTGCCTGGCAGGTGCGCATGGCGCGAACATGGGCCTGAGCGGAAATCGCCGCCGCATGGCGCAAAAGCGCAATTTCGGCGGGGCTTTTGATCAGGCGCATTTCGTGAATCAGCGGGCGGCTATCCAACCAACCCTTCAACGGCGGTTTGCCCCGACGCATACCCGACTGAGCCTGAGCCAGCGCTTCTTTGGCAATGCCCAGCGCGTCGGGGTTATCCAGCGGCGCATAGAGCAGCTCAAGACCTTCGAGCAGCGAGGGTAGCCGTGCGTCGCGCTCGGCATTTTCGAATGCCTGGTCGAGACCATGCTGGCTGACAACGCCCTGAGCCCCTAGCCGACGGCCGGTCCAAGCTTCCAGATGGGGGTCGCGATCTTGGCAGAACACCACGCTTTGCCCTTCGCCACGGCCCGGCAACAGCACCAGTAGCGCGTCCGGCTCCTGAAAGCCGGTCAAATAGTAAAAGTCGCTCTGCTGGCGGAACGGGTACTCGCTGTCGTGGGAGCGAGTCACCAAGGACGCCCCAGGCACCAGCAGCGCCGCATGGCTTGGCAGCTTGGCCAGCAGCGACGCTCGGCGCTGACGGTACTCTTCAGGCGAAATGGCAGCAGGGCGAGGCAATGGCTTGGGCATAACGGCTCCTATCGCGTGGTGGCTCAATGAACGGGGGCGTCGGTTTGCTCTACTTGGGGCTGACCGGGATGCTGTTCGGTGTAGAGCAACATGGCCGCCATTCGCGCGTGTTCCGTCAGCGCAAACAGGTCGTTCTCGTTCTCCGGGCTATCGTCGATGTCGGTCTCGATCTGGCCGAGGCCTTCCAGATCATCGATCGCTTCTTTCAAGGTCTGCGACCAGCGCTCCCGAAGCGCGTCGTCGACGACGTCCTCGATGACTTCCATGAAGCCCAACGTCCACTCTTTCAGCCCTTGCGCCTGCTCGGCAAGAGAGAACAGCTCGTCGGGCAGCAGCGGTGCGTAATTCATGTCGCTCGCGCTCAGCGCTTCCAACGTCTGGCGGCGCCAGCCCAACAGGCGCTCGGCGCTAGCCTGATCACGGGGTTGCTCGACCCCCAGGCTTAGACACACTTCTTCCAGCCATGCGTCGGCAGTGACATCCCGCAGTGCCAACAAGCCGCACAGCCGTCCGTCCAGAAAGGCAGGAGACTGCATACTGCCGTGGAGTAAAAATACATCCGCTACGTCAGAAAAATCCTGCCGTTCGTCAATCAATGACATGATTCTTGCTCGCTTTACCAAAGATAAGGGTATGACCAAAGGGATAGGGCGGGAAGCCTTCGCGTTGACCCCGCACAAGCGGCTCTCTTATAGTGAACGCCGTCTATCCTTCCTATGTAGTGATGTTAACGCATCGGGACCCTTGCTGGCCCGTGCTGGAGTCTTTGATGAGTCACGCAAAGCGGCCAACGAAAGAGATTACCCTACTGGGTCGCAGCTATATGATTGCTTGCGACACCGGCGAAGAAGCCCAGCTCGAACGCGCTGCTCGCTATTTGGACCGCGCGATGCACGGCATACACGCCCAAAGCAGCGTCCTGGGAAGTGAGCGCATCGCCATCATGGCCGCGCTCAATATTACCCATGAATTGCTAGAAGCGCTGGATGAGCACCGGGCCGGTGAAGCCAATCTGAACCGTTTGAGCGAGCGGCTCGAGCGTGCTCTAGCGGGCACTCGGCGCAATGCGCCTTGAACCACGCCTTCTTGCAACCGAGACTTTGGCATTAGCTGCGGCTCTGTTAGGATAGCGGTGTTCTCTGGGATGTACGCCAGTCGTTATAGTCCCTCGAGCCTATGCGCAGTACCCAGGGGGCCAAATGCTAGCCAGACCCGTGTGCATGTCCGTGCGTCGGAAAGCCTGACGGTTTGGCTGCGGCCACCCACCTGAACCAGTAGGTTCAGGGCCAGAACGACAGCGGCATTCTGGGGAACACTTTGCCATGACGTCTTAT
The DNA here is from genome assembly GCF_006228115.1 of Halomonas sp. BL6. Lineage (NCBI taxonomy): Bacteria > Pseudomonadati > Pseudomonadota > Gammaproteobacteria > Oceanospirillales > Halomonadaceae > Halomonas > Halomonas sp. BL6. Next base: position 662,085 of record NZ_VDGL01000002.1, on the reverse strand, counting down.
GAGATGAGCCTTACCTCACCTAATGACAAGCCAGCCCTCCGGCGCGAGCTGAAACGTCGTCGTCGCGCGCTCTCCGCCGAACAGCAGCGGCAAGCCGCCTTGGCGCTATGCCAGCGCTTGAAGCAGCTCCCTGAAATCCGTCGCGCCAAGCGCATCAGCCTCTACCTGCCGGTCAATAGCGAGATTGACCCTACGCCACTCATTCCTTGGCTACGCAAACGGCGTGTGGCCATCTACTTGCCCGTGCTTCGCCCGTTTAGCGCCAACAGCCTTTGGTTCGTGGCGTACGACGCCAACACCCCCATGATCCACAATCGCTTCGGTATTGCCGAACCTTGTCCGCGATTTGCCGTTCAGCGCCGCCATCGACTGCCCGCCTGGGCACTGGACACGCTCATCGTGCCGCTAGTGGGTTTCGATCGTCAGGCGAATCGAATGGGCATGGGCGGTGGATTTTACGACCGCAGCTTGTCGTTCATGCGTCATCCCGGGCCAGCCCCTGCGCTGATTGGCGTGGCTCATGCCTGTCAGCAAGTAGCATCGCTGCCCGTTGAACCTTGGGATATTCCTCTCACTGCGGTCGCCAGCGATACCGGCGTGGTACGCCCAATAAAAACGGGCTGATCACAAGGATCAGCCCGTTTTTATTGTCTATTCACCCAGTAGGTGCAGCATGGTTGCCAAGGACGCTCACATTAACCGTTGGTTAACTTCCTGATAGCGCCTGTGCATATCCAGTGGCTAATACGCCGAGTAAAAACACCACTGTTAACGCCATCACCATATCAGGCTTTCTACGCCGCATGCCTCTTCTCCAACGTCTTTCGCAGTTGCCAAATACCCTTAAGTGCGCCACCAAACTTTTCATGTCGAGAAGATGACACACCTCATTAATTTCGTTCACGACTATAGGGCCATAAGGGGCTCGATGACAACTGCTAAAAGCACTATTTTAAGCCCTCAATTAAACGTTTCAGTCACTCTCACCTGCCTAGCAGCTCTAGCCCATACTGTTAGCGCTTACTTACATTAGGTTACGCCATAAAGAGTCGATAGGCGGGGTTATCGCTCTCTTGCCAATAGCGGTAGCCAATGGCATCCAAGTACTCGGTGACGTGCGTGCGATCCTCGCTCGGCACTTGCATACCCACTAATACACGCCCATAAGCAGCACCGTGATTACGATAGTGAAATAGAGAGATATTCCAATCGTGTGGCAGTTGAGTTAAAAAATTCATCAGTGCACCAGGACGCTCTGGAAACTCAAAGCGATAAAGCTCCTCTTCAAAACGCTCGCTGGGGCGTCCGCCACTTAAATGGCGAATATGCAGCTTTGCTAATTCATTATCGGTTAAATCTTCCACCTGATAACCACCTTCGCGCAATTTATCGATCACCGCCTGTCGATCCTCACCGCCCGGCTTGATTTGAACGCCCACGAAGATATGCGCGTCGCTATCATCGGCGTAGCGGTAGCTAAATTCGGTCACCATCCGTTTCCCCAGCGTGCGGCAGAACTTCTTGAAGCTGCCGGGTTTTTCGGCGATGGTAACGGCCAAGATGGCTTCGCGCTGCTCGCCTAGCTCGGTACGTTCGGCAATGTGCTGCAGGCGGTCGAAGTTGGTATTGGCCCCCGAATTGATACACAGCAGCGTCTCGCCTTCAGCCCCCGTCTGCTGAACGTACTTTTTGAGACCTGCCAACGAGAGTGCGCCAGAGGTTTCAGCAACGGCGCGAGTATCTTCGAAAATATCCTTTACCGCGGCACACATCTCATCGGTATTCACGGTAATCACGTCGTCGACGAGGTCGCGCACCAGCGAGAACGGCACTTCACCAATTTGCGCTACCGCAACGCCTTCGGCAAAGACACCGACCTGATCCAACACCACGCGCTCGCCGGCCTCCATAGCGGCTTTGAGACAGGCGCTATCCTCGGCTTCCACGCCGATGATTTTGATGTCTGGACGCAGGTACTTTACGTAGGCTGCCACGCCGGCAATCAGGCCACCGCCGCCGACGGGGATGAAAATCGCGTCCAAACGCCCTCCGTGCTGGCGCAGAATTTCGACACCAATGGTGCCTTGCCCGGCCACCACGTCGATGTCGTCAAACGGTGGAATATAGGTGTAACCGTGCTCGTTGATCAGTTCCTGAGCATGCTCGGCAGCCGCCGCGAAGGCATCGCCTTTGAGGACTACCTTAGCGCCACGAGCGCGCACCGCTTGAACCTTGATATCCGGAGTGATGCGCGGCATGACGATGACCGCTTTCACGCCCATCAGCTTGGCGGCCATAGCCAACCCCTGAGCGTGGTTGCCCGCCGACGCCGCGATGACCCCTTTGGCCTTCTGCTCATCGGTCAACTGGGCCATTTTGTTGTAGGCACCACGAATTTTGAACGAAAAGACCGGCTGTAAATCCTCACGTTTGATCAAAATCTGGTTATTGAAGCGACGCGACAAAAAGGGAGCGGGCGAAATGGGCGTCTCACAAGCGGCTTCATAAACGCGGGCTTGGAGGATCTTTTTGACGGTGGCTTCGAGCATGCTGACATCCCAGAAAAATGACGTGACCCTGGCGGGCGCGAGAAAAGCCTTTATTGGTAGCAGATGACAATGGGCAACGTCCAGCGGCGTTTCCATCGGCACTGGACGCTTGGCCCGTTATACTAAGGGCGACTGCCTCTCCGACTATTGGACCCATCATGACACAAGATGAATTGAAAGCGGCGGTAGCCGACGCTGCTATCGACGAGATTACGCCTCACTTGGAAAAAGAGACCGTACTGGGTATTGGTACCGGCTCGACGGCCAACCTGTTTATCGACCGCCTAGGCCCCTTACGCGACCGTTTCAAAGGCGCCGTGGCCAGCTCAGAAGCCAGCGCCGAACGACTAAAAGGTCTCGGCATAGAGGTGTTCGAGCTCAATCATGTGGGCGACGTGCCTTTTTATATCGATGGCGCAGACGAAGTAAATGCACACTTACATATGATCAAAGGCGGTGGTGCAGCGCTCACGAGAGAAAAAATCGTCGCTGCCTGCGCCAAGCGTTTCATCTGTATTGCCGATGGTTCGAAATACGTGGCACAGCTAGGCCAGTTTCCGCTACCCGTGGAAGTCATTCCCATGGCGCGCTCCTACGTCGCCCGTGAGCTGGTCAAGCTAGGGGCAGAGCCGGTGTATCGCCAAGGCGTGGTGACGGATAACGGTAACCATATTATTGACTGCTTCAACTTTATGATTGAGGACCCGGTGGCAATGGAAGCGCGTATCAACGCTATCGTCGGTGTCGTGACCAACGGTCTATTTGCCGCGCGTGGCGCCGATGTGCTGCTACTGGGTAAGACGGATGGCGTAGAGCGCAAGGCGTTACGCTAACCTTGAGTCACCCATCTCATTAAGGGGCCAGCCCAGTGCTGGCCCTTTCTTTTATTCAAAGGGGCTTGCCACTCATTCAATGAGACTTAGAAGAAGCCTCTTTTACTGAGGAGAAATATCAGCCTTTCTCTCCTTGTATCTCAATGTAAATCAATTAAACATTAAGATACATTCTGTTTCAAAGCACGAATCCTTAGTGTCACACTATCGGGTGTTTTGGGCCTCACGGGAGAAAGACCATGCTAACGTACCCACATCATGTATTGGTGACTGGCGGCGCAGGATTCATCGGCTCCCATACCGTCGAGCGACTGTTGCAAGACAACCATCGCGTCAGGGTATTAGATAACTTCTCCACAGGGCGTTTAAGCAACCTCCCTACACACCCTTTACTAGACGTCGTCGTCGGCGATATTCGCAGCGTAGAGGATGTTCAAACCGCCATGAAGGGGGTGACACATTGTTTGCATCTAGCTGCCCAAGTCTCCGTGGCAAGCTCCGTTGCCGATCCTGTGGGCTCTGCCACCCATAATATTTTAGGTGCCCTCAACGTCATGCATGCGGCGTCTATGGCCCATGTGAGTAAACTCGTCTACGCCTCCTCGGCTGCGGTGTACGGTATTCCTGCACAACTGCCATTGCCAGAAGAGGCCGAACTGCAGCCTTTATCACCGTATGGACTAGAGAAGTGGATCGATGAGCGCTATGCGGCCCTATTAGGTAGTCTGCATGGCCTACCCAGCCTAGGGCTTCGCTATTTCAATGTGTATGGTCCCCGCCAAGACCCTAACTCCCCGTATGCGGGCGTCATTGCACGCTTCCTCGACCGTCTTCTCAGCCATCAGCCCCCCCTAGTGTTCGGGGATGGCTTGCAATCGCGGGATTTTATTTATGTGGGCGATATTGCCCGGGCAAACGTGGCCGCCTTATTTAGCCCCCAGTGCGGCATCTGCAACGTAGCCACTGGTCAGCAGATTGATTTGCTCACGTTAATTGATCTGTTGGGACAACTGACCCACTGCCATTTGACCCCACAGCACCTGCCCGCCAAAGCCGAGGATATTCGGGACTCGTGCGGCAACAACCGACGTTTATCCGAGTGGTTAATGATCGAGCCAACGTGGACCTTGACAGAAGGCTTAAGCGAGCTGATTAGTTATGTAAGCCCTGCGCACGGCTATCTTGATGAGCCCTCGCGCATAAACGCTTAGCCCCTTCTTCACCGACTCTTGACACGACAGGTGGCACCGATGGCGAAGCTTTTTATGCGCACGCTGACATGGCTGCTTCTCGGGCTTATCGGCTCCGCTGTTTACGCAAACTCCCCCGTCCAACAGCCTAGCGTTGCGTTTTACTACGGTAACGAGCCCCCGGTTGAACTGCTCTCTCAGTTTGACTGGATCGTGGTGGAGGCCGCCAATGTCGACAGCGCCGAGCAGCGCCTGCTGGCGCAGCATGGAGGCCAGCCGTTTGCCTATGTCAGCATCGGTGAGCTCGACGCATGGCGGGGGGCTGCCACCTCGCTGCCCGCTGATGCACTCGTCACCTCTAACACCGCCTGGAATAGCCAGGTGGCCGATCTCACCCACTCGGCGTGGCGTACTTACCTAATTGAGGAGCACATTCGCCCGCTCTGGGAGACAGGATATCGCGGCCTGTTTCTAGATACCTTAGACAGCTATCGCTTATTTGCACCCGATGGTCCGGCCGCCGAACGTCAGCAGGCCGCACTGGTGGACATCATTCATTCCATCAAGCAGCAGTTTCCCGACATGCAGCTGCTCCTCAACCGTGGGTTTGAAGTGCTGAACCAGGTGCAAGGGCAGATCGTTGGCGTCGCGGCGGAGTCGCTTTATCGCGGCTGGAACCCGGCCACCCAAGTGTATGGTGCCGTCCCCGACAACGATCGAGCCTGGCTGTATACGCAGCTCGCCCGCGTGCGCGACCACTATCGCTTACCGGCCATTGCCATTGATTATGTACCCGCCAATAACCGTACGCTTGCCAGAGAAACCGCCCAACGGATTCATGGTGAAGGGTTTATTCCCTGGGTTAGCGTGCCGCAGCTCAATCAAATGGGCGTGGGACTCATTGAGCCCATCCCACGCAGAGTGCTGATCTTTTTCGATAAGGCTAAAACGGAAGCTGGGGAGCTGGCCTACACCAACGCGCATCGCTACCTGGCGATGCCACTGGAATACCTGGGTTATGGAGCAGAATATCTGGACGTCAATGGGCCACTACCCAGCGATCTGCTACATGGCCGTTACGCCGGTGTCGTGACCTGGTTCAACGAACCTATTGCGAACGCTCCCCGCTATAGCGCCTGGTTACAGCACCAGATGGAGCACGGCTTGCGAGCCGCGATAGTGGGTATACCGGGGATCCCGATTTCCGGCACGCTAGGCCGCTTGATGGGGCTGCGTGAGGTCTACGGCATCAACCCTCAAGGCCTCACCCTGGCCAGTCATGATGACGTCGCCAATTTCGAGGGCATGCCAACCCCGCCGCCCGTGCCACAAACCAGCTACGAAATTGTGGGCAGTGGGCTCACCGCCCACCTCACCATTCGCGACAGCACGGGCCGCCAATTTTCGCCCATTGTGACCGGCGCCTGGGGAGGCTTGGCCAGCCACCCATGGGTGGTTGAAGAGGCGAACGAGTATCAAAAACGCTGGAACATCGACCCGTTTGTCTTTTTGCAGCGCGCCCTGGCACTTCCCGATATGCCAGTGCCCGACGCCACCACAGAGAACGGCGCACGTTATTGGATGACCCAGATCGATGGCGACGCCTTTGTCAGCCGAGCCGATCTGCCGGGCACGCCCTTTACCGGCGAATTGATGCTGTCCGATATTCTGATGCGCTATCAAGTCCCTACGACGGTATCGATCATCGAGGGTGAAATAGGCCCAGACGGCCTGTACCCGCAGTACCGCTCGGTACTCGAGCCCTTGGCACGTCGTATCTTCGCGCTGCCTTGGGTAGAGGTGGCGACCCATACCTTCAGCCACCCCTTCGAATGGGAAAGCCTCAAAGAAAATGATTTAGCGGGTCAGGGAACCACCACCGCAGGCTTCAACTACAACCTGCCGATACCCAACTACCGGTTTTCATTACGTCGAGAAATTGAAGGTTCTGCCCGCTACATCAACCGCGCGCTAGCCCCCACTGACAAGCCGGTCAGCGTCGTGCTCTGGACAGGCAACGCGCTGCCGCCGGAAGAAGCCTTGGCCATTGCCGATGAGCTGGGGCTTCGCAATATCAATGGCGGCAACACCAGTGTTACCCATAGCAACCCCACCATGACCCGGGTGTCTCCGATGCTGCGCCCCGTGGGCCACTACCTGCAGGTCTACGCGCCGCAAATCAATGAAAACGTCTACACCAACAATATGCTTGGCCCGCTCTGGGGCTATCGGCGCGCCATTGAAACCTACCAGATCACCGATCAGCCTCGCCGCTTAAAGCCCATCGATATCTATTACCACTTTTATTCGGCCGCCAGTCCCGGCGCGCTACGGGCACTGCACCAAGTGTACGAGTACGTGCTCACCCAAGAGACACTGCCGGTCTACACCAGCACCTGGAGCGATGTGGCCACCCAGTGGTACCACACGGGTGTTGCACGCCACCTGGACGGCGGCTGGGTGATTCAGGGTACCCAACACATGCGTACCCTGCGCCTGCCGACATCGCTTGGCTGGCCCGATCTGCAGCGCTCAACGAATGTGGCGGGTGTTCGCGAGATTGAGTCAGGTCGCTATGTGGCACTCTCAGGTACAAACGACGCCCAGCTGTATCTCACCCCTCATGCCCCGCAAACACCGCACTTGCGCTATGCCAACGGACGTATTGATACATGGCAGCACCTCTCTCCAGGCAACATCACCCTCTCCTTGGCAGCTGAGCAAGTGCCTCTGCAGGTGGAGCTTGCTGCCACCCAGGGCTGCCAAGTCTCAGCACCGACTGCGCGCCTAGAGCAGCGCGGCACCAGTACCTTCCTACACTATGGCAGCGCTCGCGGTGAGCGTATCGAGGTGCGCTGTGCTGTCCGATAAGCCTGCCATTACCGCGCGTAAGGGGGCGGCGCTACCCTCGCGGCGGCTCATTCGACCGCTCACGCTACGGCTCATTGCTGCCGTCGTGGCCTTGATACTGGTACTGCTTTTTCCGGCGCATCATCTGCTCACGCTGGAAAATAACGACAGTATGCCAAGCCGGATATCAATCCTTTACGCCCAGGCGCTGCTCAACGCTAACCCTGGCAATAGCGAGCTGCGTATCAGCCTCGCCAACAAACTGTTTCAGGTGGGCGAGTTTGCGCTCGCAAACGCAACCTTAGAACCGCTGCATAACAGTCCTGATACAGCAGTGCAGTGGTTGCGACTCAGCATCGAGTGGCAGTTGTTGGCGGCTATTGCTCCCGACCATTCAGACCGGTTGAACGCAGTTCAGCACTTTCAGCACTTGCTGCTGGCCTTTCAACGTCATGCGGTTCTGTCCTCGGATTATTTGGAAACCATGGCTACGTACTGGTTGGCCACGGAGCATCCAGCCCATGCAGCGGCCCTGTATGAGCGGCTAGGAGAACAGGACCGGGAACGTCAATACCACTGGCTTTCACTGGCAGGCCACTGGTGGCTGCGTGCGGGACACCCTGATCGTTCCGCTGCGGCTTGGCACCGCGCTTACCAAGTGGCGGAAACATCCGTGATGACACTCGGCTGGCTAGGCTGGCTGGTGAGCCCTGCCTACGCTCAAGCTGGCGAAGCATCGCCCGAGTCACTGAGACGGGCCGCGGCGCTTGAAGCGCTGCGCTCAGCACAGCAAAGCCAGGACGACGACGGCGTTGGTTACGCCCGCGAATACCTTAGTGTGTTTCCCAACGATCCTGAGCTGCTGGACCTGGGTATTCGTTTGGCGCTTGCCCACGGCCAGCCCCAACAGGCGCTAGCGTGGTCGCAGCGGCTCATCGACGTACGGCCCGACACTGCAACGCTGGAGCGTCATGTCACCATCGCGCTGGGGCTTAACGAGCTCGCCGCTGCGCTTGAAGCGCTGACCCTTCTCCGCCAACGTCACCCAGAGCAGCCGCGCTATTTAGAGCAGTTTGCGCAAACGCAGCAGTGGGCGGGCGATGCGGCGGGGGCCATGCAGAGTGCCCAAACATTAGCGAGACTGACAGGTGAAGAGCGGCATGATCGGTGGGTCGTGGCGCTGGCTCTTAGCGTGCGTGATCGCAACGCCGCCCTGCAGGCGCTCACCCGCCTGGAGAGCAATGGCACCATCACGCTAGAGGATCGCCGTCTCTGGGCAGACCTGCTGGAACAGCTGGGCGATCCAGATACCGCCATCGCCCGCATTCAATCCTGGCAAGCCGCCGGCATTCGCGACCAGGCGCTGGCCATCCGCGCCGCTACCTGGCTAGAGCAAACTGGACGCTTGGACGAAGCAGACGAGGCCTGGACCGCCATCACTGCGCAATACGGCGCTCAGCCTGCGTTTGTTCAAGCACAGAGCAACGTATTGGCACAAAACTGGCGGCTGGATAGCGCATTCGACGTGCTTGCCAACGCGCCATCCACTCCCCAAGACGCCGCCACCGGCTATTGGCAACAGCGGGCCGCCTTGGCATGGCAGTTAGGTGACAGTGCGGCCAGCTTAGAAGCCTATACCGCCCTGTTTGAGCAAGGTGCCCTTGATGCAGACGGCACCTCACGCCTTATCCAGACCGCCGCCGATCAGCAACAGTTAGACCTCGCCATGCGCGTATCGGAACAGCGCTGGACACAAGCGAAAGATGGCGATGCCTTAATCCAAATGCTGTACCTCGCCCAGCGTGAGCGCCAGCCTGCGCTGACACAAACGCTATTGGCCATGGCCGATCAAGCCCCAGAACAGTTTGCGCAGTCGCCCGATTACTGGGGAGCCGTCGCGCAGCAAGCCTTGTTGCAGCGAGCTCCAGGCGAGGCCATGGCGGCTTATCAGCGCGCCTTGGAGCTCTCAACCGATAACCCAAGCCTACAAGCGGGCATGCTTTACGCCCTGGCCGCAGCAGGCGAGTCGGACGTGCTGCGCCAACGCCTCGTAGAGTGGCAGCCCACCGCTGCCAATACGCCCGCCATGATGAGCGCCATGGCAGAGGGCCATCGCTATTTAGGCAATTTGGACCACGCATTGACGTGGTACGCCATGGCCAGCGATGCCCGCGTGCTGGATGACTGGCAGCAGCTTTATTACGCCGACGCGCTAGACCAAAGCGGCCAGCATAACGTTGCCTTTACCCGCCGTATCGCCGCCCTTAACCAACTCTCCCCTGGGCTGCTGAAAGATCTCGACGCACCGCTGAGCAGTGAGCAACGCCGTGAACAGATACAAGTGATGGCACTGGTTGCCCAGCGCCAGGGGCCAGACAGCGTACACGGCTGGTATCGCCATATCGTGGCCGACGCGTTTGCGACCACCCCCGCCCAAGCCCGTGAGAGCGAGTGGTTATTCGACGCCAACATCGCCCTACAGCGTCCACTCCATGCCCGCTATGTGCTGCTGCGCGCCCAGGCTCTGGGCTTCCCCAGCCCGCCATGGCAAGTGCTCGCCGTGGCGATGGAAAAAAATGATCGCGATACGCTAAAACAGCTGCTGGAGAGTGATCTAGGCCGCACGCTTTCTGCCACCGACCGGCTGGCCATCATGCGCCAGCTTGACCGCCGCCAGGATGCCCGTGCACTGGCAGAAACGCTGACCCAGGCAGGGGAAGACCATCGCCAAGACCTTGTGGAGCTCGCCCAGGACATGCCCCATCGGCTATCCAGCAGCGCTTCCTATCAACGCCTGGGAGAGCTGGAGATTGCCGAACAAGAAGCCGTTTACCAACTCAGCGGCGAACGCTTCTGGGGCCAGCTAACGCTGGTACAACGCCAGTTGGATGCTCCTTCTAATGACGTTGATAGCAGCGGTATCACCGATGAGCGCGGAGGCGAATTAACCCTGGGCTGGAATGGCCCCAGGCTCGATACCCAGCTCAACGTTGGCCAACTACAAACGGACCGGGTCAATCGCACCTATGGCAGCGCGACGCAGCGCTGGCAAGCTACGTCACGCCTTGCCGGTACGCTCTATGGCGAGATTAGCCAAACCTCAGAGATCAATGAGCGCCTACGGTTGCTGGCCATTGAGGATCGCGTGGGAGCCCAGCTGGAGTGGACACCCACCGCCCGCGATACCCTGACCCTCAACGCCAGTCATATCGACCTGCGTAGCCGGGAAACCCGCGCAAGCCTGGGAGAGGGTTACCGCGTCGATGCCGCCTGGCGACATGCGCTGATCAAAGGGGCAACGCGGCAGCTAGAGATAAGCCTGCTCGCTAACCACGCCGACTACCGTGTCAACGACGCTCTGCCTGACGATATTCAGCGGCGGCTCGCAGCAGACACCCAAGCCACCGATTTACTCACCGACACCAGCAGCTTTATGGGGGTGGGCGTCACACTGCGCCGCGGCAACCCGTACGCCACATCGCCAACGCTGGCCTCCCCCATGCTGGAAGTCGGGTTAGAGGCCGGCTACCGGCTGCCCGATAACGATATTGGGCTAAACGCTCGCCTGGCTGTCGGTAGTCGCCTATTTGGCAACGATGCGCTCAGCCTGCAGTTAGAAGCGGATCAAGGGTCTGGCAGCGAGGGTGACACTAGCCTGGGCGTGTCACTGACCTATCACTACTTTCTGGGGCACTAGCCATGTCACAGGTAAACCAGCGGCCATGCCGTTACTCCACCCACTGCTTGCAGCGCCGCTCGAGCGCCCTCGGAGATACCGCTATGCATACCTACCTATCAAAGCCTCTTTTGTGGCTTGTGCTGCTGAGCCTGTGGTTGAGCGGCTGCGCTGTTACCGATGTGCATCGCTCTGACCCCGTCAGCCGACAAGCCAGCTGGGCCCTGCTACCCCTCGCCAATCACTCTGAAACACCGCTTGCGGGACACAAAGCGGAAGCTAGCCTGATGACCCTGTTACAGCAACGCGGCATTCACTCGCTCCGCCAAGCGCCACGGCCAGACGCCATGGACTTACTCAGCCTGCCCAGCGACCAGGATTACCAGGCAGCGCTTGCCTGGGCGCAGCAGCAAGGCGTGCGCTACGGCGTCACCGGCTCGTTGGATGAGTGGCAATACAAAGCAGGATTAGATGGCGAACCGGCGATTGGTATGAGCCTGCGAGTGGTGGATGTGAATAGCGGCGACATCGTGTGGAGCGCCAGCGGCGCGCGCACTGGCTGGGGGTTTAGTACCACTAGCGGCGTCGCGCAGAAACTCATGGCGGATCTCTTAGACACGCTGCCTTTGCAATAGAGGGGTCTGCCATGGCCACCCATATAGACGAACTGCAACCCGCGCTTGCCCCCCGCTGGCTGCGCTATCTGGAAACCCTCATCATCACCCTAGCGCTGCCAGTGATTGGCTGGATCATTAATCCAAACGATCCGCTGCTTTTGGGTAGTGGCCTGACGTGGCTGCTGGCCATTGCCCCCCTGCTCGTCGGGATGCGCTACGGTTTCGCCCTGGGCTTTGTCAGTGCCTTGCTCAGCGTCACCATCATGGGGTTGGAAGGTGTTTGGTATCACGGCGACTTGTTCGTCGAGCGTGCCCAGCGGCTGCCGATTGCCATCGCGCTCATTTTGGTGGGCATGGTGGCAGGTGAAATGGCGGATGTGTGGCGGCGGCGTCTTCAGCAAATGGCCATTCTGCACCGTGCGCAATCAACACGCCTGGAGGAGTTCGTGCGCCACTATCAGCTGCTGCGTGTCTCCCACGATCAGCTGGCAGAGCGACTGGCTGCCAACCCGTTTACCTTGCGTGATGCGCTGCGAGCACTGGAAGAGAAGTTCCTATCACTTGCCTCACACCAGGATCCACTGGCTCAGCATGGTGATGAACTGCTGGGTTTTTTAGCGCTTCACGCGCGCATTCAGCAAGCCGTGCTGTTGCCCGTGGATCAGCAGCAACGGCTTATGCCTCAGGCCGCAATGTGGTTTGGAGGGGAAACAGCCCTGGATTGGCATGACCCCATGCTAATGGCCTGCCTTGAACAGCGCCGTATGATCTGCCTGAAAAGCGCCATGGCCCAGGGCATCAATATTGATAACGCTCCCCTGCTTGCCGTCGTACCGCTCATGGACGTTGAAGAGCAAATTTACGCCGTGGTGGCGGTGACGGCGATGCCGTTCATTGATTTTCATCGCGGTCATTTACACCTCCTGGCGGTATTAGGTGCCCAGCTAGGTGACATGCTTCGACACACCCAGTGCTCTAGCCAAGGCAGCGGGGGCCATCAGCGCTCGCTGGTGGCGCAGTGGGTGCGGCATGCCCGAGAGCATCAGCTCACCTCACTGCTCGTAGCCATCGATTTTGCGGAGTCATTAAGCGACGCCCAGCTGCACCAGGCCGTTGATAACGTCGCTCAGCAGCAGCGCGGTCTGGATCGCAGCTGGATGGTGTGTCAGGCAGGTCTCCCAAGGCGCCTGTATGTGCTGCTCCCCTTAACCCAGCCACGCGCATTTACCATATACGCAGAGCGCCTGCAGGAACGCTTGGCCTCTGAACCTGGTCTTGGCGAAGCCTGTCAGGCCATTCGCCTCAGCTACCAAGTGATTGACGGACGACTATCGGCCAAAAAGCTTCTCTCGCGTCACGATCACGCCGAGGTGTCCCATGTACCGTCCTAATGCGCGCCCCCATATCGGTTGGCGCGTGCTGACAAGCCTGTGCTGGCTGTTAGCGGGCTTGGGGGTAGAAGGGTGGGTAGTCAATCGCTGGGTAATGGATAACGGGATAGTGGATAGCTGGGGCGCAAGCGTTGGGGCACCCTCGCTAACGCATCTGGCCGGGCACGCGGCGGGAAGCGTGTTACTGGCCGAAGGCCTTCGGCGGGCGCTCCCCCTCAACTATCAGCAACCCGTACTGGGCGCTCTAGTGGTGCTGTTCTTGCTGCTGTTTCTGCTGCCTGGCATTGCCTTTATCGGCTTACTGCTAGCCGTCGTGCCCGCGCTCTATTTATCCGCCCCGGCACGCCCTAGCGCTTGGCAACCGCTAGATTTACCCTCCCTTCCCTATCGGCCGCTGACACCCCCGAATGCTGATTCGATGGCTATGCGCGAAGGGCTCACTAGCGTCCTGAACGTCTCCGATAGCCCGGTGGCACGCCAAGAAGCCATTCTAGCTTGCCGCCATTTACCACCCAGGCAGGCCATTGGCCTACTGCGCTTAGGGCTGGCAGACCCAACCGATGATGTGCGTTTGCTGGCTTACTCCATGCTAAGCAACATTGAGCGCGATTTAGACGAGCGTATTCAGCGGCTGACGGCCACCCGTGACCAACATGGTGACCCTCACGGCCATCATGCCGAAGCGCTCGCCATGCTGAACTGGGAGTACGACTATCTGCATCTCGCCCAAGGCAGCACCGCACACTTTTATTTGACCCAAGCACTGAGTGAGATCGATACCGCCATTCGGCTTGCCAACTCCGCCCATCGCCAGCTGTTACGCGGTCGCTTGTGCTTGGCACTGAAAGCGTTCGATGACGCAGACGCCGCGTTTACACAGTGCGCATTGCTAGGCATGGAGGACGATGACCTAGCCGCTTACCGCGCGGAGCTGGCCTTCCAAACCCGGCGTTACCACGCCATGCAAGAGCAGCTTGCCCGGCTGAGCCCCAGCGCCGCGCAGCACCCTGTACTACACCCCTTGATGGAGTATTGGCGATGACATGGCCCACCCTGGGTAAACGCGATACACCGGCAGATGTCATTTTACTGCTCGAGGGCACCTACCCCATGGTACGAGGCGGCGTGAGCGCTTGGGTGGATCAGCTCATTCGAGGGCTGCCCCAACTGCGCTTTGCATTGGTTTTCTTGGGCGGTCGACCGGATCACTACCAGGGTATTTTGTTCGAGCGGCCCGCGAACGTGGTGCATCTGGAGTGCCACTATCTAATGGACGACCTGCCCTCGTTATCGGCCATCAAAGCGCGTCGAGGCAATCTCAGTACGTTCGACACCGTGCAGGAGCTGCACGAAAACCTGCGCAACCCTGAGCAGCAGGACCCGCTACGCGCCCTGTGTGATGTGGCGCGAATGATTGGCCAACGGGGCGGCTTGAGCCGCGAGGATTTTCTACATAGCCAGGCGGCTTGGCAGCAAATCGTTGACCACTACCTGACCCACGTCACCGAGCCCTCGTTCATCGACTACTTTTGGTCGGTGCGCAATATTCATGCGCCGCTCTTTTTGCTGGCCAGCATTGCGCAAAAACTGCCTAAAGGGCGCTGCCTACATGCCATTTCCACCGGTTACGCGGGATTTCTCGGCGCGCTGGCGCACCATATTCACCACCTCCCCTTCGCGATTACCGAACATGGCATTTATACCAAGGAGCGGCAGATTGACCTGTTAGAGGCAAAGTGGATCAAAACCTCCACCGATGCGCTATCCCACGGTTTTCAGATCCATACGGGCTACCTGCGCCAGATGTGGATTCGCTTTTTCCAGGGCCTTGGCCGAATGACCTATGCCAGCGCTTCGCACATTACCACGCTACACGAAGGCAACCGCCTACGGCAGATACAAGACGGTGCCGAGAAGGCGCGCACGCGGATTATTCCCAACGGGATTCAGATCGAGCGCTTCGCCCCGTTGCGCAGCGCGACCGCCCACAACCAGCAACCGATCGTGGCGCTGCTGGGCCGCGTGACCCCCATCAAAGATATCAAGACCTTCATTCGCGCGATGCGCCAGCTTATCAGCCAAGTCCCTGAAGCCCAGGGCTGGATTGTTGGACCCGACAGTGAAGACCCAGCTTACGCCCAAGAGTGCCGCGATTTAGTCCAGCAGCTAGGCGTTGAAAAGCAGGTGCGGTTTCTTGGCTTCCAACGTACCGAGGAGATACTGGCCCAGGTGCGCTTAGTGGTACTGACCTCTATTAGCGAGGCTCAGCCGCTGGTAGTACTGGAAGCCATGGCGGCGGGTATACCGGTGGTGTGCAGCGATGTGGGCGCCTGCCGGGAGCTGGTCATCGGCGACCCTGCTCAACAGCAGGCAGCGGGCCATATTGTGCCCATCGCCAACCCCATGGCCACTGCCCATGCCATGGAGCAGCTGCTAACGCAGCCCGCTAGATGGCTGGACGCTCGCGCAGCAGGCATCGCCCGCGTAGAGGCCGACTATACCGAGGCCTTAATGATGGCGCGCTATCTGCAGCTGTATGACGAGGTCATGTACCCCGACGCCCTCCCGATGACGGCAGCAGCTCGCCTGTTCACCGCGCTTGGCAGGCGCTAATACCTAGTTGAGGAGGGGGTTATGGCAGGCATTGGTTTTGAGCTTCGGCGATTACTGCGCCAGGACAGCTACGTCAGCCTGCTGCGTGCCTATGGCTACGCAGGCTTGATCAGTTCCGGGCCCTGGGTGCTGTCGATACTGGCAGTCATGGCGCTTGGGGTGTTGTCCGCAGCGACCAGTCCCAGTGGCAGTGCCCATGTAACGGAGTTTTTGGTCTCGGTGACTTGGCTGGTGGCTAGTTCACTGCTGCTAACGTCACTGGTGCAGCTGCTGTTTACCCGCTTTGTGGCCGACCGCCTGTTTGAAAAGCGCGACAGCGCGATTCTGCCGAACCTGTTTGGTCTGCTCACGCTGGTGGTACTCGTCGCGGCCAGCGTCGGGACAAGCCTTCTATGGTTCACCTTTCAAGGCACGCCATGGCTTTATCAGCTTGAAATGCTGATGAGCTTTATCGTGCTGAGCATGATCTGGTGCGTCACGGTGTTCGTTGCCGGTGTTAAGGCCTATCGCCAAGTCCTGTGGGCCTTTGCGTTTGGCTATGGCGCCACCTTCGTGGGTGGCATGCTGCTGAGCAGCTACGGATTGATAGGGTTACTGGGGGGCTTTGTGCTGGGCCAGAGCCTGCTGCTCTTTACGCTGCTGGCGATGGTGATTCGCCACTACCCAAGCGATCGGCTATGGGCCTTTGACCTGCACCGCGCAGGGCAGTGTCAGCGGGCGCTGATGGCCATTGGCTTGTTTTATCAGCTCGGTATCTGGGCAGACAAGCTCGTCTTTTGGTTTCACTCTGGCACCTCGGAGACCATTATTGGCCCGCTGCGCGCCTCACCCATTTACGACCTGCCGATCTTCTTGGCGTACCTCTCCATCGTACCGGGCATGGCCGTATTCATCATGCGTATGGAGACGGATTTCGCAGAGCGCTGCCAAGCGTATTACGACGCCATACGCCAAGGCGATACGCTGCTGCATATTGAGGACCTGCGCGGTGAGATGATGGCCAGCGTACGGCACGGCATTTATGACATCTTTAAAGTGCAGGGCATAACGGTCGTGGCCTTACTGCTCAGCGGACCGATGCTTTTTTCCTGGCTCGGTTTTTCCCACTGGTATCTGCCGCTATTTAATATCGACATCGTGGCAGTCGCCATACAAGTACTGTTTATGGCAATCCTCAACGTGCTATTTTATCTCGACCGCCTAAAACCCGCGCTGTGGCTATGCCTGCTATTTTTCATCGCCAATGTGCTTCTCACCCTGCTCAGCCAGATGCTAGGGCCAGTGTTTTACGGCTATGGCTATGCGCTGTCACTGCTGTTTACGTCGCTGGTGGGGCTTGCGGTACTCGATCATGAGTTTGAGCAGCTCACGTTCCAAACGTTCATGCTGCAGCCCCATAAGTAGGCCGCCAGGGCAAGAAGGGAGTGAATGCTTACTATCAAGACGGCATCGAGATCATCTGCTCAATACCCGTTAAGGTACGCGCGAGCGCCCCGCGTTGGGCTTTAATGACCGCCTTACCCGCTTGGCCCGCCTGCAGGGCGCGGGCCGGGTGGGTAAAGGCATCTACCAGCGCACTGGCGAGTGCATCGTGGGAAGCTACCACCGTCAGTGTCTTGGCCACCAACAGCGGCTCGGCAACATCACTGAAGTTCTCCAGCGACGGCCCGCACAGTACGGGCTTACCCAGTGCGGCAGGCTCCAATACGTTATGCCCGCCCAGTGGCACCAAGCTTCCGCCTACGTAAGCCACGCTCCCCGCGCCGTACAGCATCGCCAGCTCGCCCAGCGTATCGCCCAGGTAGACCTGGGTGGCGGACGTGACAGGCTGCTGCTGGCTACGGCGGCTCATTGCCCAGCCCTCGCGTTCGCACAGTGCCGCCACCTCGTCAAAGCGCTGAGGGTGGCGAGGCACCAGCACCAGCAGTGCGTCTGGAAAGCGTTCAAGCAGTTGGCGGTGGGCCGTGAGCAGCAGCGCTTCTTCACCATCGCGTGTTGAGCCCGCGACCCAGACGGGACGCTGACCCCACGCATGAAGTAAGCGCTCACTCTCTTCCAGCGCCCTTTCAGGTAAGGCTTGCTCGAATTTCAGCGATCCCACCACGGAGATCGATTCAGCGGCACAGCCCAGCGCTTGAAAACGCTCGGCGTCTTCTGGTGATTTAGCGGCCAGCCACGTCACGTTGGCCAAGGCCCCCTGCATCAGCGGGCGCAAACGCTGGTAGCGGCCAAACGCGCGGGGTGATAGTCGGCCGTTCACTACGACAACGGGCACCGCCTGCCGATGGCAAGCGTGAAGCAGGTTCGGCCACAGCTCGGTTTCAAACAGGATGGCAAGGTCCGGCTGTACGCAAGCCACAAAACGCCTGGCCGCGCCGGGAAAATCCAACGGCAGAAAACGGTGGGCAAGACGCGTCTGGTCGGCAGTACCCTGCTCTGCTATCAACGCCTGTGCCTGTCTGGCGCCGGTAGCCGTCATGGTGGTCAGCAGCAGGCTGTGGTGAGTAAAGCGCGCCAGTAGCCCTTCGATCAGCGGGCGGGCAGCGCGTACCTCGCCTACCGAGGCACAGTGCAGCCAAAGGCGCGGTTCGGGTGGCAGTGGTTCAAGGCGCAGCCCCAACCGCTGGAGCCGTGAGTAAGTGGGCACTTGCTCACGCCAGATGCGCCAGCCAATCAGCGGCGCTAAGCCATACAGCGCCGCTGAGTAGGCCAGCCGTGGCCAGCGGGCCATTAGCTTTCGCGATCCAGGATCGAGCTGATCATTGCCGTGGTGGACACGCCATCTTCGAAGCCCAGCACCTTGACCTCGCCACCGTTGGCGATCACGGCGCTGCCGCCAGCAATATCCTCGGGGCGGTAGTCACCGCCTTTGACCAGGATATCCGGCAGTACCTGCTCGATCAGGGCGGCAGGCGTGTCGTCACTGAACGGCACCACCCAATCCACCGCGCCAAGCCCGGCCAGTACTTGCATCCGCCGGTTCAGCGGGTTGATGGGGCGCTTTGGCCCTTTTAAGCGGCCAATGGAGGCGTCGTCGTTCACCGCCACAATCAGGCGGTCGCCTAGGCGCTTGGCCTGCTCTAAATACCCCACATGGCCCGCATGCAGAATATCGAAGCAGCCGTTGGTCATCACCACGCGCTCGCCGCGACGCTGCGCGGCGCGCACGGCCTCCACCAATGCTGCCTGCGTAATCACGCCAAATTCGGCCAGCTTATCGCCGTGCAGCGCGGTGTAGAGCTCAGCAATGGAGAGCGTGGCGGTGCCCGGCTTGGCCACCACTAAGCCCGCGCCGAGGTTCGCCAGCATCATTGCTTCCGGCAGCGAGTGGCCAGCGGCTAGCGCTAACCCCATCAGGCCAATCACGGTGTCACCGGCACCGGTCACATCGAACACTTCCTGGGCACGGGTGGGCAGATGCAGCGGCGCATGGCCTTCACGGATCAGCGTCATCCCTTTTTCGCTGCGGGTAATCAACAGCGCTTCGAGTTCGAGTTCGGCACGCAGCGCTTCGCCACGCTCGGCAAGAATGGCGTCCGTGGCGCAAGGCCCCACCACGGCCTCGAATTCGGTGAGGTTGGGGGTAATCAGGCTAGCCCCTCGGTACTTGGTGAAATCCTGCCCCTTGGGATCGATCAGCACCCGCTTGCCGTGCTGACGCGCCATGTCGATTAAATGCTCCACTTGATTGAGCGTGCCCTTACCGTAATCGGACAGGATCACCACGTCGCATTCGGGCAGTGCCTGTTCCACTTGTGCCAGCAGGGCGCTGGTATCCACGCTGTCGAGACGCTGCTCGAAATCCAGGCGCAGCAGCTGCTGGTTACGGCTCATCACGCGTAGCTTGGTAATCGTGGGTATATCAGGGCTGCGTTGGAAGTAAGTGCTTACATTGGCTGCCGCCAAGCGCTTTGAGAGCAGCTCGGCATTGTCATCCTCGCCCACCAGACCCGCCAGCGCGGCGTGCCCGCCCAAGGACGCCACGTTGAGCGCCACGTTGGCGGCGCC
Organism: Halomonas sp. BL6; assembly: GCF_006228115.1. NCBI lineage: Bacteria > Pseudomonadati > Pseudomonadota > Gammaproteobacteria > Oceanospirillales > Halomonadaceae > Halomonas > Halomonas sp. BL6. The sequence continues at coordinate 642,358 of NZ_VDGL01000002.1, read as the reverse complement.
GCCGGGCCGGTCATCGGCATCTTCCACGCGTACCACGGGCACCGGCGCTTCCGGGGAGATCCGCGAGGTGCCGCCGTGCCAGTAGCGGTCGAGCATGACATCCCCGACCACCAGTACGCGGGCATGTTCCAGGGCGGTTAGATCAACTTTCATCCGAGAGTCCTGTTGTGGTGTGTGCTGCGCTGTGCGCCAGCAGCGCGTCTAACTTGGCAATGACGTCGTCCGCTTTGATCAAGTCCATCGCATCGGCATGGCGCACCCGCTGCCCCCAGCTCACTTCGTCCACCGATTTATGCAGATAAGTGCGTACCGCATCGGGGTAGGCATCGACGGCAAAATCGCGCCACAGATAGGGCGCAGCCCGTTGAGGGTTAGTGGTGGCATAGAGGCCAAGCGTCGGCGTGCCCATGGCATTACCCATATGGGCTGGGCCGGTATCCGGAGCAATCACTGCGCGGGCGTTATCGATCAGCGCCAGGACACCTTTCAATGAGGTGCCGCCGATGGCGTTGATGACGCTACCCGACTGGCAGAGCGCTTCGATCTGGTCGCCCATTTCGCGCTCCAAGGGGCTGCCGCCCCCCGTGAGTACGCTCTTCAGACCGTGCTGTACCCAGGCGTGTTCAATCACGCTCGCATACCCTTCCACCGACCAGTTGCGAAAATTACGTAGCCGCGCATTACTACAGGGGTTGATCACCAAGTAAGGCGTCTCACCACTGATCCCTCTGGCTTCTTCGTAGGCGATGGTAGGCACCGCAAGATTCCACTCCAAGCGGTCGTCTTCGACGCCCAGCAGACGGGCAAAATCCATGAACGACTCCAGCACATGGGCATTCGCATGGGGAGCCAACTGGTGCTGGGTGAACCAGTGCTGAGCGTCCTTGGCACGGGCCTTGTCATACCCTACCCGGACGTTGGCTTTGAGACCAAGCGAGAGCACGCTGGCGCGAATGGCCTGTTGCATATGCAGCAGTACGTCGAAGCGGGTATCGGCCAGCTCACGCCAGATGGCCCGCATGCCGGTAAGCCCGGTCGCTTTGTCGTACACGACGAACTCGACCCCGGAAAGCCCGGCCAGTAAACTGTGCTCCCCCTTGCCGATAATCCAGGTAATGCGCGCATGCGGCCACTGGCGCTGCAACGCTCGCACCGTTGGCACGAGATTGCACACGTCTCCCAACGCGGAGAGGCGCAAAATGGCAATATGGTTTGGTTGAACAGGCAGAGAGGGCTTCATGCGCTTAGCGGCACTCCGGCAGAAAAATGGGCTGATTCTACACGATGCAGACAGTTTAAGTGACGCCTGCGCAACACACCAACTCTCCTCCCCGGTTCACCCCCTAAGCGCGGCGCTGTTCGAGGCAGCGTACTGGCGAACGCGAGGTCTGGTGGTCGGCGAAGCGCCGGGCCGAGGTAGCAGCCTGTTCCTGAAGGCGCGCGACGACGAGCAGTGGGTGCTGCGCCCTTACCAGCGCGGCGGGCTTATCGCCAAGCTCAGCCAGCAGCGCTATGTGTGGCTGGGGGCCGAGCGAACCCGGGCGTTTCGTGAAATGCGTTTGACCGCCGCACTGTATGAGCAAGGCCTGCCCGTCCCGCGTCCGGTGGCCTGCTGTGTCACCCGGTTTGGGCTGACTTATGAGGCGGCACTGCTGACCGTGCGCATCCCCAGCGCTCGGGCGCTCGCCTCACTCCTCACCAATGAAGAGGCTGACGAGGCGCTATTAAAGCGCGTTGGCGCAATGATCAAGCGATTTCATCAAGCGGGCTTGGACCATGTCGACCTCAACGCCCGCAACATTCTGGTGGATGAGGCTGGCAAGCCCTGGCTGATCGATCTCGACCGCTGCCGACTGCGCCCGCCTGGCAAGTGGCAGGCACGTAACCTGCAGCGGCTGGAGCGCTCGGTGGCGAAGTTTGCCCCTGGCCAAGAGAAGCGTCTGATGGCGCCGCTTTACTCAGGCTATGCCGACGCCGAGTAGATCTCGATCAAGCGCTTTACGTGCTGCTTGTTGCTGAAGCGCTCTTCGACTCGTCGCCGAGCGGCCAGTCCCATGGCCTTGCGTGTGTCGGCATCGCGAATCAACGTGGTCATGGCATCGCGCCAGGCGGGCACGTCAAACGGGCCTACCAACACCCCGGAATCAGCATCTACTAGCTCCGGCAACGACCCGGTATTCGAGCCTATGATCGGCATACCGCAGGCCATGGACTCGATGATCGTCAGACCGAACGCTTCGTTTTCCGAAGGAATACACACCACGTCCAGCACGGGTAGAATCTCCGTCAGGTCACTGCGATGCCCTAGAAAGGCGATCTTATCCGCCAGCGGCGTGCCCGCGATGGTGCGCTGCAACTCGGCATAAAATGTCTCCACACCCCCCGAGGCATAGTCCGTGCCTCCGATCGAGAGCGCATAGAAATGGAGCGAGGGGTCTAATTCCAGCAGCGCTTTTACCCATATGTCTTGGCCTTTACCCGGCGTCACGCGGCCAGGCAGACCGATCAATACAGCATCGGCCGGAACATTCAGTGCTTCGCGCTTAGCCGTGATGGCTGCGGGGTCACGATTGGGCTGGTACTTATCGATATCGACGCCGTGGGGCAAACACACCACCCGCTCCTGGGGAAGCGGCAAATTACGGATATTGCGCTGGTATGTTGCCTGGCTGATAGACAGCACGCGGTCCACGCAGCCATAAGCCATGCGATGATAGGGGCTTTTTTTCGGCCGCTGCCCGCCCACGTGGTCCGTGTAGATGATCCTTAGTGTCGGCAGCAGTGCTTTCAACAAGGTGGTGAGGCGCAGATCACTCGATTTATGGCAGTGAATGACGGAAATGCCCTCCTTGATGAGCCAGCGGCGGATCGAGAATAGCTGGGACAGCGCCTGGCCGTTGCTCGAAAAGGCTTTATAGGGCACTTCCTTACGCTGCATATAGCTCTCTACCTTGGTATCTTTCAGGCAGATGCCCCTGACCTCCCAGCCTTCAGACACTAGGTCTTCAATCACCCGATCGACATACAGCTCCATTCCGCCTTTGCCATCAGAAAGACACAGTTGCAGTACCTTCTTCGCCATCGCATGCCCTACCTAGCCGCGCACCGTTAAACAATCCTTACAATCTCTTGTAGTATACAGGCTGCTTTTAACGGGGCCTAAATCATGGCGCAGAAACTGCTTGTCGTCCGTAACGACAAAATCGGCGATTTTATGCTGGCGTGGCCAGCGCTAGCGTGCTTGAAACAGGCCTCGCCTATGCCCCACGTGACCGTGCTGGTGCCTGCCTATACAGCCCCCTTAGCCAAGGCGTGCCCATGGGTCGATGACGTCATCATCGACCCCGGTAGCCAGGCTGATAAAGCGACGCAGCAGGCGCTATTGTTTCACGTGAAACAATCGAAATTCGATGCACTGCTAACGCTGTTTTCGACACCGCGTATCGGTTGGCTAGGCATGAAAGCAGGCATTCCGCTGCGCGTTGCCCCTGCAACCAAGTGGGCACAGGTGTTTTATAACGTGCGAATACGCCAACGCCGCTCCCATTCCGCCAAACCCGAGTACCAGTACAACGTCGACTTGGCCTGTAAACTGTTGGCTCGACTGTCGTTAACGCTGACCACCCTGCCTTCGCCCCCGTTCTGGCCGATGGATGGCGCGCAGCGTCTTGTCCAACGCCAAACGTTGGCCAACGACACCTCAGAACGCGTGGTGGTGGTTCATCCTGGCAGCGGCGGCTCGGCGGTCAATCTATCGGTTGCGCAGTACGCCGAGCTGATCGCTCACGTTCACCGACAGTGCCAGCCTCTGCCACTACGCTGGCTCATCAGCGCTGGCCCCAGTGAACAGCCACAGGCACAAGACTTGAGGAAACAACTAGCCGAAAAAGGCGTCGAGGCAGACCACTTTCCAGCAACTCCCAGCGTGGATGCCTTTGCACTGCAGCTTGGCGGAGCGGATATGCTGATTGCCGGCTCGACCGGGCCGCTGCATATTGCAGGCTGTCTCGATATCGCCACGGCGGGTTTTTATCCCGCCAAACGCTCCGCTACGCCGCTGCGCTGGCAAACCTGCAACCGAGCGGAAAAGCGTCTGGCGTTTAGCCCCCCTGCTGATGCCGACCAACAGGATATGACCACGATCGACCTCGGCAACGCCGCCGAACGGATTTCAGCGCTGCTTGTCGGCAGTGCGGGTACGCACCCAGAGATCGGCGTACTTGGCGAAAGTGGAATGTGCGGAGAGCAGCGCCAGCAATAGCCCCTGCTTGCCATCTTTAAAGCCTGCTTTCAGCACGTACATCTTGAGGAAGCAAGCCAACCCGTGACCCATGCCCTGCCCTAGCGTGGCCGTTTTCCCCTGGGCGGCGCGCTGCTCTGCCCAAGCCTGGGCATAGTGGGCGGATTTCTCCAGATAGTGGCGCAGGTCGCGATAGGTGTAGTGCAGCAGGTCACCGGATAGCGGCTTTTCGGCCAAGCCTTCGTTGAGTACTAGCTTTTCATGCACCAGCGCGGCGTTATAGCCCGCCTGACCTCTTGGGTAGAGACGCAGCACTCGGTCTGGGTACCAGCCCGAGTGGCGGATGAAGCGGCCGAAGCACCACGATAGGCGGCTCACGCTATAGGCAGCGGGAGGCTGCTGAATGGCCGCCTCAATGCTGTCACGCAATTCAGGCGTCACGCGCTCGTCGGCATCGACCATCAAAATCCACTCACCGTTTGCCAGGGCTTCTGCCCGCTGGCGCTGAATGCCAAACCCCTGCCAGTCGGCGTTGACGTTCACATTCTGGGTGAACTCTCGCGCAATCTCGCACGTGGCATCCTGGCTGCCCGCATCCAGCACGACGATTTCATCAGCCCACGTCAGCGTTTCCAGACACTCACGTAAGTGGTGCGCTTCGTTTTTGACAATCAACACAGCGGAAATAGACACGTCTCACCTTTACCCACTCAGTTTGAGGCATACACGGCTCGTCCGTGATCCTGCCCATTTTAGTGACATGCTAACACGGCCACGGGGCGCGACTTTTGATAAGCTGACGCTTCATTTAGCACGTTCTGAAAAGGGATACAGGATGTTCGCTTCACGGTCACTCAAACTCACCCCTTGGCTACCGCTCGTCGTCATGGGTCTTAGCCTTGGCTATGCCGTCACCGTACTCACGCGTCTGCCCTGGTGGACGCTCTTTTTGATAGCAGCGGCATGGATTGGGGTGGGGCTCAAGCTGCGCTGGGGCGCGCCGATCAACGCACGCTACCGTCCAATGTGGCCATGGTCGCTGCTGCCACTTAGCCTATTCAGCGTCTATGTTTATTTGGCCGACAGCTTCGGAAACGTCGACCTCGGGGCGGTGTTTTTTCATTTACAGGCGGGCATGGCGGAGCATGGCGGGGCAGGTAAAATGCTGCTGGCACTGACCTACACGCTCACCGTGTTGGCGGTGCTGGTATCGGTGACGTGGTTGTCGCGCCACGATCAGCGCTGGCGTTTGACCGAGCGCTTCTTTGCCATCGCGCTATTGGCGGCCAACCCACTGCTCTACGGCATTGGTCAACGCAGCGCCGCGATAGTGACGGACGATGGCGCTTGGCTAGATCGACGCTATGTTGCGCCACCCACCGGCGACCAACCCAATGCACCCAACCTACTGCTGATGTACCTGGAGAGCATGGAGCGCACCTATAGCAACGAGCTATTTGGCGACGCCTACGCAGATTTAGCGGCACTGGGCGAGCGCGGATTGGTGTTCGAGGGCATTCAGCAGATGGAGAATACGGGCTGGACCATGGCTGGGATGATCGCCAGCCAGTGCGGCGTCCCCCTCATGCCCGCCGGCCTGCTGCACGATAGTCAGTTCGAACCGCTCAGCCAAGTCGTACCCGGCGTTGAGTGTCTGGGAGACGTGCTGGCCGGTCAGGGCTACCGGCTCAGTTTTTTGGGAGGCGCCAGCACGCAGTTTGCTGGTAAAGGGCTTTTCTATCGTGGTCACCAGTTCGATACCGTCAAAGGTAAAGAAGAACTGCTACCGGATCTCGAGGATCCTGAGTATGTGAACAGTTGGGGTCTTTATGACGATACACTATACGATGTGACCGTCGACGAAATACGTCGACTGAGCGAGGAGGATGACGGTCCTTGGGCCGTGGTGAACCTGAGCATTGCGGGCCATGCGCCCAGCGGTTTTCCCTCGCAAACCTGTCTGGACCGCCAGGGCGAATTCGATGGTCAGGATATTCTCTACTCGGTAGAGTGCTCTGCGCGCCAAGCCCGAGACCTCGTTGAACGGTTAGAGCAAGAAGGACTGCTGGAAAACACGCTAGTGGTGGTACTCAGTGATCATCTCACCATGCGCGTGTCGGTGTGGGATCAGCTCACCACCTTGGATCGCGACAATACGCTCATCATGCTGGGCGAGGATATCCGTCCGCAGCGAGTAAGGCGAGGCGCCACCATGCTAGACGTTTTCCCCACGATCCTCGACGCTATGGGCCTCACATTGAACGATCACCGCGCGGGCCTTGGCGCTTCACTACTTGGCAGCCAACCCACGCTGGTCGAGATTCATGGGCTGGAGGCGCTGAATGAACGTCTACGGGAGGAGACCGCGCTGCAGCATCGCCTTTGGGACGGGCTAACCCCTCAGCGGCGTGCGCCTGAAGAGAGCGCCACCGATCAGATCATCGAAACACCCGCCGATCAAGCTGACGAAATGGAGATCATGCGCTAGGTGCGCATGGCCTGATACACCCGTTCTACGCCTAGCTCGTTCAAGCAGTTCGTATGGCCTAACGGGCAGGTACGCTGAAAGCACGGCGAACAGGAGAGCCCGAGGTAGTGGATGTCCGCGTTATCCGTTAGCGGTGGCGTATAGGCGGGCGATGACGAGCCATATAGCGCTTGGATGCGCACCCCTACCGCCGCCGCGACATGCATGAGCCCTGAATCGTTGGTAACGACCTGGCGACAGTCGGCCAAAAGGTCCACGGCATCGGCCAGCTGTGTTTTTCCGCATAAATTATGCGCATGCGGCAAGCCATTCACGATGCTCTGCCCTGCAGGGTGATCTTTCGCTCCGCCTAGCACGCGAATCTCGAAACCATCGTCGATCAGTCTCGCAGCCAATTGATGAAAATACGCCAACGGCCACTGCTTGGCAGGACCATACTCCGCGCCGGGCATCATGCCGATGGCGGGACGAGAGGACAGCGTATGGCTCAGGCGCAAATTCACCAAGTTATCACGGTCAATGGTGAGCCGTGGCTTGGGAATCGAGAACTGCCCGCTTTGTGCCTCTTCCAATGGCAGCCCCAGCGAGACGAACCGTTTGACGGTTTGATCCAGCACCTGCTTGTCGAGCTTGCGACGCTCTTTTAGCAAGCCGTAGCGGTGCTCTCCCAAAAAACCCACGCGCTCAGGAATGCGGGCCATGAAGGGCACCAAGGCGGCCTTCCAAGAGCGCGGCAGAACGATGGCGCGATCGAAGCGACCGCGTAGCCGTGCCGCCAGCTCGCGACGGCTGGCAAGGCCAAACTCTCCGTGGCCTACCGCCAGCGGTAGCACTTCGTCCACTTGAGGCATGCGCTCTAAGATCGGCTGGGACCATCCCGGAGCGACCACACCTAGCGTGGCGCCTGGATAGCGCGCCTTCAACGTCATGAACAGACTCTGCGCCATGACCATATCGCCGACCCAGGAAGGACCGACGACCAGCAGCCGCTTGGCCGAGTTAGCCATTCAACCACTCCAAGTACGCCTTGACGCCCTGGGCGACGGTTTTGAATTCCACGTCACAACCTGCCGCACGCAGTTGGCTAATATCGGCACGCGTGTAGCTTTGGTAGCGCCCTTTCAACTCTTGGGGGAAGGGAATGTAATCGATCTCGCCCTGACCGTAAAAATCGATGACCGCTTCGCCAATCGCCTTGAACGGCTCGGCACGCCCGGTGCCCAAATTGAAGATGCCTGATGCGTGAGGGTTATCCAAAAACCAGAGATTCACATCGACCACATCGCCCACGTAGACGAAGTCGCGGCTCTGCATGCCCGCCTCATAGCCACCGTAAGCACCGAACAGCTTCAGCGTTTCGCCGTTACGGATCTGCAGATGGTTGTGATAGGCAACGCTGGCCATCTTGCCTTTGTGCTGCTCTCGCGGCCCGTAAACGTTGAAGTAGCGGAAACCTACCACTTGAGTCGTCAGCTCGTTCCAGCGCGAGCGAACGTGCTGATCGAACAGTAGCTTGGAGTAGCCGTAGACGTTGAGCGGCTTCTCATGCTCCGGCGCTTCCTTGAACACCTCGCTGCCACCGTAGGTCGCCGCCGACGATGCGTACAGAAAAGGGATGCCCAGTTTTTCACAGTAGTTGAGCAGCACTTTGGAGTACTCGAAGTTATTCTCCATCATATAGTGCCCGTCCCACTCGGTGGTGTCCGAACAGGCCCCTTCATGGAAAATCGCATCGATGGTGGGCAAGTCCACTGTTTCACCACGTAGCGCGGCTTTCACGCGGGCGATGAAATCGTCTTTATCCAAGTAGTCAGCCAGCGTGCAGTCCGCCAAATTGACGAATTTGGTGCCATCGCGCAGGTCGTCGACCACCATCACATCGTCACGGCCGCGAGCATTTAGCGCTTTGACAATATTGGCGCCGATGAACCCGGCCCCGCCTGTTACCACGATCATCTCGTTCTCCTTACCAAAAGCGGCTCTTTGGCTAACGTGCCTATAACCCATCTGCCTGTGATTGTATACTTGACGGCTTATGAATTCATGGCCAACGGTGCTTTCCGCGATGAGTGTTTCGACAAACCAATCGACACCCGATGTGTCGACCTTTCAAGGCTTGATCCTTGCTCTGCAACAGTATTGGGCAGAACAGGGCTGCGTCATCCTTCAGCCCCTCGATATGGAAGTCGGCGCGGGCACCTTCCACCCCGCCACGTTCCTGCGGGCGATTGGTCCAGAAACCTGGAATGCTGCCTACGTTCAGCCTTCCCGCCGCCCAACCGACGGCCGCTATGGCGAGAACCCCAATCGCCTGCAGCACTATTACCAGTTTCAGGTGGTAATGAAGCCTTCGCCCAGCAACTTGCAGGATCTGTATCTGGGTTCGCTGAAGCGTTTAGGACTTGACCCGCTGATTCACGACGTGCGCTTCGTAGAAGATAACTGGGAATCCCCGACGCTCGGCGCTTGGGGATTGGGCTGGGAAGTATGGCTCAACGGCATGGAAGTAACCCAGTTCACCTACTTCCAGCAGGCGGGCGGTATCGAGTGCTACCCCGTCACCGGCGAGTTGACCTACGGACTCGAGCGTATCGCCATGTACCTGCAAAACGTGGAGAGCGTTTACGACCTGGTATGGGCCATCGCGCCGGACGGCAGCAAAGTCAGCTACGGCGATGTCTACCTGCAAAACGAGCGCGAGCAGTCGGCGTATAACTTCGAGCACGCCGACGTCGAGCAGCTCTTTGCTGCCTTCGACCATCAGGAAAAAGAGTGCAGCAAGCTGCTGGCCGCGAGCCTCCCGCTGCCCGCCTACGAGCAGGTGCTCAAAGCGTCGCATACCTTCAACCTGCTGGATGCGCGCCACGCCATTTCTGTGACCGAGCGTCAGCGCTTCATTTTGCGCGTGCGCACCATGGCGCGTGATGTTGCCACTGCCTACTTCGAGTCTCGTAAAGCAGCAGGATTCCCCATGGCATCGGAGGAATTGCGCCGTGAACTGTTACAAGATGAGCTCGCCGAGCAGGGAGACGCATAATGGCCGTTGATACGCTTTTATTAGAACTGGGCGCAGAAGAGCTTCCGCCGACCGCGCTGGACGCGCTCTCAGACGCCTTTGCCGATGGCATCGAAAAAGGTCTGCAGGACGCCGAGATTCCCTTCGAGGCGGTGACCGCCTACGCCACCCCTCGGCGCCTAGCCGTGAAAGTTACCGGACTCGCCGACAAACAGCCGGATCGCGAAGTAGAGCGTCGCGGACCCGCGCTGGCCGCCGCTTTCAAAGACGGCGTCCCCACCAAGGCGGCGGAAGGCTTTGCTCGCTCCTGCGGTGTCAGCGTGGAGAATCTGATCCATCTGGAAACCGATAAAGGCACCTGGCTTGGCTACCGCGAGCAGCAGCAAGGTGACAGCGTTCAAGCGCTGCTACCGGAGATGGTGCGCAAGACGCTACACTCGCTTCCAGTGCCCAAGAATATGCGCTGGGGCGCGTCCCGCGTCGAGTTCTCGCGCCCCGTGCACTGGCTCGTGGCCCTGTATGGCAAAGACGTCATTGCAGCAGAAGCGCTGGGGCTGGAAGCCAGCCGTACCACCTACGGCCACCGTTTCCACGCGCCGGATGCCATCCAGCTCGAGCACGCCGATGACTATCTAGCGGCACTCGAGAATGCCTACGTTCTGGCCGACCGCCAGCAGCGCCGCGAGCGTATTCGTGAGCAGGTGCTCGCCGAGGCCGAGGTTCAGGAAGCCAACGCCGTCATCGATGAAGACCTGCTGGTCGAGGTGAGCGGTTTGGTGGAGTGGCCCGTGGCGCTCACCGGCAGCTTCGACGAGCGCTTCCTGGAAGTACCTGCCGAGTGCCTGATTTCCTCGATGAAGGCCAATCAAAAATACTTCCACCTGCTGGATGATCAGGGCAAGTTGAAGCCGCTGTTCATCACCATCTCGAACATCGAGAGCCAGGATCCCGACCAGGTGATCTCCGGTAATGAAAAGGTTATTCGTCCGCGCTTGGCGGATGCCGCCTTCTTCTACGATACCGACCGGAAGCAAACGCTGGGCTCACGCATACCGCAACTGGAAAGCGTAGTCTTCCAGCAGCAGTTGGGCACGTTGGCGGACAAGGCCCGCCGCAGCACGGCCATCGCCACTTTCATCGCTGAGCGCATCCAGGGTGACGTGGCTCATGCGCAACGCGCTGTGGCCCTGGCCAAATGTGATCTCGTTACCGAAATGGTGCTCGAATTCCCCGAGCTGCAGGGCATTATGGGCCGCTACTACGCCGAGCAGGATGGCGAACCGGCGGAGGTTGCCCAGGCGCTGGAGGAGCAGTATCTACCTCGCTTTGCCAGCGACGCGATTCCGCACAGTTTGACCGGCCAAGCGCTGGCTCTGGCCGACCGCCTGGATACGCTGGTAGGCATTTTCGGTATTGGTCAACGCCCCACCGGCGCCAAGGACCCCTTCGCCCTGCGCCGCGCGTCCATTGGCGTATTGAACATCCTGGTCAAAGGCGAGTTGAACCTCGACCTACGCGAGCTGCTGCAGGTCACTGCTGACCAGCACCAGAATCTCCCGAAAGCCGAGGGCCTCGTAGAAGACGTGTTGACCTACATGCTCGACCGCTTCCGCGCCTGGGGCCAGGAGGAGGGTATCTCTGCTGAGATGTATCTCGCCGTTCGTGCTCGCCCGGTGACCAAACCGCTGGATTTTGCGCGCCGCTTACGTGCCGTGAAAGCCTTCGCCCAGCGTGAAGAAGCCGCGGCATTGGCCGCTGCCAACAAGCGTGTTTCCAATATCTTGAGCAAGCAGGAGCACGACGGCAGCACTCAGGTAGACGCCTCGATTCTTCAAGAAGCGGCGGAAAAAGACCTGTTCGAAGCGGTTACGGCTAGCCAACAGCAGGTGGCGCCGCTGTTTGCTGCAGGCAATTACCAGCAGGCGCTAGACGCGCTGGCCACCCTCCGCGAGCCTGTCGATGCTTTCTTCGATCAGGTCATGGTCATGGCGGACGACGATGCCATTCGCCGTAACCGCCTTGCCCTGCTGGCCAGCCTGCAAGCGCTGTTCCTGGAAGTAGCCGATATCTCTCAGCTCCCCCAGTAAGACGGTGAAGGATTGAGCGCATCGACTGCTCTAGAGGCACAACCGACAGCCCGGCTTTTGACAAGCCGGGCTTTCTATTGAGTAATGGAGTGTTTCACGTGAAACACTCGTTCATTGCCTCGTCAGCGCTTACGCTAAGCAGAGACGTTTTCTTGAAGGGAGCCTTATGATCACCGCTCAGCAACTCGTGATACTGGACCGCGATGGCGTGATTAATCACGACTCGGATGCCTATATCAAATCCTTGGACGAGTGGATCCCCTACCCGTCTGCCATTCGCGCGATTGCGCGGTTAACCCAGGCAGGCTTTACCGTGGCAGTGGCCACCAATCAATCCGGCATCGCTCGTGGCTACTACGATGACGCCACGCTCAGTGCCATGCACGAGCGTTTGCATACTCTGGTGCAGGCGGAAGGTGGTCATATAGCGCATATCGCTTACTGCCCTCACGGGCCAGATGATCAGTGCGGCTGCCGTAAACCACTGCCCGGGCTGTTGACCGACATACGTGACAAACTGACGCTTCCCAGCCTGACAGGCAGCTGGATGGTGGGTGACAGCCTTCGCGACCTGCAAGCGGGTGAAGTGATGGGCTGCCGTAGCGTTCTCGTGAAGACAGGTAAAGGCGAAAAGACCCTCGCAAACGGGAACGGGCTGGAGCACGCCTTGGTCTACGCTGACTTGGCTGCATTTGTTGACGACTTATTAGCAGAGGCCTTGGATTAATCTTTCGATACGGTTTTCACGCTGGCCTTGAACACTAACCATAAAAAACCGCAGGCGCTTTGCCTGCGGTTTTTGCTTTTCAATGTTTCACGTGAAACACAGTAAAGAAGCCACTTAGATGTCGAGGTTAGCAACGAGCGCGTTGGTCTCGATAAAGTCGCGACGCGGCTCCACTTCGTCACCCATCAGGGTGTTGAACATCATATCTGCTGCTACCGCATCTTCGATGGTAACCCGCAGCATACGACGGCTATCCGGGTCCATAGTGGTTTCCCACAGCTGGTCCGGGTTCATCTCACCTAGCCCTTTATAGCGCTGTACAGAGAGGCCACGCTGGCCTTCCTGCATCAGCCACGTCAGCACTTCAGAGAAGTGTCCAACGGGCTTCTGACGCTCACCACGGGCGATGTAGGCGCCTTCGTCCAGCAAGCCGTTGAGGGTGTCCCCTAACCCTGCCATGGCGCGGTAATCGGCGCTTTCGAAGAAGTCCAGGCCCCACACGTATTCCGTGGTGACGCCGTGGGCAATCAGCGATACCGCCGGTAAATGCAGGCCACGCTCGGTGTCTTCTTGCAGGTAGAACTGATAGCGTGGGCCGCCCTCGTAAGCCACCCTGTCGTCCATGGCTTTTTGCAGCTCGGCGATCCAGTTCTCCATGGTGACGCGATCTTTCAAGCTGGTCTCACCCTGCAACGCTGTCGCATTGACGGCTTGCTTGAGCACTTCGATGGGATACACCCGTGCCAAGCGATCGATACGTTTCATCACGTTACGGTACTGATTGACCAGTGCTTCCAACTGCGACCCGGTAATGCCAGGCGCGTCTGCATTGACGTGCAGCCCTGCTCCATCCAGTGCGGTGGTGGTCAGGTAATCGATCATCGCCTGCTCATCTTTCAGATAGAGCTCTTGCTTACCGCGCTTGATTTTGTAAAGCGGCGGCTGCGCGATAAAAATGTGGCCACGTTCGATAAGCTCGGGCATCTGACGGAAGAAGAACGTCAGCAGCAGCGTGCGAATGTGGGATCCATCGACATCGGCGTCGGTCATGATGATGACCGAGTGATAGCGCAGCTTGTCAGGGTTGAACTCTTCGCGCCCAATGCCACACCCCAGCGCCGTAATCAGCGTCCCTACTTCAGCGGACGAGAGCATCTTATCGAACCGCGCTTTTTCGACGTTCAGGATTTTACCTTTCAACGGCAGAATGGCCTGGGTACGACGATCACGCCCCTGCTTGGCACTCCCCCCCGCCGAGTCACCCTCCACCAGGTAAAGCTCCGACTGGCTGGGGTCTTTCTCCTGGCAATCGGCTAGTTTGCCCGGCAAACCCGCGATATCCAGAGCGCCCTTGCGGCGGGTCATGTCTCTAGCTTTTCGCGCCGCCTCGCGGGCACGTGCCGCGTCCAGCATCTTGTTGACGATGGCTTTGGCTTCGTTAGGTTTTTCGATCAGGTAGTCGGCAAACAAGCGACCCATCTCCTGCTCCACCGCCGTCTTCACCTCGGACGAGACGAGCTTGTCCTTGGTTTGCGATGAGAACTTCGGATCGGGCACTTTGACGGAGATGATCGCCGTCAGGCCTTCACGGGCGTCGTCGCCCGACGTGTTCACTTTGGCTTTTTTCAGCAGGCCTTCCGCTTCGATATAATGGTTTAGCGTACGCGTTAGCGCAGCGCGGAACCCTGCCAAGTGGGTACCGCCATCCCGCTGAGGAATGTTGTTGGTGTAACAGAAGATGTTCTCTGTGAAGGCATCGCTCCACTGCATGGCCACTTCGACTTCCACGCCATCATCACGCCCAGCGTTGAAGTGGAATACCGGGTTCAGAACGGTTTTGTTTTTGTTCAAGTGGTCAACGAAGGCTTTCAGACCACCTTCGTAATGGAACAGCTCCTCTTTGCCGCTACGCTCATCCATCAGGCGAATGGCTACACCCGAGTTGAGGAAGGAGAGCTCACGCAGGCGTTTCGCCAGAATATCGTAGTGGAATTCGATGTTGGCAAACGTCGCCGGAGACGGGCGAAAATGCACGCGGGTACCGCTTTTTTCCGTTTTGCCTACGACGCCTAGCGGCGCTTGCGGCACGCCATGGTGATAAATTTGCTCAAACACCTCCCCTTGGCGCCAAATCGTCAGGCGCAGCTCTTCGGAGAGTGCGTTCACCACCGATACACCCACACCGTGCAAGCCGCCCGATACTTTATAAGAGTTATCGTCGAACTTGCCACCCGCGTGGAGCACCGTCATGATGACTTCCGCCGCAGAGACACCCTCGCCCTCGTGTAGCTCGGTCGGAATCCCTCGACCATTATCGCTTACGGTTACCGATTCATCCGGGTGGATCACCACACGAATTTCGCTACAGTGGCCGGCCAGGGCTTCATCGATGGAGTTATCCACCAGCTCGAAAACCATGTGGTGCAGCCCGGTGCCGTCGTCGGTGTCACCGATATACATGCCTGGACGCTTACGTACTGCGTCTAGCCCTTTGAGCACCTTGATGCTTGATGAATCGTAAGCCTGCTCGCTCATTGACCACTCCGTCGTGAAGTCTGTCTCGTTCCGTGTCGTCTACCCATCTGGCTGACATTGGCTAAGCCCTTGCGTGGAGTGTTTCACGTGAAACAACTCCACGGCTGTAGAAGGCTGCCAGACGTCGCTCAGCGCGGTGGGTTCGACGCTGGTAATAAATGCTTGGCACTGCATCTCTTCGAGTAACGTACAGAACTGGCGGCGGTGATGCTCATCTAGCTCTGCCGGTAAATCGTCAATCAAATAAATACAGTGCCGCTGTGCGGTACTTTCCAGAAGCCTACCTTGAGCAAGCTTCAATGCACTCACCACGAGCTTCTGCTGGCCTCTGGAAAGCACCTCAATGGCAGGCTGTTTATTCAGCCGGATGCGCAAATCCGCACGCTGAGGGCCTTGCTGGGTAAAGCCCATCTGCTGGTCCGTGTTACGGCTATCGTGCAGCACTTCTGCCAACGAGCGCTGTCTATCCCAACCACGCGCATAGCGCAACGTTAATCCCGGTAGCGGCAATAGTGTCTTCAGGGTCTCGTTGAACACGGGAAGAAATTCGTTAAACCATGCTTGGCGGAGCGCATCCATTTGTTCGCCCCAGAGTGCTAACTCTTGCTCCCAAACCGCTATTTCATTGGGCACTATTCTACCACGCCTGAGAAGCGCATTCCGATGTTTCACCGCACGCCGGGTCCGACGCCAAGCATCCAGAAAGTGGTGTTTCACGTGAAACACTCCCCAATCCAAAAACTCGCGACGGCCGGCGGGTGAACCTTCCAGCAAACGAAACGCATCCGGGTTGATGAGCTGTAGCGGCATGGCTTCGACGAGCTCGGCTAACCTTACGCCTTTCTCTCCCCTCAGACGTAGCTCCAGCTCACGCTGAGCACGCATACGCCTGACACCAAGCGTCACCTCAGGATCCCCCGCTAAACGTCCATATAGCGTCATATAAGGGGCGTCCATTTGAATAGCATTCTTGAGCTGACGCGTGCGAAAAGAGCGTCCCATGCCGAGGATGTGAATCCCCTCTAGCAAGCTAGTCTTTCCGCTACCGTTCACGCCATGGATCACGTTGATACGCGATGAGGGATGAAGCGTGACTGGCGCTAAATTGCGCAGTCCCTGAAAAGTGAGTTGTGTCACGCTCATCCGTCAATGCACCTTGTAAGACCGTTCCAATCGCCAGACGTGCCCTATGCGAAAACGGCGCTTCTGCAACCAGAAGCGCCGTTCTTCATCCCATTCCTTGCGTTATAAGCGCATCGGCATCACGACGTAAAGCGCATCGCCGCCGCCCGGCTCTTCCAGCAGTGCGCTGCTATTGGGGTCGGCTAACGTCATCTGTACGCGGTCTTCATCCAATACGGAAAGCACGTCTACCAGATAACCCACGTTGAAACCGACCTCCATGGCGCTGCCATTGTATTCGACGGCGACATTCTCCTCGGCCTCTTCCTGTTCAGGGTTGTTCGCCATGACCTTGAGGTTGCCCTCCTCCAGATAGAGGCGCACCCCGCGATACTTTTCGTTGGAGAGAATGGCGGTACGTGACAGCACTTGACGAAGCTCGGCACGCTCGGCGATGAGCACTTTATCGCCGTTACGCGGCACCACGCGTTCGTAGTCCGGAAACTTGCCGTCGATCAGCTTCGACGTAAACGTGAAGTCACCCGTGTGGGCACGCACATGGGTCGAACCAAGCGTCAGGCTAACCGGCTCGTCGCTGTCATCCAGAAGACGGGACAGCTCCAAGATACCTTTGCGAGGCACGATGAGTTTTTGGGCTTGGCTCACCGCGACCTCGATAGGACGCGAGCACATCGCCAATCGGTGTCCGTCAGTAGCGACCGTGCGTAGCAGGTTGCTCTGAATCTCTAACAGCATACCGTTGAGGTAATAGCGTACGTCCTGCTGAGCCATGGCGAAGGAAGTGGATTCGATCAGATGCTTGAGCGTGCCACGGGGAACGCTAAGCTCCTGACTTCCATCGGCATCTTCGATATTAGGAAACTCTGCCACAGGAAGTGTAGAAAGTGTAAAGCGCGAACGACCACTACGTAATACGGCGCGTCCCTCTTCGACGGCTAATTGAATGTCGGACTGATCGGGCAGCGACTTACAAATATCCATCAGCTTTCTAGCCGGTACGGTTGCCGCCCCTGCTTGGTCCACTTGGCTGGCCACCGTGCGGCCTACCAGCTCGACTTCCAAGTCGGTGCCGGTCAGCGCGACCTGGTCACCTTCCACTTGAATCAAGACGTTAGAGAGCACAGGCAGCGTTTGGCGCCGTTCCACTACGCCCGCCACCAGAGTCAGCGGGCGAAGCAGCGCCTCTCGGGAAATGGTAAATTTCATCGAAACTCCGGTTTTCTATCCTGAAAGGCCTGCCGCTTGGCAGGCGTAAACGAAAAAAGGTTAACTTGTTAGCAGGCGAAGAAGATTTTTGTAATCCTCGCGAATATCCGCATTCTCTTCTTGCAGCGCTTTTACTTTTCGGCAGGCATGCAGCACGGTGGTGTGATCACGGCCACCAAACGCATCGCCAATTTCCGGCAAGCTATGATTGGTGAGCTCTTTTGCCAGTGCCATCGCCACCTGCCGGGGGCGCGCCACCGAGCGCGAGCGTCGCTTGGAGAGCAGATCCGCCACTTTGATTTTGTAATATTCAGCCACCGTGCGCTGAATATTATCCACCCCGACCTGCTTGTCCTGTAGCGCCAAAAGATCTTTCAACGATTCACGGATGAACTCTTGGGTGATGGTCTTGCCCATGAAATGTGAATCAGCAATGACTTTCTTCAGCGCACCTTCCAATTCACGCACATTAGAACGAATCTTTTGGGCGATAAAGAAAGCCGCATCGTGGGGCAGGTCCACCTTGGCCTGATCGGCTTTCTTCATCAGAATCGCCACGCGCGTCTCGAGCTCTGGCGGTTCGATGGCGACGGTGAGACCCCAGCCAAAGCGCGACTTCAGCCGCTCTTCGACACCACTGATCTCTTTTGGATAGCGATCAGAGGTCAAGATCATCTGCTGACCGCCCTCTAGCAAGGCATTGAACGTATGGAAGAACTCTTCTTGGGAGCGCTCTTTACCGGCAAAGAACTGAATGTCATCGATCAGGAGGGCATCGACACTGCGGTAGAAACGTTTGAAATCGTTGATCGCATTGAGCTGCAGCGCCTTCACCATGTCAGCCACGAAGCGCTCAGAGTGAAGATAAACCACGCGGGCATTTTCCCGACGACCTGCCAACGCATTGCCTACGGCATGCATCAAGTGGGTTTTACCCAAGCCCACGCCACCGTATAAGAACAGTGGATTATAGGCACCGCCAGGATTTTCAGACACTTGGCGAGACGCCGCACGTGCCAACTGGTTAGATTTACCTTCCACAAAGGTATCGAACGTGAAATTGGGGTTTAGGCCGCTATTGTGTTTCAAGCTGCCTTCTACCTGCACCTGACGCTCGTTGCCACGACGAGGAGAGGCATTCTCTTCACGCAGCTGATCGATTTCACGCTCGTCGGCAATATCACCCCGGGGCGGGGTATGTACGGCGGGCGACGTCGGCTGAGCCGGGGCGGCTGACACCGGATTACCCAGATCGCGAGGCTGGGGAGCTGGAGCAGCGGCCCGGCGGCTACCTACCGTCAAACTGACCTTAGGGGGCTTGGAGGGTGCAAGCTCGCGCATTAATTCACTAATACGCTTGGCGTACTTATCACTCACCCAGTCGCGCACAAAGCGATTCGGCGCCAACAAACGCAGCTCATTGGTGTCTCCTTCTTCTGCCTGCAGCGGACGTATCCAGGTATTGAACTGCTGTGAATTCAGTTCGTCCTGCAGGTAGTCCAGGCACTGTTGCCAAAGCGCGAGTGACACTCATCTCACCATCGGTTGAAAACGGCCGACCATTGTAGCGCCCAACGACACGGTTATCCACACGAGCTAACGGCTCTTTTTCGCCTGTGGACAACTTTCCGTAAGGGCTTAGGAAAACCCGGTGACGCCATGGGTACAACCCTCCTTTCGAGCAAGTTGTCACCGCCTGACCACACCAAATTCACAGTTTATTCGCGCGTTATTCGATGCTTATTCACAGATTTTTTATTACTTCAAGTTGTTGATAAAAATGTATTAAAATGACTTATCCACAAATAGTATCCCCACTATTAATAACAGTAGGTTTTAAATAACTTCATTAGTAATAGTAGTGCGATGCAAGAAAACGAGTGGTGGGCGCCAAGCCGCGCCGCCATTGCCTTTTTCGAGCTTTTTATGCAAGGAAAAATTGCACCCAGCGCGGGAAGTCTCTACAATTTCCGGTCTTGAATTGAAACTCCCCGGCTAGTTCCTCACTGGACCGGGTCTTTTGGAATTCACTTTCCGTCCTAAACCACGTGGGAATAACGAGTTATGAAACGCACTTTTCAACCCAGCGTTCTCAAGCGCAAGCGCGCGCATGGCTTCCGTGCTCGTATGGCAACCAAAAACGGCCGTGCCGTGATCGCACGCCGCCGTGCCAAAGGCCGCAAGCGTCTGAGCGCCTGATCTCGGATTGCGTGTGTCGCCTCAAGGGTTTCCCCGGTGCTTGCGGTTGCTAACTGCCGGGGATTTCAGTCACGTGTTTGAGCAGGCTGACCTCAAAGTCCATGGCAAAGGTATGATGGCGCTAGCGCGCATGACTACCCGGGGATACCCCCGCATCGGACTGGTCGTTAGCAAAAAAAATGTAAAGCTTGCTGTCGATCGTAACCGCTTCAAGCGACTCGTTCGCGAATCCGTTCGTCTGCGTCAAGATCACTTACCCTCTGTGGATATCGTGATATTGGCAAAGCGAGGCGTGCAGGATGTCGATAACGAAACGCTCAGCCGTCAACTATACGGCATGTGGAAACGGCTTCAGCGCGACGCACAGGCGGCATCAACACCTCTCCCGCCTCATGGCGTAACACGTGACGCTTGACGACACACCTCGCCGCTCGACCTCGGCCTGCCGCTTGGCAGGCTTTCGTGTGTCATGGGTCGAGTAAATGACACTGCGCCATTAGCATGTTCACCACCCATCGGGCAGAACCCTCATGGACGTAAAACGACTTTTATTACTGATTCCACTGGCCGTACTAGCCTACCTTCTGGTTGTACAGTGGAATCAGGATTACGGGCAGACCACCTACGATTCGACGCCAGAGATCACCCAAAGCAGCAATGGGGCTCCTGCGAACGAAAGCGGTAGCGACGATCTCTCCGTGCCCAGTACTTCGGCGCCTAACAACGCTATTAGCGAAGGCGTTGGCGATGAGCAAAGCGACACCGCCAGCCGTGATTTCATTGCGGTCACCACGGATGTTCTGGACGTACGCATCGACCCCTTCGGTGGCGATATCGTCTACGCAGCCTTGCCGCAGCACAAACTGACGCTGGATTCCGACCGTAATTACGTGCTGCTGTCAGATAACGCCACGCGCAGCTATGTTGCTCGCTCCGGCCTTCAACTGGATGGTCAGGCAAGCCGCATTGCTTTTACTCCCGAGCGTAACGAGTACCGCTTGGGCGATGACGAAGAGCAGATCAGCGTCGATTTGACGGCTGACGTGAATGGTGTCGACGTCATCAAACGTCTAACATTCGATCGCGGTAGCTATGCGGTCAATGTGAGTTACTACCTGGCCAACAATACCGAAGCACCGGTTTCCGCTCGATTCATTGGTCAGCTAGCCCGTGACAATAGCCCTGACCCCTCTAGCGGGGTGGCCATGGGGATGAATTCTTACCTAGGGGCTGCTTATTCCACGCCTGAAGCGCGCTACGAGAAGATCGATTTCGATACGATCCAAAAACGTAACTTCGAGAATCGCGAGGCCCAAGGCGGGTGGATAGCGATCATCCAGCACTACTTTGTGTCCGCCTGGGCACCGCCTCAAAATCAGCAGAATCTCTACTACGTAACGACCGATTCTCGAGATCGTAACGTAGTGGCCTTCGCTGGCCCCACCAGCAGCGTGGCTGCCGAGGGTGAAGCCACGCTGAGCGCAACGCTTTACATGGGCCCGAAGGTGCAAGACTACCTCGAGCAAGTCGCACCGAACCTCAAGCTCACCGTGGATTACGGTTGGTTGTGGTTCATTGCCAACCCGCTGTTCTGGCTGCTGGATAAGATCCACGACATCGTGGGCAACTGGGGCTGGTCCATCGTACTGCTCACCGTATTGGTGAAGCTGGTGCTCTTCCCGCTCTCTGCCAAGGCCTACAAGTCCATGGCGCGTATGCGCAAACTGGGCCCAGAGATGCAGCGTCTCAAAGAGATGTATGGCGACGACCGCCAGAAAATGTCTCAAGAGATGATGAAGTTCTATCAGAAAGAGAAGATCAATCCGCTGGGCGGCTGTTTGCCGATTCTGGTACAGATGCCGGTATTCATCGCCCTGTACTGGATGTTGCTGGAATCCGTCGAGCTGCGCCACGCGCCGTTCATGTTCTGGATCCAGGATCTCTCGGTGAAAGACCCCTATTTCATCCTGCCGATTCTGATGGGTATCTCGATGTTCGTTCAGCAGATGCTGAACCCGACACCGCCAGACCCCATGCAGGCGAAGATCATGAAGATGCTACCGATCATCTTCACCTTCTTCTTCCTGTGGTTCCCGGCCGGCCTGGTCATCTACTGGGTGGTCAACAACATCATCTCGGTGGCGCAGCAGTATTTCATTACGCGCAGCATCGAGAAGGATCCAAGCGTCGGCAAAGGGATGCGAACCAAGTAATAGCCCCCCCTCTGCTACTCCCAGACCCCCGCCTTTGCGGGGGTCTGGCGTTATAGGGCGAAGGTACTCATCATGAGCACCATCGCGAAACACTCTCTCCCTCTTTCGTCTTTAGGAAGCGTCATGGCCGACCGACTCTATACCCAAGACACCATTACCGCCTTGGCAACCCCCCCTGGCCGTGGCGGCGTGGGCATCATTCGCGTATCAGGCCCCGCCTGCCGTACGATAGCCGCCGAGATACTCGGGACCTGCCCTGCTCCTCGCTACGCCCACTACGGGCCGTTTCACGGCGCTGAGGGCACTATCGACGAGGGCATCGCGCTACTGTTCAATAGTCCTCACTCCTTCACCGGTGAGGACGTGCTGGAGTTGCAGGGCCACGGCGGTCCCATCATCATGGATATGCTGCTAGAGCGCTGCCTGCAGCTCGGTGCTCGCCTGGCCCGGCCGGGGGAGTTCTCCGAACGGGCGTTCCTCAACGACAAGCTGGATTTGGCCCAGGCAGAAGCGATTGCCGATTTGATCGATGCCACTTCCCGATCCGCTGCTGAAAACGCCGTGCGCTCGTTACAGGGCGAATTCTCCCAGCGCGTATCGGCTCTGGTAGAACGGCTGATCGAACTGCGCGTTTACGTGGAAGCCGCCATCGATTTCCCAGAGGAAGAGATAGACTTTCTCGCCGATGGCCATGTCGCTACGCATTTGGAGAGCGTTCAGCAAGCACTCGTCGCCGTTCGCAAAGCCGCTGGGCAGGGCGCGCTGCTACGCGAGGGCATGAGTGTAGTGATTGCAGGGCGTCCCAATGCCGGTAAATCGAGCCTTCTGAACGCGCTGACCGAGCAAGACACCGCCATCGTCACGGATATCGCGGGTACGACACGGGACGTCCTTCGGGAGTACATCCACCTAGACGGTATGCCGCTGCACATCATCGATACCGCTGGCCTGCGCGATACGCCCGATGCGGTAGAGAAAATCGGCGTTGCCCGGGCGTGGGAAGAGATTGAAAAGGCCGACCGGGTACTGCTCATGGTGGATGCTTCCACCACGGATGCCACCAACCCAATGAGTATCTGGCCAGAGTTCGTGGAGCGCCTTCCGGATCAACGGCGGCTAACTCTGGTGCGCAACAAGATCGACGCGAGTGCAGAAACGCCAGGCATTGACTTATCCACAGCCACACCGATCATCCGCCTATCGGCGAAAACCGGAGAGGGTGTGGATAGTTTGAGAACGCACCTAAAGGAGGTGATGGGCTTCTCTGCCACGACCGAAGGCCGCTTCTCTGCCCGCCGACGTCACCTGGATGCGCTTGACCGCGCCATGGCGGCGCTAGACACCGGGCGAGCCCAACTGGATGGCTACGGTGCTGGCGAGCTTCTTGCCGAAGATTTACGAGATGCGCAGCAAGCACTAGGAGAGATCACTGGTGAGTTCAGTGCCGATGACCTGCTGGGTGAAATCTTTGGCAGCTTCTGTATCGGTAAATAGTCCCCCACCACTCACCGCCACTACTCACCTACGAGCCATTTAGCGCGGTAGTGGCTGTCACTCCCCAGCAGCGGTGCCACCTGAGCCATCGCTGCTGACAATTGCTCATCCAGTCCCCAGGGTGGATTGATCACCACCATGCCGCTTCCATACATGCCATGCGTGCCCTCCGCCGAGGCGCGTAACAGCAGCTCACTGTGCCAAATCTTGCGAATTCCGCTCGCTTCAAGGCCGCTGAGCAACGTGTCATGATGCCCGGCGGGCAGTAGCGGGTACCAGATCATCACCACGGCGTGGCGTGCTTTTTCGAGGTTATAGGCCACCGCGTCGACGACCTCTTGATACTCCACTTTGCGCTCGTAACTCGGATCTATCAACACGCACAGCCGTGGCGTTGCCACCGGCAACAGCTGCTTCAGGCCCAGCAACCCATCCCCATAAACGCGTCGGGCCTGTTTGGGCAACGCTTGCCCGCTCAAATGCTCGTGCTCACCAGGGTGCAGCTCAAATAGGCGCAGTGAGTCCTGCTCACGCAGCCCCTGAGCCAGCCACCAGGGTGAGCCAGGGTAGTACGAAAGCACAGTCGATTGGGGCTGCGCGCTTTCCAACGACGCCATCCATTTACCAAGTAACGGATCACTCAACTGCTGCCGAACCTGCCAGAGCGGTGCGACGCCCTCTCGATACTCTTGAAGCCGCTGAGTCTCTTTCGTGGCGAGCGGGTAGAGCCCTCTGCCTGCATGGGTATCAATATATGTAATTGATGTTTTTTTACGTAATAAATAATCTGTCACCGCGTAAAGCGTTAAATGCTTATGAACATCGGCAAAGTTACCGGCGTGGTAGGCGTGTTGATACGACAGCATGGCAGCTCGCTAGCAATTGAACAAAAAAAGCCCGCTATGTGAGCATAGCGGGCGTTGGACGGCAATGCCGGGATTAACGCATATTACTGGCCGTTGCCGGTAGGCGTCAGGGTGATTTCTACGCGACGGTTCTGCGCGCGCCCCTGCTCGGTAGCATTGCTAGCCACCGGCTGATTAGCACCGTAGCCCATGGTATTCAACCGCATGGAAGAGACGCCATTTTGGCTCAGGTAGCTGCCGACCGATTGGGCACGACGCTCTGAGAGGCGCTGGTTGTAGCTGGCATCCCCGGTGCTATCCGTATGGCCAGCAATGTTTACGCGGGTATCGGTGTACTGAGTGAGGACATTCGCCACTTCGTTTAGAGCGCTGCGCGCATCCGAGGTGAGCTCGGCAGAATCGAATCCGAACGTAACGCTGCTGGGCATGTTGAGCACGATATCGTCACCGCGCCGATCGATCTCGATACGCGATCCTTGCAGGTTATTGCGAAGCTGCTGCTCTTGACGGTCCATATAGGCACCCACGCCTGCACCGGCGGCCGCACCCACAGCGGCACCAATTAGCGCACGGTCACGACGGCTCGTACTGCCATCACCGGATAAAGCGCCCGCCGCTGCACCAATCGCTGCACCAATGCCGGTGCCCATGGCGGTGCTCGAGCGCTGCGTTTGACCGCCGTAAGGATCGGACGTCGCGCAGCCAGCCAGTAATATCGCCGCTGCCAGTGGGGTCAGTAGTCGAGAAATACGCATCACTCACTCCTTGTTTATGATTGAGGTGTACCGAATCGATCGCTGGTCACTCTTCGCTGATCAAGGCCAGCAACTCGTTCAAGAATAATAGACCTTGGGGCGATGCACGCAGCTTTTCAGGCATTTCCATTAAAAGTCCTTTTTCTTGAGCACTGTGTAAACGCGCAAGTAACAGTGCCTCTGGCTGGCCAGTGTGAGCCGCCCAATCCGCCAATGGTACCCCTTCGGTCAGTCGGAGCGCGTTCATGGCAAACTCCAGTGGTAGTTCGCGGGGCTCGATGAGTTGCTGGCCTGCCAGGAAGCCACGCGGGTCATTGGCACGGCGCAAGTACGCATTAGGTTGGCGCGTCTTCCAACGCCGTTCGATCTGCCACTTCCCTTGGGAATCTATGGAGGAGAGCTTTGCATGAGCGCCTGCCCCAATTCCTAGGTAATCGCCAAATCGCCAGTAATTTAGGTTATGGCGACTCTGACATCCCGGACGGGCGTAGGCCGATATCTCGTATCGACGCAGCCCGGCTCGCTCCAGGCGCTGGTGCCCCGCCTCCTGAATGTCCCACAACGCCTCCTCCTCTGGCAAAGGAGGAGGGTGAGAAAAAAACGCCGTATTGGGCTCCAGGGTGAGCTGGTACCACGAAAGATGCTCAGGATCGAGGGCAAGCGCCTGATCGATATCTTCCATGGCTTGCTCAGGTGTTTGTTGGGGCAATCCGTGCATGAGATCGATGTTGAGGTTATCGAATCCCGCCGCTCTGGCTTCACCGATGGCAGTCACCGCTTCGTTGCCGGTATGAATTCGCCCCAACGCACTCAGTTGAGTGTGGCGGAAACTCTGCACCCCCAAAGACAATCGATTGATACCGGCTTCCCGATAACCAATGAACCGCTGCTGCTCGGTCGTGCCTGGATTGGCTTCCAGGGTAATTTCAATGCTAGGCGAAAAGGCGAGCCGCTCACGAATGCCATCGAATAACTGTCGATAAAACGTCGGCGATAGCAAGCTAGGCGTGCCGCCGCCAATAAAAATGGTTTGAAGAGTACGGCCAGACGCCAGCGCCAAATCGCCGTCCAAATCACTCAGCAAGGCGGCCAAATAGGCCGCTTCGGGTAGGTCATTGGCGCCAGATTCAGGTTCGTGAGAATTGAAATCGCAGTAAGGGCACTTGCGTACACACCAAGGTGTATGAATATAAAGCGAGAGCGGCGGCAATCGATTAGCCATGCGCCACCTTCAGAATGTCCACCAACGCGTGTAACGCACGTCCGCGATGGCTCAAGCGGTTCTTCGTTTCACTGGGCAGTTCTGCCACGCTCATCCCCTGATCGGGTAGCCAGAACAGCGGATCGTAGCCAAAACCGCCCTCTCCCCGGGGATGAGCCAATACTTCTCCTTCCCAACTTCGTTGAACGATCACAGGTACCGGGTCTGCTGCATGGCGTAAATAGACCAAGACACACCAATAACGGCCCGTGCGCTGGCCTTCCGCGCACTCACTGAGTGCTGCCAGCAGTTTCTCGTTGTTACGCTCGTCACTTTTCGGCTCACCGGCATAGCGAGCAGAGTAAATGCCAGGCGCTCCATGCAACGCATCGACCTCCAGACCTGAGTCGTCGGCGAGCGCCGGTAACCCGCTTACGCGACTCGCTTCACGGGCCTTTAACAGCGCATTTTCAACGAACGTCAGTCCTGTCTCTTCGACATCGTGCACACCAAACTCAGCCTGGGGGCGTACATCCAGTCCAAGGGGCGATAGCAACTGATTGAATTCTTTTAATTTTCCAGAATTTCCACTGGCTAAAACGAGCGTATTGGCTGCATTCATAGGGGCGACCTCTTCACATGATGGGGCCAGTTTACGCCTATCGAGAACACAGCTAAAGGCAACACAATGTTACTCAGTGTATCTTGTCACTCAGCGCAATCATTGACCATTATCCACTAGTAAATGTATATAAAAACAATAGCTTGAACTATATATTCTAAAAAGTAATAACAAAGTGCAAATTACTTTTATAATTATTTTGATAACAAATCTTTACGAAATGTAGCTTATAGGCAACACTCATTTAGTCACCTGCTCACGCTTTACGCTCATGAGGCCTCCCCAATGTCCCAAGAAAAAACGCACGGCTTGGTGTACATCATCACCGAAAAAAGCCCACAGGCGCAGCTTTTTGCCGATTACTTACACGAACACACAGGGTGTACGGTAAGCATTCACTCACCTAAAAGTTCACTACCCACGATCATTCCAAACAAGCTGTTAATACTCATCGATAGTGACCATATCGGCGTAGAAGAGCTACCCGAGTGGCAGGAAAATCTTCCTGATAACTTGGCCAAAACCTCGCTGGCCGCCTTCAATATTCGCGATATGGACCATGCACTGGAAGCGCTGTCATGCGCCCAGCTCAAAGGCGTCTTTTACCGTGACGAGAGTCTTGAAGTGATCTGTAAAGGGATTCACGCGTTACTCGAAGGTGAGCTTTGGATGTCACGCGATTTGATGGCCCGTTTGATCCTTTTTTACCGCAAATATCAAAGCAACGCGTTTCGACCTGCCTGCGGCTTAACCAATCGAGAAATGGAGATCATTTCGCTACTTAGTGCTGGCTCCTCCAATCAACAGATTGCCGACAAACTCTTTGTGAGTGAGCACACGGTTAAATCACACCTTTACAATATTTTTAGAAAAATCAATGTGCATAACCGTATACAAGCGCTGAACTGGATTCACCAAAACTTAGGCCCCATTTTACCCAATATCGAAACAGCGCGCAGTTTGCAGCGCCATCGTTAGCTAAATGAAGGTTGATGACATGTTAAAAACCCTCCTAAGTCATTCAGCCAACGTATTAGGATTACTTTTTTTTGTACTCCTAATGGGTAGTGCTAACGCTAGCGAGGAAGAGTCTGTTAGCGATACCCAAGCTGTTGATGACATTAACCAGCTATCAAGCCCTGATGGCCCAGAAATACAGAACCGTCTGCATGGCAGCAGTGAGCTGACCGGCATCATGGTGGATCGCACGATCACAATGGCAGGTAAGACCTTTTATCGTGCATTTAGTCAACTTGCCATGGACAACCGCATTATAGGGAACGCAACACTCACCATACAGGAACGCCCCGATGCACGCTGGGGTAGCCAACTATGGATAATGGAAGGCAATAAAATGTACTTCAGAACCCAGCTCTCTCCTCGTATTAGCGAGGCTGATCGCGTCGCAGGAGAAGCTGTACAAGTTGTCCAAGAAGCGCTTCTGCAACAGCAGCTCACGGCAGCGCTTACCTCAGACAAAGACCTAGGAAAAGAGGAGTTAAACTAATGAGTGCTAACCTTAAAAAAAGCACATTGAGTGCCTTGATAATATCTGGTTTGGCAGCGTCGCTCTCTCTTAAAAGCACCGCTGGAGAACTTATTTACGAGCCTCTCAACCCATCTTTTGGCGGTGACCCCTTCATGGGTAGCTATTTGCTAGGAAAGGCACAATCACAGGACACCAATAGCGACCCTAATGCAAGAAGCATCGAACCTCTATCCTCTACTGAGCGGCTTATTCAAAGTCTTGAAAGCAGACTCATCTCGCAGCTCATTAGCGATGTAGGCGCTGGCGAAATTGGTGAAGGCTCTTTCGATAGTGGAGAATTCAGTGTCGTTGTACGCGATGAAGGTGGACAGCTTATTGTAAGAGTAGTTGATAAAGTAACAGGGGATGTCACCAACATTAGCGTGGGTGGATTATTTAATCCTTAACAACAAAACAGGCACTTAAGAAAATCAAAACGGTTTAACAACCGAACACTGACGCTATAAGTGTCGCCAGGGGATCAACATGAAAATCATCGCTTCAATTATAATGGTCAGTCTCCTAAGTGGGTGCGCGGGGATGGTGGCTACGTCCGAAAATCTAGAGGGTGCACAGGCAACCCTGACGCCCCGTGGAGCGACCTATCAAGATTTAGTCTCGTTACCTCCACCGGCAGGGAAAATCTTCGTCTCTGTGTATGATTTTCGAGACCAAACGGGTCAGTACCGCCCTGCTCCAGCCAGTACTTTTTCCACCGCCGTGACACAAGGTGCCGCAGCGATGTTGACAGGCGCATTAGCTGACTCTGGTTGGTTTATCCCTTTGGAGCGCGTGGGGCTGCAAAATCTGCTGACCGAGCGACGTATCATTCGTGCTGAATTTGAGCGCTTTAATCAACCCGATACTTTGCCCTCGTTAAGAGCAGCATCGGTCATGCTTGAAGGAGGCATCATTGCTTATGAGTCCAACGTCAGAACCGGTGGTGCGGGTGCAGAATATTTCGGCATTGGAGCATCAGGGCAGTATCAGGTGGATCAGGTAACGGTCAATTTACGAGCCGTCGAGATATCCACAGGCGAAATACTGGCTAACGTGACGACGACCAAAACCATTTACTCTAAAGAGCTTCGGGCAGGAGTGTATCGCTTTATTGATTTTAGGCGGCTCCTGGAAGCGGAAGCCGGCATTACGACCAATGAACCTGTCCAGCTTGCCGTCATGTCAGCCATAGAATCTGCCGTTATCCACTTAATTGCTCGAGGCGTAGAGAATAACCTATGGAATTTATCGAACGGGGCTAGCTTGCAAAACTCAGTATTGGCCGATTATTTAAATGCCCCCACGCCGCTTTTATAAGAATTACTGAACTTATCACCAAAGAAACGCAATATAAAACTATTGACGGCTTTGCCACCACGCAAAGCCGTTTTTATATGCCAATAAAAGTATGAGTTTTCTCATACTATTCTTTCTCGATTTAACTAAAAAAATCGCCTGCAACATACATTTTTTACTTATGGCGTCAAAATATAAATCAGCCAAACTCAACGCATGAAATACAAAAAGATACAAATTGTTGCAGAGGGAATAAAAATGAAACCTAACGATTCGAAGCAAAGCACTGCAACATTTCGCTTAGCGACACCTATTGCTGCTTGCTTGATTGCTTCTGCAGTTTCATTACCTACCTTTGCAGACTCTTTTAGCCATCGCATTGAGCAGTATTTCAACGATACCAATGCGCAGAGCTATCAAGGTAACTTCAGCATTATCCAACAGATTGGTAACAACAATCGTACGAACGTAACCCAGTCGTATTCTGCGAGTTATCAAACAGGTAACTTCTCTCGCATTAGCCAGCGAGGAGATTGGAATAACGCCAATATCGAACAAGTGGGTGGCAATAATGCAGGTGTCATTTTGCAAAAGGGCAATTATCACACCGCTAATGTCATCCAGACAGGCAACGATCAACCGCTTGAAACCTACGTGACTCAGTTGGGCCAACGTAGCGATGTTCAAGTCTCTCAATCGGGGAGTGGCTATCGCAGCATTAGCGTCGAACAACGCGCCTACTCAGGCAATGCGCGCCCAGTCACCGTCGACACCTACTGAGCAGTCGATACGGCCTCAGTAATAACTAAAGTAAGAGCATCATAAAGGGGATGTAACCATGAAAACTCAAATGACCACTATCGCTGCTGCCGTTGCTCTGACCATGAGCGCTGCTGCAATGGCTCAAACTGCACCGAGCTGGCAGTTCAACGGCTCGCGTGCCGATATCGACAGCATGGGTGGTTCTCTCTACAACGGTAGCGCCGTGGGTAGTGACTCACAAATCGAGCAAAATGGTAATTTTAACAGTACATCCGTAACACAATGGGGTACACAAGACTCTCGCATCAAGCAAGAGGGTACTTCAAACAAAGCCAACGTCACTCAAGACGATGTTGTAGGTCAGGCCCTTACTTCACCAGGCAATAACTACTCCAGCATTGATCAAGACGGCTTTAAAAATACCGCCTATGTAACTCAAGAGGGCATTACCAACGATTCCATTGTTGTTCAAGAAGGTCGATTTAATATGGCTAATGTAATGCAAGAGGGCCGACTAAACGACTCTTGGGTACAACAGGAAGGTTGGTTCAACGAGTCGAATGTCGTCCAGGACGGCGAGCTAAACGATAGCTACGTGAATGCTGACGGTAGCTTTAACCGGACATATACCACCCAAACAGGTGATGAGCTTGACAGCGACATCATCCTCGACGGCGACTTTAACTATGCAGCGGTGACCCAAACGGGTTACGGGCATGACTCCTTCATCAGTACCAATGGCAATGGCAACACCCATTTTGTAAACCAAAGTGGTGCGTTCGGGGGGGCTGGACAGCACTTCTCGCAAATCTTAACCACTGGTAGTGGCAACTATAACGTGGTCAGTCAAGGCAACTAACATTTGGCCTTGTCGTCAAAACCGCCCCTTCCGGGGGCGGTTTTTTTGTGCTGTCACCTAACGTACCACCACCGTCAGCGTCCCGCCTTTGCCTTGGGTAGAAGAGCGCGAACGGTTGCTGCCTTTGACGATATCGACTTCCAACCGCTCATCGTCGCTCAGGAGTTTAACGGTACCTTCTAGGGTATCTCCTTCGAAGGTGAACTCTGCGGGCACCGTGCCTCGAGTTTCAGGATGTTCGATGGTGTCGCCGTCCTGGGTAATGCGCCACTCGGCCGAAAACTCAGCGCCGGGAGAGCCGCTCATGGTGATGTGGATTTGGGTCATATCCTGCTCCTGTGCGGCTAGCCCTGGGAAAGACAAGCCAAGGGTAAGAACGGTGGTCAACCACGCACCGTATCGTCGTGACGCGTGCCAAGCCGATAATCGTTTCATGTTAGCTACCTCGGTAACCACAAGAGCCGCTCGATAAGAGCGGCTCTTGCAGTGTAGCAGGCACTTGGCCAGATAGTTACTTAACGTTACATAACGGCAAAGGCTTTCTCGGCCGCATCCAGCGTGAGCTGGATATCCTCGGGCGTGTGTGCGCTAGACATAAAGCCGGCTTCATAGGCAGAAGGCGCAAGGTACACGCCATGATCCAGCATCGCGCCAAAGAAGCGACGAAAAGCATCGGGGTTACACGCCGTGGCTTGAGCAAAGTTATCCACACGGGATTGTGAGGTGAAGAACACACCGAACATGCCGCCTGCGGATTGCGTCATCATCGGCACGCGAGCTGCATTGGCGCGCTCTTGTAGACCGTTACACAGCGTTTGTACACGCTGGCTCAAGGCATCGTGGAAGCCCGGCACCTGCAGCTTGGTGAGTAGTGCCACCCCGGCGGCCATGGCCAGCGGGTTCCCCGACAGCGTGCCCGCTTGATACACCGGCCCCAGCGGCGAGATGTTCTGCATGATGTCGCGCTTGCCGCCAAACGCACCGACCGGCATACCACCGCCGACGATCTTACCCAAGCAGGTCAAATCCGGCGTGACACCGTAGTACGCCTGGGCTCCGCCCAACGCTACGCGGAAACCCGTCATCACCTCATCGAAAATCAGAATACTACCGTACTCGTTACAGACATGGCGCAAGGTTTCCAAGAAACCTGGCTGAGGGGGAATGCAGTTCATATTGCCCGCCACCGGCTCGACGATGATGCAGGCAATTTGCTCACCGATCTCGGCAAAGCACGCTTCCACCCCCTCCGGGTCGTTATAGGAGAGTGTAATGGTGTGTTCGGCCAACGACGCCGGAACGCCCGGTGAGCTGGGCTCGCCGTGGGTCAATGCACCGGAGCCCGCTTTCACCAGTAGGGAGTCCGAGTGGCCGTGGTAGTTACCCTCGAATTTGACGATCTTATCCCGTCCCGTGGTGCCCCGCGCCAGCCGAATCGCTGACATGGTGGCTTCCGTGCCCGAACTGGTCATGCGTACCATTTCCATGGAGGGAATCATGTCGCAGATCAGGTCTGCCATGGTGGTTTCCACGGCCGTGGGGGTACCGAACGAGAGCCCATTATCCAACCGCGCACGTACGGCCGCCAATACGTCTTGATCGGCGTGACCGGTAATCATCGGTCCCCAGGAGCCGATGTAATCGACGTAGCGGTTGCCCTCGACATCGAAGAGGTAAGCGCCCTGCGCACGTTCCATGAAGACCGGTGGGCGGTGCAACCCTTTGAAGGCACGGACGGGAGAGTTCACGCCCCCAGGGATATGGCGACTCGCGAGGTCGAACAGTTCAGCAGATGTGGTCATGGCATCCTCTGTATAAATGACTTACTACCAATGAGATCAAAAGCGCACGGGACGTGGCAAGCGATTCGGCAAGCATTGGCCACTCGGGGGCTGGTAGCCGTGAGACAAGCTCTCCCAGGTAAAGTGCTGGGCCTGTTCACAGGCAGTTGGTAAGCGCTCACCAACCGCTAATCGGGCTGCTAGGGCAGACGCGAGCGTACAGCCAGAACCATGAAAGACGTCAGGTAAGCGCGGCCATTGCCACTGGCGAGTGGTATCGGGCGAGTGCAGCGTATGCACCACCTGCTCGGCTGAACCGGGTAAGGGGTCATCCGTTGCCGTCACCAGCACCGCTTGGCAACCTTGTGACAGCAGTGACACCGCCCGGGCAGTGTCGTCATGGGACTC
This sequence comes from Halomonas sp. BL6, assembly GCF_006228115.1. Classification (NCBI taxonomy): domain Bacteria; kingdom Pseudomonadati; phylum Pseudomonadota; class Gammaproteobacteria; order Oceanospirillales; family Halomonadaceae; genus Halomonas; species Halomonas sp. BL6. The sequence goes on along the minus strand of NZ_VDGL01000002.1, from coordinate 608,932 downwards.
TAGAATTTCCGGTGTCAGCGCCGCCAACTCAAAGCGGTTCGGCGTCAAGATATCCACAAGCGGCAACAGCCGGTCTCGGTAAAGCGTCTGTAAAGCGGCTGTGGATAACACAGCGCCCCCTCCTGCTTTCAGCACCGGATCGGCCACCACCGGCACGCCAGGAAAACGGCGAATGATCTGCTCGGCAGCGCGCAGCGTGGCCTCGTCTGCCAGCAGCCCCAGCTTGATCGCCGCAATCTGCATGTCACTGACGGCTTCGGCCATTTGCCGCATGGACCCAGGGTCAGCGGGCATCACGCGGGACACGTTATGACAATTTTGTACAGTCAGCGCCGTGGGGATGGTGACGGCCCACCCGCCACAGGCGGCGACGGCTTCGCTATCGGCCATCAGCCCGGCACCGCCCGTTGGATCATGGCCTGCTAACACTAAGACGACAGGGGGAAGGGGACGACGCATCAAAAGGGCTTCACTACCGCCAGTAAAATAATCGCGACCAGTGCAATCACCGGGGCTTCATTGAACCAGCGAAAGAAGACATGGCTCTTGGTGCAGCGCGACTGATCGAACTGTTTTAAATAAATCAAGCAAACGTGGTGATAGGCAATCAGCAGCGCCACGAGCGTGAGCTTGGCATGCATCCAGCCTTGGCTAAACCATGCGGGCACCAAATAGAGCATCCAGCCCCCAAAAATCAGCACCAGGATCATCGATGGCGTCATGATGCCACGATAGAGTTTGCGCTCCATGGTCTTGAAGTAAGTGATCGCTTGCTCATCGCCTTTGTCGCGTGCCATGGCGTGGTACACGTACAGTCTTGGCAAATAGAACAGTGCGGCAAACCAGGTCACAACGGCCATCAAATGAATGGCCTTTACCCATTCGTACATGGTCTCTCCTTAGGCGGTGGGCTCTTTATTAGGGATCAGTATCACGGACATCCGGCTGTCGAGCGTCAGTGTAGTGGTAATAACGCTCGATCGCGCCACGAGTAATGATACCTGAAATTCGCTGCTGCTTTGGTCGGTAGCCATGTACGACGTACAGTGCCCCAAGCGCGCTGTCTTGAAGCTTCAAAAACGCCTCGGATAGTGTGGCCTGTAGCCCAATCGGGGCCATTTCCAACCGTTGGCCGGGAATCTCCAAGAGATCCACCAACTCATCTTCCGGCGGTGCTTCGCCATTGAGCGCTTCGTCATGCTCCAAGAGCCAGCGAGCAAGCTCTGCCGCCTTCAGCGCCAGCACGGGCTTGTCATCACTGGAGCGCTCGATCACCAGCCACATGGGGTTGGTTTCCAGCAAGCGGCGGGCTTGGTCAGGTGTGATCATTCGTTCAGTGCGCACTAAGCGACGCTCCATGACCGCTGGGACTGAGACCCGGGAAAGCGCCTGCATCAGCGGCTGCTGAAGGGGGTGTAACCCGTAGCGTACCGAGCTAATGAAGAAACCTTCACAGCCCGTCAGCTGGCGCGACGTCAAGCAGGCCACCACCACGACCAGCATTCCCGGCAACATGATATTGGGGGTATGCGTCAGCTCTAGTAGCGCCATCAGCGCCGCGAGAGGCGCCTGTAGAACAGCCCCCATCATCGCTGCCATGCCGAGCATGGCGTAAATGCCCGGGTCAGCGGCTTTCTCGGGCCATAGCCAGCCGCCGAGCATGCCACCCAGGGCCCCAGTGGCTGCCCCCGCCACCAGTACCGGGCCAATAATACCAATCGGCACACCGCCTGCGACGGTTATCGCCGTGATCAACAGTTTGGCCACCATCAGCGCCAGCAGAACGTTGATAGCCAACTGATTATTCAGTGCCGCGGCGACACTGTCATAGCCAATTCCTTGAATCTCCGGAAACCACCACGCCAATACCCCGGTGCCGACACCCACGACGCCCAATCTCAACCACAGCGGCAGGGTTTGTAGGCGCTGACTTCGTGAAATATGGATGAAGAGCCCTGCCATCAAACCTATGACCAAGCCAATCACCACGATCCAGGGCAGATTCATCAGCGAGCCTAACGCCACCTCGGGAATGCGAAACGCAGGCTCGTTGCCATACATCACCTGCGCCACCAGCGCGCCCATGGTGGAGGCCAGGATCACCGGCATGAAGCTCATCAGGGTGTACTCCATCATCACCACTTCCATGGCAAAGATGACCCCCGCAATGGGCGTATTGAACGAAGCGGAAATACCCGCCGCCGTGCCGCAAGCCACCAACACCCGCAAGCTATTATTGGGCAGCCGCAGCTTAAGCCCTAACCCGCTGGACGCCGCCGCGCCCAAGTGGATCGCCGGGCCTTCGCGCCCGGCGGACAAACCACCAAGCACCGAAACCACACCCACCCACCATTGATTCAGCCAGTTGCGCAGCGGGAAGCGACCCTGATGATAGGTCAGTCGCTCGATCACATGGCTGACGCCGAGTTTGCGTGCGGTAGACCGCTGCCGATAGAGCAACAGACCAATCAACGTGACGGCCATGATCGGCAGAAGTGCTCTTAGCCAAGGCGTCAACCCTTCGAAGGCTTCCGGATCACCGTCCGGCATGTAGAGCGCCGCCCCCGCTTCCAGCAGCAGGCGAAACGCCACCATCACCGCCCCGGTAATCACCCCGGACACCAGCCCCAGCACACATAGCTGCGGCAACGCATCCACGTTCGCCAATTGGCGGCGAAAGCTCTCTAGGGTGAAGTCTGACCGAGAAAAACGTGCCACAACGTCCGTCCTTGCGTTTGTTGTTCGTTTCATTGTCTCGTGCTGTGCAGCGCTCTCAAGCGCTGCCTCTCTTGTGTATCATAGCTGGATACACTTCGACAGCCTGGTCACACTCATTAGGCTGTTAATTATTCAAGCGTCGATTGCGCGAAGCGCACAAGGAGTGGTTTGTGATAAACGTTGGCATCGTGGGCGGCACCGGTTATACCGGCGTCGAACTTCTCAGACTGCTGGCTCAGCACCCTCAGGTAAACGTCAAGGCCATTACCTCGCGCTCGGAGACGGGCGTAAAAGTGTGCGACATGTACCCTAATTTGCGCGGCCACTATGACACCTTGGCGTTTAGCGAACCCGACGCTCAGGCGCTGGGCGCGATGGATGCGGTCTTTTTCGCCACGCCCCATGGCGTTGCTCACGCGCTTGCCGGCGAGCTGCTGGCCAACGGCACTCGGGTGATCGATCTCTCCGCCGACTTCCGGCTGCGCGATGCCGACGAGTGGAGCCGCTGGTACGACCAACCCCACGGCGCGCCCGAACTGCTCGAAGAAGCCGTCTACGGCCTCCCTGAAATGCATCGCGAAAAGATCAAGACAGCGCGCCTGATCGCGGTGCCCGGCTGCTATCCCACGGCGGTTCAGCTTGGTTACTTACCGCTATTGGAGGCTGGCTTGATCGATCCGAGCCAGCTGATTGCCGACTGTAAATCCGGCGTAACCGGCGCTGGTCGCGGTGCCAAGGTCGGCTCGCTACTGGCCGAGGCCAGTGAGTCCATGAAAGCCTACGGCGCGAGCGGCCACCGGCACCTGCCGGAAATCCGTCAAGGCTTGAGCGACATGCAGTCCCACCCGGTGGGATTGACCTTCGTTCCTCATCTAACGCCCATGATCCGCGGCATTCACGCCACGCTCTATGGCACGCTCACCGCCGAGCCAGAGGATCTACAGGCACTGTTCGAGCAACGCTACGCCAATGAGCCGTTCGTCGACGTGATGCCTGCCGGTAGCCATCCGGAAACCCGCAGTGTCAAAGGCAACAATACCTGCCGGATCGCCGTCCACCGCCCGAATGACGGCAATACGGTCGTGGTCCTGTCGGTCATCGATAACCTCGTGAAGGGTGCCTCGGGTCAAGCCATCCAAAACCTCAACCTGATGTTTGGCTTCGACGAACACATGGGCCTGAACGCTCCTGCGCTGATGCCTTAAACAACTCGCAAAACCAGCATGCAGAGGGCAGCTCAGAGAGGAGGTCATTTGCCAAGGGGCAAATGTAGCTTCCATGGAAGGATTCACAGCGCCTCCTCGGCGAGCTGCCCTCTGCTTGATATGCCGATGCAATAGTTGACCAATTTGCTGGGAATTACCCATAATCGTCCCTCATTGCGGATTATTCGTTTTTAAAGCTCGCGGGAGGTACCCATGAGCGGTGCAGAAGCTTTTGTTCCAACCCCCCTGTTACTGTCGGACAGCGCACGCAAACGTATCAAAGCGTTGATGGCCGAAGAGAGTAACCCGGCACTAAAACTGCGCGTCTACGTCACCGGTGGCGGCTGCTCGGGTTTTCAGTACGGTTTCGACTTCGCGGATAGCGTTGCCGACGACGACACGCTGATCGAGTTTGGCGACGCCACGCTGGTCGTCGACCCGCTCTCCTACCAGTACTTGGTCGGCTCCACGGTCGATTATGAAGAGGGCCTGGCGGGTGCGCGTTTTCGTGTCCAAAACCCCAATGCCACCACCACTTGCGGGTGTGGCGCCTCGTTTATGGTGTGACCAGCGTTGGTGACAACCGCTCCCCATGACTTGACGCCTTGGCGGTTTCTCGCCAAGGTTGAAAGGTCAATAACGGTTGCCTAGCCGATTTATAAGAAAAAAAATTCTATAAATTGCGTGGCTAACCACATAAAACATGGGGAAACTAATGAAACACCTATTCACTACCTCTGCGATCGCCACGGCCATTACACTGGGCTTGGGCAGTACCACTGCGTTTGCGCAAACGCCTACCGTCAACGTGGCCACTGACCCAAGCTTTGTGCCTTTCGAAATGCTCGACCCCGATACCGGTGAAATGATCGGCTTCGACATGGACATCATCAACGAAGTGGCCGAGCGCGCTGGCTTCGAAGTCAATCTCACCACCATGGAGTTCTCGGGCATCATTCCTGCGGTGCAAACCGGCAGTCAAGAAATCGCCATTGCGGGCACCACTATCACTGAAGAGCGCGCTCAAGTCGTCGACTTCTCCGATCCCTACTACGACTCCGGTCTGCAAATCATCGTACGCGCCGACAACGAAGAGGTCTCCTCCATCGAGGATCTCGAAGGGCTGTCAGTGGCCACTAAAATCGGCTCTACCAGCTACGACTTCCTACAACAAGAGCTAGGCGAGAACGCCGACATCACGCCCTATCCCGGTACCGCCGATATGTACATGGCACTGCTGGGCCGTAACGTCGATGCCGTACTTTACGATGCGCCCAACGTAGCTTACTTCTCACAAACCCGTGGTGAGGGACGTACTAAGGTCGTCGGCCCGCTATACGAAGGTCAGCAGTACGGCATCGTCTTCCACAAAGGCAGCGAGTGGGTAGAGCCGACCAATGAGGCACTAGCCGCTATGCGTGAAGATGGCACCTACGACGAGATCTACACCAAATGGTTCGGTGAAGCCCCTAGCGCTGACTAAATCGCGCAATAGCTCATCGCCAACGCTTGAAGCGATTCTCACCACAGGGCCGGGCGGCCATTTCCCCCGGCCCTGTGTCGTTGTTTTCTTTACCTGGAGATAACGCGTGGACGTTAACTTTCAGTTCGACTGGTCGGCTGCGTTTAGCTCGATCCCCTATTTATTACCCGGTATTCCCTGGACGCTACTGATCTCCTTTGGCGGTCTAGCGATTGGCTTTTTCATCGGTATTTTCTTCGGCCTGCTGCGCATTAGTCCCGTGCGCTGGTTACGCTGGCCTGCCATCGTATACGTCGAGGTATTCCGCGGCACCCCCATCTTGGTCCAGGTGCTTTTCATCTTTTACGGCTTGCCGCAACTGCTGGGTGGGCCCATCAACGCCCTGGTCGCGGGCATTGCCGCCATTGCCGTCAACTCTGGGGCTTATATCTCCGAGATCGTGCGCGGCGGCGTGCAATCCATCGAACGCGGCCAGCGAGAAGCATCGCTTTCGCTTGGCCTCTCTAGGGTACAGGCCTTCCGCTATGTCATCTGGCCTCAGGCACTGCGCCGCATGATTCCGCCGCTCGGCAATCAGGGCATCATCAGTATCAAAGACACCTCGCTCTTCTCCGTCATCGGAGTGAGTGAGCTAGTCCGCCAAGGACAGATCTATATCGCGACCACCTTCACCGCGTTGGAGGTCTATTTCATGGTGGCGCTGATGTATCTCGCCATTACCTGGACCCTTTCCCTGGTGCTGCGTCAACTAGAGCGCCGTGGCCTCGCCGGACAATAAGGAGCGCACGATGACTTCTACTCAAACGCCCATTGTGCGTATGCAAAAGCTCCACAAGCACTTTGGCAGTCTGCACGTTCTCAAGGATATCGACCTGGACATCGTCCCGGGTGAGGTCGTCGTGGTCATCGGAGCCAGTGGTTCCGGCAAGTCCACGTTGATCCGCTGTATCAACGGTTTGGAAGAGTTTCAGTCAGGTAGTTTAGAGGTCGACGGCAACACGCTGTTGCCCAACGGTAAAAGCAGCCAGGCGCTGCAAACCATCCGTACCGAAGTGGGCATGGTGTTCCAGCAGTTCAATCTCTTTCCCCATCTGAGCGTGCTCGACAACATTACGCTGGCACCCATGAAGGTCCGCGGCTGGAGCCGCCAAGACGCCGAAGAGACCGCCAAGCGGCTGCTGGAGCGCGTCGGCATTGCCGATCAGGCCAACAAGTATCCCAGCCAGCTCTCCGGCGGCCAGCAGCAGCGTGTGGCGCTGGCGCGTGCGTTGGCGATGGAGCCGCGCCTGATGCTGTTCGACGAGCCAACGTCGGCGCTCGATCCCGAGATGATTGGTGAAGTGCTGGATGCCATGCGAGAGCTAGCTAAGGAGGGCATGACCATGGTGATCGTGACCCACGAAATGGGCTTTGCCCGTGAGGTAGCCGACCGCATCATCTTTATCCATAAGGGCGAAATTGCCGAACAAGGCCCACCCGAGCAACTCTTTGATGCGCCTCGACACGAGCGCACCCAATCGTTTTTGGCGCGCGTACTCAAGCACTGATACGCACTTGATCTCCGCTCTGTTAAGGGCGACCAAAGCACAAAAAGCGACTCACCCGATGGCCTGTCTTCCTGACAGGCCATTTTTTTGCCTGTGGATACTATTTTTTACACGCGTCCCGCCGTAGCGCTACGGCCCCCAGCATGAGCAGCTCTCCAAGCGATACGGCCGTATCGACCGGCTTGTTCACAGGTACGGTAACAAGCACGGTATCCATAGGTGGATAACCCGTTGTCAAGCAGCGCTGTGGGTAAGTCGATGTTTCATCCACAGCTCCACCACCGCTTCTACGCAGGCACTCCGCCCTTTAATCACGTAAAGGTCAACAATATAAGATTATAAAAAATATAGAGAATATTGACTTATCAACAGATTTTGTCCACACCAGTAGTTACAACATCAACAGAACTTCTCTTATATATTTTTATTTTGTTATTAATAACGACACTGCGTTGCATACGGGGTGTGGAAAAACCTGACGGTTACCCACAGGAGGTTTATACTGGCGGGCTAATTTCATCAGCGGCGAATCGCTGACCACATCATCGTGCCAATAGGCGCAAGACGAGGTGTCTCTTGAATTACCCCGACCGCTTTGACGTGATTGTCATCGGCGGTGGCCATGCGGGAACCGAAGCCGCACTGGCCTCTGCTCGTATGGGCTGTCAAACCCTATTGCTGACCCACAACATCGAGACGCTCGGCCAAATGTCGTGCAACCCGGCCATCGGTGGCATTGGCAAAAGTCATTTGGTCAAAGAAATCGATGCGCTCGGCGGTGCAATGGGGCTAGCCACGGATTTAGGCGGCATCCAGTTTCGCGTGCTCAATGCACGTAAAGGGCCCGCGGTACGCGCAACTCGTGCCCAGGCTGATCGCGTCCGCTACAAAGCCGCCATTCGCGGCATGTTGGAAAACCAACCCAACCTGACGATTTTTCAGCAGGCGGCTGGCGATCTCATTGTGGATAACGACACCGTGCGTGGCGTCGTGACCGAGACGGGCATTCGCTTCCACGCAGAATCCGTCGTGCTCTCGACCGGCACCTTCCTGGGTGGGGTTATTCACATTGGACTCGATCAAAGCCGCGGCGGCCGCGCCGGTGATCCGCCTTCCAACGCACTGGCTGAACGACTGCGGGCACTGCCATTTCACGTTGACCGGCTCAAAACCGGTACGCCGCCGCGTATCGACGCCAAGACCGTCGATTTTTCCCAATTGGAAGAGCAGCCAGGCGATACGCCAACGCCGGTGATGTCCTACCTTGGCTCCCGCGACATGCATCCCCGGCAGATGAGCTGCCATATCGCACACACCAACGAGCGCACCCACGAGATCATCTTGGGTAACCTGGATCGCTCGCCGATGTACTCCGGCGTGATCGAGGGCATCGGGCCTCGCTACTGTCCGTCGATCGAAGACAAAGTGCACCGCTTTGCCGACAAATCGAGCCATCAGGTATTCATCGAACCGGAAGGCTTGGATACCCACGAGCTCTACCCCAACGGCATCTCGACCTCGCTGCCTTTCGACGTGCAGTTGCAGGTGGTGCGCTCGATCAAAGGGCTCGAAAACGCGCACATCACGCGTCCTGGTTACGCCATCGAGTACGATTTCTTCGATCCACGGGATTTGAGACACTCCCTGGAAACGAAATTTATCCACAACCTGTTTTTTGCCGGACAGATCAACGGTACCACCGGTTACGAAGAAGCCGGTGCGCAAGGTCTTTTGGCGGGCTTGAACGCCGCTCGCCGCGCCAAGCAGCTCGAGGCGTGGTACCCGCGCCGTGATGAAGCTTACTTGGGCGTACTGGTAGACGACTTGATCACCATGGGCACCAAAGAGCCCTACCGTATGTTCACGTCCCGTGCGGAGTACCGTTTGCTGCTGCGTGAAGACAATGCCGATCTGCGCTTGACCGAGAAAGGCCGCATTTTGGGTTTGGTCGACGATGCTCGTTGGGCAGCCTTTAGTCAAAAGCGTGACGCCATCGAGCGTGAAACGGCGCGTCTGGCCACTGCTTGGGTACAGCCCAACAGCCCGGCCGCTGCGAAAATTGCCGAAAAGACCGGTAAACCGCTGCCGCGTGAGTACAATCTGAGTGATCTACTGAAGCGGCCCGAGCTAACCTATGCCGATATCGCCGAGCTACCTGGCATGGAGAGCGGCGATATCGACGACGACGCGGTCGCCGAGCAGGTGCAGATTCAGGCCAAGTATCAGGGCTATATCGACCGTCAGCAGGATGAAATCGATAAGCTGAAGCGCCACGAAGCGACCCCGTTACCCGCCGAACTGGATTATCAGACGGTGGAAGGGCTCTCCCATGAGATCCGCCAAAAGCTCAGCGCTGCGCGCCCGGAAACCCTCGCGCAAGCCGCACGTATTTCCGGTGTGACGCCAGCGGCGCTATCGATTCTGTTGATTCACCTGAAAAAGCGCCGTTTGGTCAGTCATACCGAGGTCGCCAACGGATGAGCGCACTGCAGCCATTGATCGATCTGCTGCCCAGCGGCGTTGCGCCCAAGTTGGACCAGGGGCTGGCCGACCTGGGCGTATCCGTGACGACGACGCAACGAGAGCAACTGCTCGGATTACTAGCGCTGTTGCACAAGTGGAATCGGGCTTATAACCTCACTGCAGTGCGCGATGTCGAGGAGATGGTCTCCCGCCATGTGCTGGATAGCGCCGCCGTGGCGCCCTACGTTCATGGTCCTGAGCTTCTCGACGTAGGGGCGGGGCCAGGCCTGCCGGGCTTGGTACTGGCCATCATGAACCCGGAGCTTCGGGTAACGCTGTTGGATAGCAATGGCAAAAAAGTACGTTTCCAGCGTCAAGCAGTGATGGAGCTGTCACTGACGAACGTGACCCCGACCCAAGCCCGCGTCGAGCAGTTTACCGGGCAATCGTTCGATCAAGTGATTTCGCGGGCGTTTGCCAGTCTGGTCGACTTCGTGACGTTGACCCATTCACTGCCTGCCGCCGACGGTCAGTGGCTAGCGATGAAAGGTCCCGGTGCCGATGATGAGCTGCGTGAATTGCCCGACGGCATTGCACTGAGTGAACGCCACTTGTTGAATGTACCCTTCGAAACCGCCGAGCGGCAGCTGTTGATCCTGACCCCAAAAGGAGTTGCGTAGTGAGCCAGATCATTGCCCTGACCAACCAAAAAGGCGGCGTGGGCAAGACCACTTCAGCCGTTAACCTGGCCGCGAGCCTGGCGGCTCTGGATCGCCGCGTACTGTTGGTGGATCTCGATCCCCAGGGACACGCCAGCATGGGCAGCGGGATCGATAAATACGATCTTGAAAAAAGCGTGCTCGACGTGCTGCTTGGCGAGGCCTCCGCCGGTGACGTCATCGTGCGCGGGCAGACGGTGCGCTACGATGTGCTCCCTGGTAACGGCGACCTGACCGCAGCAGAAGTGGAACTACTGGATAGCGACCAACGCCAAAGTCGCTTGTCACTAGCGCTCGCCAGCGTTGCAAACGACTATGACGTGGTGCTGATCGACTGCCCCCCGTCGCTGAACATGCTGACCGTGAATGCTCTGACGGCAGCCCACGGCGTGCTGATCCCGCTGCAGTGCGAGTTTTATGCGCTGGAAGGCCTCTCGGCATTGCTAGATACCGTGGAACAGATCAAGCAAAGTGTGAACCCCGAGCTTGCCGTGTCGGGCATTCTGCGCACCATGTACGACAAGCGCACCAGCCTCACTCGGGAAGTGGATAAGCAACTGCGCGACTTTTTCGGTGATGCGCTGCTCAAAACGACCATTCCGCGCAACGTCAAAGTCGCTGAAGCGCCGAGCCATGGTGTTCCTGTGACCCAATATGCGCGTTTCTCGCGGGGTAGCCAAGCCTATCGCGTGCTGGCCAAAGAGATGATTCGGCGCCTATCGTTGTAACGGTGGCTACCGTAGCGTTAACAGTACGTAACATAAAAAGTACGAGGGAAAGCGAATGACGCGTAAACGCGCGCTAGGACGTGGCCTGGATGCCCTGATTGGTGCGGGCGCCCGTCGTCGTGACAGTTTGGATCTCACCGGCGAGACAACGCTGGACAACGCTGAGGCGTCCCTACCCGAGGGCATGTCGGATGACGCCCCCGAACGTTTGGAGCGCCTGCCGCTGGGTCAATTGACACGTGGCAAGTATCAACCTCGCCGCGACATTCAGCCCGAAGCGCTGGAAGAGCTTGCCGACTCCATTCGCGCCCAAGGGGTCATGCAACCCATTGTCGTTCGTCCCATTGGCCAAGAGCGTTACGAAATCATTGCCGGTGAGCGGCGCTGGCGAGCGGCGCAGTTGGCCGAGCTAGACGTCATTCCCGCCGTCATTCGCCACGTTAGCGATGAGGTAGCGCTGGCGCTGGCGCTGATCGAAAACATTCAGCGGGAAAATCTCAACGCGATCGAAGAGTCATTGGCCTTGAAGCGCCTGGGCGACGAATTCGAGCTAACGCAGCAGCAGATCGCCGATGCAGTAGGAAAATCCCGGACCCAAGTGGCCAATCTTCTGCGCCTGCTCGCCCTCGACCCGGAAGTGCAGACACTGCTGGAGCGGGGAGATCTCGATATGGGCCACGCCCGAGCGCTGCTATCGCTGTCCAGTGCCCAGCAGCGTCAGGTGGCCCACGAAGTGGTCAATAAAGATCTTACGGTGCGCGACACCGAGGCATTGGTAAAAAAAGTTCAGACTCAACAGGCGTCTACCTCATCTCCCAAGCAGGTCTCCAAAACACCGGACGTTGCTCGGCTCGAGACGCATTTAGGCGAACTGCTGGGTGCCCCGGTGTCGATCGACCATGGCCAAAAGGGCAAGGGGAAGGTCACCATTCGCTACACTAGCCTCGAAGAGTTGGACGGAATCCTGGCGCATATTAAATAGCAGGCTAATGGAAGATGCGGCCAGTTTTTCACCCTTTGGTCGCAAGTCGGCGCTGAAACGCGCGAAATCCGTGCAACTTCGGTTGAAGGTGTGATAGCGCTTCCCTATAATCGCGCAAGATTTGTGCAGGTTGCTTATAGGTATGCCAGAAGACACCGTGAGCAACCCGCTTAACGCGCTGGGGAATCGTTGGCTAACAGGCACGATGTTGAACGCATATGCAGCGAATTGAAACCCAGCGCAGGCGAGCCTATGTAGTCCGACTTATCTGCGCCCAGCTCGTTGTCATGCTAGTCGGCGCAGTGCTTGTTTACCCCTTTGCTCAGGTGCCAGGGGTCGTGTCGGTCATAACGGGAGCGTTGGTAGCACTGCTACCGCATGCTTTCTTCATACAGCGGTTAGGAATTTTTCGCAATACGCGCCGAATATCGGGCGCAATGGACCTGTTTCGTGCCGAGGCAGGCAAGTTTGGTTTGACGGTGGCGCTGTTTGCGCTGTTGTTCGTGGTAGTGCCCCCCTCAAACCCCGCTTTCTTTTTTAGTGCTTATGTTGCGGTTGTTCTGACGCATTGGCTTGCGCCTTGGCTAATGCCTGGGAAATCGCACAACTGATTGAGGTGACATGTCTATGGCCGCAGGAAACGAAGTCTCATCGACTTACTATATCCAGCACCACTTGCAGAACCTGACCTTTGGTAAACACCCAGAGAATGGCTGGTCGCTGGCGCACTCCGCCGAAGAAGCCCGTGAAATGGGCTTTTGGGCCATTCACTTGGACACCATGGGCTGGTCCATCGCCATGGGCCTTCTGTTCATCTGGATTTTCCGTAAAGCCGGTAAAGCGGCGACCACCGGCGTTCCCAGCGGCCTGCAAAATGCCGTTGAGATGGTCGTCGAGTTCATCGAAAACCTCACGCGGGCCACGTTCCATGGCCGCAACCCCATCATTGCGCCTCTAGCGCTCACGCTGTTCGTGTGGATTCTGCTCATGAACACGCTGAAGATCATCCCGGTCGACTATGGCCCCGAGCTCTTTAAGCGACTGGGCGTCGAGTACATGAAAATCGTACCGACCACGGACCCCAATGCCACGCTGGGTATGGCGCTAGGCGTGTTCTGTTTGATCATCTACTACAGCATCAAAGTCAAAGGTGCCGGTGGTTTCGCCAAAGAATTGTCACTAACGCCGTTCAATCACTGGGCGTTAATCCCCTTCAACCTAGTGTTGGAAGTGATTGGCCTGCTGGTGAAGCCGCTGGGTCTCGGCCTGCGTCTGTTCGGTAACATGTTCGCCGGTGAAGTTATCTTTATCCTGATTGCGCTACTACCGTTCTGGGCAATCTGGCTGTTGGACGTGCCATGGGCCATCTTCCACATCCTCGTGGTAACGCTGCAGGCCTTCATTTTCACCACGCTGTCGGTGGTTTACCTCAGCGCGGCGCACGAACACCACTAAACCAAGCAACGACGTTTTCATTAACCCTCAACCCTTAACCAAAACTTAAACTCAGGAGCAACATCATGGAAATGGTTTATCTCTCAGCTGCTATCATCATCGGTCTGGGCGCACTGGCTACCGGTATTGGCTTCGCTCTTCTGGGCGGCAAACTGCTCGAGTCGACTGCGCGTCAGCCGGAACTGGGCGACCAGCTGCAAACCAAAACCTTCATCATGGCCGGCCTGCTGGACGCCGTTCCGATGATCGGTGTTGGTATCGCGATGTACCTGATCTTCGTTGTCGCCGGTTAATGCAGCTTGACCGAGCGGTCATCCGCTCGGTTTTGTTTCACTCCGGTCGCCACGAACTTGTCAGAGGTACATCCCTGTGAATATCAACATGACGCTTATCGGGCAGACGATCGCCTTCGCGATCTTTGTCTGGTTTTGCATAAAGTATGTGTGGCCTCCGATCAGCAACGCGCTTCACGAGCGTCAGAAGAAAATTGCTGATGGCTTGGACGCAGCCAGCCGTGCGACGCGCGACCTTGAGCTTGCTCAAGAGCGTGCTGAGCAAACGCTGCGTGAAAGCAAGGAGCAGGCTTCTCAAATTCTCGAGCAAGCCAACAAGCGCTCTGCTCAAATGATCGAAGAAGCACGCGAACAGGCTCGCGCTGAAGGCGAACGCCTGATGGCAAGCGCTCGTTCCGAAATCGAGCAAGAAGTGAATCGTGCAAAAGACGAGCTTCGTGCCCAGGTTTCTCACCTCGCCATCCTAGGTGCCGAGCGTGTCCTTGAAGCTTCGGTCGACGAGAAAGCACATCGCAAGTTACTTGATGAGCTTGCTGCTGAACTGTAAGGAGGTGACCCATGGCGGAATTATTGACCGTCGCTCGTCCTTACGCTAAGGCGGCGTTTGAATACGCGCGTGATCATGAGGCGCTTGATAGCTGGTCCAAAGCGCTGGGTTTTTTAAGCGCAGCGGTTGCCAACAGCGATGTACGTCGCCTGCTGGGCAGTCCAAAGCTCGAGAACGACAAAAAGGTCGCTCTGCTCTCTGATATGTTGCCGGAGCAGAGCACCGACGTGTCGCGCTTTCTGGATACCCTGGCCGACCAAGGTCGTCTGTTGGCTCTGCCTTTCATCGCTGAACAGTTCGAGCACCTGCGTGCCGATCATGAGCAGCGAGTCGAGGTATTGGTCACGTCCGCCTACGAGTTGGACAGCCAACAGCAGACCAAGCTAGCAAACGCGCTCAAGAAACGTCTGAATCGCGAAATCTCCATTACTACTCAGGTGGACAAGGCGCTGATTGGCGGTGTCATCCTGCGTGCCGGCGATACCGTCATTGACGGTTCGGTGCGTGGTCGATTGAACCGACTTTCCGAAGCGCTGACCGCTTGAGTCTGAGGGACATGGCATGCAGCAACTGAATCCTTCCGAGATCAGCGACATCATCAAGCAGCGAATCGAGAAGCTTGACGTCGCATCCGAAGCCCGTAATCAGGGCACCATCGTCAGCGTTTCCGACGGTATCGTGAAAATTCACGGCCTCGAAGACGCGATGTTCGGTGAAATGATCGAATTCCCCAACAGCATCTTCGGCATGGTACTCAACCTGGAGCGTGACTCCGTGGGTGCCGTTGTCCTGGGTGACTACCTGCAGCTCGAAGAAGGCATGACCGCCCAGTGTACCGGTCGCATTCTGGAAGTGCCGGTAGGCCCGGAGCTGGTGGGTCGTGTGGTCGATGCGCTGGGTAACCCCATCGACGGCAAAGGCGACATCAACGCCAAACAGACTGACGCGGTCGAAAAAGTGGCGCCTGGCGTTATTACCCGTCAGTCCGTTGACGAGCCGATCCAAACCGGTCTGAAATCCATCGACGCCATGGTACCGATCGGTCGTGGTCAGCGTGAGTTGATCATCGGTGACCGTCAGATCGGTAAATCCGCCATTGCCATCGATGCGATCATCAACCAGAAAGGCAAAGGCGTGACCTGTGTCTACGTCGCCATCGGTCAGAAGCAGTCGACCATTGCCAACGTGGTGCGCAAGTTAGAAGAGCACGGCGCGATGGATCACACCATCGTCGTGGCCGCGGGCGCTGCCGACCCGGCACCGATGCAGTTCTTGGCCGCTTACTCTGGCTGCACCATGGGCGAGTACTTCCGTGACCGCGGTGAAGACGCACTGATCGTGTATGACGATCTTTCCAAGCAGGCCGTTGCCTACCGCCAGGTATCGCTGCTGCTGCGTCGTCCGCCGGGCCGTGAAGCTTACCCGGGTGACGTGTTCTATCTCCACTCGCGTCTGTTGGAGCGTGCCGCTCGCGTCAACGCCGACTACGTCGAGAAGTTCACCAACGGCGAAGTGAAGGGCAAAACCGGTTCCTTGACCGCACTGCCGATCATCGAAACACAAGGTGGTGACGTATCGGCGTTCGTTCCGACCAACGTTATCTCTATCACCGATGGTCAGATCTTCCTGGAAACCAACCTGTTCAACTCCGGTATTCGTCCCGCGATCAACGCAGGTCTCTCGGTTTCTCGTGTCGGTGGTGCTGCGCAGACCAAGATCATCAAGAAACTGGGGGGCGGTGTTCGTCTGGCCCTGGCTCAGTATCGTGAACTGGCGGCGTTCTCGCAGTTTGCCTCTGACCTTGATGAAGCGACGCGCAAGCAGCTCGAGCACGGCCAACGCGTGACCGAACTGATGAAGCAGAAGCAGTACTCGCCGATGTCAGTGGCGGAAATGGCGCTGTCTCTGTACGCCGCTAACGAAGGTCACCTGGACGATGTGAGCGTCGACAAGGTGCTGGACTTCGAACGTGCCCTGCACGACTACATGAAGTCCGAGCACAGCGAGCTGCTCGATAAGATCAACCAGACCGGCGACTACAACGGTGAGATTCAGGACGGCTTGAAGTCAGGTCTCGAGAAGTTCAAGGCGACTCAGAGCTGGTAATGTCCGGCCCGCCTACGGGCGGGCTTGCATGCTTTCTGAGAGCCACGAACGAAAGGTAGATCGCTATGGCAGCTGCAAAAGAGATACGCACCCAGATCGGGAGCATTAAAAATACGCAGAAGATTACCAGCGCCATGGAAATGGTGGCTGCATCGAAAATGCGTAAAGCGCAAGATCTGATGAAGGCTGGCCAGCCGTACGCCAAGCAGATTCGTAACGTGGTAGGCCACATTGCCGACGCGAACCCCGAGTACAAGCACGACTATATGGTCGAGCGTAACGAGGTAAAGCGTGTTGGTTACATTGTGGTCTCCACCGATCGTGGCCTGTGTGGCGGCTTGAACGTCAACCTGTTCAAGGCAGTGGTGAAAGACGCCGTTGCCTGGAAACAGCAAGGCGCTGAGCTGGACTTCTGTGCCCTCGGTTCGAAAGCCGGTGCTTTCTTCCGCAACTATGGCGGCAACTTGATTGCGGCCAAGAGCGGACTAGGGGAAGCACCGACCGTCGAGGGTCTGATCGGTAGTGTCAAGGTCATGCTCGAAGCGTATGACGAAGGACGCCTGGATCGTCTGTACGTGGTGTATAACGAGTTCGTCAACACCATGACCCAGCGGCCCGTCGTGCGTCAGCTTCTTCCGCTGTCGCCTGACATGGGCGCTGACGCTAAGCATGACGAAGAAAACGCCCGTCCCGGAAGCTGGGACTACCTGTATGAACCGGATGCCAAGGCGTTGCTAGACAGCCTGTTGGTTCGATTCATCGAATCGCAGGTGTATCAGGCGGTAGTCGAAAACGGTGCGTGCGAACAGGCCGCCCGAATGATCGCTATGAAGAGTGCCACTGATAACGCGGGCAACCTGATCGACGATCTGGAAATGGTGTACAACAAGGCCCGTCAGGCCGCCATCACCCAGGAAATTTCCGAGATCGTCGGCGGCGCTTCAGCCGTATAACGCCAAGGGAGCCTGCCATCGCTAAGGTGGCTCCCGGCAAACAGGTTTCATTTGCAGGTTTTTGAGAGGAACCAAGATGAGCGGACGTATCGTACAAATCATCGGCGCGGTGATTGACGTAGAGTTTCCGCGGGACTCTGTGCCCAAGGTCTACGACGCGCTGAAGGTCTCCAACGTTGAGACCATCCTCGAAGTCCAGCAGCAGCTGGGCGACGGCGTAGTACGCGCCATTGCCATGGGCTCCACCGAGGGCTTGAAACGTGGCTTGGACGTAACCAACACAGGTGCCGCGATTTCCGTACCGGTCGGTAAGGAAACGCTGGGTCGCATCATGAACGTACTCGGCGAGCCGATCGACGAAGCAGGTGAGATCGGTGAGCAAGAGCGTATGCCGATCCACCGCAAAGCGCCGAGCTATGCCGATCAGGCAGCGTCTAACGAGCTGCTCGAGACCGGTATCAAGGTCATCGATCTGGTCTGCCCTTTCGCGAAAGGCGGTAAGGTCGGTCTGTTCGGCGGTGCGGGTGTTGGTAAAACCGTTAACATGATGGAGCTTATCCGCAACATCGCCACCGAGCACAGCGGCTACTCTGTCTTCGCTGGTGTCGGTGAGCGTACGCGTGAGGGTAACGACTTCTATCACGAAATGACCGAATCCAACGTTATCGACAAGGTAGCGCTGGTCTACGGTCAGATGAACGAGCCGCCCGGTAACCGTCTTCGCGTGGCGCTGACCGGTTTGACCATTGCGGAAAAATTCCGTGATGAAGGCCGCGACGTTCTGCTGTTCGTCGACAACATCTACCGTTACACCCTGGCCGGTACCGAAGTATCCGCCCTGCTGGGTCGTATGCCGTCTGCGGTAGGTTATCAGCCGACGCTGGCCGAAGAGATGGGCGTTCTGCAGGAACGTATCACCTCGACCAAAACGGGCTCTATCACTTCCGTACAGGCCGTTTACGTCCCGGCGGATGACTTGACCGACCCCTCGCCAGCCACCACCTTCTCGCACCTGGATGCGACCGTGGTACTGGCGCGTTCCATCGCCGAGCTGGGTATCTACCCCGCGATCGACCCGCTGGACTCCACCTCGCGTCAGCTGGATCCGCTGGTCGTCGGTGAAGAGCACTACGACGTAGCGCGTGGCGTTCAGAACGTTCTGCAGCGTTACAAGGAACTGAAGGACATCATCGCGATTCTGGGTATGGACGAGCTGTCTGACGAAGACAAGCTGGCCGTTGCCCGTGCGCGTAAGATCCAGCGCTTCCTGTCGCAGCCGTTCTTCGTGGCCGAGGTCTTCACGGGCTCGCCCGGTAAGTACGTGTCGCTGAAAGACACCATTCGTGGCTTCCAGGGCATCCTCGCGGGTGACTACGACGATCTGCCGGAACAGGCCTTCTACATGGTCGGCTCCATCGACGAAGCTGTCGAAAAAGCCAACCAGATGAAGAAGTAATCCCGTCCATTAGGGGGATTCGCTATGGCGAATAGCTTCACTTGCAATATCGTCAGCGCAGAAGCATCCATCTTCTCAGGTAAGGTTGAGCAGGTGATTGCTTCCGGGATTATGGGTGACCTCGGCATTTTGCCGGGGCACGCCCCGCTGCTGACCGAGCTTCAGCCGGGCCCGATCCGCGTGATCCACGATGATGGCAAGGAAGAGAACTTCTTTGTCTCTGGCGGCTTCATGGAAGTCCAGCCAGATGTCGTGACGATCCTGGCAGACGCTGCGGCGCGTGCCAGCGACCTCGACGAGGCCGCTGCCGAGGAAGCGCGTCAGCAGGCGCTGAAAGCCTTTAACGAGAAGTCAGCGGAGCTGGATTATACCCGTGCTGCCGCTGAACTTGCCGAAGCCGTTGCTCAGCTGCGAACGATTCAGCAGCTGCGTAAAAAGGCGGGTAAAGGCTAGTTAGACGCTCTGCGTAATCAAACGCCCCTTAAACCCGATTCAGGGTTTAAGGGGCGTTTTTTTTTGTCTGTTAATATGCGGGTGAGTTATCCCAGAGTTGAACGTCTTAGGAGCGGGCGATGGCGCTAAACGAAGAAGCCTTACAGGCGTTGAAGACCGAGCTGCTCGATGAGCTGGTCAAGGAAGATCCCAGTAAGTCGCAATTGGCGGAACGCCTCGCCGAAATCCGCTCGGCTGACATCGGCGAAGTGCTCGAAGAGCTGATCGAAGAAGATGAAGAGTTAAGCGCCGCTTTGACGGTGTTGGACATTCTCTCCACCGAACGAGCCGCCAATGTGTTGGGCTATCTACCCAAAGAGAGCCAGCTCGAGGTCGTAGGTGAACTGTCCGATACCCAGGTGCTCAAGCTGCTCGAAGAGATGGGCTCCGATGAGCGGGCGGATTTGTTCAACCGGCTTGGGGAAGACCGTCGCGAAGCGCTGTTGCGTCGTATGGCGCACCAGGAGCGCGAGGATCTCAAGCGCTTGGCGAGCTATGAAGAGGGCACTGCCGGCGCCATCATGACCTCTGACTATGTTGCCATAGCCAGTGGCATGACGGTGTCACAAGCAATGATGCGCGTGCGCCAAACCGCGCCCGATGCGGAAACGGTCTACCAGCTCTATGTGTTGGACAGCGACGGCCATCTGATCGGCACCATGTCGCTGCGTCAACTCATGGTCGCGCGTCCTGGGGCAGTGGTCGACGACATCATGATTAAAGACGTCATCAACACGCCTGTGGACAAAGCGCAGGAGGAGGTGGCGCGTATCGTGGCCCGCTACGATTTGCTGGCGCTGCCGGTGATCGATGCCGATGGGCGTATGGTAGGGATCGTCACCCACGACGATGCCATGGACGTCGCTGAGTCGGAAGCCACCGAAGATATCCACAAAGGGATGTCCATCGGTCAGCTAGAGGATGGCGTGAGCCGGGTACCGCTGTGGAGTCTTTACCGCAAACGCGTGTTTTGGCTGGTCTTGCTGGTCTTTGCCAACCTTTTTTCGGGGGCGGGCATCGCTTATTTCGAGGAGACCATTGCTGCTCAGGTGGCGCTGGTATTTTTCTTACCGCTGCTGATCGGTAGCGGCGGTAATGCCGGTGCGCAGGCCGCCACGCTGATGGTGCGCGGCATGGCCACCGGCGACGTAGGTGTGAAGGATTGGAGCAAGATGCTTGGGCGTGAGCTGTTGGTGGCCGGTTCATTGGGTTTGACCATGGCCATTGCCGTCGCCCCCATTGGGATTTTTCGTGGCGGGGAAGCGGTGGCCATCATCGTGGCGCTCAGCATGGTGACCATCGTGCTGTTTGGCAGCTTGATCGGCATGTGCTTGCCGTTCGTTTTGGAGCGCTTCAAAGTAGACCCCGCGACGGCCTCGGCTCCGCTGGTGACCACGCTGATCGACGCCACCGGCGTACTGATTTACTTCAGTATTGCAACGGCCATACTTGCCGGCGTCTGATCTGGGTTAGGGTAGCCTAGCGCATGGCGCTGCTGGCCGCCCGGGTGATGAACATGACCTCCACATGACCCAGCCACTCGATGTCGCTGGCGAGCGCCTTGAGCTGGCTCGCCAAACACTGAGGCGGCTGGTGAACGGCGTCGCCAATGATCAGCGACACCGAGACCTTATCGTCCAAGTAGTGAAGCTGTAGGTCATTCAGCGTGCGCCACACCGGATGGCGGTACCATCGCTCGTTCAGCGCCGCTTCCACTTCTGGACGCAGCGGCAGGCCGGGTAGGCGGCTCGGGTCGCCTTCACCAGCGTCATCTTCTGGGTCGACGTGAAAGATGACGTCGGTCAGCAGTGGGAATTCATGGCGCAGGCGACGGCTCACTTCGTTGCCGATTTCATGGGCTTCCGACACGGTGATCTTCGGCCCGACCACCACGTGCAGATCCACCATCACCCACCCGGCAGACTGGCGAGTGCGCAGGTCGTGGACACTATCCACCCCCGGCACGCTGCAGGCGACGTCGTGCATCTGCTGCTGAATATCTTCGGGCAGCGCGGTATCCACCAGCTCGCGTGCGGACTCCCACAACAAATCCCAACCCACCTTACCCACCAACAGCCCGACGATGATCGCGGCGATGGCGTCCAGCCAACCCAGGCCAAACTGAGCGCCTACCAGTGCCACCAGTACCACGGCAGTCGACAGGGCATCGCTGCGCGAGTGCCAAGCGTTGGCTTCCAGCAATTTGGATTTCACCCGCTTTGCTACTCGCATGGTGTAGCGGAAGATCCACTCTTTGCTAAGTAGGGCCAAAACGGTAATGGCAATGGCGATCAGGCCAGGGGCGTTGACCTCCGTGCCGCTGAACAGGCGATCCAGGCTCGACCAGGCAATACCCCCGGCCACGAAAATCAGCACGCTACCGAGCAGCAGCGTGGTCAGGGTTTCGATCCGGCCATGGCCGTAGTGGTGGTCGTTATCGGGCTCTTGGCGGCCATAGTGAATGGCTGCCAGCACGAACCCATCGGTCACGAGGTCGGAGAGCGAATGGATACCATCGGCAATGAGGGCTGCCGAACCGACCAAAAAGCCCACAGCGACTTTAATGACGCTCAGGAAACCGTCTAGCCAAGCGCCGATATAGGTCACGCGCTTGGCTTCTTGGCTATCTAGCTCGTGGTTGGGAACCACTGGCGTTTCTACGGTCTGAGTCATGAGGTACCTGCAGGGACGCACACTTCCATTAGATGCCCATTGTAGCTTACCGCCGGGCAAGCTCTATACCCTCTTGTGCATTCTCAGGCGTTACCGGTGCGGACAATGAAAGTTGGGATGTGTATCCTAAGCGCCGCTGCAGGTGAGACGACCTCATTTCATAACGCAACACAGAACATAGACAGGACGACCTATGGATTGGCTCCAAGTGGTAGTATTGGCGGTGGTGCAGGGGCTCACTGAATTTCTTCCGATTTCCAGCTCCGCTCATCTGATTTTGGTGCCGGTGCTCACCACCTGGGAAGACCAAGGTCTCGCGTTCGATGTGGCACTCCACTTGGGTAGCTTGAGCGCCGTCGTCCTCTATTTTCGCCAGGAAATTTGGCAAATGATCGCTAGCAGCCTCACGGCGGTAAGAGGCAAAGGCGTCAATGAGGATGCGCGTCTGGCGTTTTGGGTGGTCGTGGCCACCTTGCCGGTGTGCATCGTCGGCTTTCTTCTCCATGACCTGATCGCAGGCTACATGCGCTCGACGCTGATCATCGGCCTTAGCCTGATCGGCTTTGGCTTACTGCTAGGCTACGCCGACTGGAAAAAGCGTGGTATCCGCAGCGAGTATCAGTTGACGCTAAAAGACGTGCTGATCATCGGCGGCGCTCAGGTATTAGCGCTGATCCCCGGTACGTCGCGCTCGGGGATCACGATGACCGCGGCGCTGATGGTTGGCATGAATCGAGAAGGCGCCGCGCGCTTCTCGTTCTTGCTCTCGATTCCCGTCATCGTGCTCGCCGGTGGCCTCGAAGCGGTGAATCTCTTCAAAGCGCCTCACTCGATCGACGTACCCGCTATGCTAATAGGGGCGCTTTTATCGGGTATCAGCGCCTTCGTGTGTATTCACTACTTTCTCGTCGTAATCAAAAAGCTGGGGATGCAGCCGTTCGTGGTATACCGCGTGCTGTTTGGTGCCTGGCTACTCTGGTTTTTTCATTTCTAACCCGCGCGTTCAATGAAGGACATCGGATGAAGGGCTATCAAACCGCGTGTAGGCGACTGGGCGTCGTGGCACTGCTCGGCACGCTATTGGCAGGCTGTTCGGAAAGTGATCGGCCACTGGAGTCTCCGGTGCGCTTCGAGGGCGGTATTTTTGGTACGTATTATCAAATGACTCTGGTCGACCCACTCACCCAGGGCGACGCGAACGCATTGGAAGAGGGCATCCTAGCCGAGATGGAAGACGTGGACCACGCCATGTCGACCTACCGCGACGACTCCGAGCTGGTCGCTTTTAACGAAGCGCCGCTTGGGGAGTGGCAGCCGCTCTCCAACGAGCTGATCGAAGTGCTGGCGATTAGCCGTTCGGTGTCGGAAGCAAGCGAAGGGGCCTTCGATATCACCATTGGCGATGTGGTGAATCTATGGAGCTTTGGGCCCGAGGCACGTCCCGAAGAGGTGCCCAGCGATGCCGAACTCAGCGAGCGTATGGCCACCATTGGTTTCGATGCGGTGGAAGTCGATACCCAGCGCATGCAAGCACGTCGCCTGCGTGATGTCTTTGCCGATCTCTCCGGCGTCGCCAAAGGCCACGCCACCGACCGCGTGGCGGCGTATCTGGATCAGCAGGGCATCGATAATTACCTGGTCAATATCGGTGGCGGGCTGATTGCCCGCGGTTACCGGGACATCGAAGATCAAACGCCTTGGCGTGTCGGCATTGAAGTGCCGCAAAGCGGCGTGCCGGAAGCGCAGCACGTGTTGGCGCTGGAGGGGATGTCAGTGGCCACGTCGGGCGATTATCGCAACTACTTTGAAGTCGATGGCGAGCGCTTCTCTCATCTTCTGGATCCGCGAACCGGTCAGCCCATCAAGCATCAGCTAGCGTCGGTATCGGTGTTCCACCCCTCCAATGCCTGGGCCGATGCTTGGGCCACGGCGCTCACCGTCGTGGGGAGCGAGCAGGGTATGCAGCTGGCCGTCGAAAACAACCTCAATATTTTGATGTTAGTACGTGAGGGGGAGCGTTGGCGTAGCTTGGCGAGCCCCGCCTTCGTCAACTATTTCGGTGATGCGCTGATCGATGAACTGGGCATCGAGCCCTGGACGGCCTCCTCAGCGAATCGCCAAATGCAAACAGGTGAATGACATGCACGACCTCGATATCGTCATCTTAGCCGCAGGTAAAGGCACACGGATGCGCTCTCAGTTGCCCAAAGTACTGCACACGCTAGCGGGTAAGCCCATGGTAGAGCACGTACTGGCAACGGCCAGTGGCCTGAATCCGAGTCGTACCCACGTGGTGATTGGCCATGGTGCTGACCAACTTCGCGACGCGTTGGCGGAGTATGATGTCTCGTTTGCACTGCAGGAAGAGCAAAAAGGCACCGGACATGCGGTGGCTCAGGCGCAGCCTCAGTTGGGCAGCGGTATCGTGTTGGTACTGTATGGCGACGTACCGCTGATTCGTCGCGATACGTTGGCCGACCTGCTGGCTAAGGTGGATGAGCAGCACATGGGCCTGCTCACCGTCACGCTGGAAGACCCCAGTGGCTATGGGCGTATCGTGCGCGATGTCGAGGGCCACGCCGTGGCGATCGTCGAGCAGAAAGATGCCAATGAGGAGCAGCTGGCGATTAACGAGTGCAACACCGGCATCATGGCCATGACCAGCGCTCAACTGAAGCGTTGGCTGCCCCAACTCTCGGCAGAGAATGCCCAGGGAGAGTACTACCTGACCGACGTGATCGCCATGGCGGCCAGTGAGGGCATCAAGGTCGCCACCGCACAGCCACACGCTGCCACAGAGGTGGAAGGGGTCAATAATCGCGTGCAAATGGCCCGTCTAGAGCGTGCCTACCAGCAGCAAACGGCGGAGACGCTGATGGCTCAAGGCGTTGCCTTGGCCGACCCCGCACGCATCGACGTGCGCGGTAAGCTCACCTGCGGCCACGACGTCTTCATCGACGTAGGCTGCGTGTTCGAAGGGAACGTCGAACTTGGCGAAGGCGTGCGGGTCGGGCCCTACTGCGTCATCAAGGACAGCACCATCGGCGCGGAAAGCGAGATTCACAGCCACAGCGTGGTCGATACGACCGTGGCGGCGGGCCTTAACCAGGTGGGACCCTACGCGCGGCTGCGCCCCGGAACCCGCTTGGCGGTCAAAGCCAAGGTCGGTAATTTTGTCGAAACCAAAAACGCTGACGTGGGTGAAGGAAGCAAAATCAATCATTTGAGTTATGTGGGGGATGCTCGTCTGGGGCGCGATGTGAACGTGGGCGCGGGCACCATCACCTGCAATTACGACGGCGTAAACAAGCACCGCACCGAGATTGGCGATAATGCCTTCATCGGTTCCAATACCGCGCTGGTGGCACCCGTCACGGTGGGCAAAGGGGCCACCGTCGGCGCGGGATCCACGATTGCCAAAGACGTCGCCGAGCACGCCTTGGCCGTGACCCGCAGCCGACAGCTAGAGAAGCCCGACTGGCCGCGCCCGGTGAAAACGACTAAATAAGTGCATCGACACGTTGAATAATGCGGCGTGCAAACGCCCTAGGAGAAAGAGTTATGTGTGGCATCGTCGCAGCGGTTGCACAACGCAATGTGCAGGGAATTTTGCTGGAAGGACTCAAACGTCTGGAGTATCGCGGTTATGACTCTTCTGGCATGACGGTGCTGAACGACGGTGCCTTAACGCGACACCGTGCCTTGGGTAAGGTCTCGGCACTGGCCGAACGATTGGATATTGCGGCGTTACCGGGCAGTAGCGGTATTGCGCACACTCGCTGGGCCACGCACGGTAAACCCTCCGAGGCCAATGCGCATCCGCATCACAGCAGCGATACCGTTGCCGTGGTTCATAACGGCATCATCGAAAACTACGAGCAGATCAAAGAGACGCTGCAAGGTAGCGGTTACACGTTCACTTCGGAAACCGATACCGAAGTGATCGCCCACTTGCTGGCGGAAACACTCGCTACGGGCAAAACGCTGTTCGAGGCGACGCAGGAGATCGTGCATGGTCTTGGCGGTGCTTACGCACTGGGCGTGATGAGCGTGACCGAACCCAATGTGGTGGTGGGCGCGCGCCAAGGAAGCCCGCTAGTCGTGGGTGTCGGGATCGACGAAGCCTTTTTAGCCTCTGACCCGCTGGCGCTTTTACAGGTGACCGATCGCTTTATCTATCTGGAAGAGGGCGATGTAGTCGAGCTGCGTGAGGGCGGTGCCCTTCGCATCGTCGATCGGCAAGGCGATACGGCCGAGCGCCCGGTGCATACCTTCGAGCATGGCGACGGCGCAGCCAGCAAGGGCGAGTATCGTCACTACATGCTCAAGGAAATTTTCGAGCAGCCCAAGGTTATCGAAGCCGCTCTGGAAGGTCGGCTGAGCGCCAACAGCGTACTGGTCGAAAGTTTTGGGCCAGAGGCCCAGGCGTTGTTCCAGAAAGCCCGGCAGGTGCATATCATTGCCTGCGGCACCAGCTATCATGCAGGCTTGGTGGCGCGTTACTGGTTGGAGCGCTACGCCGGGGTGCCGGTACAGGTCGAAGTGGCCTCCGAGTATCGCTACCGTCACCCAGTCGTGCCGGAAGGGACACTGTTCGTCACGCTCTCCCAATCGGGCGAAACCGCCGATACGCTGGCGGCGCTGCGCTTTGCCAAGACGCTGAGCTATGTCGGCTCGCTGGCGATCTGCAACGTGCCCGGAAGCTCCCTGGTGCGGGAGTCCGACATGTCGCTGATGACCCGCGCGGGCCCAGAAATTGGCGTCGCCTCGACCAAAGCGTTTACCACTCAGTTGATTGCGCTGATGCTGCTGACGCTATCGGTCAGTAAAGCAAAGGGCCAGCCAGCGCAGCCAGAGATCATTGGCGCCCTGCAGGCACTGCCCGCGCTCTGTCAGCAGGTGTTGGGTCTCGATCGGCAGATCGAAGTGCTTTCTCAGGCATTTGCAGAGAAGCATCACGCGCTCTTCCTGGGTCGTGGGGCGCACTACCCCATTGCTTTAGAAGGCGCGCTAAAGCTCAAGGAGATTTCCTATATCCACGCGGAAGCCTATCCGGCCGGCGAGCTCAAACACGGCCCGCTGGCGCTGGTGGATAGCGAGATGCCGGTCATCTCGGTAGCCCCCAACGATGACCTGCTGGAAAAGCTAAAATCCAATCTCCAAGAAGTACGCGCCCGTGGGGGACAGCTATTCGTATTTGCCGATCAAAAGGTAGGGATTAACTCCCAAGACGATATTCACGTTTTGGAGCTACCGAATGTTCATGAAGCGCTAGCACCGCTACTCTATACCTTGCCACTGCAGCTTCTGAGCTATCATGTGGCGGTCCTGAAAGGCACCGATGTGGATCAACCGCGTAACCTTGCCAAGAGCGTGACCGTTGAATGATCGAAGCGTCACAATTAATTGCAATCGAATGAATAAAGCGCTTTACAAGATGCGGCAAATGGCCGCATCTTATGCGCCATCGCTGCGTTGCAGCACATAGTTAGTGTGCTTATGATCGTGGCGGTACTCTCTAACCCTGCCAGGATCACGCTGCTATGAAACCACCTAACGTCCTTGCAACTCGGCATCCCGCTTGCCGCGTTGCTTGGTTGTTGACCGCACTCTGCCTCTTCGCTTTTCCCTCTCTTGCTTTTGCTGCTGCTGGCCCCCTCGATCTCACCACCTCGCTTGCCGGTATTGCCTCCGTGACCATTTTCATTCTGGCCTATGCCCTGGTCATGAGTGAAGAAATCATCCACATGCGTAAATCCAAACCGGTTCTGGTGGCCGCTGGCCTGATCTGGGCCATGGTCGCGTGGGTCTACGTACAAGCGGGTATGCCCCATGAGGCAGAGAGCGCCTTCAAAGAGACGCTGCTCGAGTATACCGAGCTGCTGCTGTTCCTCCTGGTGGCGATGACGTACATCAACGCCATGGAAGAGCGTCGTGTGTTCGATGCACTGCGTGCGTGGCTGGTGCGCAAGGGGTTTAGCTACCGGAGCCTATTCTGGATTACCGGCTGTTTGGCGTTCGGTATTTCGTCCATCGCCAACAACATGACGACTGCCATGCTGATGTGTGCGGTGGTGCTAAAGGTCGCCGAGGGGGATAACAAGTTTATCAGCCTCTGCTGTGTCAACGTGGTGGTGGCCTCCAACGCCGGTGGTGCGTTCAGCCCGTTTGGCGATATCACCACACTGATGGTGTGGCAAGCCGGTCAGGTGCCTTTCGAAGGCTTCTTTGCACTGTTGGTACCTGCCATCGTGAATTTCATGGTGCCTGCGGTGATCATGAACTTTTTCATCGTCAATCGTCAGCCCGCTGCGCTCACCGAAAACGTGTGGTTGAAGCGGGGCGCCCGGCGCATCATCGTACTGTTCTTGATCACCGTGGCGATCTCGGTGCTGTGCCACTCGATTCTGTACCTGCCGCCCGCTATGGGCATGATGTTTGGTCTAGGCCTGCTGCAATTCTTTGGCTATTACCTGCGTCGCAGTTTGCCCCGTTCGCTGGAGCGCAAACGTGAGCGTTACTCCCGCCGCGGAGATTGGAAAAAGCTGGAACAGCTAGGCAGCGTGGTGCCGTTCGATATCTTCAGCCGTATTGCCCGTTCCGAGTGGGACACGCTGCTGTTCTTCTACGGGGTGGTGATGTGTGTGGGTGGCCTGGGGTTCATGGGCTATCTCAGCCTGCTTTCGGAAACGCTTTACGGCGGCTGGGACCCGGTGTGGGCCAACGTCGTGCTGGGGCTGATCTCAGCGGTGGTGGATAACATTCCAGTGATGTTCGCCGTGCTCTCCATGGCGCCGGATATGTCGGAAGGCAACTGGCTGCTGATCACTCTGACGGCCGGTGTGGGGGGCAGCCTGCTCTCCATGGGATCGGCTGCCGGGGTAGCGCTGATGGGGCAAGCCCGTGGTATCTACACGTTTGCGGTGCATTTGCGCTGGGTGCCCGCTATTTTGTTAGGTTACGTAGCCAGTATCGTGGCACACCTGCTGATCAACGCCAGTCTTTTCTAAGGCGGTTGGCTATCCTGCCTAGCCGTTTGGTTAGGCAGGCCAATAAAAACGCCCCTTATCGCTGGATAAGGGGCGTTTCGTTAGGAGCCTATATGTCGACAGGCGGCATGGCACTTAAGACCACGCGCCTTGGTGGCTTATAAGTCGTGGCCGGTAATGACTTGGCAGATATCGGCGAAGCTGCGCGCCATGGGAACCACCGTCGTGGGTGGTTGGGTATTTAAACGGCTGCCCATGGCCGACTGGATATCAGTGGCAGAAATGATGCCTCTTACGCTGAGCTCCTGGTTTGGCTTGCGCTCGGTAATCAACAGATGCTGCTCGGTAAAGCTTTCCATGGAGAGGACGAGGTCTTCGATGGTGAGCGACGCGAGCTGCTCCAGCGGCATGGCGCTGAGTTTCTCCCAGGGTGTCATGATCATGGCGGCGGTCACTTCGGAGCGCTCTAGGTTACGCTGCTGCATGGCCAGATTGATGCGCCGGGTACCGATGACCTCTTTGGCGGTGAGCACGCCCACGCAGTGGGACTGTTTGTCCATCACGAATAGTAAACGAATACCGCCATGGCGCATTTTCAGATGAGCGTCATCGATGGGCGTGTCGCCTGCGATCGATTGCGGCATGACATGAGTAAAGTCGGTGAGTACCGACATGGCCGGGCTATCGGGCGTCAACTGCTTGGGCGTCGGCGTCGTGAGCAACGGAGTCGCACCAAACTGAACGAGCGGCTTATGTGAGTGCATGAGTTGGTTCATCGAGGGGTACCTCCGTGGTTGTGAAGAAGCAGGTCATTCACCACGCGCCTGCTTTGTACCTTCACATTTGCACGGAATTCTTATCACAATCTTAAGACATCCCCCGTGTTACATTTTTTCTCATTCTTTTGCCTGGCGCTGCGTCAACGCATCTCTTGCCACGACCGCTCTCACCCGCAGGCCGCCGTTTGGAGCCTCTTCCAACCGCAACAAGCCTTCGTGGCGTTTGACCACACGCTCGACGATGGAAAGCCCAAGTCCCGCGCCTGCTCCCGGGCCTGCACGCTGGAAGCGTTCGATGACCCGACTGCGTGCTTGGACAGGGATGCCGGGACCTTGGTCATCGACCATGATCGTGATGCCCTGGGAAGCGGCTTCGAGCGTCACCGTCACGATGCTCTGAGCCGGGGAGTGTTGCATGGCATTGCCGACCAAATTCTGTATGAGTGTTTCGATGGCGCCAGGCTCCTCTTCCATCTGCCAGTCGGCATGCTGATCGGCATTGAGCAGCAGCTGCTGTTGGCGTTCGGCGGCCAGTGGCGAGAGCTTTGCCAGGGTTTCCTGAGTTTCCTGCAGCACGTTGGCGAAGCGTATTTCTGGCAGCGGCTCCTCTTCGGGGTCGAGGCGCGCCAGGGTGAGTAACTGGGACACTAGACGCGTCGAGCGAGCGACACCGCTACGCAAGTAGTGCAGCGACGCTTCACGATCTTCGGCGTTATCGGCCGCTAGCGCATTCTGGGCGTGAAGATCCAGCACGGCCAAAGGGGTGCGCAGTTCGTGGGCGGCGTCGGCAATAAACCGTTTTTCGCGTATTCGCAGTTGACGCAGCCGCTCTAACAGCCTGTTCAGTGCGCCAGCGATGGTGCCCAACTCCTGTGGCATCGGATAGAGCGGTAATGGTTTGAGATTGTGCGGATCTCGACTACGAATCTGCTCTGCCAGGCGAGACAAAGGTGCCAATCCCCAGCCAATGGACCACCATAGCAGCAGCGTCAGGAAGGGCAGCCCGATGAGGTCGGGCAGCAGCGTGCGAAGCGCCACGGCGCTGATCAGCTCGCCGCGCACGTCCTCGCGCTCGCTGACCACCACGCGTTTGGGGCTGTTAGGAACATCCAGGACGTACACGCGCCACTCGTACTCGTCCACCGTGATCGTCGAGTAGCCAGCCGGTTGCTGAACCAGCGGCGTGCTCGGTCCGCTGGCAGAGCGTAGAAGCAGACGGTCCTCTTCCCACAATTGAAAGGCGAGTTCACGCAGGGTGTCAGCTGTCGCAGAGGTAACACGTTGGTGGGGGGCCGATAGGGCTTTTTCTAGGCTACTAATCAGCAATGACTGTTCGTATTCGGGCAAAGGGGCTTGAAGTAGTCCTTCTAGCAACACGGCATTTTGCGCCAAGCTCCTATCGTGCAACGCCTCGATTTCGCGAGCGGCATAGCGATAGCTGATATAGCCAATGATCAGCATGCTAATGCCAAAGACGAGTAGGACGAGGCCTAACGTGCGACGGCGAATGGAGGTCATGGAGCTACCTGCTCGGGTTTATCCATGACATAACCAATCCCTCGTACCGTTCGCACCACATCGGGAAATAGCTTGCGCCTTAAATGATGGATATGAACTTCAATGGCGTTGCTCTCTACCTCCTCTTCCCACCCATAAATCAATCGAGTGAGCGTATCGCGGGTGAAAACACGTCCTGGATGACTCATAAACTCTTGAAGCAACGCGAGTTCACGACGTGACAGGGGAATCGTCTGATGTTGATAGGTCACGATCAACGATTGAGGATCCAAGCTAATGCCGCGAAATCTCAACACGTCATTCGTGTGGCCTTGGCTACGACGTAGCAGGGCGCGTAAACGTGCCTTGAGTTCATCCACCTCAAATGGCTTGGTGAGATAGTCATCGGCGCCTGAATCGAGTCCTTCAATGCGATGATCCACGGCATCACGGGCAGTGAGTACTAAAATGGGCACGTGATTGCCGTGACGTCTAATCGTCCGTAATACCTCTATACCATCCACGTTGGGTAAACCGAGATCCAGTATGACGGCATCAAAGGGTTCGCTTTGGAGTGCGTTGAGCGCACTCTCTCCATCGGTAAGATGATCCACCGTATAGTGTTCGGGTTTTAGGGCGATGCGAATTCCCGATGCTAAGCTGGGGTCGTCTTCTACTAATAACAGGCGCATAACGTAGGGGGACCCTCCTTGACTCATAGGGGCTATTTCATATTACCCGGTTATCTAACATGACACGTCGTTCGCCACTCAGCCACCTTGTCGTTCGGCCCTGCTCCGACCACCGTCGGCGCGAGGCGCTGCTGCATTTGGCAGCTGTTCATAATGCTACCCAGCAGGCGGATTTGCAGCACGCCCTGACCACGGCCCGCTCGGCCGATTGGCGAGGCCTATGGGTGGCCATGACGGGCGAGCATATTCTCGCGGCTGCTTGGGTGCAGCCGCTGTCGAGCCAAACGGCGCAGCTATGGTTGCCCAAGCACGTCGATGCCGCGCTGCCCTTGTTAAACGCCCTACGAGAGTGGATAAGGCGCGAGCCCATCGCGTTGTGCCACGTGGTACTACCCGCGCCGTGGGACGCATGGGAAAGAACGCTGGTTCATGGCGGAATGCGGGCCATGGCCACGCTGGAGCATCGGGTATGGACATGCCAAACTCCCGTTGCTCCCCAGCCATCGCTGGGGTTACGTCCGTTCACGATGTTTCCTCTGGCTGAGCAGCATGCGCTGTTGGCGCGGGTGGGGGAAGCGTCGTTGGATTGCCCAGCGCTGCGCGATGCACTGCCCGTGACGACTTTGCTGGCGGGGTTCCAGGCTCAGGCGGGGTCGTCTCAACCATCGCATTGGTTTGGGTTGACGTACCAGCAGCGAGAGGTGGGGGTATTGTTACTGGGCACCTCTTCCTCACACTGGAGCCTGCAACTGATGGGGCTGGTGCCCGAATGGCGGGGCCAAGGGTTGGGGAGAGCCATCATCGGCCATGCGCAAACGTTGGCCGCCGAGGCTGGGGCGCAGAGCCTGAGCTTAACGGTCGATGCGCAAAACACACCCGCACGGCGTGTATATGACCACACAGGCTTCGAACTACGGGGGCGCGAGCGACTGTTAGGGTGGTATTGAAGTCGTCTTCAGCGGTCGCAACGAATGAGCACCATTACCGTGGGTTGAATTGCCGCGCTTAGTAGCATTTTCTTACCCTTTATGTTCTCGGTATACTAACTCTATACGTATGTCTTGGCGTTTCGGTGTCCCGGTGGCAGCGTTCATCGATAGTGGCATGGCCGCACTTCGGCAAGAGCGGTGTCTCCAAGCGCTAGGTAGTCAGCATGAGCAAAAACGGACGCACTCGTTTTGAAGCGCAACGCGTTTATTACATAAAACTCAAGAGGTGGTGAGAGTGAAATCTAAGCTGATCATGAGCGGGCTGGCGGCCCTCGGCGTCATGGCAGGCACATCCGGTGCTTATGCCCAAGATGCAGCGCGTGACGCAATCGCTGAGCGCCTAGCGCCGGTAGGACAACTCTGCCTTCAAGGCCAAGATTGCGGCACGGCGGCAGCTCCGGCCGCGGCCAGCAGTGGCGGTGGTGGTGAAATTGACGGTGCCGGTATTTACAACAATGTCTGTATGGCGTGCCACGAAACGGGTGCCGCTGGAGCACCGGTGCGCGGTGACGAAGCGGCCTGGGCCGAGCGCACCGAGCAAGGCTTTGACACCCTGCTAGACCACGCCATTAATGGTATTGGCGCAATGCCTGCTCGTGGCGGTAACCCCAACCTCTCTGATGAAGAGATGGAAGCCGCTGTTGCTCACTTGGTCTCTCCCGTGATGGAAGTACCTGAACTGGGTGGCGGTGAAGAAGCAACAGCAGAAGCCGCCGACGAAGGCGCGAGCGACGACATGGCGGCTAACGAAGCAGCCACTGAAGCGCCCGCTGAGGAAGCCACTGCCGCCAGTGATGCCGAGGCAGCCGGTGGTGATAGCGGCTTAGACGGTGAAGCCCTCTACGCTAGCATTGGCTGCGCAGCGTGTCACGCCGCTGGTGTGGCGGGTGCCCCCGCCATCGGTGATGCGGAAGCCTGGGGCCCGCGCATTGAGCAGGGTACCGACGCACTCTACCAAAGCGTCTTCAACGGTAAAGGCGTGATGCCGCCGCGCGGTGGCAGCAGCGCGTCCGATGAAGAGATCATGGCCGTCGTCGACTACATGGTCTCGCAAGTACAGTAAGTGGATACCTCACCCTAACCGTAGGGTGAGGCCGTCAGTCCTATAAAATATCCACAGGCGGGTGTACCAAACCCCCTGTGGATATTTTTATGTGCGCCCTTTGCTTCGTACGCTCATCCCAGCAGCGAACGCAGCCCGGCAATGGCGTCTTTGCCGCGCGCCTGCTTCTTCTCCGGGTCCTCTTTATCGGCGCGGCCCTCCCACTCCAAATCATCCGCGGGCAGCTCATCCAAAAAGCGGCTGGGCTGGCAGTCCATCAGCTCGCCGTAGGCCTTGCGCTGACGGGCCAGCGTCAGCGTGAGCGTGCGCCGTGCGCGGGTAATGCCCACGTAGGCCAGGCGGCGCTCCTCCTCCACGGTGCCCATCTCGATGGCGTTACGGTGGGGCAGCAGATCCTCTTCCCAGCCCATCAGGTAAACGTGGGGAAACTCCAGCCCCTTGGAAGCGTGCATGGTGAGAAGCTGCACGCGATCCGAATCGTCCTCTTCGGCCTGCTGCTCCAGAATGTCGCGCAACACCAGCCGCGAGATAGCGGCCTCGACGCTGTCGGTTTCCGTCTCGGTGCTGGCGGTACTCTCTTCCGGGTCGCGGTTCAGCGACTTTTCCAGCTGGTCGATCAGGATCCACACGTTGGCCATGCGGCGCTCGGCAATGGTCGGGGCGCTGGCGTTCTGGTACAGCCACGCCTCGTAATCCATATCCCGCAGCATGTCGCGTATCGCGGCAATGGCATCGCCCTGGTCCATCCGCTTGCGCACGCCATCGATGAAGTGCGTAAAGCGCGACAGCCGCTCCACGGCGCGGGTGGGCAGCGTTTGTTCCAGGCCCAGCTCGTGGCAGGCGGAAAACAGCGAAATGGAGCGCTCGGTGGCGTAGTTGGCAAGCTTTTCCAGCGTACCGGGGCCAATTTCACGCCGGGGCACGTTGACGATGCGCAAAAAGGCGTTGTCATCGGCGGGGTTGATCAAAAGCCGCAGGTACGCCATGGCGTCCTTGATCTCGTTACGCGAGAAAAACGACGTGCCGCCGGAGAGCTTGTACGGAATCTGGTAGTGCTGCAGCTTCAGCTCCAGCAGCCGCGCCTGAAAGTTGCCTCGGTAAAGCACCGCGAAATCGCGCCACTCGGCTTTTTCCTTGATGCGCCGAGTGAGCATCTCGCTGGCCACTCGCTCGGCTTCGGCCTCCTCATGGCGGTTCACCACCACGCGAATCGGCGCGCCGTCGCCCATCTCCGACCACAGGGTTTTGTCGTAGACGTGGGGGTTATTGGCAATCAGCGTGTTGGCGGCGCGCAGTATCGTGCCGGTAGAGCGGTAGTTCTGCTCCAGCTTGATGACCTTCAATCGCGGGAAATCCTCCCCCAGGGTGACCAGGTTTTCCGGCCGAGCGCCCCGCCAGGCGTAAATCGACTGGTCGTCGTCGCCGACCACGGTAAAGGTGGCGCGTTCGGCCATCAGCAGCTTCACCAGCAGGTACTGGGAAACGTTGGTGTCCTGGTACTCATCCACCAGCATGTAGTGGATT
The DNA here is from genome assembly GCF_006228115.1 of Halomonas sp. BL6. NCBI lineage: Bacteria > Pseudomonadati > Pseudomonadota > Gammaproteobacteria > Oceanospirillales > Halomonadaceae > Halomonas > Halomonas sp. BL6. The sequence goes on along the minus strand of NZ_VDGL01000002.1, from coordinate 573,579 downwards.
TTGCGCCGCCAGCGGGCCAGTGCTTCCGGGTCACGCTGCAAGAGCACCACGGGCAGCAGAATCAGGTCGTCGAAATCCACCGCGTTATAGGCTTTCAGGTGGCGAACGTAGGCTTCGTACACCCGTGCCGCGAAATGCTCGTCGTCATCGGCAGCAAACGAAAGCGCATCCCCGGGCAGCACCAGGTCGTTCTTCCACTGGGAAATCTTCGCCTGAACGGCGTTGATCTGCTCGGCATCCACCTGAGCGTCCTTGTTCATCAAGTCCCGCAGCAGCGCCTTGGCGTCTTCCGGGTCGAACAGCGAAAACCCCGGCTTGTAGCCCAAGGTCTTCAGCTCGCCGCGAATGATGTTGAGCCCCAGGTTGTGGAAGGTCGAAACCGTCAGCCCGTGGCCCTCCTTGCCCTTCAGCATCTGGCCCACCCGCTCTTTCATCTCTCGGGCGGCCTTGTTGGTAAAGGTCACCGCGGCGATCCGGCGGGCGCTCATGCCGCACTCTTGCACGAGGTAGGCAATCTTGGTGGTGATCACGCTGGTTTTGCCCGACCCCGCGCCCGCCAACACCAGGCAGGGGCCATCGATGTAGCGCACCGCCTCTTGCTGGCGTGGGTTGAGCCCTTTGATACGGCTAAGAATGCTCTTTGGCGGTTGGGGCGTCATGGCGAAGGGTGACCTCTACAAGTGTTTCGGAGCGATTTCCATTACAATCAGCGGCGCTGACGAAGGCGCAGCGGGCAAATACAGCAGGTAACTCATAGGCAGGTGGTGATGTTTGAAGTAGCGCTATTCGAGCCGCGGATGGCTCCCAATACGGGCAACATTATGCGCCTGGTGGCGAACAACGGCTGCCGACTCCATTTGATCGAGCCGCTAGGCTTCGATCTCGAAGAGAAAAAGCTGCGCCGCGCGGGATTAGACTACCGCGACCTCGCCAACGTGACCCGACACGCGGATTTTACGGCGTTTTACACCGCCATGCAGGGGCGCACCATCTGGGCGATTACCACCAAAGGCACCCGCGCCCACAGCGATGCCGCCTTCAAGCCGGGGGATGTGCTGCTGTTCGGCTCGGAAACCGCCGGGCTCTCCCCCGAGGTGCACGCCATGCTGCCCGCAGAGCAAAAACTGCGCATTCCCATGCAGCCCAACAACCGCAGTCTGAACCTCTCCAACGCCGTGGCGGTGGTCAGTTACGAAGCGTGGCGCCAACAAGACTACGCTGGCGCACTGCCCATGGGTGACGCAACCTAACCGGCGATACCGTAGTGGTCGCGGTACGCACGCACGGCCTCGGCATAGCTGCTGAGGTCGCTACCTGACTGCTCTTCCAGGTAGGTGAGCACTTGCTCAAGCGACACGATGCTGACCACCGGCATGCCATACTGGGACTGCACTTCCTGGATGGCGCTCTGCTCGCCCTGGCCACGCTCCTGGCGGTCCAGAGCAATGATCACGCCGCCCGCCCGAGCGCCGCTCTGCTCGATCAGGGTCATGACTTCGCGGATGGCCGTGCCCGCCGTGATCACATCATCGATGATCAAGATATCACCCGCCAGCTCAGCCCCCACGATGTTACCGCCTTCACCATGGGTCTTGGCTTCCTTGCGATTGAAGGCGTAGGGCATGTCGCGGTCGTGGTGGTCGGCCAGGGCCGCCGCGGTGACCGCCGCCAGGGGAATGCCCTTGTAGGCAGGGCCGAACAGCACATCGGCCTGCAGGCCGCTATCGACAATCGCCTGGGCATAGAAACGCCCCAGCTTGGCCAGCGCTCGGCCCGTCTGGAACAGGCCCGCGTTGAAAAAGTAAGGGCTTACTCGCCCCGACTTCAGCGTGAACTCGCCAAACTTGAGCACGCCCTGCTCAATAGCGAAGGCAATGAAATCGCGTTGGTAGGGTTGTAGAGTGGTGGCCACGGCGGTGTTCTCTTGTCGGTAGGTGTGGTCGATAGGAATGTAAGTCAAACGCAACAATAAAACGGGGCTAAATAGCAAGAATTGGTTTGTCTATTTACCCAAACGTCTAAACGTCGGGTATCATACAGCAGCGACGCAAAAGGGACGATTTATGAAAATTGCCAGCATCAATGTCAATGGTATTCGTGATGCCGTCGACCGTGGCTTCCTGGACTGGCTGGCTCAGCAGGATGCCGACGTGGTCTGCGTGCAGAACATCAAGGCAAAAAGTTTTGAACTGGGTGACCATATTCTCTATCCGGAAGGCTACGAAGGCTATTTCCTGGATGCCGAGGAGGATGGTTTCGCCGGTGTGGCGCTCTATTGCCGCAAAATCCCCAAGGCCATCATGTACGGCCTGGGGTTTCCTCAGTGCGATCACGAAGGGCGCTTTCTGCAGGCGGACTATGACCGTTTCAGCATTGCCACTTTCCTGATGCCCGACGGAAGTGACCAGAAAGCCAAGCAGGCGTTCATGGAGCAGTACCAGGAGTACCTGACGAAGATGTCGCGCAAGCGCCGCGAATACATCATCTGCGGTACCTGGCACATTGCCCACAAGACCGTCGACCTGGCCAACTGGTCGGACAATCAGCTCACCTCCGGCTTCCGCCCGGAAGAGCGTGCCTGGATGGACCAGGTGCTTGGCCCCACCGGCTTTATCGACACCTTCCGCGAAATCAATCGCGACGCTGGCGAATACACCTGGTGGCCAAAGCTTGACCAAGACGTGCCCCGTGATCGCCAAGAGGGCTGGCGGATCGACTATCAGCTGGTCGGCCCCAACTTCCGTCGTCACGTGGTCGACGCGTGGATCGATTACGATGCGACCTTCTCCGAGTTCGCACCGCTGATCGTCGAGTACGATCTAGCGCTTTAAGCGTTAGCTACTTCCCGCGTCGCACCGCCAACAGGCCAGCTTACCGCTGGCCTGTTGCGTTTGGCTCGCTCAAGGTCGAATGCCCAGTGCTTCACGCTGCTTCTCGCGCAGCTCATTACCGGCTTTTTCGGCTAGGTCCAGCATGGCATTCAGCTCTTTACGGCTGAACGCGCCCGCTTCCGCCGTGCCTTGCACTTCGATCAGCTCAGCGTCTTCAGTCATCACCACGTTCAGGTCGGTGTCGGCCTTGCTGTCTTCGGGATAGTCCAGGTCCAGCACCGGCACGCCCTTGTAAATACCCACCGAGATCGCGCTGACCAGCTGCTTGAAGGGGTCGCCTTTGATCTTCTTCTCCCGCTGCAGATAGCGAATCGCGTCCACCAGCGCCACGCAGCCACCGGTAATCGCCGCTGTACGCGTGCCACCATCGGCTTGGATGACATCGCAATCCACGGTAATGGTGAATTCGCCCAGTTTCTTCAAATTCACCGCCGCGCGCAGGCTGCGGCCAATCAGCCGTTGAATCTCCAGCGTGCGGCCACCCTGTTTGCCGCGGGTCGCTTCGCGGCCGCTGCGGGAGTGGGTGGCGCGGGGTAGCATGCCGTACTCGGCGGTAATCCAGCCCTGATTCTTACCGCGCAGCCAGCGCGGCACGCCCGCTTCCACGCTCGCGTTGCACAGCACCTTGGTATCGCCAAACTCCACCAGCACGGAGCCTTCCGCATGGCGGGTGTAGTCACGGGTCAAGCGAATCTCACGGAGCTGGTCGGCCTCGCGACCGCTGGGGCGAACAACATCAGGACGCATAGCACCTCACATCATGTTAAAAGTGGAAAGCCCTCTATTGTACACGTCTGAGCGTGCGTGGATGGGCCTATCGGTTAGACTGTCCGGAATCACATTGATGGATAGGATGCTCACTTATGGCCGCTTCCCGCCACGTACATAGCATGACCGCTTTCGCCCGCACCGAGCAGGCCGCCCCGTTTGGCACCCTGCAGGTCGAGATTCGCTCGGTGAACCAGCGCTACCTAGAGCCGCACTTTCGCCTACACGAAAGCCTGCGGGATCTAGAGCCGGTGCTGCGCGAAGCGCTGCGCACGCGCCTGGCGCGTGGCAAGGTGGAGTGCAGCGTACGCTTTGAGAGCGCTGATACCGCCCAAGCACCGGCCGTGAACGCCCAGCGACTAAAAGAGATAGCCGATGCCCTGGTCGCCATTCAGCAGCAGGTGCCCGGCGCCGTGCCGCCCACCACGCTAGCACTGCTCAACCAGCCCGGCGTGATGGAAACCCAACACCTCGACCAAGACGCCATCAAAGCCGCCGCCAACGCGCTGTTTGACCAAGCCCTGGACGAGCTGATCGACGCCCGCGCCCGCGAAGGCGACAAGCTCGCCGAGATGATCACCACCCGCCTGGAGGCGGTCAGCGAGCAAGTGGCCACCGTACGCAGCCTGCTGCCGCAGATTCTGGAGCGCCAACGCGCCCAACTGCTAGAGCGTTTAGACATCGCCAAAACCGAACTCGACCCCCAGCGTCTGGAAGCCGAGCTGGTACTGGTGGCCCAAAAAGCCGACGTGGACGAAGAGCTGGACCGCCTCACCGCGCACATCGACGAAGTGCGCCACCAGCTCGCCCAAAAAGGCCCCAAAGGCCGCCGCTTGGACTTCCTGATGCAGGAGCTCAACCGCGAAGCGAATACGCTCTCATCGAAATCCGTGGTGGCAGAGACCACCCGCTGCGCGGTGGAGCTGAAGGTGTTGATCGAGCAGATGCGGGAGCAGATTCAGAATATTGAGTGATGAACATGAGTCGAGCGATAGCTTGGAGTGCAAGGGAGGTAGAGGCAACCGTTGCTACCTACCGGCAGATGTTAGTAGCGGAACTGAGCGGGCAAAGTTATAACAAGCGTGCACTTAACCGAACACTGATGGCACAGCTTGATGGCCGCTCGGCCGGTGCCATTGAGTTCAAGCACTGTAATATCAGTGCAGTGTTGCGCGATGCTAACTGCCCCTATGTCGATGGCTACAAGCCTCGTAGTAACTATCAACAAAGCCTAGTTGACGTTGTCGAGGAGCTGTTGCTAGGCAACGAGCTCGTTGATCGAGCAGCACGTTTGGCTGCTGATCTCCCAGTGGTGGATACCGTTGGCATCGTCGATGAACGTATCATTGTCGAACCTCCTAGAACGACACCACCGCAACAAGGCGTTCGCGAATTTCATGCTGATTATTCGGTCCGCCCGCCGCAAAAACGCGACTACCTGGCTCGGGAAACCCGCAATCGTGAGCTAGGGCTTGCAGGTGAGCACCTAGTGATGCGGTTTGAGCAGCATCGGCTGCTCCAAGCAGGGCTGGATAAGCTGGCTGAGCGGGTAGAGCACGTCGCGGTGACTGAGGGCGATGGATTAGGGTTCGATATCCGCTCCTTCGAGCCTGACGGCCGTGACCGGCTGATCGAAGTCAAAACAACCGCGTTTGCCAAGGAGTGCGCGTTTTTCATCACACCTAACGAGCTAAACTGTTCGCGCACCCATTCTGAACACTATCATTTGTTCCGCCTGTTCAACTTCCGTAAGGGCCCGAAACTATTTTTCCTGAAAGGCGATCTCCACGAACAGCTCTGGCTGGAGCCCGATAGCTACCGCGCGGGAGTGCGTTGAGCCAGATGGTTGAGTAACGCGATCAGCTTAGTTCGTTGACGTTCAACCGCTGCTCAAACTTCTAGACCCTCTTTGAGCACCTCTTCGATGGAGGAGGGCTGTTTAGCGGCGAGGGTATTGGGTTGGGTCAGCGCATAGAGCCGTGCCAGGTCATCCAGGCTTTGCCAGAGCAACAGCAGTTGGCGAAAGGATATCTGGCCGGTCGTTTCGAATTTCTTGATGGTGGGGGCGGGCACGTTGCTGCGCTGCGCCAGCGCCGCACGGGATAGCTTGGCCTGCTCACGCAACCTGCGTAGGTGGGCAGCAAAGGCCTGCTGAACATCGGTATCGTCTAACAACAGAACACGGGGCATAAGCTCACTTTCTTTATCTGGATACTACTATATCCATTTTAGGCTATTTTAGCCATTTATGGACATGGTTATATCCATCTTATGGCTGCTGAATACACCTTCTTTCAGCGCTCTTCTCCATTGCCTCGCTCACAGCCCCAACAACTCCTCAACCGGCAAATGACTGGTCGCTTTCATTTCCCTCAGCGAGAGGTTGGAGCGGATGCTCGATACCCCAGGCAGCTGGCGCAGCACCGTTTCGACGAAGTGGCTGTAGTCGTCCAGGTCTTTGGCGACTACCTGTAGCAGGAAGTCGGCCTCGCCGGTGGTGTTGTGGCAGCTTAGCACCCGAGAGCTTGATTGGATGATGCGCTCGAACTCCGCCGTCGCGGCTTCGCTGTGTTGGGTGCAGGTAATTTGCACAAAGGCCAGAACGCTGGCACCGACTTTGCGTCGATTGAAGATGGCTTGGTAGCCTTCGATTACCCCCAGTTCTTCCAGGCGTTTGTGCCGTCGCCAGCAGGTGGCTTCGCTCAGATGCAGCTGTTCAGCCAGTCGCGCATTGGGCATCCTTCCGTCTGACTGAAGTAATTCTGCTAATTTGGCGTCTTTTTTATCCAGTGAGCTCATATTGCAAGTCCCTTTCTTATACACATTATAAAAAGAAAGAGTGCTTCACATTGGTCAGTGTTGTCCATGATATGGAAAGCTCATTTCAGGTCAGGCTCGCTATAGTCACTTTAGCGAATCATCCGCCTAGATATTGAGGAGTGGCCCATGAAAGCCGTCGTATTCGAGCAGTTCTCTACCCCGCCCACTATTCAGCAGGTGCCGGATCCGACTCCCGAGCCCCACGGCGTCGTGGTCAAAGTCATGGCCAACGGCGTATGCCGCAGCGATTGGCACGGTTGGATGGGCCACGACCCGGATATCCAGCTTCCCCATGTGCCGGGCCATGAGCTGTCCGGCGTGGTGGAAGCGGTAGGCAAAGACGTGACGAAGTGGCGGGTCGGGGATCGGGTGACCGTGCCGTTCGTGGGCGGCTGTGGCACCTGCCCGGAGTGCAACGCGGGTCACCATCAGGTGTGCGATCACCAGTTTCAGCCGGGCTTTACCCACTGGGGCTCGTTTGCCGAGAATGTGAGCATTCACTACGCCGACGTAAACCTGGTCGCCCTGCCGGACACCCTGACGTTCGATACCGCCGCCAGCCTGGGCTGCCGGTTCGTGACCTCTTTTCGTGCGGTGATAGACCAGGGCCGCGTGTCCGCCGGGCAGTGGGTGGCCGTGCACGGCTGTGGTGGCGTGGGGCTGTCGGCGATCATGATCGCCAGCGCAGCCGGTGCCAACGTGGTGGCGGTGGATATTTCCGAGCAGGCGCTGGCCCTGGCGCGCCAGCTAGGGGCGGTGGCTACGGTGAATGCCAATCAAGTGGCCGACGTGGTGGAAGCGGTGGTCGAGATCACCCAAGGGGGCGCGCACATCTCGCTGGACGCGCTGGGCCACCCCACCACCTGCTTCAACTCTATTAGCAATTTGCGCAAGCGCGGCAAGCATGTCCAGGTAGGGTTGATGCTGGCAGATTACAGCACGCCTGCCATCCCCATGAGCAAGGTGATTGCCAACGAGCTGGAAATTCTGGGCAGCCACGGCATGCAGGCGCATCGCTACGGTGCCATGCTGGCGATGATCCAGTCGGGCAAACTGGCACCCGAACGGCTGATTGGCCGCCGCATTACGTTGGAGGAGTCGGTGCAGGCGTTGATCGATATGGATAAGTTCGAAGGCGTGGGAGTCACCGTCGTCACGAAATTTTGATAAAAGAGGGGGAGTTCGTTCTCATCAGAGGGTTTGCCAATGTCCCCGCTCCGCATTCTTATCCTGTACATGCTCTCGGGCCTGATTTGCCTTGTACCCCTCACTGCTCAGGCCAACACCGCCACCTGGCAAGCCCTCCAAGAGGGCGGTTTGGTCATTCTCATGCGCCATTCGCTGGCGCCCGGCATTGGCGACCCGCCGGGGTTCGTATTGGAGGCGTGCGAGACCCAGCGCAACCTCTCCAGCGAAGGTCGCGCCCATGCCGTGGCAGCGGGGCAGGCGTTACGGGAGCAGGGCGTGGCGATCGATGCAGTGTACAGCTCCCAGTGGTGCCGAGCGCTGGACACCGCTGAGCTGATGGCGGTGGGGCCTGTCATGTCTGCGCCGTGGCTGAATTCGTTCTTTCGCGGGCGTGGGGATCAGGTGGCCATTACCCAAGCGGCTCGTGAACGTATGGCGGGGTGGCAGGGGCCGGGGAATCTGTTGCTGGTCACGCATCAGGTGAATATCACGGCGCTGACCGGCGGCGGCGTCAGCTCTGGAGAAATGGTGGTCGTGCGCCCCCAAGAGGAGGGTTTTACGGTGGTGGGGCGGCTGAACGTTCCCAGCCGCTAGCGGTTTCTGTGCATTTCCTTCAATGAACCGGGGTAAATTATTCGCTCCTCATCCATCAACTGAGGTTTTACGCTGGGCGTATCGATAAGGAGGACGTTATGTCATCAGCCAATACCCCATCCGTTCGCCGCGTGGTCGCTCAGCATGCGGCTCGTCGGGACGACATCGGCGATTTGGTCACCCGTCGGCCGCTGCCGGGGCCGGGGCTGGATCAGCTCGATCCGTTTCTGTTCTTGAACCACCACGGCCCCCAGACGTACCCGCCCAACAACCAGGGGCTGCCGTTCGGGCCGCATCCGCACCGCGGGTTCGAGACGGTCACTTTCATTCTGGAAGGCTCATTGGCCCACGCGGATAGCGCCAAGCATCAGAGCGTGATTCACGCAGGCGGCGTGCAGTGGATGACCGCAGGCAGCGGCATCGTGCATGCGGAAATTTCGCCGGAGGAGTTTCTGCGCGACGGCGGGCCGCTGGAAATTCTGCAGCTGTGGGTCAACTTGCCGTCACGGCTCAAGATGAGCGAGCCCCGCTACGTAGGCCTGCAGGAGGACGGCATCCCCGCCGTTCCACTGGCGGGCGGCGGTACGCTCAACCTGATCGCCGGGGAGTGGCAGGGGCAGTCAGGCCCTATCGAGTCGCTGACCGGCGTGTTCATGTCCACACTCGCCCTGCCTGCGGGTACGCGTGAGCAGCTTCCCGTCGCCCCTGGGCGGCAGGTGTTTCTATACGTGGTGAGTGGTGAGGTGACGGTGGGTGGCGAGCCTGTCAAAGCGCACCATTTGATCGAAGTCGACCGCGACGGTGACCACCTCACCATCGAGGCCGCCAGCGACGCGCGCCTGCTGTTTGGTCATGGCGAGGTGATCGATGAGCCGGTCTACTCCCACGGCCCCTTCGTGATGACCACCCGCGACGAGATCGTGCAAGCGGTCGAAGACTACCAGAACGGCAAGTTTGGCGGGCTAGACGCGTAAGTCGCCGCATGGCGGCATAGCGAGCGGTGCGCGGACACGTCGTCGCGCACCGTTTTCATGCCTATTCGTCCGATTTATTTGATGATTCGTCGGAATCTTGGCGGTTCTCGTTCCCTATCATGGCGCGAAATGGTTAATTTTTGTTCACTGGCTAGACTCAAGGCAGTGACGCTGCAACGCCGTGAACGAATGACAATAACCGGGACTGGGAGAGACCAATGATCAACCTGACCATCAATGGACAGTCGCATTCACTCGATATCCCCGACACGATGCCCCTACTTTGGGCGATTCGCGATGTCGTGGGCATGAAGGGCACCAAGTTCGGTTGTGGCATTGCCCAGTGCGGCGCGTGCACCGTGCATATCGATGGGGTGGCGACGCGCTCCTGCGTGATGCCGGTCTCTGCCGTCACCGGTGAAGTCACCACCATCGAAGCCATGGCGGACGACCCCGTTGGCCAAAAAGTGCAGCAGGCGTGGCTGGACCTAGGGGTCGCCCAGTGCGGCTACTGCCAGGGTGGCCAGATCATGAACGCGACGGGGTTGCTCAAGCACAACCCGACGCCGCAATCCCAGGAGATCATCGACGCCATGTCAGGCAACCTGTGTCGCTGTGGCACCTACAACCGCATTTTGGCGGCGGTGGAGCGCGCCGCCGGTGAGGAGGCCAACTCATGAGCGATTCTCGCAATGCATTGCTGCTGGCCAACGTCAGCCGTCGGGGCGTGTTGAAAGGCATCGCCGGTATGTCGGCGCTGCTGCTGGCGGCTCGCTGGGACATGAGCATGGCCAATCAACAGGCGCAGTTTGGGGCGGGCGCCATGCCGGGTGGCTGGGTGGACGATCCCAACGTGTTCATCCAGATCGATACCGATGGCCTGGTGACGTTCATCAACAATCGTGCCGAGATGGGCCAGGGGATTCGCACCAGTCTCGCGATGGTGGCGGCCGATGAGCTGGGCGCGCAGTGGGAGCAGGTGCGCGTGCAGCAAGCACCCGCCGACCAAGAGAAGTACGGTAACCAAAATACCGACGGTTCCCGCAGCATGCGCCACTGGTACGATCCGATTCGCCGCGCTGCGGCTGCGGCACGACTCATGCTACAGCAGGCCGCTGCCCAGCGGTGGGAAGTGCCGGTCTGGGAAGTCCACGCCGACTTGCACAAGATGACCCATCCGGCCACCGGGCGGGAGCTGGGCTTTGGCGAGCTCGCCGAGGCGGCGCGTGAATTGGACGTGCCGAGCAGAAATGATCTGGTGTTGAAGTCCGATAGTGAGCTGCGCTTCGTCGGCAAGGAGAGCGGCTGGGTCAACGGTGAGTTGACGTCGTCGTCGCCCAAGGCATCGGATGGCGAGGATATTGTCAGCGGTAAAGCGATCTTCGGCGCCGACGTGGCGCTGGACGACATGCTCTACGCCGTGGTGGCTCGCCCACCGGTGTACGGGGCGACCATCCAAAGCGTCGACGACAGCGAAACGCTCAAGGTGCCCGGTGTTCAACGAACGATGCGCATCGACACGGCGACACAGCCCGCGGCATTCAATCCGCTGGGCGGCATTGCGGTGATCGCCTCGAATACCTGGGCGGCCATCGAGGGGCGCAAGGCGCTGAACATCGAGTGGGATACCGGCGCCGCGGGCGATAACGCCGACTATCGTTCAGAAGCTTACCGGCAAGCGCTGGAGCAGGCGGCGCAGTCGCCGGGTAAGGTGGTTCGTCAGTCCGGCGATGTGGACGCCGCGCTGAGTAGCGCCCACCGGCGCGTCGCGGCGACGTACTATATGCCGCACATGGCGCAGGCCCCCATGGAACCCCCGGTAGCCATCGTGCGTGTCCAAGACGGCAAAGCCGAAGCGTGGGCGCCGGTTCAGCACCCCAGAGCCGCCCGCGAGGGGGTGGCCAGTGTGTTGGGGCTTGAGCTAGAGAACGTGACCGTCCATCAAACGCTGCTGGGTGGTGGCTTTGGGCGTAAGTCCAAGCCGGACTTCGTGAGCGAAGCGGCCTGGGTGGCCCAGGCGTTCGAGGGCCGGCCGGTCAAACTGCAGTGGACCCGTGAAGACGACGTGCAGCACGCCTTTTTTCACGCGGTCTCCGTGGACCATCTGGAGGCGAGTCTCGACGCCGACGGTAACGCCACGGGCTGGCTCCACCGCACCCTGTCGCCCAGCATTGCCTCGCTGTTTGCCCCGGACCCTGAGCATAAGCAAGCGTTCGAGCTGGGGATGGGCCTGAATACGATGCCGTTCGACATTCCCTCGGTGCGCCTGGAAAACCCGCCTGCCCCCGCCCATGTGCGCATCGGCTGGTTTCGCGCCGTCTACAACCTGCCTCACGCCTGGGCGATCCAGAGCTTTGCCCATGAAATGGCCGTGGCCGCTGGCCGTGACCACAAAGAGTACGCGCTGGCGTTGCTCGGCCCCGACCGCAAAATCGATAACCTGACCCTGGGGGACGGCTGGAATTACGGTGAAAACCCTGACCTGTATCCCATCGATACCGCGCGCCTGCGCCGGGTCATCGAGCGCGCCACCGAGCAAGCGGGCTGGGGCCGCGAGATGCCCGAGGGGCGTGGATTGGGGCTGGCGTTTCACCATAGCTTCGTGTCGTATACCGCGATCGTCTTCGATGTGGAAGTCGACAGCGAGGGCGGCGTGATCATCCATCAGGCGGACATCGCCTTCGATTGCGGCCCGCAGGCGAACCCCGAGCGGATCCGCTCGCAGCTCGAAGGAGCGTGCGTGATGGGAATCGGTATTGCGCTGAAGAGCGAAGTGACCTTTGAAGACGGGGTCGCCCAGCAGAGCAATTTCGACAAGTACCTCATACCCCGCATGCCGGATGCGCCCAAGGTCGTGAGGGTGCATCTCATCGACAATCCCGGTGATGCCATGGGAGGCGTCGGCGAGCCCGGCTTGCCGCCGGTCGCTCCTGCCTTGTGCAACGCGATCTATGCGGCGACGGGCAAGCGTATCCGGCAATTGCCCGTTGCTGACCAGCTGAGTACTTGAGCATGCAGAGTCTGGATGCCCAAGTTGTCGCGCAGGCCCTTGAGTGGGCCAGGGGCGGCGACACGGTTTGGTACTGCACGGTCCTGTCGACCTTTGGCTCGTCCCCACGGGAGCCGGGCTCCATCATGGTGGCCAACGCCAGCGGTGACCACGTGGGGTCGCTCTCCGGCGGGTGTGTCGAGGAGGATTTCCTCGCACGGGTGATGGCCGGTGAGTACACGATGCCCGCCGTGATCGTGCGCTATGGCGCCCCCGGGAGTGGGGATGGCCATCCCCAGGTGCGCCTGCCCTGTGGCGGCATACTCGATGTGCTGGTCGAGCGACGCGAGGCGGCGTCGGCGAACGTTCAGCATTTCGAACAGCTCAGCGCGGCGCTGGCCGGTGAGCAGGAGTTGCTGCGACGCGTCAGCCTGGCCGATGGCGCCGCGTCGCTTGCGCCCGCGAGCGCTGGCGGGCCGCGTGTGTGCTACGAGGCGCATGGGGAGAGCGTGCTCCTGCGCGTGGGGCCTGTGGCCAAACTCATTCTCGCCGGATACTCCTCGGTGGCCGAAGCGTGCGCGCACTTCGCCCTGCGGTTGGGGTATCAGGTCGTGCTATGCGATCCGCGGGAGGAGGTCACGGCCAGTGTCGAGTGGCCCGAGGGGATGACGTTCGTTCCCCAATTGCCGTCCCAGTACATTGCCCTGCCGGGGATGTGTACGTCGTCGACCGCCGTGGTGGCCGTGACCCACGATCCGCGAATCGACGACCTGGCCATGATGGAAGCGGTCAAAACCCCGGCGAGCTACATTGGCGTCATGGGCTCTCGACAAACCTCCCGAGCCAGGGCCGCGCGCCTGCGCCGAACCGGCGGGCTGAGCGAGGCAGAGATCGAGCGTATCCACATGCCCATCGGCCTCGATTTGGGCAGCAAAACCCCGGCGGAAATCGCCCTGGCGATCATGGCGGACGTTCTTCGCGTGCGACGAGGGCGCGTCTCGGTGGATAGCCAAGGCTACGAGGAGGGCGCTGACGATGACGCCATACGCGCAGGGCCAAGTCGATAAGCGCTGCTTCTACACCGGCTCGCCGCGGTAGTAGTGCCATAAAAACAGCGACCCTACGCTGCGCCAGGGCGACCAGTGCGCTACCAACTGTCGGGCCTGCTTCGGCGTAGGTTTCTCTTCCAGGCCCTTCAACCGGCCCAGCGCGACACGTAACGCAAGATCGTCGGCGGGGAAAATGTCGGGGCGCTGGAGCGAGAACATCAGGTAGATCTCCGCGCTCCAGCGGCCAAACCCACGCAGTTGGGTAATCGCGGCAATGGCCTCGTCATCGCTGAGATGCGCCAAACCATCGGCGCTAAACGTACCCGCAAGCTCCGCCTCTGCCAGTCCTTTGGCGTACTCGATCTTACGCCACGATAGCCCTGCATCGCGCAGTGCTTGGCCTTCTACGTCCATCACCGCCTTGGCATGCAGTTCGGGCAGCAGCGTATTCACCCGGCCCATGATCGCCCGAGCGGCCTCGGTGGAGATCTGCTGGCTGACGATGGTCGAAAAGAAGGTGGCAAACCCCGGGTCGCGCTGGCGCGGGTTGGGCGCGCCGACCAAGGGGTAAGCGCGGGCAATGTCGGGATCGGCGCTGGTCAAGGCCTGCATGGCGCGCTCGAGGGTACAGGGAGTCATGGCCACCTCTCTTGATCAATAGAGCATCGTAACATCCTAGCAGTTGCTACTTTGATGATGACGCGAAAGTGCAGAATGCCTTGCCCTTTGCATGCTAACTTTTTTAGCGTCGTATATTTATACTTTCGTCTAATCCTGCCATCATTTGCGGTTAACCAGGATCGTTTCAGTGAACAGGCGCTTTACACAGCGCCTGGGGAGAGAGGTATGCAATCATCATCAACGGAGCTGGCGCGGCATCCGCGATGGGCGGAGTTCGTGCTGGCGCTGGGCGGGTTCGGCATCGGCACCAGCGAATTCGTCATCATGGGGTTGATGAACCGCGTGGCGGAAGACCTAGCCGTGAGCGTGCCGCAAGTAGGCTACTCCATCAGCAGTTATGCGCTGGGGGTCGTGGTGGGGGCGCCGCTAATCTCGACACTGGCCGCGCGGGTGCCTAAACGAGCCCTGCTGATCGCACTGATGTTGGTATTTGCTTTGGGCAACATTGCCAGCGCCATGGCCCCGGGATTTTGGTCGTTCGTCGGGCTGCGCTTTTTAGCAGGGCTGCCCCATGGGGCGTATTTTGGTGTGGCGGCGCTGGTGGCCGCCGGCGCGGTGCCGGTCGATCAACGGGCGCGCGCCATCGCCCGCGTCATGATGGGGCTGACGGTGGCCATCCTAATCGGTGCGCCGTTGGGCACCTGGGCGGGTAACCTGTTGGGCTGGCAGATCGCCTTTGCGGCGGTCGGCGGCATTGCGCTGCTCACGGCGCTGTTGATTCGCCTGTTTGTGCCTGTGCAGCCTGTCGATGCTCACGCCAGCCCGTTGCGAGAGCTTTCCGCACTGGTCAAACAGCGCGTGCTGGTGACCATTGCGATTGCCTGTATCGGCTGCGGCGGTATGTTTTCGATCTTCAGTTATGTCATGCCGACGCTGACCCAGCAGGCGGGCATGAGCGAAGCGCTGGGACCTTTGGTGTTGGTCATCTTTGGCCTGGGCTCCATCGCCGGTAACTTGGTGGGCGGGCGCATGGCGGATAAAAACCTGATGCGGGCCATTCCTACCATTTTGGTGTGGTGCGCTGTGGTGCAGGGGCTGTTCTACTTTGCTGCCAACCAGGTGTGGTCGGGACTGCTGTTCGTGGGGTTGGTCGGCACCAGCATGGCGCTGGCCCCGTCGTTGCAAACGCGGCTGATGGACGTGGCCGAAGACGCCCAAACCATGGCGGCCTCCATGAACCACGCGGCATTCAACGGTGCCAATGCGCTGGGCGCGTGGCTGGCGGGCTTGGCGATTAGCGCTGGGTTTAGCTGGTCGAGCACGGGACTGGTCGGGTCGGGGCTTGCGCTGTGTGGCCTGGTGATTTTTGCCTGGGGGCGCTGGCTGGAGAAGCGCACGGGGTCAGCGCAACCAACGGTTGCTCATGGTTGTAAATAAGGTATGGCTAAATAAATGCTGATGTCATTTAAAGTGGCAAAAAGCGCGTATCGTTCCTAGGGTGTAAAGGTGCAATCCATAAGGAGGTGACCTATGCATACTTCAGTGAATACTTCGCGTCTTGTCACGTTGAGCGCCATTGCTGCACTGACCATCGGGCTGGCGGGCTGTGGTTCCACGACCGGTGAGCGGGCCACCAGCGGTGCCGGTGTCGGGGCGGCGGTTGGTGCAGGGGCCGCTGCCGTGACCGGTGGTAGCGTCACACAAGGGGCTGTCATTGGTGGTGGTGTGGGTGCCGCCACGGGGGCAGCCACCGATGAAGAGGATATCAACCTCGAATAACTCACCTGCCTAGCGGCATAGGCTAAAACCGCGCATGCCTAGATGAAAGTGGTCGGCATGCGCGGCGTTGTACTCAGGACCAAGTACGTTGCCGAACGTCTCACACGCGCCATCCCGCGCGGCTCGCAAAAACGCTCCCGCGTTACCCGTATCGTCCCAGTCGCTAATGAGCGATATTCGCTGGCCGTTCTCGAACTGAAACCCCACCACATCCAGCGCTTCGGCGGTTGCGTGCTCGCTACGTCGCCCCGTCTCACGGCCATATACGTTGCGGCAGGCAAAACTACCCACATGGTTCACTTGGGCGACCCGGCTGCCCATGATGGCCTGTGCGGCAGGCTGCAACGCATGGCGTTCATACATCACCCACGCCAGCGCTAGCGGGCAGGAGGCCACGAAACTCTGGTTGAAGCGCACGCTACTGCGTTGCATGCGTACGATATTGCTGAGTGGGCAACTGGCGGTAGGGGTGTAATCGGCCAGTGGCGTGTAGCGCAGTTCGCCTTCGGGCACGGTGTCGAGCGCTGCGAGGCAGGCGGTGCGGTCGTCGTTCAAGCGCTTGAGCTTCAGTTGGGTAATGGGCGTGATAGGGTCATCGACGTGTAACGGCGCCCAGGGAGCCCAGTGCCGGGGAATCTCGATCATCCCTTTTTGCAGCGCCACTCCCAGCGCAATCAAGCATAAAATGAACAATGTGCTGCGCATGCTGACCTCCTTGCGGCTGTTTGGAAACGCTACAGTCCCTGCCATGGGTGTGCGATACTGCGCACCCTATGACGTCGGCAGTGGCCAGCCTGCGTGATGACGAACGACCATTTTGACTAACTAGGGAAGCGCTTCATGTCCCAGGGTACGCTGTTTATTGTTTCTGCCCCGTCGGGCGCGGGTAAAACCAGCCTCGTTCGTGAGCTGATCGAAAGCCTGGACGGTATTCAGGTGTCGGTGTCGCATACCACGCGTGCCAAACGCGAAGGTGAGGTCAATGGCGTCAATTACCACTTTACCCAAGTGCCTGACTTCGAAGCGATGATCGGCCGCGGCGACTTCTTCGAGTATGCCAAGGTCTTCGACAATTACTATGGCACGTCGCGTCAGTCGGTCCAAACCTTGCTAGACGCGGGGCAAGACGTCATCCTAGAGATCGATTGGCAGGGCGCGCAGCAGGTACGCGAGCAGATGCCTTCTGCCGTGTCGATCTTCATCCTACCGCCATCGCGTAGCGAGCTGGAGCGACGTCTCTCCAGCCGTGGCACCGACGAACACGCGGTGATTGCCCGACGCATGCGCGATGCAGTCAGTGAGATGTCCCACTACGACGAGTACGACTACCTGGTCATCAACGACGACTTCACCACGGCGCTTCAGGAACTCCAATCGCTGGTGATCAGCCGCCGCTTGACGCGCGCCACCATGCAGGAACGCCACGCGCCGCTGCTCGATGCACTCTTGTCACAGGCGCCTAGCGTCGAGTAATCTATCAGGTCCTATCACCACTCTTTTCGCTGGGTCGGCGACGTTGTTCAACAACGCCGGCCCGGCGTCGTCATTACAGGAAGGCCCCATGGCTCGCGTAACCGTTGAAGATTGTCTGGAAAATGTAGAAAACCGCTTCAAACTGGTGATGATTTCCACCCAGCGTGCTCGCCAGCTGGCCCGCGGCTCCCGCGATGCTCAACTGCCCTGGGAAAACGATAAGCCCACCGTCATGGCGCTGCGCGAAATCGCCGCAGGCCTGGTGGATCACAGCGTTCTGGACGAGCCGGTCGAAGCGCCGGTGCGCGCGCGTCCCGCCATGACGCCTAGCACTCAAATCGACGATTAAGCAGGCAGCGATTAGAGGCGCGGTACATGTTCACCATCGATGACCTGGCCGATCGACTCGGCGGCTACTTACCCCCGGACGAGATCCAGCAGGTCAAGCGCGCCTTCTACTACGCCGAGCAGGCCCACGATGGCCAGCGCCGCCGCTCGGGTGAACCTTACGTCACCCATCCGCTGGCGGTCGCCAATATTCTCGCCAACATGCACATGGACCATCAAAGCCTGATGGCCGCCATGCTGCACGACGTGATCGAAGACACCGGCGTGTCCAAAAAAGCCCTGGCGGCCCAGTTCGGCAAGCCGGTAGCCGAGCTCGTCGACGGTGTTTCCAAGCTGACCCAGATCACCTTCGAAGACAAAGCCGTCGCTCAGGCGGAAAACTTCCAGAAGATGGTGCTGGCGATGTCGCGGGATATTCGCGTCATCATCGTCAAGCTGGCCGACCGGCTGCACAACATGCGCACCTTGGGCGCGTTACGCCCAGACAAAAAGCGCCGCATTGCCCGGGAAACACTGGAAATCTATGCGCGTATTGCGGGTCGGTTGGGCATCAATACCATTCGTGTCGAGCTGGAAGACCTCTCGTTCCAGGCGATTCACCCCATGCGCGCCGAGCGTATCAAGCGCGCCGTGGCCAGTGCGCGGGGCAATCGTCGCAGCGCCATGCGGGAAATTCAGTCATCTCTGCAGCAGAGCCTCGACGATGAAGGCCTGAAAGGCACGGTGATTGGTCGCCAAAAGCACCTGCTCTCGATCTACAAGAAGATGCGCGATCAGCGTAAGCCCTTCATCGAGATCATGGATGTCTTCGGTTTTCGGATCATCACCGAAGACGTGGCGAGCTGCTATCGAATCCTAGGCGTCGTGCACAACCTTTATAAGCCGGTGCCGGGGCGGTTCAAAGACTACATTGCGATTCCCAAAGCGAACGGCTATCAAAGCCTGCACACTACGCTGTTTGGCCAGCGGGGCATGCCCATCGAAGTGCAGATCCGCACCCGAGAGATGGAAGCCATGGCCAATAACGGGATCGCTGCCCACTGGCTCTATAAAGCCGGCCAGACCGCGCACCCGATTGCCGAAGGTAGCCACGCTCGCGCCCGCGCCTGGGTGAAGGGGCTTTTGGAGATGCAGCGCCACGCGGGGGATTCGCTGGAGTTCATCGAGCACGTCAAGAACGACCTGTTCCCCGACGATATCTACGTGTTCACCCCGAAAGGCGACATCATGGAGCTGCCCCAGGGAGCCACGGTGATCGACTTCGCCTACAGCGTACACACCGATATCGGCAATAACTGCATCGCCTGCCGGATCGACCGTCACCTCGCGCCGCTCTCCACGCGGCTGGAAAGCGGCCAGACGCTGGAGATCATTACTGCCCCCGGCGCGCGTCCCAATCTGGCGTGGCTGAATTTCGTCACCACGGCCAAGGCGCGCTCCGCCATTCGCCATGCGTTGAAGCATCAGCAGCAGGCGGAGGCGGTGATGCTGGGCCGTCGACTGCTCAACAAGGCGCTGGCACCGTTCGAAACGAGCCTGGAAGAGCTCGACGAAAGTATCTTCGAGCAGGCGCTCGAGCAGCTGGACGCACCGTCGCTGGATGCCTTGCTCGAGTCGTTGGGGTTAGGCAACCGCATGGCGCACGTGGTCGCGCGTCGCTTGGTGGATGTCGCCCATGGCGACAGCTTCGATAAGACACTGTCTGACAGCAACGACAAGGCCGTGGTCATCAGCGGCAGCGAAGGCATGGTGATCAACTTTGCCCGTTGTTGCCACCCCTTGCCCGGCGACCCGGTGGTAGGACATCTCTCGGTCGGTAAAGGGCTGGTGGTACACCGCAGCGAGTGTAAAAATCTCGCCGAGCGTAAAAACGATCCCGAAAAGCTGTTTGCGCTGGAGTGGTCGGAACACATCGACGAAGACTTCCCGGTGGCACTGCGTATCGAAATCGAAAGCCGCCGTGGCTTAGTGGCCGAGCTGGCGGGACTGGTGACCGATGCCGATGCCAATATCGAGCGCATTGGTATCGAAGAGCGCGACGCGCGCCTCTCCACCGTCAATCTCACGCTGTCGGTCAAAGGGCGTGTCCACCTCGCCCGCATCATTAAACGCATCCGTAACCTGCCCAACGTTGGCAAAATTACCCGTACCGCTAACTAAACACCCATGCGTCGACGGCTGGCGTTTCACGCTGGCAGCGTCAGCCATGGCGATAATAAGCAACGTTTCATTTTTACAGGAGAAGGACACCCAATGAGCAACAAAGCGGTTATCAACACAGAAAAGGCCCCTGCCGCCATCGGCCCTTATTCCCAGGCCATCAAAGCAGGCAACACGGTGTATCTGTCGGGCCAGATTCCGCTCGACCCAGACACCATGGAAATCGTCTCGGACGATTTCGAAGCTCAGGCGCGTCAGGTCTTTACCAACCTGCAGGCCGTGTGTGAAGAAGCCGCTGGGTCGCTGGGCGATATCGTCAAGCTCAACCTCTATTTGGTCGATCTGGACAACTTTGCGATCGTCAACAAGGTGATGGAAGAGTTCTTTTCCACGCCGTTCCCGGCGCGTGCGGCGGTCGGCGTGAAGGCGCTGCCCAAAGGCAGCCAAGTAGAAGCCGAAGCCGTGATGGTGATCGGCGACTAAACGGCGTGACACCGACGCATACAAAAAGAGCGAGCCTATGAGGCTCGCTCTTTGCGTTTTCTAGCGTTCCAATCGACTCGCGGCTGGAGCGCTAGGCTTTTTGCAACTCTAAAAAACCGCCCTCTTTCAACACCTGGGCATAGCCCTCTTTGTAGGTCGGATAGCGGAAGGTGTAGCCAGTTTCGAGAATACGGCGGTTGTCGCAACGCTTGCTGGCACGACGGCGCAGCGGCGACTGCATGGTGTCGGTGGACTCCACCTTCAACTGTTTGGCCAACCACGCCATCACGTTGTGCATGGTCACCGGTTCGCAGTCGCTACCGAGATAAAGGTCGGCCAGCGGTGTGCCGCTCTCCTGGCAGCGGATCAGGTGCGCCAGAATGCCGGTGCAGTCGTCCCGATGGATGCGGTTGGAGTAGATCACCGGCGTGACGGCGGCCAGTCGGCCTTCGGCCACTTGGTGAATCAAACGATCACGCCCTGGGCCATAAATACCGGAGAAGCGCACCACGGTGCCGGGCAGCGGGTGATTGAGCAGCGCCTGTTCGGCCTCGCACATCAGGGTGCCGGAGAAACTAGTGGATTCCGTGGGGCTCTCCTCGTTGACCACCTCGCCCTCTTGCTGACCATAGACACTGGTAGAGGAGACGAAGAAGATGCGCCGTGGCGGTGTGTCGTGCTGCTCCAGTACGCTGAGCACACGCTTGAGACCGTCTGGATAGGCGCTTTGGTAAGCACTCTCTTCGAAGCGGTCTGCACTGACGGTGTAAATCACGTAGTCGGCTTGGGGCAGGGCGCTGGCGTCGGCTCCTTCCAGGTCGTTGAGATCGAGGGATAGCGGCTCGATGCCGGTATGCTCTAATGCGTTGGCTTGGCGGCGCACACCTATCACGCGATGCCCATCGTTTAGCAGCTCTTGTCCAAGCGTGACGCCGATGTCTCCACAGCCGATAATCAGTACCGTTAGTTTCACCTTGCTCACCCCTCTTGATAAATATTCCCTATCAGATACAAAGTCCCTATGAGATGTGCCATCTTCAATAGGGCTTGTCTGTCCTTTTCCGTCTCGCTAACACGATGACTCGAGCTGCAACGAGAGGATGCCACTGGCATTGCTATGACTTTAACAGAACTTCGCTACATCGTAACCCTTGCCCAAGAGCGCCATTTTGGCCGCGCCGCCGAGCGCTGCCATGTTTCCCAGCCGACGCTCTCGGTCGCCGTGAAAAAACTCGAAGACGAGCTGGACATTCCGCTGTTCGAACGCTCTAAATCCACCGTGCAAGTCACGCCCTTGGGCGAAAAGATCGTTGCCCAGGCCCAGCGCGTATTGGAACAGAGCGGTTTGATCTACGAGCTGGCCAGCGCGGGCAAAGACCAGCTCGCTAACCCGCTGCGCATCGGCGCGATTTATACCATTGGACCTTACCTATTCCCCCATTTGGTGCCAGCACTGGCCAGCGCTGCCCCGCAAATGCCGCTGTATATCGAAGAGGGCATGACCGGCACGCTGCGCGCCAAGCTGCGTAGCGGCGAGCTGGACGTGATCATCGTGGCCCTACCGTTTACCGAAACCGACGTGGTCACCAAGCCGATCTACGACGAGCATTTCGAGGTGTTGATGCCTGCCAGCCACCCGTGGGTCGAGCGCGAGGCGATCCATAAAGAAGATCTATTAGAAGAGCGGCTGCTGCTGCTGGGCGAAGGCCACTGCTTCCGCGACCAAATCCTCGAAGCTTGCCCGGCGATTACGCAAAAGCTCAACAGTCCCAACAATACCCTGATTGCCGAAGGCGGTTCGCTCGAGACGATTCGCCATATGGTGGCGTCCAAACTCGGCATTACCGTGCTGCCGCAGTCGGCGCTCGGCACCGACCAGTACGAGAACGCCATGCTGGTCAGCCGCCCCTTCGTAGAACCAGCACCCTCGCGCACGGTGGCCATTGCCTGGCGAGCCAGTTTTCCGCGCCCGAAGGCCATCGATGCCTTGGCCAACGCGATCAGCCAGTGCCAGCAGCCGGTGCATAAGGTGAAGCAAGCCCCATGAGTGAGCTGTCCGCACCGGTGACGGCGCTCAAGGGCGTAGGCGAGGCGCTGGCCATCAAGCTGGCCCGCCTAGGTGTGGAGCGCGTGAGTGATCTGCTGTTTCACTTGCCGCTACGCTACCAGGATCGCACGCGACTTACCCCCATTGGCCTGCTGCGGGCAGGCCATGAAGCGGTGGTCGAGGGGGAAGTGACCGCCAGCGATATCGTCAAAGGGCGACGGCGCAGCCTGCTGATTCGTCTGCGCGACGATAGCGGCATTTTGAGTCTACGCTTTTTCCACTTCTCGCCTGCGCAACAGCAGCAGCTTCGCCCCGGCGTGACCGTTCGGGCGTTTGGCGAAGCTCGGGCAGGCGCCACAGGGCTAGAGATCTATCATCCGGAATACCGCCTTAGCGGTGGCAGTGAAACGCCGGTGGAGGAGTACTACACGCCGATTTACCCCACCACCGAGGGGCTGCACCAAACCCGTCTGCGGGCGCTGACCCAGCAGGCGCTGCGCCTTTTAGAGCAAGCGCCCGAAGCGTTACCCGATGTGATTCCCGATGCCCTGCGTCAGCGCTTCCAACTGCCGGGGCTGCACGCTAGCTTGCAGCTATTGCACCAGCCGCCGCCGGACGTGGATTTGGAGCAGCTGGCCCATGGTCACCACCCCGCCACGCGGCGCCTGGCACTGGAAGAGCTGTTGGCCCATCAGTTGAGCCTGCGGGAAGTGCGCCTGCGTATTCAGGCCGACGGCGCACCGGAGCTACCGTCGGGGCGCAGCCTGCAAACGCGCTTTCTGGCGCAGCTACCGTTTGCGCTCACCGGTGCCCAGCGTCGGGTGCTGGAAGAAATAGCCCTCGACCTGGCCCGCCCCGCGCCCATGCTGCGCCTTGTGCAGGGGGACGTTGGGTCGGGCAAGACGGTGGTGGCGGCCATGGCGGCGCTCTCGGCGCTGGCGGGCAACTGCCAAGCGGCGATGATGGCACCCACGGAGATCCTCGCCGAACAGCACTACCGCGCCTTCAAAGCGTGGTTCGAGCCGCTGGGCATCGAAGTGGCGTGGTTGGCAGGCAAGCTAAAGGGCAAGGCGCGG
Source organism: Halomonas sp. BL6 (assembly GCF_006228115.1). NCBI lineage: Bacteria > Pseudomonadati > Pseudomonadota > Gammaproteobacteria > Oceanospirillales > Halomonadaceae > Halomonas > Halomonas sp. BL6. The sequence continues at coordinate 550,319 of NZ_VDGL01000002.1, read as the reverse complement.
CTGGATGCCAAAGCCGCCATTGCCGACGGCCGAGCGCGGATGGTGGTGGGCACCCACGCGCTGTTTCAAGACGACGTGCATTTCCAGTGTCTGGGGCTGGCGATCATCGATGAGCAGCACCGTTTTGGCGTTCACCAGCGCCTTGCCCTGCGGGAAAAGGGCGAAGCCGGTGGACTGACGCCCCACCAGCTGATCATGACCGCCACGCCGATTCCCCGCACCCTGGCGATGAGCGCCTATGCGGACTTGGACGTCTCGGTGATCGACGAGCTGCCGCCGGGACGCACGCCGGTGAAAACCGTGGTGGTGTCGGACGAGCGCCGCCCCGAGGTGGTCGAGCGTATTCGCAACGCCTGCCGTGACGGTCGCCAAGCCTATTGGGTGTGTACGCTGATCGAAGAGTCGGAGGCGCTGCAGTGCCAGGCCGCTGAAGTGACCCGCGATGAACTCACCCAGGCGCTGCCCGAGTTGGCCATCGGGCTGATTCATGGGCGTATGAAGGCGGCCGAAAAAGCCGAGGTGATGGAGGCCTTCAAAGCCGGTGAGCTCGACCTGCTGGTGGCGACCACGGTGATCGAGGTGGGAGTCGACGTGCCCAACGCTAGCTTGATGATCATCGAAAACCCTGAGCGTTTGGGGCTTTCCCAGCTTCATCAGCTGCGCGGCCGGGTGGGACGCGGCAGCACCGAAAGCTTCTGCGTGCTGCTGTACCACCCACCGCTCTCCAAAAGCTCTCGGGAACGGCTCGGCGTGATGCGGGAAACCACCGACGGCTTCCGTATTGCTGAAAAAGACTTGGAAATCCGCGGCCCTGGCGAGGTATTAGGGACTCGCCAAACCGGCCTCGCACAGATGAAAATCGCCGATCTAGAGCGCGATGCCGACCAGCTAGAGCGGGTCACCGCCCTGGCTCAGGCGCTCCAGGGCAACACCGAGGTCACTGCCGTGCTGGTGCGCCGCTGGCTGGGCGAGGCGGCGGGCCGCTACGGGCAGGTGTAATGGCGGTGTAGTGAAGTGGCATCGAGGCGTGGCCAAGGGTCACGTGGCCGTATCGAGGGCGTGCAGCGACTCTGCGTTCGAATCGGTCAAACGATGGGCGGCATCGCTCAAGGGGCCAAGCTGCTCGGCAATCAGGCGCAGCTGGCTTTGAATGGGTCGATAGAGCGTGATGGCCTTCTCTTCTCCGCTGCCGCCGTGCTCACCTAGCTGGCTCAGCAGCTCGTTGGCAGGCGCGGTCAGCGGCTCCACGGGTAGGCGTTTATCCAGCTGTTCCGCTAGCTGTTCCAGTAAGGCGCTGATCCGCTTGGCCTGCGGCACGAGGGTGGCATCGTCTTCATCCTCTGCCAGCCGGTGGCGGTGGGCACCTAGCGCGGAGAGGTGGCTGAGCAGCGTGTTGGAGAGCACCAAAAAGCGCAGCCCGTTGTCGGCATCCTGCTTCCGGTAGTGCCCTGGCTCGTGGAGCATGTTGGTGAGCAGGGTCGAGAGCGCCGCATCCGCGTTGTGCGCATTGCGCCGTGCCAAGCGGTAAGCTAGGTCGTCCTGCTTGCCCTCTTCGTACTGGTGGACGATTTCGTCCAAGTAGCGGCGGTGGTTGGTCAGCACCTTGGCGGCCTCACGGTAGAGGCGGCGGCCCTGCCAGTCCGGCAGAATGAAAAATACCGCCAGTCCCGCAATCAGCGAGCCGATCAACGTATCGAACAGCCGCGGCCAGATAAGGTCGAAGCCATCCCCCACCTGATTGAAACTGCACAGCACCAGCAGGGTGATCGAGGCCGTGGCGATCACGTAATGCTTTTCACGATTGGCAAAGAATGACACGCCCGCCGCCACGGCAATCATGCTCTGGATTAGCGGCTGGGGAAACAGGCTGATGGAGGCCCAGCCTGCCACCAGCCCGAGTACCGTGCCCACTATCCGCTGGGAGAGAAAGCGCCGCGTGGTGGCAAAGTTAGGTCGACATACGAACAGCGTGGTCAGCAAAATCCAGAACCCTTGCTGGGGATCGAGCCATTGCAGCAGCCCATAGCCCGCCACTAGCGCGGTGGTTAGGCGCACCGCGTGGCGAAAGGTAGGCGAGCCTAGCGTGATATTGAGCCGCACCCGTTTCCAGGCCTCCTGCAGACTCGAAGGAGAGCGGTCGTAGAGCGCGCTATCCCGGCGTTCGTCGTCGGTATCCGGGTTGTGGGCGCTGGCAATCTGCGCCTCGAGCGTGGTGAGGTTGTCCGCTAAGGCATTCAACGGGCGCATCAGTGGCCGCCATTCGGGCTTGCCGCGCTCGCTCAGATTATCGATCGAGGCGCGCAGGTCGGCTAGCGCCTGCTCGCTCTGCTCGTGGCTAAAAGGGCGATTCAGCAGCAGCGATTTGGCCAGCTGGCGGCAGGCGCGGCCCTGCTGGTCGAGTAGCCGCTGGCAGCGAAACAGCACATCGTGGTGGAAAAAGGCGTCAGTAAGCGCGCTGTAGGGGTAGTGGGTGGAGCTGGCCCGTTCGTGGATATCCTGGGCGATAAAGTAAATTTGCAGGTAGCGGTTGAGCTTACGGTTGCCGCGCTGGCCCTCCAGGCGGCGAAAAATCATCTCCTTGGCTTGGTTGAGCGCCTCCACCACTTGGCCGTTCTGCCGTGCTAATGCCACGCGGCGAGCTTCGACATCCACACCGCGTACCGGCTCGAACAGCGCCGACTTCAAGATCAAGAACTCCCCCAGGGCTTTGTAGACCCGCGCCATGCTCTGCTTGACCGGCTGGCGGGAGAACAGTGCACACCACACCACGGAAATCGCGCCGTACCAGGCCGCTCCGGCCAAAAGCAGCAGCTGGCGCGAGGCGACGTCTTCATCCACGCCACCGTGCTGCTCGATATTGATCATGGAGTAGATCGACAGAATCAGCGTACCCGAGGCAATCGTCGCGTAGCGCTGGCCAATCGCCCCCAGCATGATCAGCGTGAAGGTAGAGAGCGCCAAGCCGACCGCAAATAGCCACGGCCACGGAAACAGCCACTGCACCACGAACGACGCCGATGCAAAGCAGAGCAGCGTCACTACCAGTGCCTGCAAACGCCCTTGCCAGCTATCGTCGGTCTCGGAGAGGGCACTGGCAATGATGCCCAAAAATAGCGGAATGACCAGTGCCACATCCCCCGCTAGCCCGCTCAACAGCAGCGCCCCGCTGAAGGCGATGAACACCCGCAGGCTGTAAGCGAACTTGTCCAGTGTCCAAAGGCGGCGCAGGGAATGGGTCAGGGGCATAGAGGCTCGTGTGACAAGTGATGTTAGACTTTAGTCTTGGTTAGTATAGAGGCATCGCAACGATGATGTCGCTCTTGACCTATCAACGCTAATGCTATCGCGGCCATGTGTTCTAAAAATTAGTGCACCAAAACGCTATGATTGAAACAGTAACCTTTCGATACTCGGAGTGACTCTAAAAAAAATAGGATCACTCCCATGGATCTAAAACTGCTGCTGGACTGGCGTCTACATCTTCTGGTGATACTGACGTCGATGTTTTCCGAGTGGATCGGCATCATTCGGATTCCGCTTGGGCCGGGAACATTACTACTATTACCACTCCTCTACGCGTTTATCATTGGCGTACTCTTCAATCCTCATCTCTTTTCAGCAATGGGCAAGGCCATTCCCAAGCCGGTGAGTCATGCCGCGGGCCCCATCATTCTGATCGCCATTTTGCCGTTCATTGCCAAGTTTGGCTCCACCATTGGGCCAGCGATCGAGCAAATTATCGCGGCGGGTCCTGCGCTGATTCTTCAAGAGCTGGGGAATCTTGGCACCATGCTGATCGCGCTGCCCTTTGCGGTACTCGTGCTCAAAATGGGCCGGGAAGCGATTGGTGCGACCTACTCCATTGCCCGCGAACCCAACATTGCCATTATTTCAGACCGTTACGGGCTAAGAAGCCCTGAAGGCATCGGCATTATGGGCGTGTACGTGGTGGGTACTATGTTCGGTACGCTCTACTTTGCCCTGATGGCGGGCTACATCGCCTCGCTAGATATCCTCGATATCCGCGCGCTGGCCATGGCCTGCGGTGTCGGCAGTGGCAGCATGGTAGCGGCATGCTCGGCAGCGTTGGCAGAAGCCGTCCCTGCCGCCAAAGATGAGCTGCTTGCCTTTGCCGGCGCCAGCAATCTGCTCACCTACGCCACCGGATTGTATGTATCGCTCTTTATTGCGCTACCGGTCACCGAGTGGATGTTTACGCGTTTGAAGGGTACCCGTCAGGAGGTTCGCCATGAAAACTCATGAGAGCACCGTCGATCAGTTCGACGCTGAGGCATTAAAAGAGCTGCGCCCCGAACAGCAGCTAGGTAAAACAGCCCTTGTGCTGGCGGCTGTCTGTGTGGCGGCGTGGTTTAGCAACATCGTCAACGGCTCGCCTTTGTTGGATGCGCTGCCTGGCATGCTAATTTTGTATGTCATGGTCATCATCGGCTTAGTGGTCGGGCGGCTATGCCCTTTTTATCTGCCTAGTGTGGCGTGGGTCTCGCTGATTAGTATCATCGCGACGCTCCCCGTCTTTCCGGGTAACGGCTGGATCATTGGGCAGTTGGCAGAGGTGAATTTCTTGGCGGTGGTCACCCCCGTACTGGCGTATGCCGGACTAGCGCTGACCCACCGTGAATTCTCGATGTTCAAGCAGACCGGCTGGAAGCTGGTCATTGTGGCCCTTCTCGTCTTCACCGGCACCTTTATTGGGTCGGCGGTGGTGGCTCACGTGATGCTTTAAGGAATACAAAACATGGCGACGTCAATACCCTTGCCTGATAGTAAAGAACTCACCGCTTGGCGACACGATTTCCACCAGCATCCGGAAACGGCGTTCGAGGAGCAGCGCACGAGTGCACGTATCGCCGCGCTGCTCGGTGAGTGGGGCTTTGAAGTGACCACTGGAATCGCTGGAACGGGCGTGGTCGCCGCGTTAGACGGTCAGCAGGGTGAAGGTAAAACGATCGGCCTTCGGGCCGATATCGATGCCCTGGATATCCGTGAAGAGACCGGGCTTGCCTACGCCTCGCAGACGCCGGGCAAGATGCACGCCTGCGGTCACGACGGCCATACCACGATGTTGCTGGGGGCGGCCTGGGCGCTGAAGCAGCAGCCCGACTTCAAAGGGCGGGTGGTGTTCATCTTCCAACCCGCCGAAGAGAACGAAGGCGGTGGCCGTGCCATGGTGGAGGACGGCCTGTTCGAGCGCTTTCCGATGGACGCGGTGTACGGCCTGCACAACTGGCCTGGGCTGCCCGTTGGTGTGGCAGCGGTGCACGATACCGACGTCATGGCCGCGTTTGATATTTTCAGCCTGACATTGACCGGTAAAGGCTGCCATGCAGCGATGCCGCATCTAGGCATTGATACGGTGCTGGCGAGTTGCCAACTGATCAGCCAACTGCAAGGCCTGATAAGCCGTGAAACGCCACCGGATAAATCGGCGGTGCTGAGTGTGACCAGCATCAACGGGGGAGACACGTTCAATGTGATTCCCGAGCAGGTGGCGCTGCGCGGCACGCTACGCTGTTTCGATATGGCGCTGAAAGAACGCCTAGAAGCGCGTTTCAAACAGGCGATTGCTAGCTTGGCCGACTTCCATGGTTTAGCCGTTGAGCTGGATTACCAGCGTTGCTACCCCGCCACGATCAATACGCCAGCGCATGCCCAGCACTGCGCAACGGTATTAGCGGGCTTGCTAGGCCAAGAAAATGTGTTGCGTAACCCGCCACCTAGCATGGCGTCCGAAGATTTCTCGTTCCTGCTTGCCGAACGGCCCGGTGCTTACATCTGGATGGGCAACGGTGAGGACTCGGCGTCGCTGCATAACCCCCACTACGATTTTAACGATGCGCTATTGCCGCTAGGAACGCGCTACTGGGTGGAGTTGGTCAAAGCGCTCTTGGTCTAAATAGCCAAACGATTTAACTCGCGTTATTCGCTTCCTTATGCCCACTGGGTAGGGGAGCGTCTACCCAGCATTCAGCGTTTTCTGCACTGTAAGGAGTTTTGTGATGCCTCAAACCTCAAGGTCTTTATCGTTGACGGTGATTGGGTTGGGACAGATGGGCGGCAATATGGCGCTCACGCTTAAAGCAGCAGGGTTTGCTGTAACCGGCACGGATGTCTTTGACGCCGCGCGTACCAAGCTCGCATCACTTGGCTTGAATGTTGTGACGCCTGATGCCCTACCAGCCAGTGATGTCTACCTTCTATCGCTGCCGACCTCAGCCCATGTGCGTGAGGTGCTTGAAACCTCCCCTGGTTTACTCGCGCGGGCGCCTCGGGGCAGTGTGATTGTCGATACCTCTACCAGTGACCCTGCCATGAGTCGTGAATTGGCTGAAAAAGTGATGGCCGCAGGGCTTCATTGGCTGGATGCCCCGGTCAGCGGCGGCCCCAAAGGGGCGGCCAGCGGCAAGCTAGGCATGCTGCTAGGCGGCGATGAAACCACCATTGAACGGGTCAGGCCGATGTTGGAGGCGATGTCCGCCAAATGCACCCATGTTGGTGGCCCAGGCAGCGGCCATGTGGTGAAACTGGCCAATAACTACCTGTGTGCGGCGCACCTGATCACGACCGCCGAGGCAGTTGCCATGGCCGCCCAAGCCGGTGTTGACCCCGCTGCTTGTCTGGCAGGCATCAATAGCGGCTCCGGGCGTAGCGCTATCAGTGAGGTGAATTTCCCCGAGTGGGTGCTGAGCGAGCGCTTCGACTCTGGCTTTACCACGGGATTGATGCGTAAAGACCTGCGCCTGGCGCGGGAGGCGGCTGAGCAGTTGGGCCTTCCTTTACCGCTGCTACAAATGGTTGTCGATGCTTGGCACGACAACACCGAACAGCCCACCGATAGCGATGACTTCAACCATATCACCACGCCGATTTTAGCCCGTGCCAGCCAAGCGGAGGGTAACCAATGAATTCACTTAGCCAACACGCCAGCGACCAGCTTGCCGCACTCCTAAACGGCTTTGGGTTAGCGGCAAAAACGCCGTTGAGCAACTGGATCGATGGTGATCTGGTGGCCGGAGAAGGTGAAGAGATCACGCTGATCAACCCGGCGACGGGGGATGCGCTGGTCAGCTACCGCGATGCGGGTGCGGGCTTGATTGAGCGGGCGACACAAGCGGCGCAGCGGGGGCAACGCGAATGGATGGCGCTGACCGCCAGCGAGCGTGGGCGGCGCATGAATGCTGCCATACGTGCGCTAGAGGGCCATGAAGAAGCGCTGGCGCAGTTAGAAAGCGTGGTGGCCGGTAAGCCCATTCGTGACTGCCGGGCCGAAGTAGGCAAAGTGCGCGAGATGTTCGAATACTACGCGGGCTGGTGCGACAAGCAGCACGGCGAGGTCATTCCAGTGCCTACCTCGCATCTTAACTATGTGCGCCACGTGCCCTATGGAGTGGTGGGGCAGATCACGCCCTGGAACGCGCCGATGTTCACCTGTGCCTGGCAGCTGGCACCGGCCATGGCGGCGGGCAACGGGGTGGTGCTGAAACCTTCCGAGCTGACCCCTTTCACCTCGGTCGTGATTGCCAAACAACTCGAACGTGGTGGGCTACCTAAGGGGTTGATCAATATCGTCAACGGGCTAGGCAAAACGACCGGCGCGGCGCTGACCGACCATCCCGCCATAGGCAAATTGGTATTTGTCGGCTCGCCCCAAAGTGGACGGATGATTGCCGAGGCGGGGGCCCGCCGCCTGGTGCCCAGCGTATTAGAACTGGGCGGTAAATCCGCCAATATCGTGTTTGCCGATGCCAAGTTAGACGAAGCGGTAGCTGGCGCCCAGGCGGCCATCTTTGCGGCGGCGGGCCAAAGCTGTGTGGCAGGATCGCGCCTGTTGATCGAGCGTTCGGTATTTGAGCAAGTCACTACGCGTTTGGCTCGCGCGGCGGAGCAGATTCACGTGGGCCTGCCCAGCGATGAAGCCACCCGTATGGGGCCGCTGCAGAATCGTCGTCAATTCGAGCAGGTAACGCGCATGATCGAGGCCGCAGAAGCGCAAGGCGCGAGAGTGCTGACGGGTGGCAAACGTCCTGAAGGTTTGCCTGACGACGCCCAGGGCTATTTTATCGCGCCTACCGTGCTGGTGGATGTCACCCCTGATATGGAGATTGCCCAACAAGAGGTCTTTGGGCCAGTGCTCGTCGCGATGGCCTTTGACAATGAAGAGGAAGCCATTCGATTGGCGAACGACACCCGCTTTGGTTTGGCGGGGGCGGTATGGAGCCAGGACGTGGCGCGGGCACATCGTGTGGCCGGTCAGCTGCGCGCTGGCACGGTATGGATCAATAGCTACAAGGCCATCAGCGTGATGTCACCGTTCGGTGGCTTTGGCGACAGCGGTTTTGGTCGCTCCAGCGGGTTGGATGGCCTACGCGAATACACCGTGCCGCAAAGCGTCTGGGTGGAAACCGCGCCAGAAGCCAGCGTGGCGTTTGGTTATGGCAGTGGCGTCGGCTGATCTAACGCCGGGTCGCGGAAGGCTTGCATCCAGCGCTGTAGATGGCGCAGTAGCAGGATGCTGGCCTTGGGCTGTTGGCGGCCTACACGGGTGACCATGTGGGCCTGGGAGCGCTGAAATAGCGGGTGATCGACGGGGCGTGCTACCAGCGTTCCCGCTTCCAGGTCGTGGGCGACGGCAAACGCGGGCAGCAGGGTAATACCCATGCCGCTGCGGACATATTGCGCCAGAATCACCATGGAGTTGGTATTCATCGCCATGCGGGGGGCAATGCGAGCCTGCTGGAAAGCTTGATCGACCATTTGACGCACGCCATGGGTGGTATCCCACATGGCCATCGGCTGATCGCTAAGCTGAGTTAGCGTGAGCGGGGTGGCTTGGCAGGTTAAGGGATGACTGGGCGGGAGAATCGCCATCAGCGGCTGCGGGCTGGAGGCCCAGAAACGAAGTTGGGGATGGGTGCGCTCATGGAACATCAAGCCAATGTGGCTGTGATCGCCCACCACCGCCTCGATGATGCCCGAGGTACCCGCCGTGTGGATGTCGAGCTGAATGCCCGCATAGCGTTGAGTGAACTCATGCAGAGGAGAAGCCACCAAGTCGCTGACAAACCCTTCGCCAACGGTCAGGGATATCTTGCCGGTCTCCATGCGCTGATAGGACTCCAGCGAGGCAATGAATCCTTCATCGAGGGCGCCACGACGTTCACAATACTCAAGCAGCATCTCACCTACGGGAGTAGGTGAGATGCCGTCGCGCTGGCGCTCCATGAGCGTCGCACCCAGGGCCTCTTCCAGCAGCGCAATTTGCCTGCTGACGGCCGAGGGAGCGATATCCAAGCGCGCTGCCGCTCGGCGCACAGAACCAGATTCCAGGGTAACGCGGAAGTACACTAAGCGTTGATGAGGTATGTCCATCGATAGCCGTTATACCTCTGCGGGATTGCCCCTTGACTGTTCGTTCCATGCCGCAAAGCTTGCTACAAATACTTCAACAATTTTTGCAGCTTGTTCATATCGGAGGAGTCGCCGACGAGGCGGACGTCTCCTGCCACCATGCCGTCTAGAAACGCCTGCTGGGTAGGCTTCTTGAGAATACGCAGCGCCGCGTCTTGATCGCGAAAGCGCAGCTCAAGATCTAGATCGACGGGCAACCCCTTGCCGGTGGTGATGCCGTTAGGCGCCATCCGGTAGTAGCGGGCGGTGCTTAAGTCTTCCGTAGCGACACCCCAGTCCAGGCCGCGCATGCGCTCGAGCTGCTCACGAAAGCGCGGCTTGCGGCGCAGGGCTCGCTTGAGCATAAAGCCCAGCAGCCACAGCGTCAGCGAAAGCTTCATTAGGAAACGGCGTCCTTGAGCGCTTTGCCTGGCTTGAATGCCACGTTTTTGCTGGCCGGAATCTGCAGCGGTGCGCCGGTTTGCGGGTTTTTACCGGTGCGGGCAGCGCGCTCGCGAACGGTAAAGGTGCCAAAACCGATCAAGGCGACGTCTTCGCCCTTGGCGACGCTGTTGGTGATTTCGTCCAGAATGACGTTGAGCACTTGGCCCGCTTTGTCTTTGGACAGGTCAGCACTTTCAGCAATCGCGGCAGCGAGTTCAGGTTTGCGCATAAAGGAATCTCCCTTGTGAAAAAACAGACATCAATGTTGTTGGTTGCTCGGCTTACCCCAGCAGGCGGAGCTTTTTTAGCCTAGTCGCGAACGCGGCGAAAATCAGCCTAGCAGGGTGGGGGCGGCTCTGGAAAGCTCCACTTTCCTTCTCACACAGCCGCCTGTCAACGCAAAACCAATCAAACGACCGTCTTTATCTTCGGCCAAGGCGGTGAAATCGTCACCGTCGCCTTCGATTCGCCAGCGTTTGGGTGGCTGCGTTGGTGGGTAGGCCACGATGGGCAGTAGCGGCGTTTTGACCACCACGGGCCATGCGCCAAAGCGAACCGCGGTAGGCGTGCCGGTGAGCGTCGCCGCCAACGCTTTAACGCTGGCTTGCAGCGGCTGGACATACATGGCGTTCACACCGTCGATACAGGCCGCATCACCCAGGGCATAAACGTTAGGCTGGCGAGTGCGGAGTTGGCGGTCGACGTGAATGCCGCTGGCACTTACGGTTAGGCCAGCGGCCTCTGCTAACGCCGTGCGTGGTATCAAGCCGGTGGCGAAGAGGACGAGATCTACCGCGTGCCGCTCGCCGTTATCCAAGTGCAAAGCTACGGCGTTGTCGGCCGCTTGGGAAAGCGTGTCCAAGCTGCGCCCTAGTGCGAGGCGAATGCCTGCCGCGTGAAACGCATTGGCCAGCGCATGACCCAGTGGTTCGGGCAGCAGCCGCGGCAGTGGGGCGCTCTCCGGCGCGATTACGGTGAGTTGGTGTCCGCCTGCGTGCAAGTCATTGGCGAATTCACAGCCAACGAGCCCGGCCCCAATGATCGCCACGCGGCTCGGCTGAGTGAGTGCTTCATGCAGGTGCCGGTAGTCGTCTAAGTCATTGACGGTAAAGCAACGCTCCGCCAGTGCGCTGGGCACGCTGAATGGCCTGCGAGGGGCGGCACCGGTGGCCAGCACCACGTCATCGTAACGAAGCGTGGCGCCGCTGCTCAGGTGTAGCGTTTGGTTGTCCACATCTAGATGCGTCACTTGGGTGTGGGTAATGACCTCGGCTTTGAGTTCGTCTGCCAGTGCACTGGCATCGCGCTGGGCGAGCTTGTCGGGGCCGAGGCGTTTGGCAAAGCCGGTGGAAAGCAGGGGCTTGCTGTAGTCATCGCCGCTGTCTGCACTGATCAGCGTGATAGTGCGTGTATCTCCCTGGCGTCGCAGGGTACGCGCTAGGCCCACGCCTGCCATGCCGGTTCCGACGATCGCCAGCGCAGCTGAGTGAGGAGAGGGCGTGGAAGAGGTCGTGTGTGAGTTGGGCATACCGTCCCCTGACGTCGGTGGAACAAAAGCCTACAAACCACCATGTTACACTAGCTCACTCTCAATTGACTGCCCTGGAGGCCTAGGTGACCGCCCCCGAGTTTTCACTCTTTCCTCAGTGGCTGCCGGTGGCCGCTGCTCGGCCAGCCATGAGCGCGCTTTGGTGGCAGTGGGTCGCCTCCACGGATTCGTTGACCGCCCGCCTGATGGCCGCCGGTAAGCCGGGCGCATTTCGGGTGCGCGTGTTGCGCCAGACCATCGGCCTGCCCCAGCGCGATGAAGCCCTTGCCCTGGGCATTGCACACCGCCGCTATGCGTGGCTGCGTGAGGTGGCGCTGTGTATCGATGATACGCCGTGGGTCGTGGCGCGTTCGGTGGCACCGCTTCACCACCTGCAGGGCAAAGGGTTGGGCAACTTAGGTGAGCGTTCGCTAGGCAGCTGGCTATTCCAGAAGCCTGATTTGGTGCGCGGGCCGCTGGAAGTAACGTCGGCCGCGCCGCCATTCAACCGGCTGACGCTGGGATCGTCGTCCAGTAGCCTTTGGGGGCGGCGCTCCGTCTTTGAGCACGGCGGGCTGTCGTTGCTGGTGCAGGAGTACTTTTTATCCACCATGACAGATGCACTGGGCCTGCCGTCGCGCTAGGCTAACGCAGCGACTTTTTCGACGAGGTAAGCATGAGCATGGACCGTTCTCTGTTGCGCCCAACCGGGTGGGCCCGCCTGACCGATTTCCTACAGCTAATGCGCTTGGACCGGCCGATAGGTACTTGGCTGTTGATGTGGCCAACGCTATGGGCGCTGTGGATCGCCTCGGACGGGGTGCCGGGCCGCGATGTACTGCTGATTTTCATTGCCGGGGTGTACGTAATGCGCGCGGCAGGTTGCGTGGTGAACGACTACGCCGACCGCCACTTCGATGGCCACGTAAAGCGTACCCAGCAGCGGCCGCTGGCCACCGGCCGTATTAGTGAAACCGAGGCGCAGCTGCTATTCGTGGCGCTGGTGGCGGCGGCCTTCGTGTTGGTCCTGTTGACCAATTGGTTTACCGTGCTGCTCTCCTTCGGCGGTGTGCTGCTAGCGTTCATTTATCCCTTCATGAAGCGCTATACCCACTTTCCCCAAGTGGTCCTGGGGGCGGCGTTCTCCTGGGCGATTCCAATGGCGTTTGGCGCCGTGCTTGGCGAGGTGCCACTCGTGGCGTGGCTACTGTTCAGCGCTAACGTGCTATGGACAGTGGCCTACGACACCCAATACGCCATGGTCGATCGCGATGACGACCTGAAGATCGGCATCAAATCCACGGCGGTGCTGTTTGGCAGTGCCGACCGTCTCATCATTGGCTTGCTGCAGCTTGCCACCCTGGCGTTGTTGATTTGGGTGGGGCTGATGGCGAGCCTGGGCGGTTTCTTCTGGCTCGGTGTGGTCGGAATGGCGGCAACCTTTGCCCATCAACAGCGTTTGATCGTTCACCGGGAGCGTGATCGCTGTTTCCAAGCGTTTTTGAATAATCACTGGTCGGGGCTCTTGGTCTTTGCCGGCATTGCTCTAAGCGAGTGGCCCGTGGCTGGCTAATATTGCTGGGTGTCATAGAATTGTCATTAAGTCATGGTGTTATCGTCACAGACATGTCACTGAACCGTTTTCGCATACATGAGCTTTCTTAGCACACCGTGAGGCCCTGGAATGACCGCCAAGACCGTACTGATCGTCGATGATGAGGCGCCCATTCGCGAGATGATCGCTGTGGCGCTGGAAATGGCTGACTATCGCGTGCTTGAAGCGGATAACGCCCAGGATGCCCACGCGATGGTCGTAGATCATCAGCCCGACCTGCTGCTGCTGGACTGGATGATGCCTGGCACCAGCGGCATCGAATTGGCACGCCGTCTCAAGCGCGAAGAGGCTACTGCGGAACTGCCGATCATCATGCTGACCGCCAAGGGCGAAGAGGATAATAAGATCCAAGGTCTGGAAGCGGGCGCCGACGATTACATCACCAAGCCGTTTTCGCCCCGTGAGCTGGTAGCGCGCCTGAAAGCCGTTCTGCGTCGGGCGACCCCGCGCGGCGTGGAAGATCCCATCGAAATCAATGGGCTGCTGTTAGACCCGGTGAGCCATCGTGTTAGCGCGCATGGCAAGGCGCTAGAGATGGGCCCTACCGAGTATCGATTACTGCAGTTTTTCATGACCCACCAAGAGCGTGCCTATACCCGTAGCCAGCTTCTCGATCAGGTGTGGGGCGGCAACGTGTACGTAGAGGAGCGCACGGTGGACGTGCACATTCGCCGGTTGCGTAAGGCGCTAGGGGAGGCGCACCAGAATTTGATTCAAACAGTGCGGGGCACTGGGTATCGTTTCTCTGCTCGGGTGTAGTCGTGCGCCTGTGGAGCCGTGAATGGTGGCGCATTACCTGGCTGGCGCTATTGGGCATGTGCCTGGGGTGGCTGGTGGGGTATCCCGGTGTGGGGCTCGCCGCTGGCCTCTTATTCTGTTTGATTTATCACTTGCGCCAATTAAAGGCGCTGTTCCAATGGCTGACGCTTCACCCTCACGATGAGCCGCCCGCGGCAACGGGGCTTTGGGGTGAGCTTTTCGATCGTCTCTACCGCTATCAAAAGAGCCAACGCATCACGCAAAGCCGCCTGCGGGCGACCCTTGCGCGTATTCAGGAATCCTCGGAAGCGATGCGTGATAGCGTCGTGATGCTGGATCGGCATGGTGATTTAGAGTGGTGGAACAGCGCGGCTACCGAGATGTTGGGCCTGCAAACCGCCCATGACCGCGGGCAGCATATTACCAACTTGCTGCGCGACCCACGCTTCATTAGCTACTTCAATGCCCGGGAGTATGGCGAGCCGCTAACACTCACCTCACCCATCGATGAGCGGCGTATTCTGCAGTATCAAATCACGCTCTATGGTGATGACGAGCGCTTGGTCATGGCCCGGGACATTACGCGCTTGCATCGCCTCGAACAGATGCGCCGTGACTTCGTGGCCAACGTGTCTCACGAGCTGCGTACACCGCTGACCGTGCTGTCGGGCTACTTGGAAACCTATGGCGATTTGAAAGAGCTGCTGCCGCCCCGTTTGGGCAAAGGCATCGGTCAAATGGAGGAGCAGACCAAGCGCATGCAGAACTTGGTCAACGACCTGCTACTACTCTCTAGGCTCGAAATCGATCGAGGGGGAGAAGATCACCAGCCGCTTGCCGTCGGGCCGATGCTGGAGAGTATTCGCCGCGATGCGCTGGCGCTGTCTCACCAGCAACACAGCGTGCAGATCGTACTCGATTGCGAAGCGCGCCTAATCGGCAGTGAGCAGGAGCTGCGCAGTGCGATCTCCAACTTGGCATTCAACGCAGTGCGCTATACGCCGGAGGGAAGTCAAATCACGCTCCGCTGGGCGGCTCTGCCCAATGGCAGTGCCTGCATCGAAGTGGACGACGACGGTGAAGGGATCGATCCGGTCCATATCCCGCGTCTCACCGAACGCTTCTACCGCGTCGATAAGGGCCGCAGCACCGCCACCGGTGGCACTGGGCTGGGCCTAGCCATTGTAAAACACGTTCTCCTGCGCCACGATGCGCAGCTCCAAGTGGAGTCGTTGCCCGGTGAAGGGGCACTGTTCCGTTGCGTATTCCCGGCCACTCGGGTGGTCAACGATTAAAAGCGCCGCTCGGCCACTTGTTTCACCGGCCTCACCTCGTACACTCAATCCTTCCTCATTCGTCGATTTGCATAATCTATGTACAAGTGTGTCATATTGGCATGTAAGCATGGTCAAACACCGCGCATGTGCCATATGTAGCCAATTAACTCGCTATGAAATCGCGGCTGAAGCTATTTTGGCATGGCTTTATTTTTTTATAAACTATTGTATTTATATGTATTTTTCTATTTTTTTGAAATTTTGGCATGTCGGATGCAAAAATTCTGGTAAGGAAGATTACCGCAGGAACTGGTAAGACATGAAGTCGCTCTTCCTTACTAAAGCGGTATTTCACAGCGATCGAGGAGGCGGAATATGATGTCCAAGGAACTACTCAAGAAAGCTGGTATTTTAGGTGTAACGTTTGGTTTGGTAGCAAGCCCATTGGCTTTTGCCCAAGAGCCTGCTGACCCGGCCGACAATATTTCTCCAGATGAGCAGCCGGTAGAATCTCAATCCAGCAATACTGGAATGACATCTGATCATGGCAACCAAGATTTAACCCATGACGAAGGCGATAACGCCAGCGATATGGAGCCGAATTCCATGAGCGATGACTCGGATGCGACATACGACAGCACCGAAGAGCTTCCGGAAGAAAATAGCGGCATGTAAGTTGTAACATTTATTTGCAAAGCTGTTAAAAACTCTTACGCTTAGGAGTGAGCATTTAAGGGGCAAGGATGTCCTATAGCAAGGATGCTCAAAGATTCATGGAAAGAATCAGATAACGATCAATACGCTGGTCAGGGGATATACCAAGGTTGGCACCCCGCAAAAGGATAGGAAGCCAGACGTCAGTATCGTTGACAAGTAAGAGTGACCAAGACCCCGCCCTGCGGGGTCTAATTTTTTGTGCCTGCGGCATATGCAGAGGGTATGTAAGGTTTTCTTTAGAACGAGCCTGCATGAAAGTCTGCGGAATCTTTCTTAAGGTGAGTCATTCTGCGCCACGTACACGGCGCATGTGTCATTATTGCACAATATATTTGAGGTATTTTTGACGTTGCTGCATTATATTGCGCACAATGTAATTTGTATAAATACATGTTTATAAAATAATTTTTTATTTTCTATGTAATTT
The DNA here is from genome assembly GCF_006228115.1 of Halomonas sp. BL6. Lineage (NCBI taxonomy): Bacteria > Pseudomonadati > Pseudomonadota > Gammaproteobacteria > Oceanospirillales > Halomonadaceae > Halomonas > Halomonas sp. BL6. The sequence continues at coordinate 534,147 of NZ_VDGL01000002.1, read as the reverse complement.
GGCATCTTGTGTGCACTAACTAGGTGTTAAGTTAGCCATTAGTCGTAGGCGCTCATGTGTTCTGGTTCTGGCCTACGCCGACTGGCTCCACGTTAAAGGAGTACGTAGCGATGTTATTTAACGAGTTAGCGAAAAAGACGGCTGTTCTAAGCGTTGCATTCGGTTTGGTTGCAAGTCCAATGGCCTTTGCCCACACGTCCATTGAATTGAATAAAGACCGTTCTGCAGGTCACGATATTATCGAGCCAAGCTCGCACAATACGTCAGGTCCGGCCCAGTACTCTACTAGTGACCTGATCCATGACGAAGGTGACACGCTGGATTACTCTACGTCTAGCAGCGCCAACGACTCAACCGATACAGCCACCCGCAAAACGGGCTATGACGCCAATGAGCTGAACCGCGACGAAGGTGACGGTATCCGTTGGTAAGCTCAGCGCTATATCCCTAAAACCCCGCCTAGGCGGGGTTTTTTGTGTCTATGCCTCCCACTGACGCGACGTCAAGGATTCACTACATCCTGTGTGCCGCGATAATGCCCGTCCCACATGAGCACTGCTCCTGCGACGGCGCCGGGTATCAAAAACAGGTTGGCAAGGGGAATCCAGGTAACCAGCATGATCAACCCGCCGTAGGTAAGGCTGGGCCACCAGCGTCGCGAGAGGCGGCTGCGCATATCACGAAACGTGACTTTGTTATTATCCATTGGATAATCCAGATAGGTGATCGCCATCACCCAGGCGGAAAACAGCGCCCACAAAAGCGGCGCAAGTAGGTTGAGGCCGGGAATCCAGCTGAGCATGAACAGCGCCGCCATGCGCGGCAGAATATAGCCCAGCTTGACCAGCTCGCGCCCCAGTGCGTCGATGGCCGTTTTAGCCAGTCCGCGATCGTCCAGCGGTTCCCGCCCGGTGGCTTGTCGCTCGACTTTTGCGGCAAGAAAGCCGTAAAACGGTGCGGCAATGAGGTGAGTCACGAGGGTGAAGGTGAAAAAGATCACCACCAGCAGGCTAACGAAAAAGAGCGGCCAAATCAGCCAGGAGAGCCACTCCAGCCAACCGGGCACCATGGTCATGGCGCTATCCAACCAGCCTGAAAAGCCCTGGAATACGACGCTGAGCATACTGGCGTAGACGATGAGGTTGACCAGGATGGGGAGGAAAATGTAGCGCCGCAGCCCTTTTTGATACACCAAACGCGTGCCTTGGCTCAACGCCGTGATGGCATCCACCATGTTGTCTCCTTTAAAAACGCCCAGATGAGTCATCTGGGCGTATTGCAGGAGCAATGACCTGTCAGGTCAAGGCTTTTTCAGCATCTTCTGATCTAGGGTGTCGGGGTCGCTGTGGCGAATATCCAAGCCTTTCACCAGGTAGACCACGTACTCCGCCAGATTATTGGCGTGGTCGCCCACGCGCTCCAATGCTCGGAGAACCCACATGATGCTCAACACGGAACTGATCGAGCGCGAGTCTTCCATCATGAACGTCATCAGCGAGCGCATGGCGCTGCCGTATTCGTCATCCACGGACTCGTCTTCCCGCACGACCTGCATGGCAAGCTCGGTATCGAAGCGGGCAAAGGCCGTCAGCGCATCGCGTAGCATCTTACGCACGTGTTCACTGATATGTCGCACTTCTACCAAACCACGAATACTGCTGCTGTTCTCACTCAGCAAAAGTGCGTTACGGGCGATTTTGCTGGCTTCGTCGCCTATCCGCTCGAGATCCGACGTGGCGCGAATGACCGCTAGTACCAAGCGCAGGTCAGAGGCGGCTGGCTGACGACGCGCTAGGACGCGGGTACATTCGTCATCGATCTGTAGCTGCAGGTCGTTGACCTGGCGGTCGTTGTCACGCACTTTTTCGGCGAGACGGCTGTCGCCTTCCAGCAGCGCGTGAACGGCATCTTGCACCTGTTTTTCCACCAGACCGCCCATGGCCATCAGGTGGGTTTTCAGCTCTTCCAGCTCCTGGTTGAACTGGCGAGAGATATGCTGGCTGTGGGTATCGCTCGTAATATCCATTGAGCACTCCTGACGTAACGTCGGTTGGGCCTAGGTCATGCGGCCGGTGATGTAATTTTCGGTGCGCTGTAAACGCGGGTTGGTGAACACTTGATCCGTTGGCCCGTATTCAACGAGTTCACCTTGCTGCAAAAAAGCCGTGTAGTCGGATACCCGTGCGGCTTGCTGCATATTGTGCGTCACTAATACCAGCGTGAGCTGGGATTTCAGGTTACGAATCAGCTCTTCGATTTTCAGCGTCGAGATCGGATCCAGCGCCGAGGCGGGCTCGTCGAGCAGCAGCACGTCGGGCTGTACGGCGAGCGTCCGGGCAATCACCAAACGCTGCTGCTGACCCCCGGATAGCTGCCACGCCGAGCGGTGCAGGCGATCTTTCACCTCGTCCCACAAGGCCGCGGACGTCAATGCCCACTCGATGATGTCGTCGCGTTTGCGCTTGGGCATGCGCCCTTGCAAACGCAGCCCAAAGGCGACGTTTTCATAAATGGACATTGGGAATGGGTTGGGCGTCTGAAACACCATGCCCACACGGCGACGCAGTTCGGTGACGTTCATCTGTGGGGCGTGAATGTCCTGACCCTCCAGCTGAATCTGACCTCGATGCGTCACCGACTCGTTAAGATCGTGCAGCCGATTGATAGCACGTAGTAACGTCGATTTTCCGCAGCCCGACGGGCCGATGAAAGCGGTGACTCGGTGGCGAGGCACATCGAGCGTTAGGTCACGCAACGCCGTTTTCCCCGCATAGGCGAGGTGAAACTGGTTGATGCTCAAACAGCAGGTCTCGGCAGTAAAGCGAGTCACCGATGCATGAGGCGGGTTGGCGGACGATAACGCTAGCATTCGTTTCCTCGTTGACGCCTTAAATAATGACGCAGAAATATGGCAGTTAGATTAAGCACGAGCACGATCAATACGAGCAGCAGCGCAGTAGCAAACACCAGGGGAATGGCGGCCTGGACATCTTCGCCGTGAAAAGCGGTATCAAATAAATGATAGCCAAGGTGCATGAATTTGCGCTCTAGGTGCAAGTAGGGAAACTCGCCATCCACAGGCATTTGGGGAGCCAGCTTGGCGACGCCCACCAGCATCAGCGGGGCGACTTCGCCAGCGGCTCGGGCCACGGCCAAAATCACGCCGGTGAGCATGGCCGGGGTCGCCATGGGCAGCACCACGCGGACCAGCATTTCCAGGCGGGTGGCGCCCAGTGCGACCGCACCTTCTCGCTGCGCATCGGGAATGCGTGCCAGGCCCTCTTCGGTGGCCACGATGACGACCGGCAGGGTGAGCAGCGCCAGGGTCAGCGATGCCCAGAGCAGGCCGCCCGTGCCAAACGTGGGGGAAGGCAGCGTATCGTCGAAAAACCAGCTGTCGATGGAGCCCCCGATCCCGTAAACGAAAACGCCCAAGCCAAACACTCCGTAAACGATCGACGGCACACCGGCAAGGTTGCGTACGCCGATACGCACCAAGCGGGTCAGGCGGTTTTGATGCGCGATTTCATTGAGATAAATGGCGGCCAGTACGCCAAACGGCGTCACGATGACCGACATCAGCATCACCATCATGACCGTACCGAAGATGGCGGGCCACACGCCGCCGCCGGTATTGGCCGAGCGGGGACCTTCGCTAAGAAATTGCCATATACGCTTGCACCAAACGGCGACTTTTTGGCCCCAGGACATGGCGTTTGGTGCTTGAAATCGAGTGACGCCCGCTAACGGTTGGCTCACGGTGTCGCCCTGGGCGGAAGTAAGCTGCAGCCGTGCGATCGGCCGTTGTCCGTCAGGCAATCTAAGCGCTTGTGCAACGAATGCCCAGGCAGCCTCACCCTCAAAACGCTGACCTGCGCTCTCGACGACGTCTAGGCGCCCGATGAAGTCCCCCCATGGGGCACGCTCCAAGCGGATGAGGTCGTTGGGCTCCGCAATGTCGGCGATATCGCCGAGGGCGACCCAGCGCCAGCTGTCGCCGTCAAGATCCCGGTTGCCGGTAAAGTAGAGGCGTTCTGTCCCTGCTGCGTTGGGCAGCGGGGCTTCCCGCACCGGCTGACCGATCACCGTCTCCCCAGAGCGCAGAGTGACTTGTTCCAGCGTGGCAGGCCAAAAGTGGCCCAGGCCACGGGCGGCCAGCAACGTCAGAAGTGTTGCCAGCATCAGCAGCGACAGCGCAACGCTAGCGGCGCATAGCCAAGGCCACAACAGGCTGCCCACGGACGTAAGGCGGGGGGGCTTCCGGTGCCAGCGCATTAGCGACTCCCACCGATGCGCTGATAGCGCTGACGTAGGCGTTGGCGCACCATCTCAGCAAGGGTGTTAACCAAAAAAGTAAAGAGAAACAGCGTCAGAGCTGCAAAAATCAGCAGGTGATAGGTCATCCCACCGGGAGCGGCTTCTGGAAGCTCGATAGCAATCGATGCCGATAGCGAGCGCAACCCTTCGAAGGGACTTGCGCTGAGCAGCGCGGTATTGCCGCTGGCCATCAAGACGATCATGGTTTCGCCCACCGCGCGCCCGGCACCTATGATGACGGCCGAGAAGACCCCTGGGCCTGCGGTAGGCAGCGCGACTTTCCACAGCGCCTGCCAGCGGCTGGCACCCAGTGCTTGAGCGCCCTCCATCAAGCTGGCAGGCACATCGGCGAGCGCGTCCTCGGCCAGCGAGTAGATGCTAGGAATCACCGCAAACCCCATGGCGATCCCCACGATCAGCGCGTTACGGGTGGCGTAATCGAGGCCGTACTGCTGATCGAGCATGAGCCGTAGGTCGCCGCCGAACCAGAGCTGTTCCAAGAGCGGTGCCAACCACAGCGCCAAGGTGATCATGATGGCGAGCCAAGGCATCAGCCAGAGGCCCGCCCAAGAGAGCGGCAGCCACCGACGCACACGCGAACCGGCGAAATACCAGAGCGAGCCTGCCACTCCAGCGCTTAGCGGCAGCCATATAAACACCAGTAGCGTACTGGCGAGATGACGCTCTACCCAAGGGGCCAGCAGCAAACCGGCAATGAAGCCCACGACCACGCCGGGAATGGCTTCCATGAGCTCCAATAGCGGCTTGATACGGCTGCGTAGCCGTGCCGACATGAACAGCGCCGAGTACATGGCCGCGCCCAGCGCGATGGGGGTCGCGAACAGCATGGCAGCGAGGGCCGCTTTGAGCGTACCCCATGCCAGTGGCGATAACGTGCTGAGAGATAAGGTGTCGCCAAACGACAGCAGCGGTAGCGTTTCCCATATTAGAAACACGCCAATGGCAAGAATGGCCAATAGAACACCGATACCACCGGCGGTAATCAGGCCAGTGGCAATACGGTCATGAATGAGGCGCAGCGGCTGACGCGAAAGAGGTAGCCGTGGGGGAGTCATGTCGACATCATAAAGAAACGAGTAGCGTCGCAAAAAAGTACGTACATGGCAGAAGTTCTTCACCCTACGGCATGTTTATGACATTTAAATGACAATCTAAGGCGCCAGCAGCGGCGGCTGTCGCAGCGCTTGGGGCAGCGGTACGAAGCCCGCAGCTCGAACGATTTGCTGACCTTCGTCGGAGAAGATCAGTTCGATGAAAGCCTGTTCGGCAGGCGGTAGCGTCTCCCCTGGCGGCAGATTCACGTAGAGGTAGAGGTTTCGCGATAACGGATAAGTGCCGTCCTGGATCGTCGAGACAGTTGGCCGGATAGCGCGGCCGGCCTCGTCGATCAGCGGCAGGGCACGAACCATCGCATTCACGTGGTTATAGCCTGCGTAGCCCATGGCATTGGGTGACTCGCCTACGGCGGCGATCACCGCCGACGAGCCAGGGTGTTCGCTGATATCGCGACGGAATTGGCCGTTGCATAGAGCCCGGTCCAGAAACAGCCCGTGGGTGCCAGAGGCCAAGTTACGGCCATGTAGCGCAATCTTGCCGTAGGGCCACTGCGCCACAGGCAGTAACTCTTCCCAGCGACGGATTGGCTGCTGCCCCCCACACGCCAAGGTGGTGGAAAAAATCGCATCGGCTTGCTCGCGGGTGAGCGATGCCAGAGGGTTGTGGCGGTGAACCACCAGCAGTAGGGCATCTCGGGCAACGCTCAATTCACGGGGCGGGTAGCCGTAGCGCTCGATGAACTGTTGACGCTCGGTATCGGTCATGGGGCGCGACATCGGGCCAAAGCGCGTCGTTCCTGCCACTAGCGCGGTCGGTGCACTGGCAGAGCCACCTGCTTGAAACTGCAGCGTAATATCCGGGTAGCGGTGGTTGAGTGCTTCCCCCCAGCGGAGCATCAGCCCCGCCATGGTGTCGGAGCCTACGGCACCCAAGGTGCCGCTCACCGGTGCAGGTTGCCCCCAGGCAACCGTGGAGCAGAGCAGCACGCCCATGGCCACCCAACGGCGACAACAGCGATGAATCCGCTCGCAATGGCACGCCCAACGATTGCCCTTCAAACATCACCCCTCTTATGATTAACTATCGCTACCCTGTTGCGATGCAGCAACGTGATGCACTTGCGTAGTGCCGGTTTTGAGTACCGGTTTTACTACAGCGTTTCACTACAACAATAACCTTACAAAGCGACCACCTTATGACACCGCTGGATACCGACTTGGACGACGTACCGGCCCCCAAAGGGCAGCTCACCTTAAAGTTACTGGCTTCTCGGCAAGATACCAATCTCTATGGCGATATTCCTGGCGGCTGGTTAGTGAATCATATGGACCAAGCGGCGGAGCTGGCTGCCGGGCGTGAAGCCGGTGGCCGCACCGCGACGGTCGCCATCGAAGCCATGGATTTTTTGAGCCCGGTGCGGGTCGGGTCCATGGTGAGTGTCTATACCCAAGTGCAGGATATTGGCCATAGCTCGATCAAAATCGATGTCGAGGTGTGGGTGCGCCCACCCCATGGCCGCCACATTGAAGAGCGCCAGAAAGTCACCGAAGCGCGTTTCGTCATGGTGGCGTTGGACGATAACGGTCGTATCCGTGCCGTCCATGGCTAGTCCGTCACATCGTAAGCGTAACCTTATAGCAAAAAAGGGCGCCGAAGCGCCCTTTCACATTGGCTAATACGTTAAGCACCGACATTGTCGCGGCTTTTCAGGTAGGCGTACTCCCCTACGTCACTAAACGGGCGCACCACTTCCTGGAAGGCCGAATAGGACTCGTAAACGCGGCGAGACTCTTCATCGCTCTCTACCTGACGCTGAATCGCCTGCTTGGAGGACTCGTACAGCGCGGCCATGACGTCTTCCGGGAACGTGCGTAGCTGCACGCCGTGCTCTTCCACCAGCGTTTCCAGTGCCTGAGCATTGCGGTAGGCAAACTCGCTGATCATCGCTAGGTTAGAAGCGCGCGCCGCTTCACGGATCACGTCCTGCAAGTCTTCCGGCAGCGCGTTCCAGGCATCCAGGTTGACGGTGCCTTCGAGAACGGCAGTGGGCTCGTTCCACACGGACGTGTAGTAGTAATCCGCCACTTGATGCAGGCCGAACGCTAGATCGTTATAGGGGCCGACCCAGTCCGCCGCGTCGAGCGCACCGGTTTGCAGTGAGGTAAAGATTTCAGAACCGGCCATGTTCACGGTGCTCACACCGATGCCGTTCATGGCTTCCCCGGCGAGCCCCGGCAGGCGCAGCTTGAGGCCCTGCATGTCCTCGAGGGAGTTGATCTCTTTTTTGAACCAGCCCGCCATCTGCGTACCGGTGTTGCCCACGGCAAAGGGTTTCAGATTGTGGTTGGCGTAGATCTCATCCCACAGCTCTTGGCCACCGCCGTGATATAGCCACGCGTTCATTTCGGTGGTAGTCATGCCAAAGGGCACGGCGGTGAAGAACTGAGAGGCAGCCACTTTGCCGCGCCAATAATAAGAGGCGGAGTGGCCCATTTCGGCGGTGCCTGCGGCGACGGCGTCAAATACTTCCAGTGCTGGCACGAGCTCGCCTGCACCATGAACGCGAATGCGCATACGGCCGTTCGAGAGCTGCTCCACTCGGCGGGCAAAGTCGTTGGCGCCAGTACCGAGGGCGGGGAAGTTCTTCGGCCAGGAGGTGACCATATCCCACGTGTAGGTTTCGTTAGCGCTGGCGGTAGAAACAAAGGGGGCAGCAGCGACACCGGCGGCGCCTAGGCCGGCGGTTTTCAAAAATTGGCGGCGTTGCATGGCGGGCATGACTCCGAAATTATAGGCTGTTTTTTTATAAGCGCAGTGAGCGCAGTGTCCGCCTGCCAGTATGCGCTAAGCCGCTTTTATAGGGCAAGTCCCTGTCTTCACTTGCCCTTTTACGAGGTGAAAACGGCGCTACGTTTAAAGCGGTGTCAGTTTGGCAAAACCGAGCACGAGCCACTTCACGCCTTCGCCATCGAAGCTCACCTGCACCCGCGCACGGGCGCCTTCTCCCTCGGCGTTGAGAATGATGCCCTCGCCGAATACCGGGTGCTCGACTCGCTGGCCGACGTGCAGCGCAGGGAGTTCGCCGTCGCTCTCGATATTGGTTTGGGCAAAACTTTGCCGCGAGGCGGTCACCGGGCGAGATACATGGCCTCGCAGGCGGACCTCCTCCAGCAGATGAGGCGGCAGCTCACGCAAGAAGCGCGATGGGCGTGGAAACACTTCTTTACCGTGCAGTCGGCGGGTTTCCGCGTGGGTGAGGTAGAGCTTCTGCATGGCGCGTGTGACGCCCACGTAGCAAAGCCTACGCTCCTCTTCGAGCCGCCCAGGCTCTTCCACGGACATCTTGTGGGGAAACAGCCCCTCTTCCACGCCCGCGATGAACACCACGGGAAACTCCAGGCCCTTGGCCGAATGCAGCGTCATCAGTTGCACGCTGTCCTCGAACTCTTCGGCTTCGTGGTCGCCCGCGTTGAGGGCGGCTTCTGATAAGAAGGCTTCCAGTGCTGCCATGCCTTCGCCCGCTTCCGGGGTTTCGAAGGCGTCGCCATGGGTGAAGGCGCGGGCGGCGGTGACCAGCTCTTCCAAGTTTTCGACACGGGCCTGGCCCTTTTCACCACGCTCGCTTTGATGGTGTTCGATCAACCCGGTATGGGCAGTGACATGATCGATGATTTCATGTAGCGGTAGCCCGGCGGCGTCGTTATCGAGCTGCTCGATCAGGTTGGCGAAGGCTTGAACGGCGTTGCCCGCGCGGCCTTTCAAGGTGCCATCCTGAATCGCGTCGTGGAGCGCCTGCCAGAGCGAGACACTCTGCTCGCGGGCGCGGTGGCGAACGATTTCCACCGTGCGGGTGCCGATGCCTCGGGTGGGGACGTTGATGACGCGTTCGAGCGAAGCGTCGTCGTCGCGGTTGAGCAGCAGGCGCAGGTATGCCAGGGCGTTCTTGATCTCCAACCGCTCATAAAAGCGGTGGCCGCCGTAGATGCGGTAGGGCATCCCTTGGCGAATCAGCGTCTCTTCCAGCAGCCGCGACTGGGCGTTGGAGCGGTATAGGATGGCGACATCACGACGGTGGAAGCCTTCATCGACCTTCTCTTTGATGGTGTCGACGATGTAGCGGGCTTCTTCCAGGTCGTTGAACCCGGCGTAGACCGAGATCGGTTCGCCCTCGATACCATCGGTCCATAGGTTTTTGCCCAGCCGCTCGCTGTTGTGGCTGATCAGCGCGTTGGCGGCGTCCAAAATGGCGCTGGTCGAGCGATAGTTCTGCTCCAGACGCACCGTGTGGGTATCGGGAAACTCCTCTTCGAAGCGGCGGATGTTTTCCACTTTGGCGCCCCGCCAGCCGTAAATCGACTGGTCATCATCGCCCACCGCCGTCATCGGCGTTTGCTGGCCGGTCAGCAGTTTCAGCCACGCGTACTGCAGAGTATTGGTGTCCTGGAACTCGTCCACCAGCACATGGCCGAAACGCTCGCGATAGTGGTTCAGCAGCGGCGGGTTGTCGCGCAAAAGCTCCAGGCTGCGCAGCAGCAGCTCGCCAAAATCCACCAGCCCGCCGCGTTCGCAGGTGAACTGGTAGCGCTCGTAGAGCTCGACCATTTGCGCCAAATAGCCATCACCGTTGACGTTGACTTGGTGGGGCCGCAGCCCTTCCTCTTTGCAGCCCGCAATGAACCCCTGCACCTGGCGGGGCGGGAAGCGCTCGTCGTCGATCGAATAATCTTTGAGCAGTCGTTTGATCAGCCGGAGCTGATCATCGGAATCGATGATTTGGAAGTGTTGCGGCAGGCGGGCGTCTTGCCAATGGGTGCGCAGCAGCCGGTGGGCAATGGAGTGGAAGGTGCCGACCCACACGTGGCGCATGGAGATGCCCAGCAGCGCTTCCAGGCGCGTGCGCATTTCGCGCGCCGCTTTATTGGTAAACGTCACCGCCAGCAGCGCGTAAGGAGACAGCCCCTCGGCCTGCATCAGCCAGGCAATGCGGTGAACCAGCACGCGGGTTTTACCGGAGCCCGCGCCCGCCAGTACCAGTAGGTTGCCCTGGGGGGCACTGACGGCCTCTCGCTGGGCGGGGTTGAGCTGATCGAGTATCGCCGTGACGTCGTCCATATAAGCCGCTGCCGGTTCGAAAAATGGGCGGCCAGTTTAGCACAGCCCGCCCACTGGCTGGGTATACAGCGTACGTCGCGTTGGGCTGCGTTTATTGATCGTCTGGGTAACGCAGCGTGGTCAGGCTCTTTTTCACCGCTTTGAGCTGTTCGGCAAGCTTGGGGCCGCGGGTTTTGGCGACACCGACGGCCAGCACGTCGATCAGCACCAAGTGCGCGATGCGCGAGCTGAGCGGCGTGTAAATCTCGGTATCTTCGTGCACATCGATGAACAGCGGCAGACTCACTTCGTGGGCCAGCGGCGACTCGCTGGGGCACAGGCCAATCACCGTGGCCCCCGCTTCGCGGGCCAAACGTACGCTGGCCACCAGCGCCTTGGTGCGCCCGGTTTGCGAAATCGCCACCACTACATCGCCCTCTTGCAGCGTCACCGCCGACATGTTCTGCATGTGCGGGTCGGCGTAGGCAGAGGTCGATATCTGCAGGCGGAAGAACTTGTGCTGGGCATCGAAGGCGACGGCACCGGAGGCACCAAAGCCGTAAAACTCCACCCGGTTGGCCATGGCCAGCGCGTTCACGGCCCGCCCCAGCGATTCGTTGTCGAGCCGGTCGCGTACCGACAGCAGCGTGCCCACGGTGGAGTCGAAAATGCTGTGGGAAAACTCCGCCACCGAGTCGCTATCGTTCATGGAGAACTGGGCAAACTGGCTGCCGCTGGCCAGCATCTGAGCGAGCTGGAGCTTGAAATCCTGAAACCCGTTGCAGCCAAGGGCGCGACAGAAGCGCACCACGGTGGGCTCGCTCACCTTCGCCTCGGTGGCCAGGTCCACGATCCGCATATGGATCACTTCATCGGGATTACGCAGCACGAACCGCGCTACCTTTTGCTCGGAGCGACGGAAATGCTCCATGCGGCGTCTCATTTCATCGAACAGGGCGCGGCTCACGTTCAGCTCCTTAAATTCTTGATCGTGCTTATGAGGCCTAGGTGGCCACAGTATGCCTGAGTGACGGGAAGAGGGTAGCGGTAATCATCCACCGGGGCTGCCGTTAAAAGGGCGTTAACCCATTTCTTCAAGATTCGTCATCATTTTGTCAAGTAGGTTATAGTAAGAAGTGACGTGCCGCACTGCATCATTCAAAAAATCAGTGGTCACGGATGCAGGTGGACGTAGGCAACTTCACCTGGAGGAGCGTCGATCATGAGAAACGTCGAACGAATGACCTCGGTAAAAAGCGAATTGCTCGACATATTCATGAGTATGGAGGTCGATGAGCATGCCCAACGTCGGCGCAGCGCCGCCCAGCGTAGCCTAAGAGCACGCAGAGGGATCGAGCTGCATCGGGAGTTCCAGAAATTGTCGCGGGATATCGCTCCCTTGCCGGACGATGACGAACCGCAAGAGAGCGAATTGCACTAAAACAGCGTGTGATGATACGGCCCCGCCAGCTTAGCGGGGCCGTGACGGCTTAGATCAAGCCGGCCACGAACACGGCGATGACACCTGCGGGCGCGACGAAGCGTGCGAGTATGTTCCACACGCCCACACCAGCGGCTGACAACCCAAGCTCAGTCTCGACACTCTTGCGCTCTAAACACCAGGCGGCGAACAGGATCGCGCCCAGGCCGGTCAGCGGCAGGAGAATCTTGCTGGTGAAGGTGTCGAGCAGGTCGAAGATATTCAAGCCAAAGAACAGCACCTCCGCCCATACGTTGAACGAGAGCAGGGCGGCAACGCCTAGCGCCCACACCGCAATACCGCTCGCAAACGTCGCTACCAATCGCGACATCGAGGTACGCTCTTCCAGGGTTTCCACCACCGGCTCCAGCAGCGAGATGGCAGAGGTCAGCGCTGCAAACGTAAGCAGCAGGAAGAACATCAGGCCCAGAATCGTACCGCCGGTCATGTTGCCGAACGCCAGCGGTAGCGTCACGAAGATCAGGCCGGGGCCTTCGCCTGCGCTCAAGCCGTTGGCAAACACGATCGGGAAGATCGCCAAGCCGGCCAGCAGGGCAATGGCGGTATCCAGTATGATCACGGTGCGCGCGGTGCTGATCAGGTTGACGTCTTCGCCCAGGTAAGAGCCGTAGGCCATCATGATGCCCATGCCCAGCGAGAGGGTGAAGAACGCTTGGCCCATGGCCGCCAGCACCACGCCGCCATTCAGCGCTGACCAGTCCGGGCTGAACATGAAGCTCAGCGCTTCACCGAAGTAGCCGCTGGTCATGCCGTAGCCGACCAGGATCAGCATCAGTACCACCAGCGCAGGCATCATGGTGCGGGCCGCGCTTTCCAGGCCTTTGGTGACGCCGCGGGCCACGATGCCGATCACCAGCACCATGAAGGCGGTGTGCCACAGCAGCAGTGTCGTCGGGCTGCCCAGCATGCCGCTGAACAGCGCACCAATGCTGTCCGCATCTTGGCCGTTGAAGGTGCCAATCACCGAGCTCAGGGTGTAGTTCAACGACCAGCCGCCGATCACGCTATAAAACGATAAGATCAAGAAGGCGGCGAGCACGCCGCTCACCCCGATCGTTGCCCAAGCGCGCGTCTTGCCGTGGCTAGCGGCCAAATCAGACATGGTGTTGATGGGATTTTTCTGGCCGCGACGGCCAATCATCCATTCGGCGACCAAAATGGGCAGGCCGACCAGCGCGACGCATGCCAAGTACACCAGTACGAACGCCGCACCGCCGCTGTCGCCCACCATGTAAGAGAAGCGCCAGATGTTGCCCAGGCCAACGGCGGAACCCGCAGCCGCCAGCACGAAGCCCATGCGTGACGACCACTGTGCATGTGCAAGTTTTGCCATAAATCACCTATGTGAAGTTCGATTGTAATGAGTCGTTGTCGGCGCACTGCACCGATTTTCGGAAATAGAGAGATTGCCAGCGTGCTTTTCCGAAAGAACGCGCAATTTATCCGATCATAGGGGGGCTTGCCAGTCAGCTCGTCTAAAAAGAGGCCTTAGAATAGCTGGCTCTGCTTTTCGTCAGCGAAGAGGGCGAGTGGCGGTAGTGAAATGCGCCGTTGGAGGGTGTGGTAAAGATGGCGAGCCATCTCTGGCGACGCTCGGTTATCCGCTGTATGCACAAATAAGAAAGGGGTTTTCCCCTGATTTATCCACAGGGAGAGACGATCTATCCACGGCTCGAAGTAGCGAGTATTGATGGCTTTGTCAATATGGCCAATGAAGCGAATGATCGGTCGATCTGCCGTGGAGAGCACGTGTAGCGGGAGTTTCGGCTTTTCCTGTTGGGCGTGAGCGAGACCTGCATGGCCATTGGCAGGGGTCGAGAACACGGGGCGCACATCAAGCATCACACGGTTGGCGCCATAAGTTATCAACAATTGGTTGAAGGCTTTCTCCTCCTCACCCTTGTGGAAAAAAACAGGGTGGCGCACCTCCACGGCGCAGGGCAGATGCACTGGCCAGTGGGCAAGCAGCGCTTCCAGCTTAGGCAGCTCTGAAGGGCCAAAATCGCGCGGTAGCTGCACCATGGTCGGACCTAGCCGGTCATGAAGCGGGGTCAGTGCGTCGATGAACTTCCAAGCAGCGGTCAAACTGCCGAGGCGCTGGTCATGCGTCACGCTCGCGGGCAGTTTGAAGCAGAAGCGAAAGTGCGCTGGGGCTTGGCGGGCCCAAGCAGCGATGGTGTCGGATTTGGGCGCACCGCTGTAAAACGTCGTATTGCCCTCGACGCTGGAAAACACTGCTGCGTAGTCGCTCAGCAGGTCGGTTTTGGCCTGGCGCGGGTAGAGGCCACCCTGCCAATCCTGATTGGCCCACATGGGCAAGCCAAGATAGAGCGGTAGGGGCGAGCATGGGGCGGTCATCGCAACGGTAGCCTTTGTCGACAGTAGCCAAAGTAACGTATAAAAAAGTTAGTGTAACCTTAACATCGCCCGCTGTGGCGGTGGTGCAAGGCGTGTTCATGAAGATAACGGCCACATTTATGAAACTCTCCCCGTCGCTACAGCGCTACTATGGCGATCATTACAACGCTCACAAGACAATCGACAGGAACGCCCCATGGATGCTGCTTATGTAAGCGCCGACGATATTCGCGATCACTTCTCCAAAGCGATGTCGGCGATGTATCAACAGGAAGTACCGCAATACGGCACGCTGCTATCGCTGGTGGAGCGTGTGAATCGTGACGTGCTGGCAGACGATGCCGACCTCGCCCGCTCGCTCGAAGCGTCCGACGAGCTGGCGCGCCTGAGCGTCGAGCGTCATGGAGCGATCCGGGTCGGCCTGCCCGAAGAGCTGGCGCTGCTGCGGCGCATGTTTGCGGTCATGGGCATGTATCCGGTGGGTTACTACGACTTGGCGGCTGCCGGTGTGCCGGTGCACTCGACGGCCTTTCGTCCGGTGGACGACGACGCGTTGAGGCGTAATCCCTTCCGCGTCTTTACCTCGCTGTTGCGTCTAGAGCTCATCGAAAACGCAGCGCTTCGCGAGCAGGCGCGGGAAATTCTCTCCCATCGTGAGATCGTCACCCCCGAGGCGCAAGCGCTGATTGCCCGCTGCGAAGCGCAAGGGGGCTTGAACGCTGCCGATGCCGAAGCGTTCGTGCAGGCCGCGCTCGATACGTTCCGCTGGCATCACGATGCCACCGTCGACCGCGCCACCTACGACCGTTTGCATCAAGAGCATCGGTTGATTGCCGACGTGGTGAGTTTTCACGGCCCGCATATCAATCACCTGACGCCGCGCACCTTGGATATCGATGCGGTACAGCAGCAGATGCCGAGCGTCGGCATCGACCCTAAGGCGGTGATCGAAGGCCCGCCCCGTCGACGCTGCCCGATTCTGCTTCGCCAAACCAGCTTCAAAGCGCTGGAAGAGACGATTACCTTTGCCGATAGCGTGGCCGGTCATCACACCGCCCGCTTCGGTGAAATCGAGCAGCGCGGCGTTGCCTTGACGCAGAAAGGACGAGCGCTCTACGACCAGCTCTTGGCCCAGTCGCGGCAGTTACCCGCTGCCCAGGATAACGCCACCCACCAAGCGCAGCTGGCCGAGGTGTTTCAAGCGTTCCCCGATGATCTCGATACGCTGCGTCGTGAAGGGCTCGCCTTCTTCCACTACTACGCCGCTCCTGACGCTAAGGTATCGCTGCCTGAACACATCGATGCGGAGACCTTGGAAGCACTCGTCGATCAGGGAGCGTTGTTCTGCCAACCCATGATCTACGAAGATTTCCTGCCGGTCAGCGCGGCGGGTATCTTCCAGTCCAATCTGGGCGGCGAGGAGCGCGACGAATACGCCAGTCAGGCCAACCAAGCGCAGTTCGAGCACGACCTAGGGGCCGATGTGATCGATGAAATTGCGCTCTACGCAAGCCGCGAGCAGGCATCGCTGGACGCGGCGCTGGCAGTGCTCAAAGGAAGGTGTTAGAACGTGGCGACCAACGTTTGCCATGATTCGATCACATCACCTTAGGAGGGCACGATGCAGCAGGACAAAGTATTGGTGTTACATGGGCCTAATCTCAATCTACTGGGCACACGTCAGCCAGAGATTTATGGCTTCGACACCCTAGACGACGTGAATAACCTGCTGCGCGAAAAAGCGGTGATGGGCGGCTGGGAGATCACGTGCCTGCAGAGTAACCACGAAGGAGCGCTCATCGATGCCATCCACGCGGCGAGGGTGGACGGCACCCGGGCCATCATCATCAATCCGGCGGCCTATACGCATACCTCGGTGGCGATTCTCGATGCATTGAACGCCTTCGATGGCCGCGTCATCGAAGTGCATCTCTCCAACGTGCATAAGCGCGAGTCGTTTCGTCACCACTCCTACGTCTCGCTACGCGCCGATGGCGTGATTGCGGGGCTTGGCGTGCAGGGCTATAAAGCGGCGCTCGAGGCGGTGATGGCTAGTTGATGGTCGCACGTATGTGGGCGACTTTGCTCCGTATCACCGGTAAGTAAACGTTCACCAACGTGTCGAGGTCGACTCGAGCCGCGTTGGTGCTGATGTTGATGGCCCCCATCAAGTGCTTTTTAGCGTCGTACACCGGTACCGCGATGGAGCGTAGGCCCGAATCCAACTCCTGATCCGAAATGGCATACCCTTGCTGGCGTGCCTCGACGATGCGGTGGCGCAGTTCGTTGACATCGGTCACGGTTTTATCGGTGAAGGGCTCGAGCGTAATCGTCGCCAAAAAGCGATCGAGTGCTTCATCGCTGAGTTGAGCCAGCAGTATGCGCCCCATGGAGGTGTACGCGGCGGGCAGCCGTGTGCCTACCGATAGGGTGATGGCCATGAGGCGGTGTTTGGCAGCCGAGCGCGCGACATAGGTCACGTCGTGACCGTCTAGCACGCCCAGCGAGGACGACTCGCCGGTCTCGGCGGTGATTTCTTCCAAGTATTGCTGAATGACGCCTTGGTAATTATTGGCGGACAAAAACGCATAGCCTAGCTGGAGCACGCGGGGCGCTAGCTCGAAGTAGCGCTGCTCCTTGCGTACGTAGCCCAAGGCATGCAGCGTCAGCAAAAAGCGTCGCGCTTTGGCCCTATTCATGCCGGTGCGCGAGGCGACTTCGCTCAACGTCATGCGCGGGTGCTCAGCGTCGAATGCTTGTATGACCTCCAAACCGCTGGCTAAGGCAGTGACAAAGTCGCGGCTCTCCGTACTAAGCATCTCTTCTTGCATGTTCGATATCCACTGTGTTCGAAAGCATCCGAAAAGGGTAACGTAAAAAAGTTCGTTATGCGAACTTATAGAGTTGTCCCGGTGCTTTGGGTCTTATTGGACGAAATGCTACTAAAGTTGTGTTTTTTAAACGCTTAGCAACAACGTAATCTCAAGGCATATACTGCGAATATATGTACGTGATACGAACAATAATTAACGCACAGGATGATAATAATGAACAAGCTCCTCCGCACTGCCTGTCTCGCTGCCGTCGGTAGCACGCTCACCTTGGGCCTGACGGTATCGTCTGCCACGGCCAACGAGTGGCCCACCGATGACATCCGCTTGGTGGTCCCTTACGCGCCTGGCGGTACCACGGATGTACTTTCTCGGCGCGTCGCTGACCTTCTGCAACAAGAGCTCGATGCGAATGTCGTCGTCGAAAACCGCCCGGGTGCGGGGTCGACGGTAGGGACTGGGCGTCTTGCGCGCGGCGGCCGGGACGCCGATCACACCATTCTCATGGCGTCTCCAGGCCATACGATTGGGGCAGCCATTTATCCCGACCTGAGCTATGACCCGGTGAACGACTTCGTTTTTCTGCAAAACATGATCGACATTCCCAACGTCATGGTGGTGCCCGCCGACAGTCCCTATGAAAGCGTCATCGAGTTCGTGGAAGCCGCCAAAGAAGAGAACATGACGTTTAGCCACAGCGGCGTGGGCAGCTCCATCCATATGTCTGGCGAGCTGTTCAAAACGCTGACCGAGACCAACATGACGGCCGTACCGTTTGCGGGAAGTGGCGCCGCGCTGCCTGCGCTGCTGGGGGGGGACGTGGATGTCTCGTTCGAGAACATGCCCACCGTGCTCTCGCATATCCGCTCGGGTGATTTGCGCGCACTGGCCGTCACCTCCGCCGAGCGCTCTGAATTCTTGCCGGATGTGCCCACGCTGTCTGAAATTGGTGAGTATAACCTCGATCAGTTCATCACCACGGCGTGGTTTGGCTTGATTGCGCATAACTCCTTCCCCGAAGAAGCCCAGAGCGCCATGCAAGAGGCCCTGAACAAGGTCATGGAACGTGAAGAGTTTTTAGACTTCGTCGAACAGCTAGGCGCTGAACCGGGTCAGGTATCCGGCGAGGAGTTCAAGCAGTTCATCGTTGCGGAAGTAGAGCGCTGGGAAAACGTTGCCGAGCAGGCGGGTATTAGCCAGTAAGTCACACCACTTCACGTTGTGCACTGGGGCGAGAACCTGCGTTCTCGCCTTTCTTGTTTCCCTGGGGAATGCCGTCATGACACGCTCAGATGCTAAGCGAAGGATAAAAGACGTCAATGATGTGATAGCAGGGGGCATCCTGCTGTGCTTCTCATTGGCGCTGGTGTTCTATCTGGTGCCGAACTACATCAATGAACCGCCGATTTTACAAAACCCCATGATGTCACCGCGCTGGCTACCGGGGATCGTGGGCTGGCTGATCGTGCTGTTTTCGGTTCTGCTGATTCTGCAAGGGTTTCTGCTCGACAGACGTCACGAAGACGACGAACGACAGATCGAGAAAGGTCCAACGCGGCGCTTCGTACTGATGGTGGCGGCGCTGTTGACCTATGTCGCGCTGTTCGAAGCGATGGGGGCGGTACTCACCGGTATCCTGGCAACGCTCATCCTGTTCGTGGCGCATCCCGTGCGTACCTGGTGGGCCTATGGCTTGGCCTTTGTCTTTCCTATCGCAGTGACACTTCTCTTCGTCAACGTGATGAATGTACCGCTTCCACTATCGCCGATCGGTTTCTGATGGGCTGTCAACGTTTCGGGTGAGCTATGGAAAATTTTTCGGAAGTCGTCGCGCTGTTCTTTAGTTTGGACAACTTCGTCGCCATTGCGCTAGGGGTCGTGATCGGCGTAGTGGTGGGGTCGATTCCTGGGCTGACCGCCACCATGGCGGTCGCGCTCGCGCTGCCGTTCACCTTCTCCATGCAGCCGGTGGCGGCGATTTTACTGCTCGTGGGTATCTACAAAGGGGGGATGTACGGCGGCTCCATTACGGCGATCTTGATCAGAACGCCCGGCTCTCCCGCCTCCGCCTGTACCCTGCTCGATGGCTACCCCATGGCACAACAGGGGCATGCCAAGAAGGCACTGAAAACGGCGCTCTACTCCTCCGTCATTGCCGATTTCATCTCGAACATTGCGCTGATCTTTTTTGCCGCCTACTTGGCGAAAATCGCCTTGAATTTTGGCGCACCGGAATTCTTCTGGCTCATCTGTTTTTCGCTCACCATCATCATCTCGTTGGCCAGCGGCTCGATGATCAAGGGGTTGATGGCGGCACTGCTGGGTATTCTGCTCTCGTTGGTAGGGCTGGACGACGTCTTCGGCTCTCAGCGGTTTACCTTTGGCAATTACAACTTGATGGACAGCATCTCGTTCATTCCGCTGCTGATCGGCCTATTTGCCATTCCAGAAATCATCGAGTTCTACCGCAGAAAAGCGCTACCGCATATCAAGGCGAAAGCGAGCGGGGCGGGTTTGGCCTTTGCTGAATTGAAACGCTGCATGACGACCATCGTGCGGGGGAGTTTGATCGGCGTGATCATTGGCGCCATTCCAGGGACGGGCGCCACGGCGGCGGCGTTCATTTCTTATAGCGACGCCCGCCGCCGCTCCCCTCGTAAGGCGAATTTCGGTAAGGGCGAAGTGGAAGGCGTCGCGGCGGCCGAGGCCGGTAACAATGGCGTCGCCGGTGCCACGATGATTCCTCTGCTATCGCTCGGTATCCCCGGCGACGTGATCACGGCCATCATTTTGGGCGCCTTCATGGTTCACGGTCTGACGCCCGGCCCGCTCATGTTCCAAGAGAATCTATCGCTGATTTACGCGCTCTTCATGGGCATCATGTTCAGCTCGGTGGTCCTGCTGGTGGTGGGCAACGTCGCCATCAAGTACTTTTCGCTCATTGCCGACATTCCCAAGTCGATCCTCTTTCCCATCGTCTTGATGTTCTGCGTTTACGGAGCGTATGCCGTGAACAACGACACCTTCGACGTATGGCTCATGCTGGCGTTCGGGGTGTTGGGGTATGTCTTCAATCGAGCGGCGATACCCGCAGCGCCCTTTTTGATCGGCTTCATTCTCGGCCCGATGTTCGAAGACAACCTGCGCCGCTCGCTGCTGATCGGCCACAACGACTTGTCCATCTTCGTGCGCGGGCCGATTACCTGGGCCTTCATTGCCCTGACGGTAGGGTCGATTGGCCTGGCGCTTTACCGTTTCCTGTCCGCACGCCGCGCCGCATGAGCTGCCACCGACCCATCGTGAAACGAGGCCAGTGGCGTTACCGCTACACTGGGCGGCAGCGGTTACCCGACCGTGACGCCGCCACACACATAGAGCGTCTGGCCGGTGATGAAGCCGCTGCGCTCGTCGCAAAAGAAGCTGACTGCCTGGGCCACGTCTTCCGGCTGGCCCATGCGCCGTAGCGGAATGTTGTCGATGATGCGTCGCGCGCGCTCAGAGTCGGGCGGATTGTTTTGCCAAAAGGCACTGGTCGCAATGGGGCCTGGCGCAACGCAGTTGACGGTGATGCCGTGCTCGGCCAGCTCCAGCGCCCAGGTGCGGGCCATGGATTGCAGCGCCCCCTTGGTGGCGCTGTAAATGGAGCGCGCTTCTTTGCCGAGCACCACGCGGCTGGCGTTCACGACGATGCGTCCGCTACCTTGCGCCTTCATGGCGGGCAGCACCGCTTGGGTGCAGATCAGCGCCGAGCGGACGTTCAGCTGCATCAGCGTATCGAAATCCTCGAGGGTCGCCTCCTCTAGCAGGGCGGGCGCCACGATGCCGACATTGTTGATCAGCCGGGTGACGGGATAGCGCTTGGCGATATCCGTCATGAGGTGGCGGGTCGTTTCGGCGTCGGCAAGGTCGATTTGGTAGGCGTCTGCCTGTAGCGATTCCGCTTCCGGCTCGACGATATCCAATACGATGACGCGATAGCCATCCTGCTGAAGGCGCAGGGCAATGGCTTGGCCGATGTTACGTGCTCCGCCCGTGACGACGGCAACGTCTTGTTGGGAACGTTCGTGACTCATGCATGCTTCCTCGTGTGCGATGTGGCAAAAGGCTCAAAAGGCGACTAAATCACTCAGTGTCATGAGCCAAATCAGCAGGCTAAGCGTAAAAAAGGAGGCGACCGTCGCGACCAGCATGGCGGCAGCGCTCACGTCTCCCAAGTGGTAACGCTGGCCCAATAGAGGATAGATGCTAATCATCGGTGCCGCGGCAAAGAGCAGCGCGCCTGCCATGTAGACGGGCTCGATACTCGGTACCAGGAGACACGCGACCAAAATGGCCAGCGGGTGAAGCAGTAGCTTGCCCACCACGATTTGGCCCACGTCCCTCATCATACCTTGTGCACGCAGACCAAATAGCGAGCCACCAATCACGAAGAGGGCGGCGGGCCCGGCGGCTTCGGCCAGCATGTGGACCGCTTTCTCGATGGGGAGAGGCATGTCGATACCCGTGCCTGCGATGACGACCCCGACGGTCAAGCCGATCAGCAAAGGATTTTTCGCCAGATTCCGTGCCGTCTGTCGCAGGGTCTGCCACACGTTCGAGCCCTGCTGGTTGCCCATCTCGGCAAGAATGAGCGCGGCGGGAATGATCAGCAGGTTTTCCACCAGCATATTGAGCGCTAAGAGCACCGCTGCCGGTGAGCCGATGACCATGGCGGCGACCGGGTAGCCGACGAATCCGCTATTGGAGGCGGTCATGCCGAGTGCCTGCATGGCGCTCGCGTTCAGCGGTTGGCGCTGTAGTTTCCAGCAGAGCACCAAGCCCGCGCACAGCACGAAGAGCGATCCCAACCCGTAGGCCAACAGGTAGCTCGGCTGAAAAATGTCGCTCAGCGGCTGCTGGGTCAGCGCGCGAATCACCAGGGCGGGCAAGGCGCAGTACAGCACGAAAACGCCCACGCCTTGCAGCTGTTCGCGTTGAATGATCCCGCCCCAGCGCGCCACATAGCCAATACCCATGAGCAAAAAAATGGGCGTGGTAATGGCTAGAATATCGAGCATGGTCGGCTCCCCGGTGCGGCGCGCAATGAGCGTTCGATGAGCGAATTATTGTACGCTAATTTATGGGGGTGTCATGAAGCGCGCTGGGGTTTTTGTGCAACGAGTTGCTCGACGTAGTGAGTGCGCAGGGGAATCACATGCGGTGTGATCTGCTCTGGGTCGAGCTGCCCCTGAGTAAAAAACCGAAACGCATCCACTCCCTGAAAGACGAACAGGTCGACGCCGGAGAGCGTGTTGGCATGGGCCTCGTGCGCCGCTTTCAAGAGCTCGGTATGGGCCGGAATGTATACCGCATCGAATACCCAGTGCTGGGCACCCAGGCCTGCGGTGTCGATGGGGCAGCCGGGATGGTTGATGTGGCCAATGGGGGTGCAGTTCACGACCCCTTGCCAGGTGGGCAGCTCGCGCGTGGCCTGTTCGGCTGACACGCACGTGGCGGCAATGCCCATGGCATTCAGATCCTGGCATAGGGTGTCGGCACGCTGCGCGTCGCGCTCCAAAATATGGATGCAGCGGGCCGACAGTTCGCCGAGCGCGCACGCCACGGCGCGTCCCACGCCACCGGCACCGATCAACAAGACATCGCCCGCCGGCTGGTTGCCAAACGAATGGCGGTAGGCGCTGATGAACCCGGTATAGTCGGTGTTTTCGGCACGCAATCCCTGTTCATCGAACAAGAGCGTATTGGCGGTGCCGACCCGCTGCACACCGGCTCCACAGATGTCCGCTAATTTGGCGGCTGTCTCTTTGAAGGGAAAGGTGACGTTGGTGCCCCGGTATCCTTCTGCGCGCAGCTGTTGAATGGCGCTGGCAAAGTCGAAATCCGCGATACCCAGGCTGTCGACCAAGTCGTAGCGGACGGCTAGACCCAGCGATGCGCCTAGGCGTTCGTGAAGGTCGGGAGATTGTGATTTGGCGATACCTTCGCCGACGAGTCCTAACGTGATCATGCGGGGCGCTCTCCCGTGTCGCTATTGATATCTGAGGCTATGCGATCTGCTTCCAGGCGTTGCTGTGCCGTGACCCGCACGAAGGCATTCGGCGCGCCGAGCCCCTGGTAGCCTTCTCGCTGCACTAATTCGATGAAAAAGGCTTTGTGGTTGGGTTGCGTATAGAGCTGATGGAAGTCGCCGTGAGCGTCCTGGTCGAACAGGATGTGGTGCTCCTGCATCCAGGCATGGGTTTGCGCCGGTAGGTCGAAGCGCGCCGCCAGGTCGCGATAGTAGTTGCTGGGTATCGGCAGCACGGGGGTGTTTGCCTTATGTAACGCAGCACTGGTATCACGCAGGGACGTGGTGCTCAGAGCGATATGGTGAACGCCCGACCCGCCGTACTGGCGAACGAAGCGGTTACTGGCCGTGTCTGGTGAGGCGCTGGCATTGAGCGCTAAACGAAAACGACCATTGCCGTTTTGCAGTACTTGGCTTTGAATCAAACCGCGCGGGTCGGTGACGTCGAACGAGGGAGTCACCTCTAGTTGGAAGATGGCGCGGTACTGCAGCATCAGCGACAGGTAGTCATGGTAGGAGAGCGCCACGCTGATATGGTCGATATCCACCAGCGATCCTTGAGGCACTGGCTGGCGCTCTAGGGGAAACTCGCGATCCCATGTACGGCTCAGCTGCGAGTCGTCGATGATATACGAGAGGCTGCCATCGACGTTACGCAGCGCGCTCATGCGGTGACTCGCGCCCACGTCTTCAGGCTCGACGATCTCGTAACCGAGTTTATCGGCCCGCTTGAACGCTTCATAAGCGTTACCCACCCGAAGGCCAATCGCCGTCACGGCCGTAGCGTCACGGCCCGGTACGCGCCCGGTAAAGCTCGACTCGGTATTCAGCACCAGGTTGACGTCGCCCGCCGCCCAGCGCTCGGCGTCCAGCGTGTGGTGTCGACCGACGCAGGCCATGCCCAGGGCGCTCAGCAGCTCGCGCAGCGGCGTCAAGTCCTCGGGCTCGACGGCTATTTCGAGAAAGGCGACGGACTCGATGGGCTGCGGTGCGGGAATGCCGCTATCCCCCTGCATACTGCGCAGTAAATGGTAGGAGCGCAGCCCATCGCGCGCGGTTTGGTCGCTGTGGCCCATGCGGAACACATCGTTAAAGATCTCATGGGAGAGCGGACCGTCGTAGCGCGTCTCGTCCAGCATGGCCATGAAACGATCCATCTGTAGCTCGCCCTGTCCCGGGAAGCAGCGGTAGTGTCGGCTCCACGATAGGTGATCCATCGACAGGCGCGGCGCATCGGCGGTCTGGACCAAAAAGATACGGTCACCGGGAATGCGGCCCAGGGTGCCCAGCTCCGTCTGGCGCGAGAAGATATGGAAGGTATCCAGCACCAGGCCCACGTGCGGATGCGCCGCGCGGCGTACCACTTCCCAGCTATCGCGGTAGTCGTGGATGTGTCGGCCCCAGGCCAGGGCTTCGTAGGCCACGCGTAACTGCCGTTTTGCGGCGCGTTCGCCCAGCTCGAAAAAGTCATCGGCCGCGCGGCTAATGCCTGGCAGGGCATCCGGATGGACGGTGCTGCAGGCCATCAGCAAATCGGTGCCGAGCTCTTCCATTAGATCGAACTTATGCTCGGCGCGATCAAAGGCGCGCTCCCGCGCGCGGCCCTGCAGTCCTTCGAAGTCGCGAAAAGGTTGCAGGGTCACCAGCTTCAAGCCGCGGGAGCGAATGAGTTCGCCGGCTTCCCGAGGCGTGCCTGAGAAGGCCGTCAAGTCGTTTTCGAACAGCTCGAGCCCCTCGAAACCCGCCTGAGCAATCGCATCGACTTTTTCCTCCAGCGAACCGCTGAGGCAAACGGTAGCAATCGATGAGTACATGGCATCATGCTCCTTGTAAGAGTGGCGATCAGTAGCCCGCCAAACGCGGCAGGAACGTGACTAAGGACGGTACGAAGGTAATCAGCAGCAGGATCAGGAACTGAACGGCGAGCATGGGCATGATGCGACGGATGATAGGCCCCATGCCTACGCCCGACACGGAGTCCGCCACGAAGAGGCAGAGCCCCATGGGCGGTGTGATCAGTCCCATCATCAGGTTGAAGATCACCACGATGCCGAAGTGCAAGGGATCGATGCCCAGCGCCATGGCAATCGGGTGAAGAATGGGAACGAGCACCAAGATAGCGGCAATCCCTTCCAAAAATAGCCCGACCACCAGCAGCAGCAGAATGACGGCAATGAGGAACGTCCACTGGGTATCGATGCTCATCAAGGCCCATTCCGTCAGCATGTTGGGCACGCGCTCGAACGTTAACACCCAGTTGGCGGCGGCGACGGCACCCATGATGACCATGATCACCGCGCTATCGCGCATGGCGCGGGCAAAAATGGCGGGTAGGTCGATCAGTTTGATGTTGCGATAGAGCACCACGCCGAGAATCAGCGCGTACACCACGGCAAACGCAGCGGCCTCGGTGGGGGTGACCATGCCCGCGAGAATGGCGCCCACCACGAATACCGGCATGAGTGCGGGAAGCAGGCCATGCAGTAACGCATGACGCCGTGACTGTTGCTTTACCGTCGCCGTGCTCAGGTCGCCTGCAAAGAAGTACACGTAAATCGACAGCCCAAGGGCGAGTAAGACACCAGGGACGATGCCGGCCAAAAAGAGCCCTGGCACGGAGACGCCCGAGACCGTCAATGCATAGATGATGACCGGAATGCTCGGCGGAATGATGGGACCAATCACGGACGACGCCGCGGTGAGGGCGGCGGCAAAGTCACGCGGGTAGCCCTCTTTTTCCATCGAGGGAATGAACACCCGGCCAAGCGCGGACGTATCCGCAATCGCGGAGCCGGACAGTCCGGCAAAAATCACCGATGCCCAGATATTGACGTGGGCAAGCCCTGCCTTGAGGCGGCCCACGATGGCGCTGGCAAGGTTGATGATGCGGTGGGTGATACCGGCTTCGTTCATCAGCTCGCCCGCTAGAATGAAGAGCGGAATGGCCAGCAGTGGAAACGACTCCATGCCACCAAAAAACTGCTGCGAGACGATACGGATATGGTAGGGCAAATCGCCGGCGCCCATCAGTACCGTGAGTGAACCGAGGATGGCAAAGGCAAACGGCACGCCCAATAACACGAGGGCGATGAGCAGTATGAAAATCATGAGGATGCCTCCTCATGGGTTGGCTGGCTCAGTCGCAGCGCGCCCATAACGAGCGCCGAGAGGCTCAGTAACCCGCCGCCCAGCAACATGGACGCTTGAAACAGCCACATGGGCATGCCGGTACTCGACGACGTGCGCCCGCCTCGCGCCGAGATGAACTCGACCGCCGATACCATCAAGCCGACACCCACGGCGAGCACGACGACGTCGACCGTAACCGCCTGCCAACGCACCCAGTGCGCGGGCAGTAAACGGCGGATGAGATCGAAGCCGATGTGTTTGTCTTGCAAATAGGCCCAGGACATCCCGAACATCAGGCCGTAAATCATCAGGTAAATGGCGGTGTCTTCTCCCCAGCTAATGGAGCCGCCATAGGTGTAACGCGCAAAGGCATTACCCGCGACCAGCAGGAAGATCAGCATAATGGCAAGCCCCGCCAGGCTGCCATTGAAAAGTATGAGGCCACGGTGTGTCCGGCGGAGAAGAGCAGACATAAGGGCACCTTCGATCGATGGTCAGGCACGCAAGGAGGCGAGTAGGCGCGGTGCCTACTCGCAAGCACGTACGTTAAACGGCGGTTAGAAGCGTGAGGAGGCCTCATCCACGGCGGATGCGAGGCGGTCGATCCACTCGGCATCATCGCCCAGTTCGTTGCGCAGATAGGCTTGAACCGGTGGCTGAGCGGCTTCGCGGAAAGCGTCCATTTGCTCGGCGGTGGGCTGAGTGATCTCCATGCCTTCTGCCTGCAGCTTGGTGATGCCCTCGGCGGAATTGAACTGCTGGATGGCGCGACCGGTGGTGCCTGCCACCACTGCCGCGCGCTTCACGGCGGCTTGCTCTTCTTCGGAGAGCGACTGGAAGATCTCATCGTTGATCAGGATGTGATCGACACCGTACACATGGCGATCGAGGGTCAGGTAGTCCTGGAACTCGTAGAAATTGTTGCCGTAGATCACCGAGATGGGGTTCTCTTGGCCATCGACCACGCCGGTCGCCAGCGCCGTCGGTACTTCACCCCAGGCAATTCCCTGCGGCACTCCGCCGAGTGCGCTGACCATTTCCAAGTAGAGAGGGATGGTTTGTACTCGGAACTTCAGCCCCTGCATGTCCTCGGGGGTATGAATGGGGCGCACGGAGTTGGTGAAATGACGGAAGCCGGTTTCGCCATAGGCCAGGGTGCGCAGGCCGGTTTGCTCTAGGCAGTGTTCGGCGAGTGCCGTACCGAATTCACCGTCCATGACTTCCCAGGCAACGGGCGCTGACGGGAAGGTGTACGGAATGTCCGTGACGGCGACGGCCGGGCAGAAGTTCGCATAGGCGCCGGACACCATCGCAATGCTAATGGTGCCATCCTGCGCGCCTTCGATGAGTTCGGTTTCCCCACCTAACGCACCCGCCGGATAGAGCTCGACCGTGAGGTCGGTTTCGGCTTCGACGAGGTTTTTGAAGACCTGACCGGCGGCCCCTTTTTTGGAGGTCGTCCAGTCGTCGGGGTCCACATGGGCAAAACGTAGGGTTTGTGCCGAGGCATTCGCCGCCGTCAGCAGTGCTGCTGAAGCAATCGTCACTGTCAGCGTGCGTTTCATGGATGTTGTTGGTAGTGAGAGCAGGGGGCGTAGAGACATTATTGTTGTCCTCTTATCGAGCCATTGTCATGGGGTTTGAAAAGCCATGAAGGTGGCGCACATGGCCATTTCACCGTGTCCAAAACAACAATGTACGAAATGGTACGTTCAGTCAAGGTGTGGCATACTAGACCAAAGACGATCACGATAATAAAGGCCCCTCGATGACCGCCACATCCAACGCTTCTTCGTCCCCTTCTCCACGGCGCGGTCGTAAAAACGACCCCGAGTCTGTCCAGGCCGACATTCTTGCCGTCGCCACGCGCGAATTCTCGGAAAAAGGCTTGTCAGGGGCACGCATAGACGAAATCGCCGAAAAGACGCGTGCCTCCAAGCGTATGATTTACTACTACTTCAAAGACAAAGAGACGCTCTACTTGCATACGCTGGAAGCGGCGTATCAAAAAGTGCGTTTACAAGAAACGGAACTGCAGCTAAATCATTTGGCTCCGGTAGAGGCGCTGAGCCGATTGGTGCGGTTTACGTTCTGCCATCACGCCAAAAATCCCGACTTCATTCGCCTGGTGATGATCGAGAACATCCATCATGGCCGCTATCTGGCGCAATCGAAACTGATCCAATCGCTGAACGCAGGCGTGATCGACGCGCTTACCAACGTCTACAGCCGCGGTGTCGAGGCGGGCTGTTTTCGTGAAGGGCTCGACCCCCGCGAGCTGCACTGGCTGATTAGCGCACTCTCATTTTTCAATGTCTCCAATCAGCATACGTTTTCGCGCATTTTCGACTGGCAACAAATGACGCCGGAGAATCAGCGCAAATTGGAAGACCATGTCACGGACATGGTGATGCGATACGTGCTGCCGGATGACCCTGCGATGGCAACCCCCTAGCAACGTCATCGTGAGCAGCGTAGCGCCTATTGTTAAATTTTGGTTGCTTGATAGGTAGCGGTCTCTTTAGCCTATAGTTCGTTGAGCGAACATAAGTACAAATGTGTGCGTGCGCTCAGGACCCTTGCCTCTTGGTACGCAGTTGCCAAGGCGTTGCTAACGGAGACGTCGTTGCCATGCCCGCCATCTTTACCCAACACCCCTTCATGAGCCAGCCTGCCTTGGACGCCTGTGATGAGCAGGCCATGGTGAAGGCCATGCTGGCCTTCGAGCTCGCCCTGGCGGAAGTGCAGGAAGCCAGTGGAGCCGTACCTGCCGGGGTGAGCCAGCAAATACGCGATCGGTTAGAAAAGGCCACCTTCAGCGTCGATGCCATGGCAGAAGGCATTGCCAGTGGTGGCAATGTAGCAATTCCCTTCGTGAAGCAGGGGCGATCACTGCTTCCTGATGAGCTGAAACGCTACTGGCATCAAGGAGCGACTAGCCAGGATGTCGTCGATTCGGCGCTGATGCTGCTACTGACACCGCGTTTGGCCGCGCTGAACGACCTACTGCTGCGCTGCCGTGCGGCGGCGCTGGCGTTGATGAGCGCGCATGGGGATACCGTGATGGTGGGGCGTACGCTGATGCAGCAGGCGCTGCCGATCACCTTCGGAGTAAAGGTGGCCCACTGGGCGATTGGCCTAGAGCAGAGTCGACGCCGCTTGATGGACGTGGCGCTGCCCGTACAGTTCGGCGGCGCAGTGGGCGTGCACTCGGGCTGGGGGCATTTGGGGCTCGACTGGATGGACGCGCTGGCCGAGCGGCTAGGGTTGGCGTCGCCGGTGCTCCCCTGGCATACCGACCGCTACCCGATCCATGCCCTCGGTACGGCATTGGATGCCGTCGCGGGAGCCGCTGAAAAAATCGCCCTGGATGTGTCGCTACTGACGCAAACCGAAGTGGGCGAAGTGGCGGAGCCCTCCGCGCCCGGCATGGGCGAGTCCTCGTCGATGCCGCATAAGCGTAACCCGGTACGTAGCGCACTGATCAAGGGAGCCGCGCGGCTCGTGCATGGCCATACCAGCGTCGTGATGAGCGCTGCGGCGCAACCTCTCGAGCGTGGACTGGGCGAATGGCATGCCGAGTGGGCGCCGTTGATCGAAAGCGCTCTACTGGTAGAAGGCGCCTTGGAGCAGGTCGCCGTGCTGCTGGAGGGGCTCGACGTGAACGCTGAGAACATGGCGCGCAATTTGACGGCCACGGGCGGGGGCATCATGGCCGAACCGGTCGCCCGATTGTTGGCTCCCACGTTAGGCACCGAGAAGGCCAAAGCCGTCAGTGCCGACGCGGCGGAGACCGCGCGTCGAGAAGCCCGCGCCTACGCAGACGTGCTCTCGAGCCATCCTGACGTGAAAGACGTCATCGACGCCGATGCGCTGCGAGATGCCTGCGACCCAGCTTTATACCTTGGTAGCAGCAAGGAGCAGGTGAAGCGTGCCCGTGCCTGGCTGATGTCGGATTAAGCGTCTGTTTATCCATGTTTTTTTGATTCACTCGATTTGTCCGTGCCGTTCGCTCGCTGTCTGGGAAACGCCACCGCCATTTGACCCGATAGGTGTTCGGAAGTAACTTGTTCGTATTGAGAATCTGTGTTCGTCTGACGAACAAATACCAACAAGTATGGCAACGACCAGCTAAGAGGCACCCATCATGGCCGAGTTTCTCAGCTTGCATGACGCGGTAGCGCGCTTCGTCGAAGACGGCGCTACCGTGGCCATGGAAGGCTTTACCCACCTGATTCCTTTTGCGGCAGGTCACGAAGTGATCCGTCAGAAAAAGCGTGACCTGACGCTGATTCGCATGACCCCCGATATCATTTACGACCAAATGATCGGCGCGGGCTGTGCCAAAAAAGTCATCTTCTCCTGGGGCGGTAACCCTGGTGTCGGCTCGCTGCACCGCCTGCGTGATGCCGTCGAGAAAGGCTGGCCGTGCAAGATCGAGATTCTGGAGCATAGTCACGCGGCGATGGCCTGCGCCTTCGAAGCGGGGGCGGCCGGGTTGCCGCTGGCGGTGTTCCGCGGCTACATCGGCAGCGAGCTGCCCAGCGTCAACGACCAGATCAAGTTCATCGACTGCCCGTTCACCGGTGAGCGGTTGGCCGCGGTTCCTGCGGTGCGGCCGGATGTGTCGATCATTCACGCCCAGCGGGCGGATCGCCAGGGCAACGTGCTGGTCGAGGGTATCGTCGGGGTACAAAAAGAGGCGGTACTGGCTGCCAAGCACAGCATCGTCACGGTGGAAGAGATTGTCGATGACCTGAGGGCGACTCCCAACGCCTGCGTGATTCCCAGCTGGGCCATTAGCGCCATCGCCGTCGCTGAAAAAGGGGCCCTGCCTTCTTATACCCACGGCTACTACGGCCGCAGCAACCGCTTCTACAAAGAGTGGGATGCCATCGCTCGCGACCGCGACACCTTTACCCAGTGGCTCGACGACAACGTCTTTAATGCAGGAGGCCAAGCCTGATGAGTCTGGAATACACCTCTTCTGAAATGATGTCGGTCACCGCGGCGCGGGCGCTCGAAAACGGCATGACCTGCTTCGTCGGCATCGGCCTGCCTTCTGAAGCCGCGAATTTGGCGCGTCTCACCCATGCGCCGGACGTGGTGCTGATTTACGAATCCGGCACGCTGCAAACCAAGCCCGATACCCTGCCGCTCTCGATAGGCGATGGCGAGCTGTGCGAGTCGGCGCTGACCACCGTGGCGGTGCCGGAGATGTTCCGCTACTGGCTGCAGGGCGGCAAAATCGACGTGGGCTTTTTGGGCACCGCGCAAATCGACCGCTTTGCCAACCTGAATACCACGCTGATTGGTGATTACAAAGCGCCCAAGGTACGACTGCCGGGCGGCGGCGGCGCGCCGGAAATCGCCACCAACGCTGGCGAGGTGTTCATCACGCTGAAGCACTCCAAGCGCGCCTTTGTAAAAGACGTCGATTTCGTGACCACGCTAGGCTTTGGCCGCGACGGCAAAGGCCGCGACAACGTACCCAACATCGGCAAGGGCCCGACTCGGGTGATCACCGACCTGTGCGTGATGAAGCCTGACCCCGACACCAAGGAGCTGGTCGTCGTCTCGCTGCATCCTGGCGTTAGCCGCGAAGACGTCATCGATGCGACCGGCTGGGACATCCGCTTTGCCGAGCAGCTCGAAAGCACTCCCGAGCCCAGTGCCCACGAGCTGACCATTTTGCGCGAGCTAAAAGCCCGCACCGAGCAAGCCCACGCGGGCGCATGAGGAGTTTGCCATGAGTGACGTTTATCTATGTCATCCCCGCCGCACCGCGATTGGCCGCTTTGGCGGCACGTTGGCGAGCGTGCGTCCGGATGATGTCGCCGCCACGATTTTTAAAGCGGTATTAGCGGAAGCGCCGGGTCTCGACCCCGCCGCCATCGAAGAAGTGTTCATGGGCTGTGCCAACCAGGCCGGCGAAGATAACCGCAACGTGGCGCGGATGTCGTCGCTGCTGGCGGGCATTCCCACCTCGGTGCCCGGCACCACGATGAACCGCCTGTGCGGTTCGGGCATGGATGCGGTGGGCACGGCGTTTCGCGCGGTCAAAGCCGGTGAGATGGCGCTGGCGCTGGCAGGCGGCGTGGAATCCATGTCTCGCGCGCCCTACGTGATGGGCAAGGCCGACAGCGCCTTTTCCCGCGGCCAGAAAATCGAAGACACCACCATCGGCTGGCGCTTGGTCAACCCGCTGATGAAGAAAACCTTTGGCATCGACTCCATGCCGGAAACGGCAGAAAACGTCGCCGAACAGTTCAATATCTCTAGGGAAGACCAGGATGCGTTTGCCCTGCGCTCCCAGCAGAAAGCCTCGGCGGCCCAAAAAGCCGGGCGTTTTGCCCAAGAGATTACGGCCATCGAGATTCCCCGCCGCAAGCAGGAACCGCTGATCTTCGATCAGGACGAGCACCTGCGGGAAACCACGTTGGAAAAACTAGCGGCGCTGCCGACGCCGTTCCGTGATGGCGGCAGCGTCACCGCTGGCAACGCCTCCGGTGTGAACGACGGCGCGGCAGCCATGCTGGTCGCCAGCGAGGCGGCGGTCAAGCAGCACGGTCTCAAGCCGATGGCGAAAATCATCGGCATGGCCACGGCGGGCGTCGAGCCGCGCATCATGGGCTACGGCCCGGTACCAGCGGTGCAGAAACTGCTCGAACGCACCGGTATCTCGATGGATGAGATCGATGTATTCGAGTTCAACGAAGCGTTTGCCGCCCAGGCGCTGGCCTGTATGCGCGACTTGGGCCTTGAAGACGACGACCCCCGTGTGAACCCCAATGGCGGCGCGATTGCGCTGGGCCACCCGCTGGGTATGTCCGGTGCGCGCTTGTTGATGACCGCGGCTCATGAGCTGCACAACAGCGGCAAGCGCTACGCGCTGTGCACCATGTGCGTAGGTGTGGGGCAGGGAATTGCTACCCTGATCGAACGCGCTTAACGGAGGCCGTCATGGCATTTCATACCATCAATGGCCGCGGCGTGGCTTACCGCCTGCTCGGCGCAGAAGGCAACCCGCTGGTCGTACTGGCGCACCCGTTGGGCATGAGCCAAGCGGTGTGGGATGACGTCATTCCCGCACTGCTGCCCCGCTATCGGGTGCTGACCTGGGATCTCCCCGGCCACGGGGCCAGCCAAGCGGTGAGTGGGGATCGCATCGCCCCTGCTGATCTCGCGGCGGAGGCATTGGCGCTGGTAGACCTGGCGGGCGCGCAGCGCTTTCACTTTGCCGGTACCTCCATTGGAGGGGTAGTGGGCCAGCAGCTGATTGCCGAACATGCCGACCGCCTGTTCTCCGCAACGCTGACCAACACCGGCGCCGTGATCGGCAACCCGGATCTCTGGAACACGCGCGCCGGCCGCGTGCGCCAGGAGGGCCTGGCGGCGATGTCTGAAGAGATCGTGCCGCGCTGGTTTGCCCCAGCGGCGTTCGAGGCAAGCCCCGCGCTGAAGGCGGGCTGGTGTACTCAGATGGGCCGTGGCGACGATGAATCCTACGCCCAGCTGTGCGAAATGCTGGGCCGCGATACCTTTACTGGCAAGCTCTCAGGCAAGAGCACGAAAGTGCAGCTGTTTGGCGGCAGTGAAGATATGGCCACGCCCCCCGCGACGCTGGACGGCCTGGCGACAGAGCTCGATGGCGCACCGCTAGAGATTTTTGACGGCGTTGGCCATGTGCCTTCGGTGGAAGCCCCGGCGCTGTTTGCGGAGAAACTCCTCGCCGTACTAATGAGGGATTTAGGCGACGTGGCCAACCACGGCGTAGCTTATGCGACCGGCTTGGAGACGCGCAAGCAGGTATTGGGCGAGGAGCACGTCGCGCGCTCCACCGCCAACGCCAACCGCCTGGATGCGCCCTTCCAGCAGATGATTACCCGCTTGGCCTGGGGCGAGCTGTGGAGCAACGACGATCTCACCCGCCGTGAGCGCAGCATGATCACCACCGGCATTCTCGCCGCCCTGGGTCGCGAAGAGCTCACGCTGCACCTGAAAACCGCCAAGCGGATTGGACTGACCGACGCCGAGCTGCGCCAAGTGCTGATGCATGTGGCGATTTACGGCGGCGTTCCGGCGGCCAACCACGCCTTTGCCCTCGCCAAAGAGCTGGGGTGGGGCGAGTAGCGAATCAACATCATGGATAAGAGGTAAGGGCGATGACCCACGACAACAAACGCTTTGTGGCACGCGACCGCAACTGGCATCCGCCCGCCTATGCGCCGGGCTACAAAACCTCCGTACCGCGCTCGCCGCAGCAGGCGCTGGTGAGTATGCAGCAACCCACTGCTTCCGAACTGACCGGCCCGGACTTTAGCCACCTGCGCATGGGACCCCACGATAACGACCTGCTGCTGAACTTCCGTCAGGATCCAGGTCAAGGCGGGCTGCCCCAGGGCGAGCGCATCATCATGTTTGGCCGCGTGGTCGACCAGTTTGGCAAGCCAGTACCGCACACCCTGGTAGAAATGTGGCAGGCCAACGCCGGTGGGCGCTACCGCCACAAAAACGATAAGTACCTGGCACCGCTGGACCCTAATTTCGGCGGTGTAGGGCGCTGTTTGACCGACGAGCAGGGCTTTTATCGTTTTCGCACCATCAAGCCCGGCCCCTACCCGTGGCCCAACGATATGAATAGCTGGCGGCCCGCGCATATTCACGTCTCGGTCACCGGGCCTTCGATCTCGACGCGGCTGATCACCCAGATGTACTTCGAGGGTGACCCGCTGATTCCCCTGTGCCCCATCGTGCACACACTCAGGGACCCCGACGCGGTGGACACCATGATCGGAAGGCTCGATATGGCCCATAGCAAGCCGATGGACTGTCTGGCCTACCGTTTTGACATCGTGGTGCGCGGTGAGCTGCAAACCTATTTCGAAAACCAGTAAGGCTAGGGGAATCTCATGAAACAGCCCGCTATTCAGCCCAATACCCAGCCGGCCAGCGATCTGATGCTGCGGGAAACCGCCTCGCAAACGGCTGGCCCCTACGTACATATCGGTCTTGCCCTCGCCGCGGCGGGTAACCCCGTGCGCGACGAAGAAATCTGGAACGAGATGGCCAAGCCCGACGCCGAGGGCGAGCATATCGAAGTGGTAGGTACCGTGATCGACGGCAACGGCGATCTGGTACGCGATGCGTTTATTGAGGCATGGCAAGCCGATGCTAATGGTGATTACCAGGCCGATTATGACCTGAACAAGCCGTTCAATAGCTTTGGCCGCACCGCCACCACCTTCGATCACGGCAGCGAGTGGTCGCTGACCACCATCAAGCCCGGCGCGGTGAAACACCCCAGTGGGCAGTTGATGGCGCCACACATCAACCTGACGCTCTTTGCCCGTGGAGTGAACATCCACCTGCAAACGCGCCTCTACTTCGACGATGAGGCCGAAGCGAACGCTCAGTGCCCGGTGCTTTCGCGCATCGAGTCACCGACGCGCCGCCAAACGCTGATCGCCCAGCGCGAAGAGTTGGGTAGCAAGGTGCGTTACCGGCTGGATATCCGCTTACAGGGTGAGGGTGAGACGGTGTTTTTTGATTTTTGATTTTAAGCAGGCGGGTATGAACACAATGATATGGGCAGCCAATTGGCTGCCCATACGCTATGTATAAAACGGCGATTAATTCAAACCTAGGTCGGGCAACTTTGCTGTAAATCCATCGCAGCTTCGTAGATGTCGTTGGCAGAGCCACCAATGTCATCTAAGTAATCATCAATGGTTTGCTGCAGCACCGTGCCCCATTCGGGATCTTCCAGGGCGTCTTCAATGACCACAAACTCATGCCCCGCTTCAACGGCTTCTTCACGGCCTTGGCGTATCATCTCGTCGTAAACCTCTGCTGCACGCAGCGACCATTCCAAGCCGCTGTGGTCATCGATTACTTGCTGCAAATCGGCCGGCAGGCTGTCGTAACTGCGCTGGCTCATGGTGGCGAACAGGGAAAGGTCATACAGGGGAACTTCAGTGTGGTACTGCGCCAGTTCATTCAGCCGGAAAGTCTTCATGCCTTCCCAGTTGAAACTGAGTCCGTCGACGCCGCCGCGCTGCATGGAGGTAAACACATCCGGTGCTGGCATGCCCACCGCCTGGGCACCTAAGCGTTCAAACATATCACCCACCACGGGCGTGGGGCGGCGTAGGCGAAGGCCCTCAAGATCCGCCGGTGTTTCAATCAGCTGGTTTTTGGTATGCAGGTAACCGGGGCCGGTGGTAAACAGGAACAACGGGCGTGTATCGGCGTACTCCTGCTCAAAATGCCCCTGATCGTAAAGCGACTGGAGTATGCAGGCTCCTTGGCGGGCGCTCGATGAGACCCCCGGCAGCTCGACGACTTGTGTGAGCGGAAAGCGGCCGGCGGTATAGCCCTGGGCGGAAGCGCCTATATCGGCGATGCCCATCACCGCGCTTTCGTAGGTTTGAGCCGATTTTGCCAGCGTCTGGCTGGGGAACACTTCTACTTTCAACTCCCCATTCGACGCCTCTTCGACGCTTTCAGCCCAGGCCTGAAACAGCTCACGGTCTATCATGGAGCCGCCCGGCCAGACATGCGCTACCCGCAGTGTAGTGCTTGCTTCCACGGCGGGGGCCATGAATGAAGCGGCGAACACGCCAAGTAGCGTCGCCTTGGCTAGGTGAGTGGGTATTTTTTTCATTGTCGTTATCCTGATGGCTAGTCAACGGGGCACGTTTTTATGATTGTTTTTGCAGCTTTTTTGAAACGGTGCTGGAGACGGCTTAAAGGTCCAGCACAAGGGTTTTGCTCTTGGCCCTGGAGCAGCAGGGCGTGAATTGATCGTTGGCCGCGTGCTCATCGTCATCCAGGTATAAATCCCGGTGGTCGGGTTCGCCTTCTAGCACACGGGTAAGGCAGGTGCCGCAGACTCCCTGCTCGCAGGAGACCATGATGTCGATGCCATTTTCCGCCAGCACTTGGTAGACGGTTTTGTCGGCAGGCACGGTCAAGGACGCGCCGCTGCTGGCAATGCGCACTTCGAAACTACCGTCATCAGCAGATGTTGTCTCAGCGCCTGCAAAGTACTCGGTATGCAGTTGGTCGGCTGGCCAGCCGCACTGTTTGCCAGTGGACAAGACGGCGTTAATAAATCCGCTAGGGCCGCAGACGTAGACCTGGGCGTCATCCTTGGGCGCGCTGAGCAGTTTTTCCAGATCAAGACGTGGAGAGGCGGTGTCGTCGTCCAGGTAGAAGTAGGCTCTATCGGCGAAACCCGATGTGTTGATACGCTTGCGAAAGGCCATGCGCTCGGCGGAGCGGGCGCAGTAATGCAGCTCGAAATCCGCCTCGGTGCGCGCCAATCGCTCCGCCATACACAGCAGCGGGGTGATGCCAATCCCGCCCGCCAGTAGGTAAGTGCGCTTTGCGGGTTTGAGCGGGAAGTGGTTTTTGGGCGCGCTGATGAGTAGCAGGCTACCCACTTTAATCTCGTCGTGCATGGCGATGGAGCCTCCTCGGGAGGCCTCATCACGCAATACGCCGATCAAGTAGCGATCCCGCTCTTCAGAGTGGTTGCACAGCGAGTATTGCCGGATGACCCCTTCTTTCACCTGTACATCAATGTGGGCGCCGGCGCTAAAGGGGGGCAGCGGTCGACCGTGTGGGTCGGCAAGCTCGAAGGTGGCAATGCCCAGCGCCTCTTCGTGACGAGCTTTTACCTCGACGATAAGCGATAGAGAGGGGTGGCTCATGCCGTGGCCTCCTGGGGTTGCTCGGCCTGCTCCTCTTTCAAGATGCGATCAATGATGCGGCGCGCTTGTACGCCCCCGCCGTCAATATTGAGCTTTAGCAGCTGGCGGTCGGGGTATTTGAGCAGGTTGCGCTGCTGTGCCTCAAGCATTTCGAGGTCTTCTTCGAAGATCTTGCCCTGGCCTTCGCGGATCTTGTCGGTGAGCGCCTGATCTTCCGGCTTGAAGTTGCGGGCCATGCCCCAGAAGTACCAGATAGAGGTATCGCTCTCCGGAGTGATAAAGTCGACCACGATGCTGGATGCTTTTACATCTGCCGGTGCTTTAGCGCCGCCATTGCCCGCGTGGGCCACACCGACATCAATGTGCACATGGCTAGGAGGGGTAAAGCGGCAAATTTGCCAGCGGTCGACGGGAACGTCATCAGCAAGTCCGTTACCTCTGAGGGCGGCCTGCCAGAAAGGCGGCGCGGGTATATTCTCCATCTCGCGGCTGGTGACCACCTCATCGCCGTTAACCGTCGTTTCCGGTGCCGCTTCTTCTATCTCGGGTTGACCAATGCTGGAGGCGTGCACATAAGTCTCGTGGGTAAGATCCATGAGATTGTCGATCATCAGGCGATATTCACACTGAATATGGTAGAGGCCGCCGCCATAGGCCCAGTCCGGGTTGTTGGCCCAGTGCAGCTCGGGAATCAGGTCGGCGTCCGCTTTCTCGGGGTCGCCGGGCCAGATCCAAATAAAGCCGTGGCGCTCTTCGACGGGGTAGGCGCGATTGCTTGGAAAGCCGCGAACCCGCTGGCCGGGCATGCTGTCGCATTTACCGCTGCAGTTCATTTCAAGGCCGTGGTAGCCGCACACCAGCTTGCCATCACGTACAAAGCCCAAAGAGAGTGGAGCGCCACGGTGGGGGCAGAAGTCCTCGACGGCGGCCACACGGTTTTCGTCACCGCGAAAGAAAACTAGTTGCTTGTTGCAAATAGTTCGCCCGAGCGGTTTCTCTGTAAGCTCATCGGGGGTGCAGGCAACGTACCAGGTATTCAAAGGAAAGGGGGCTTGTTGAGTCACGGTAAACTCCTTTTTGGTTTAGTCTTGTCATTATGATTATTGGATCCAAAGTAAAGGCTAGGAAGGTTTTTGTCGTCAACCTATACTTTCGTAGAGCCCGTCTATAGAGCGTAAAACAGTGTTGATATGAGAGAAAAAATAAATGAGTAGCAACGATAGAAGTGTCGTCAGTCGGCTGCGTAAATTGATCAGTGAGGGGGCATATGCTCCAGGGGAGCGCCTTGGTGAAGTCGCGGTTGCGGAGCAGCTGGGTGTTTCGAGAACGCCGGTAAGGCTGGCTTTTCGAACTTTGGAACAGGAGGGGTTGCTGCAGCAGGCGGGCAAGCGTGGGTTTATGGTGCGCGAGTTTACCCAAGCAGATGTGCACTGTGCGGTTGAGGTGCGTGGGGTGCTGGAGGGGCTGGCTGCTCGGCGCCTGGCTGAGCAAGGGCTGCCGCCTAGCGTCCATAAGGAATTGAATTTTTGGATCCAAAAAGGAAAAAAGCTAATTGCCAAAGGGTACCTTGTAGAGTCCGATATCAATCAATGGAGTGAGCTTAATGCTCACTTCCACAGCATTATCATTCATTCCATCGGTAGCGGTGTCGTGGCAGATGCCATTGCACGAAATAATCATCTACCCTTTGCCGCCGCTGACTCCATCATCATTGATCGCGATGACTTAGAGCGAGAGTTTAAAAAGCTACAGTTAGCGCAACTCCATCATGAGCTTATATTTCAAGCGCTTAGCCAAGGAGAGGGAGCGAGAGCAGAAATGCTGATGCGTGAACATGCGCTGATTGGGCTGCGTTACCCTGAGCTGCTGGCGGGTACTAGATAAAAAGGTGGATTCTTTAGTTGTAATATGTAATTAAACAAAAGTATTAATTTATATAAAATATTTAAAATCAATGGTTTATATTTTTATTTGGATGGTTTTCTCAATTTTAATTGACATGATTATGTTTTTTGGCAACTTTGGTACGTAGTGCGGATCAGCGTTCGCATT
The DNA here is from genome assembly GCF_006228115.1 of Halomonas sp. BL6. Classification (NCBI taxonomy): domain Bacteria; kingdom Pseudomonadati; phylum Pseudomonadota; class Gammaproteobacteria; order Oceanospirillales; family Halomonadaceae; genus Halomonas; species Halomonas sp. BL6. Next base: position 494,007 of record NZ_VDGL01000002.1, on the reverse strand, counting down.
AAGAACAATTACAACTAACCACTACGACCAAAGCAGAGACAAACAATGAAAATTAATCACTTTGTTGCATGCGCCCTTCTCGCTCCCTGTGCGCTTGCTGCCCAAGCTCATGCGTTTGATGTGGTAGAGGCTGGACAGCCTGTTGTGACCGGTGAACCAAGCCGTGTCGGCCCACCCTGGAATCATCGATCAACGATGAATATTCCAGGCACCCAAACCGATATCGCCTTTGGCGGGTACGTCAAGCTCGATGCGTTTTACGACTTCGACTATGACCTGGGCACATCAACGGATCCTTACGCCGTTATGAATCCGGGTAATCGAACCGATGGTCGAACCAGCTTTACAGCCTATGAGTCTCGCCTGAATTTCCGTACCCACACCGCCACTGACTATGGGCGTTTAACCACTTACTTCGAAGGGCATTTTGTGCCCGATGGTAAGTTCGGGCTGCGCCATGCGTATGGCGAGCTGAATGGTTTTCTCGCCGGGCAAACATGGTCAAATTTCATGAGCTTCGTGGGCGGCACACGCACCCTGGCACTAGGGGATCCTAAGGGCTACGCCTTTGAGCGGCAGGCTCAGCTGCGCTATACGCAGCCTGTCGGGGAGGGGAGTTTCTCTGTTGCCTTGGAAAACCCCACCACGGTCATTGCCCGCAATGATGCTTCAGTAGCTGATGGGGAAAGCCAGCTTCCCGATTTGACGCTGCGCTATGAATATAAGCGTTTATTCGCGATCTCCGGGATAGCGCGTCAGCTTTCGACCAATAACATCACCAATACCCTTGATGACGACGTCACCGGGTACGGCGTGCAGGCGCAGTTCAATTTGCCCTTTAATGCGTCAACCAGCTTGCGCGGCAGTGCCACCTACGGTGAGGGTATCGGTAACTATATGGGCAATCCCGGCAACATAGGGCACCGCAACGCACCTGATGTCTATGTGCAGGGTAACAGCCTTGAAACGATCGAAACGCAGGCATTTGGTCTCTCGCTTAATCACTACTGGACGGATAGCTGGTTCAGCTCTGTGGGGGTTTCGCGGCTTGAGCAAGACTTACCCGCCGCTTATGGCAATCATTTTGAAACCCTCGACTATGGGTTTGCCAATGTGATTTGGGATGTTACCGAGCGTATGTCAGTCGGTCTTGAGTACCAGCATGCGGATATCGAGCAGGTGAATGGTGTCTCCAACGATGCGAGTCGCTTTCAAGCGAGTGCCACCTTCCAGTTCTAGCGCTCTAAGCATTCCCGTGAGGAAATGCCGTGCTGCTGTTTCGATCACGCTTTAGGCTGGCGCTCTGCCAGCCTTTTTTGGGCCACATATGCACTAGCCTGTTTTATCCCGCGGCGCAAAAGGGCGTATTTTACGCTCTCAACGTGTGGCTTATACGGTTGAGTGTTCCAGCAGGATGGCCATGCCTTGGCCTCCGCCAATGCAAGCTGCCGCTATGCCGTAGCGCAAGCCATCACGTTTGAGCTGCCGGGCTAGTGTCATCGCCAAGCGCAAACCCGTAGCGGCCAATGGGTGGCCGATGGCGATAGCACCACCCTGTACGTTGAGCTTGGCCAGGTCGAGATCCAGCTCACGGGCGACAGCGAGCACTTGGGCACCCTGAGCTTCATTGATCTCTATTCGGTCAATATCGTTGAGTGTGAGGTCGCTACGCTCCAGCAGCAGCCGAATGGCGGGGGCGGGTCCCATGCCCATGATCTCGGGGGCTACGCCTACCACGGCCGTGGCGCATAGGCGCGCTAGAGATGATCTGGCTGCGTGGGGACCTGCCATGACCAGCGCCGCTGCAGCGCCGTCGACAACGGCGGCGCTGTTGCCTGCCGTTTGGAGACCCCCAGCATATACTGGCGATAATTGGCTCAACACCTGTCGAGGCGAAGGCCGAATATGGGTATCCTGGTTGACGCTGGTGATGTTGCGCGGTAGCCGAATGCGCCTATCGCTATAGCCGGGGAGGGAGAAGGTCTCGTTTTCAACCGCAATGATCTCCGCAGAGAGGGTGCCTTGCGCTTGGGCCTCGACCGCTAGTGAGAAGCTGCGCTCAGCGTAGGCGTCTACCTGCTCGCGGGTGATGGCGTAGCGCTGCGCCAATGTTTCGGCAGTCTGAATCATCGACAGATTGGGTGCCGGATCCATTAGCGCTTCCCATAGGAAGTCTTTGAAGGCTACCGATGCGCCCAGCCCAAATCCGTCGCGATGGGTGTAGGCTGCAATCGGATTGCGGGTCATGGATTCCGTGCCGACGCACAGCACACATTCGGCTTGTCCGAGCGCAATCTGTTCTGCGGCTTGTTTCAACAATTCAAAGCCGGTACCGCAGACGCGCTGAGCGTGCAGGGCAGGCACTTCCCGAGGGACGCCCGCATACAGTCCAATATGACGAGGGAGTAAGTAGGCGTCGAAACTCGCTTGGGCCACGGATCCGGCGATTACCGAATCAACGTCTGCCGGTGCGAAACTGCTCACGCTGAGCACTTCCTTGGCAACCTTGATGCCCAGGTCAGTGGGCGAGACCGCCCCCATCACACCTTTCAAGTCGGTGAACGGCGTGCGTACAGCGGCAACTAAATGGGTATCCTCGAATGCCGTATAGTGTCCGCGTGTCATCGATATTCTCCCCAAATTACGTAGCGAGCGGCAAAAGGCCGCCCATGCGCTCCAGTCGTGGTGGCTATCGTTCTGATGTTGAAAGGACTGGTGATAAAAAGTCCTGCTATTAAGAGGCTGAGTGAGTCGGGGATAGGATAATGCGCGGATCCTGGGGGGGCTCTGCGTATAGGCTGGCCACGAGATCCGAGTAGCGCTCGCGCACAAGTCGTTGGTTTACCGAGCCTTTGTCGGTCAGCTCCCCACGGTCAATGGAGAGCGGTTGATTGAGTATTAGCAGGCGCTCCAGCCGCATGGAACTTGACTGGCCGCGGCAGTGAGTGATCAGGCGCTGTGCGAACCACTCATGCAGGCCGGCGTCTGAGGCCAGAGTATCAAGAGGTGTGCCCACTTTGCCCAGTTGCTGCTCACAGGCGGTAAGGTTCAGCACGACGATACCCGTCAGGTAGTCGCGCCCTTCGCCGACCACCACGACGTCCTGTATCAGCGGTGCGAAGTGTTCCACAAGGTGCAGTCGCAGGGTGCCCACATTGACCCAGGTGCCGGTCACCAGTTTGAAATTCTCGCTTAGACGACCGTCAAAGATGAGTCCCCGTTCAGGGTGATTGGGATCAACGAGACGCATGGCATCTCCGGTACAGTAGTAACCTTCGTGGTCAAACGCTTCGCTAGTTCGCTGTTTGTCGCGCCAGTAACCTGGTGTGATGTTGAGGCCCTTGAGGCGCGCCTCCCACTTATCGTCCGTCGCCACCAGTTTCAGCGCCATGCCTGGCACAGGCTTACCGATCAAGCCCGGTGTGTCGCTAGGCTCTTCGGTGCAAAAAGCCAGGCATGCTTCGGTAGAGCCCAGTCCTGTCAGCATGGGAACGGCAGCTCCGAGCGTCTGTTTACCGAGCGTTGCCAGAGCGGTGCGCACATGGGCGGGAAGCACGGCGCCCCCGAAATGCAGCATTTTCAGGTCGCGGAAAAAGGCCTCGCGCAGGAAATCATCGTTGCGCAAATGCTCCACCAGCGCTTCGAATCCCTTGGGAACATTGCAGTAAAATGTGGGCGATATCTCGCGCAGGTTCTCGATGGTTCGCTGCACCCCCTGAGCGGTGGGGTTGCCATCATCAATGTATAAAGCCCCGCCGTTATGGATCGCCATCCCCAAAATCGTATTGCCGCCGAAGGTGTGGTGCCAGGGCAGCCAGTCGACTAACACCGGGGTGTGCTGCTCTAGAAAGCTCAGCTGTTTCGCTAGCATGGCTTGATTGCTACACAGCATACGGTGAGTATTGATCACCGCTTTGGGCATACCCGTCGACCCTGAGGTAAACAGTAGTTTGGCGATCGTGTCAGGCGTCACGTTTGCGTGGGCATCATCCACCTCGTCAGTGGCTAGCGTCGCGGTGAGTGAGCCAAGGGCCAGGGCTCGTTGGGCAGGTATCTTGGCTACACAGGTAACGTCATCATTGCAAACGGCCGTCAATGCCCGGCTGAAGCGCGCCTCCTCATCGACAAATAGCATTCCTGGGGTCACCAGCTCCACCGTGTGTCGCAGCTTAACGAAATCTTCTGATAGCAGCGCGTAAGAGGGTGACACCGGCACGTAGGGAATACCCACATGCATGGCGGCACAGGCAAGCAGAGCATGCTCGATGCTATTTCCCGACAGCACCATCAGTGGGCGCTCCGTCGACAGGCCATGATCAATCAGTGCTTGTGCCAGACGGATCACCTGTGGCATTGCTTCACCAAAGGTGAGCGTTCGCCACTTGTGCTGGCCCTTTTCTCGTTCGCCCAAAAAAATATTCAGGGGTGTTTTGTTGGACCAGTGGGCAAGGCGCTGGGTCATGCCGTGTGGGTAAGCGGGAGCGTCGCCACCATTTAGGCGATGCTCTTTTAACGTGTCGGTCAGCGCAGGGGGGAGGGGCATGAGCGGCTCCATAGCAAACGATCTTGGATTTGTTGTGTACGTTCATCTTGGCGAATATAGTTATAGTTGTTAACTAATTGGTTGGCTAGGATGCGTATTTAAGACCATAGTTGTAATTATTCGAACGAGATAGGAAGTAGCGTATGTCCATATCTAAGAAGAGCACGTCGATCCAGCAAGTCGAGCCCGACGAAAAAGAGCCGACTTCCGTTGCCGGGCTAGTGCTCGAAAATCGTCTTGGTTACGCCCTGAGAAGAGCGCAGCTTACTGTTTTCAAGCATTTTAACGAGGCCATGCAGGAGCATGAGATACGCCCTGCGCAGTTCTCTTCGCTCGTAGTGATCGAGGGGTATCCAGGTATCACCCAGACTAATTTGGCCAAGATGCTGGATATTGATCCACCTAGGGTCGTTAGCCTCATAAATCATCTTGAGGAAAGGGGGCTGGCTTTGCGGGTGAGATGTAAGAGGGACAAGCGCTCTCACGGGATTTTTCTTAGCAAGAAGGGAGAAGCTCTGACCGAGCAGCTAAAAGCGCTAGCTGAGCAGAGTGATATACATGCAACTCAATCACTTAGTGAAATAGAAAGGCGCCAGCTACTGTCTCTTTTAGTGAAAATATACGCTCCGGAAACCAGCGAGGAATAAAACTTTAGGCGCATTTTTGTCGGTAACGCTTGCATGCTCTCTCAAAGGTATTTAATTGTGTTGTATAACTAGTTTGGTGCGAAGACCTGGTGGTGCGTAGTGCCAGGTAGGCTCTACCAGACAGCGAACTCCAAAAACAAGAGACGAAGCGATGAGCAGCTTAGCGACGGTTCCGACAATCGGCACTGCATGGATGCGCCGTAGCCTTGAGATTCCCTGTAGGGTTGCCGCGATAAGCGGCGGATTAATGATCACTGCACTCGCTATCATCACCGTCGTTAGCATTCTTGGTCGGTGGGTAGCCGGTGCGCCAGTATTAAGCGATATCGCTATGCTGGCGTGGGTGGGGCCCATCACCGGCGATTATGAGCTAGTGGAAATGGGCACGGCCATTGCCGTTTTTCTATTTCTACCTTACTGCCATCTTCGCGGTGGGCATGTCACGGTGGATCTACTGGTCATGCATGCGCCGGCCATGATGCAACGCTTGCTTGCCGTTGTCGCCGAAACGCTGTTTTTGGTAGTGGCAGGGTTGATGACTTGGCGCCTCTATCACGGCTTGCTCGATAAACGCCGCTATATGGAAACCAGCATGTTGCTGGATATACCGCTCTGGTGGGGGTATGTCGGCGGCCTGGTGGGTTTCGCGCTATTGACGCTGGTATGTCTCTATCGCACCTGCAATGCCTTTACGTATACCCCGCCGCAGAGCGATTCGGCGCAAGAAAATGCCGATCAGGGAGGTATGTGATGACACCTCTCACGTTGGGCGCTAGCGGTTTTGTAGTGCTGCTCTTTATGATGGCGGCGCGTATTCCTATCGGCCTGGCCATGCTGGTGGTGGGCGCCGTAGGTATGATGCTGATCACCGGCCCGATGGGCATTCTAAATGGCTTGAAGTCGCTGCCTTACGAGCACTTTTCCAGCCATACACTCTCCATCATTCCACTATTTCTGCTGATGGGGCAGTTCGCGGCGAGAGCCGGTCTTTCTCGAGCCATGTTTCAGGCAGCCAACGACTGGCTGGGCCATCGTCGCGGTGGGCTAGCGATGTCGACGATTGGCGCCTGCGGTGCATTTGGTGCCATTTGCGGCTCGTCGCTGGCGACCGCCGCCACCATGACCCAAGTGGCGCTTCCCGAGATGGAGCGGCAAGGCTACCGCGGTAGCCTGGCGACTGGCGCCTTGGCCGCGGGCGGCACCCTGGGTATTTTGATTCCTCCCTCGGTGGTGCTGGTGATCTACGCCATTTTAGCCGAACAAAACATTAACGAAATGTTTGCCGCTGCCCTCGTGCCGGGTTTGCTAGCGGTATTCAGCTATATGTTGGCCATCTCGCTTTATGTGCGCTTTTTTCCTGACAGTGCACCGAGCAAGGCAAAAGCCTCTCGCGGCGAGCGCTGGCGCTCACTACTAGAGGTATGGCCTGGCGCGGCGATCTTTATCGTGGTGATTGGGGGCATCTATACCGGTATCTTTACGCCTACCGAAGCCGCCGCCGTCGGTGCGGTCTCCACCGGTACCCTGGCAATAACACGAGGTGGGCTGCGCTGGAACGGCCTGCGGGACTGTGTCCTTGAAACCGCGGTGACCTCGGCGATGATCTTTTTCATCGTCCTGGGCGCCAGTATCTTCAATAGCTTCCTTGCATTGACTCAGCTACCCCAAATGACTGCTGGTTGGATCGTAGGGCTCGAAATCAGCCCCTGGGTGGTGCTGGCGGGTATTCTGTTCTGCTATTTGGTGCTCGGCTGCTTTATGGACAGCCTCTCGATGATCCTGCTCACCGTGCCTATCTTTCTGCCCATCGTCACCGGGATGGACTTCGGCATGCCCGCCACCGATGTGGCGATATGGTTCGGCATCTTAGCGCTGGTGGTCGTCGAGGTTGGCATGATCACGCCTCCAGTCGGGCTGAACATCTTCATTATTCACTCCATGGCTCCCCGCATTCCTTTAACGGAAACCTTTAAAGGCATCCTGCCTTTTTTAGCGGCCGATCTTATTCGCATTATTTTGCTGGTGCTCTTCCCCGCCATCTCGCTTGGCTTCGTCTATTTAATCAATTGAGCAAGGAGGTTCGACATGTCCCATGGCGCGTATCAACGAATGCCGACGCCTACTTTTATCGCGCGCTTAACGGTTGATGTCGATGCACCGCTGGAGCTGGGTGAAAACGCTCAAGGCAAGCGTCGCTTCATTGCGATCACCGGCGGTCAGGTGCGTGGTGAGCGGTTGAGCGGCATGGTTCTGCCTGGTGGTGGCGATTGGCAGACCCTGCGTACCGATGGGGTGGCCGAACTGCATGCCCGCTACTTTCTTGAAACCGATAGTGGCGAGCGCATCGAAGTGGAGAACACCGGATTTCGGCACGGTGCGGCTGCGGTGATGCAGCGCCTTCAGCGCGGTGAGCCCGTTGCGCCTGATGAGTATTACTTTCACACCACGCCGCGCTTTTATACCTCCAGCCCAGACTACGCCTGGCTAACACGTACGATCTTTATCGGCGCTGCCGAGCGTACCCGTGAGAACGTGTTGATCGATTTATTCGCGGTGAATTAAGCCCTTGTACTCAGCCGCTTAAACAACAATCACAACGAGGTACTTCTGATGATCCAGCAGACCGCTTCAATACTAAACCGGCGTTTACTCGCATTCGCTATCGCTTTACCACTGGCGTGGAGTGCTGGGCAGGCCAGCGCCCAGGAGGCCGAGTACACGCTGAGGCTGCATCATTTCTTCCCCTCTTCAGCGCCGGTTCACCAGGAGTATTTTATTCCCTGGAAAGAGGACATCGAGGAGGCGTCCAACGGGCGCTTGGAGGTTGAACTGTACCCCTCGATGCAACTGGGCGGTACGCCCCCGTCGCTCTATGACCAAGCGAAAGACGGCCAGGTGGATATTATCTGGACGGTGCTGGGCTATAACGCGGGTCGCTTCCCTAGGGCAGAGGTCTTCGACTTGCCGTTTGTACCCACCACCGGTGCTGCGACAAGCCAGGCCGCCCATGAGTATGCAATGACGCACATGCAGGATGAGTTAGAGGGCGTATACCCCATCGCCGTCCATACCCATAGCCCAGGGGCGCTGCACACCAAAGAGACGCGCATCGAATCGCTCGACGACATAGAGGGGCTCAAGATGCGCGGCCCCAGCCGCTTGGTGAATCGCTATCTTGCCAAATTGGGCGCTGAGCCCATTGGTATGCCCGTCGCCCAGGCACTGGAGGCGTTATCACGGGGAGTATTGGATGGAACGGTGATCCCTTTCGAAGCGATTACCGCCATGGGATTAGCGGATATTACCACCGAACATACGGTTTTCAGCGGTGATCATGCGCTCTATACCACGATGATGATCGTCGCCATGAACCAGCGTAAATACGACGCGCTGCCCGCCGATCTACAAGCGATTATCGACGCTCATTCCGGCATCCAAGAGGCCCGCAAAATTGGTCAGATCATGGATGACGCTGACCAGGTGCAGATCCAGGCCATTCAGGATGGCGAACAGCCCGGCACGATTACCCAGTTAGATAGTGAAGAGACTGCCCGTTGGCAAGCCGTGGGACAGGAAGTGGCTGATGAGTGGATCGCCGATGCCGAAGAGAAAGGGCTCGATGGTGAAGCGCTATATAACGACGCCCGACAGTTAATCGACCAGTTCACCGCTGAGTAGATGCTTAAACATTAACGTTTGAATAAGCCGTTTGATAAAACCCAAGGAGCAAGAGATGAGTAACTACCAAGATCGCTGGCAAACCGTAAAAGTTAACGTTGAAGAGGGTATTGCCTGGGTGACGTTGAATCGGCCTGAAAAGCGCAACGCCATGAGCCCAACGCTTAACCGTGAAATGACCGAAGTGCTGGAGACCATCGAACTGGATCAAGAGGCCCACGTGTTGGTATTGACCGGCGAGGGTGAATCCTTTTCGGCCGGTATGGATCTCAAAGAGTACTTCCGCGAGATCGATGCCAGCCCCGAGATCGTGCAAGTCAAGGTGCGGCGTGATGCCTCTACCTGGCAGTGGAAGCTGCTGCGCCACTACGCCAAGCCCACCATCGCGATGGTCAATGGATGGTGCTTTGGTGGGGCTTTCTCGCCACTAGTGGCCTGTGACTTGGCGATTGCCGCCGATGAGTCGGTGTTTGGTCTCTCCGAAATCAACTGGGGTATCCCTCCCGGTAACCTGGTGAGTAAAGCCATGGCCGATACCGTGGGCCACCGGGAAGCGCTCTACTACATCATGACCGGGGAAACCTTTACCGGCACCCAGGCAGCCAAAATGGGACTGGTTAATAGAAGTGTGCCGCTCTCCGAGCTACGCGAAGCCACCCGCGAGTTAGCCGCTACGCTGCGTGATAAGAACCCCGTTGTGCTGCGTGCTGCCAAGACTGGCTTCAAAATGTGCCGCGAACTGACCTGGGAGCAGAACGAAGAGTACCTCTACGCCAAGCTCGATCAGGCACAGCAGCTTGACCCGGAGCAGGGTCGCGCCCAAGGGCTTAAACAGTTCCTCGATGACAAGAGCATCAAGCCGGGGTTGGAGAGCTATCAGCGGTAAGGGCTTTATAACAATACTCGACCACCCTTTTGAGGAGAGTCAGATCATGGAGCTTCATCTTTTAATGGGTAGTGAGCAGTGTGCTGCTCACCAAGGCGCGACCTTTACTCGAACCAACCCTCTCACCGGTAATGTTGTCACCCAGGCTGCGGCGGCATCCGCTGGCGATGCGGTTCGGGCGGTTGAAGCGGCGGCTAAGGCCTTTCCGGCCTGGTCAGCGACCGGCCCCGGCGAAAAGCGCGCCAAGCTGCTCAAGGCGGCCGAGATCATGGAGGCGCGCCAGGCCGACTTCATCGAGCGCATGGTGGACGAAACCGGCGCCACGCCGGGTTGGGCGGGCTTCAATGTCATGGTCGCCGCCAACATCCTGCGCGAGGCGGCGTCGCTGACCACGCAAGTGAATGGCGAGGTCATCCCTTCCAACGTGCCCGATAACCTGGCGATGGGCGTGCGGGTTCCCTGCGGCGTGGTGGTCGGGATCGCTCCCTGGAACGCGCCGATCATTTTGGGTACCCGGGCCATTGCCACCCCGCTGGCGTGTGGCAACACGGTGATTCTCAAGGCCTCGGAACAGTGCCCCGCGACCCACCACCTGATAGGGGAGGTGTTGATCGAGGCGGGGTTGGGCGATGGCATCGTCAACGTGGTGACCAATGCGCCGCCACAGGCCGCCGAAGTCGTCGAGGCGCTGATCGAGCACCACGCCGTACGGCGTATCAATTTCACCGGCTCTACCCAGGTGGGGCGCATCATTGCCGAAAAAGCAGCGCGTCATCTCAAGCCGGTCTTGCTGGAGCTAGGCGGTAAAGCGCCGTTCGTGGTGCTTGACGATGCCGATCTGGACGCTGCCGTAGAGGCCGCCGCCTTTGGCGCCTTCTTCAACCAGGGGCAGATCTGTATGTCCACCGAACGGTTGATCGTGGTGGATGCGGTCGCCGACGCCTTCGTCGACAAGCTGGCTCGCAAGGCGCAAACGCTGCGCGCGGGTGATCCACGTGGTGAAGGCAATGCGCTGGGTACGCTGATCAATCGCGAATCGGGCGAGAAGCTCAACGCCCTGCTGGACGACGCCCAGCAGCATGGCGCTCGTATCGCCTGCGGTGGTCAGGCCGAAGGCGTCATCATGCAGCCCACCGTGGTGGACGGGGTGACCAAGGCGATGCGCCTGTATGGCGAAGAGTCGTTTGGCCCGGTGGTAGCGATGATGCGCGTCAAGGATGAAGAGGAAGCCCTGCGCGTGGCAAACGATAGCGAATATGGCCTTTCGGCCGCCGTCTTCAGCCGCGACACCGCCAGGGCGATGCAGTTTGCCCAGCGCATTGAGTCGGGTATTTGCCACATCAACGCCCCCACCGTGCACGACGAGCCCCAGATGCCCTTTGGCGGCGTTAAGTCGAGCGGCTATGGGCGCTTTGGCGGTAAGGCCGGAATTGAGGAGTTCACCGACCTGCGCTGGATGACCCTGCAGCTTGGCCCGCGCCATTACCCCATTTAGATAAGCGCCTGACGCTATTTCTTTTAATAAGGCTATAAGTAAGGAGGTTACTACAATGACAATAAAACCCACACTCGCCAGCCTCACGTTGTTAACTGGCATGCTCCTCAGCAGTAGTGGCTACGCCCAGGACACGGTGACCCTGCGTTTGCACCATTTTGCTGCCCCGGCCACGCCCGTGCAGACCGAGTATCTGGAACCCTGGGCCAAGCGAATCGAAGAGCAGTCTGAAGGGGCTATCAAGGTGGAAATCTTCCCAGCCATGCAACTGGGAGGGGCGGCGCCATCGCTCTACGACCAGGCCAAGGACGGGGTAGTCGATATTGCCTGGACGCTACTCAGCTATACGCCGAATCGCTTCCCCGAGTCTGAAGCATTCGATCAACCCTTCCTGCCTACCACAGGGGAGGCGACCAGTATGGCGGCCCATGAGTTCGCAACAACGCATATGCAAGACGCCTTCGAGGGTGTTTACCCCATCGCCGTATTCGCGCACACGCCGGGCAAAATTCATACCAGAGGTGCGTCGATAGAGAGTGCCGAGGACTTGAGAGGGTTAGCCATGCGCGCGCCCTCAAAGACCATGAATCGCTACCTGGGGCTGCTTGGCGCTCAAGCAGTGGGTATGCCGATGCCACAAATTCCAGAAGCGATTTCCCGCGGGGTGATCGATGGGCTGACGCTGCCCTTCGAAAGTGCGGCGGCATTGGGTGTGTTGGATATCGCCCAAAACCACACCTTTTTCGAGGGTGAGCAGGGTTTATATACGGCGATGATGGTGCTGGGTTTAAACCAAGCTAGCTATGATGCACTTTCGCCGGAACTGAAACAGGTGATTGACGATAATGCAGGGCTTCAAGAAGCGCAGCGTATCGGTCAGGTCATGGATCAAGCGGAAGAGAGGGCGATTGAAGCCATTGAAGCGAGTGGTGAAGGTGAAATGTTCTACATCGCTCAAGACTCACTGGCGCCCTGGCAGGCAGCGGCTGAAACGGCCACGGCCCAGTGGATTGACGACATGGGGAGCCGAGGCTTTGATGGTCAACTGCTGTATGATGAGGCGACCCGATTGGTAGAGAAGTATACCGAGCAGACAATGTAGCCTGTATTTGCGTTTGTCAGTAGGCCGTCTTCGTATTAGTGAAGGCGGCTTTTTTTATGGATGTATCAGGAGAGAGCAAATCTTGTGGGTATTTGGTCATTCGACGATGGTCGTGAATCTATCTGGTAAAAGTCCAATTTTTTGATTCTATTTTGCTGTTAGCAAAGATCAGAGGGCTGGAACACGGCTTGATAGTGATGGCGCGGGTAGCAAGGCGTCCTATGCTGCTTGGACATAGACGAATGTCGATTAGCCTTACGCCTGATAGTGGACTAATGTGATCCCTTAAAGCGAACTAGTATTCGCTCTGCGAACTTACAATAATCCAAATAAGCCTGGAGTCCCCCCTATGAAAAATACCTTTGCTCGGTGCGTGCTGGCAGCCGCCATTGCAGGACTTTCCATTAGCGCTGCGCAGGCAGAAACCACTCTACGTATGGCCCACTTCTGGCCTGGCCCGTCGGGCGTCAACCAGGACGTGTTGCAGGCCTGGGCCGATACCATTGCTGAAGAGTCCAACGGCGAGCTGACCATTCAGATGTTTCCCGCCGGTACGTTAGCCAAACCGGACTCCATCTACGAAGCCGCCGCCAATGGGATTGCCGATATCGGCGCTACCGCCCAGGGCTATACGGCGGGCCGTTTCCCGCTGTCGCAAATCGTTGAGCTACCGGGCGTCGCCAGCACCGCGACCCAAGGGGCCTGTGTGCTGCAGACGCTCTACGACGACGGCCATTTGGACAGCGAATACGAAGATACTCGTCCGCTTTTCATGTTTACCACGGGCCCGGGTGGCATCCACACCATCGATACCGACGTGCAAACCCCCGCCGATCTGCAGGGTCTGCGCATTCGTCGCCCCACCGCAGTGGCGGGTGAGATGCTGGAAAATATGGGGGCGAGTCCGGTAGGCATGCCTGCACCCGACATTTATACCTCCATGCAGCGCGGCGTGATCGAGGGCCTGAGCTTTCCGTGGGAGGGTTTGAAAGGCTTCCGTATCAACGAACTCGTCAACTACCACACCGAGGTGCCGTTCTACACGCTGATTTTCGTGGCCACCATGAATCAGCGCAGCTACGACAGCCTGACCCCCGAGCAGCAGGCGGTGATCGACAATAACTCCGGTATGAAGTGGGCCGAAAACGCCGGTGCAGTGTTTGACCGACTCGACGTAGAAGGCAAGCAAGAGGCCGTCGAAGCGGGCCACACGATTCGCGAAATCGAAAATCCGCTGGAGCATCCCGACTGGCAGGCGCCGCTTCAAACAGGTATCGAAAACTACCTGACGCAGTTGGAAGAGCGTGGTCTCGATCAGGCGCGCGACGTCTATCAGGCGGCGTTGGCAGCCAGCGAGTCTTGCAGCGCCCAATAGGGGTAATGTGTCATGCAGTCTACTTTTTATCGGGCCAGCCATTGGCTGGCCCTCATTTGTCGCTTAGTGGCCGGGGTCGCTTTGATTGGCCTGCTGGGGGTCACCATGGCCGATGTCAGCACACGCTACCTTTCCCGGTTGACCGAGGGCGCGATTGCGCTGCGTGTCTCCGGAAGTGTGGAGCTGGTGAGCTACTTGATGCTGTTCGCGCTATTGGCCGCGATGGCGGCCAATGTCGAAAAAAGCCAAGTGGTGGTCGAAGCGTTCTCACACCGCTTGCCACAAGCCATCAAAAATCGTGTGCAGGGCGTCTTTTTACTCGGCTTCATGGCGCTGGGACTCATCCTGTTCGTGGGGCTACTGGATTCTGCTGCCGCGGCGACGCGGCACGGGGAGGTCACCCAAGACCTGCGGTTGCCCATGGGGCCGATTTACCAATTGGCAGCGGTGCTGAGTTTGCTATTGGGATTGCGCAGCGCCATTCACGCCTTGCTAGGCATGATCTATGCGGCCGGTGAGGAGGCAGCTCATGGGGAGTGAAGCGATTGGTGCCATTGGGCTAGGGCTATTATTGGTATTGATGATTCTGCGCGTCCCGGTCGCGTTGACCATGCTGATCGTCGGTGTGGTGGGGTTTGCTCAGATCATCAGTTGGGACGCCGCCATTGCACAACTGAAAACCGTACCGGTCGAGGTGCTCTCCAACTATAGCTTCAGCGCCGTGCCCATGTTCATTTTAATGGGCGTACTGGCGGCTCACTCGGGGATGGCCGGTAAGCTGTTTGATTCGACCCGGATCATTTGCGGTGGCTGGAAAGGCGGCTTGGCGATTGCCGCGGTGGGCTCTTGCGGCATCTTTTCCGCCATCTCCGGTTCATCGCTGGCGACGGCGAGCACCATGACGCGGGTGGCACTGCCCGAAATGGAGCGCTACGGCTATAACCGTGGCTTGGCGACCGGTGCGCTGGCCGCTGGCGGCACACTGGGTATCATGATTCCGCCCAGTATCGCGCTGCTGATTTACGCCATTCTTACCGAACAGTCCGTGGGCGATATGTTCATGGCGGGGCTGATTCCCGGCCTGCTGGGACTGGTGATGTACTCGCTGACCATTACCGTGGTGATGTACCTGCGCCCCTCCCTGGCGGTAGCGGGTCAACCCACTGCCTGGAAAGAGAAGCTACTCTCGCTGACCGGTTTGGTGCCGTTCTTTGGCGTCTTCCTGGTGATGATTCTAGGGATCTATTTCGGTGCCTTTACGCCCACCGAGGGGGCCAGTGTCGGCGCATTTGCAACGCTGCTCTACGCCTTGGCGAAAGGCATGCGCGGTGCCCAGCTATGGCATAGCGTACAGGAGACGCTGGCGCTTTCTGCGGTGGTGTTCTTTATGCTGGTTGGGGCGGAAACGCTGGGTTACTTCATCTCCGTATCGCGCATTTCGTTCTCCATCACGGATCTGCTCTACGGCATGGACCTCACGCCCATCGTTGTGGTGCTGTGCATCCTGGCGCTCTACTTCGTGCTGGGGATGTTCATGGACTCCATCGCCATGCTGGTGATCACCGTGCCGGTGGTCTACCCGATCATTCAGGCGATGGGCATCGACCCGGTGTGGTTCGGTATATTGACCGTGTTGACCGTTGAGCTGGGCCTCATGACCCCGCCGGTGGGGATGAACGTGTTCGTCATCAAAGCGATGGCACCGCACGTCGGGCTTGGGGAGATATTTAAAGGAGTGGCGCCGTTCGTGGTGTCTGACTTGCTCCGCTTGACGCTGTTGATCCTCTTTCCGGTGCTGTCGACCTTCTTTTTGCTCTAAGGCGGGTTAACGCCCTTGCGATTGACGCGTTCTGAAATCGCGAGGTGACAGCGCCGTATTACGTTTGAAAAAGCGCGTGAAGTAGGCCGGTTCGGAGAAGCCCAAGCTGTCAGAAACTTGCCCAATGGTCATGTTGGTGTAGGTAAGCTGGCGCTTGGCCTCCAGCAGTAGCCGTTCGTGTAGCAACTGTAGGGCGCTGCGCCCGGCGAGTTGGCGGCAGAGCATGTTCAAATGTGCACTGCTCACCCCCACTTGCCCGGCCAGCCACTCGATGCTGGGCTGCTCACGGTAATGCGTTTCGATGAGCGTTTGAAACTGCTCGACATGTTGCTGCCCCTTGTCATTTTGGCGAGGGGTATAGCGCCTTTTAGGGCTACCGACCGCATGGCCAAGCCGCGAAAGCTCGACGACGAGTGCCTGGATCAGCGCTTCGAGTAGCAGGCTGCGTCCAGGCGCTGGCTGGCGATACTCGCGATCGATCTGGGTCACGAGCGTGGTAATGCGCGTTTGCTCATGAGCCAGCGATAGGCGAAAGAAATCGGCCTTTTTAAGGGCGCTGCTTTCGCCCAGCAGAATATGCAAGTGTTCGGCCAGCGGCTTGGCCAGCGTAATGATGTGTCCTTGTACGTCGGGTGAAAAGTGAAAGCCGTGAATCGCCATGGCGGGAACGACAATGGCGGTCACGCTCTGCAGCTCATGACGCGTGCCCTCCAACTCCAGCGATACGCTCCCCTGATCGATCAATAAAATATGCACCAAGTCGGCATGGCGATGGGGGCGGATACGCCAATCATGCAGGCGGCTGCGCTCGGGAATGGACTCACAGTGGAGCAAGTCGGGCGTCGGCCAGTGCTGCGTTTCGCCATAGAGCTTGAAGACGGGGACGGCGGCGTTCGACGAGGGCGTCATGGGGGCTCTCCTTTACGACTAAGGTTGAGTGATGCAATGTCGAATGTCCAATAATTGATCTAGATCATGCCTTATTAAGCGACGTGTTTCATTGAAAAATACAAGTTATCTGATTTTGACAATGACAACGACGAGGCATCCCTATGAAAACGAAGGTCGCCATTATTGGGGCCGGGCCGTCAGGCTTACTGCTGGGGCAACTGCTCCAGCGTCAAGGTATCGATAACGTGATTGTCGAGCGGCGCAGCGGTGAGTATGTGTTGAGCCGTATCCGCGCAGGTGTGCTCGAGCAGGGCATGGTCGATCTGTTGCGTGAAGCAGGTGTGGACCGGCGCATGGATGAAGAGGGCCTGCCCCACGACGGTTTCGAGCTCGTGTTCGATAACCGCCGCGTGCGCATTGCGCTGGACGAGCTGACCGGCGGCAGCAAGGTCATGGTCTATGGTCAAACCGAGGTCACGCGGGATCTGATGGAGGCCCGCGCCGCCGCTGGTGCGACTACGCTCTATGAGGCAGAAAACGTCCAGCCCCACGATCTGGAGAGCGATAGTCCGTATCTTACCTTCGAGCACCAAGGCAAAACCGTCAGACTCGACTGCGACTACATCGCGGGCTGCGATGGCTACCACGGCGTCTCCCGCCAAGCGATTCCTCAGGATCGCATCCAAGAGTTCGAAAAGGTGTACCCCTTTGGCTGGTTAGGGCTACTCTCGGATACGCCGCCGGTGTCCGATGAGCTGATCTACGCGCGCCATGCGCGTGGCTTTAGCCTATGCAGCATGCGCTCCGCCACTCGCAGCCGTTACTACCTGCAAGTACCGCTGGATGAAAAAGTAGAAGACTGGTCGGACGAGCGTTTTTGGGAGGAACTCAAGCGGCGCTTGCCGGACGATGTGGCGCAAAAGCTCGTGACAGGGCCCTCCATCGAGAAGAGTATCGCGCCGCTGCGTAGCTATGTGGTGGAACCGATGCAGTATGGGCGGCTATTCCTCGTGGGCGATGCCGCCCATATCGTGCCTCCCACGGGCGCCAAGGGACTCAATCTGGCCGCCAGCGATGTGAATACGCTCTATCGCTTACTGGTCAAGGTCTATCAGGAAGGCCGTACCGATCTGATAGAGCGCTATTCGCAAACCTGTTTGAAGCGTATCTGGAAAGCAGAGCGTTTTTCCTGGTGGATGACCTCCATGCTGCACAACTTCTCCGATGAGGAGGATTTCAATAGTCGCATGCAGCTGGCCGAACTGGACTACGTGACCAGCTCAGCGGCAGGGCTGACGACCATCGCAGAAAACTATGTGGGGCTGCCTTACGAATCGCTCGAATAAGCGACGCTGGCGCTCTTCCTCCTTGCCCAAACCCCACGGTTTGGGTTTTTTATCTGACCGCTGCCTCTTGTCGCTCTGTTGGCCTTGGCCCATTCTTCTTTCTGGGCAGTGTCGCCCTTGAGCGTTTCATTAGCTGGGTGAGGAGAGAGGGCGTATGGCTAAGTTTTTTCGGGAGTTCCGCGAGTTTGCCGTCAAGGGCAACGTCATCGACATGGCGGTGGGCATCATCATTGGCGGAGCGTTTACGCTGATCGTGCAAAGCCTTGTCAAAGACGTCATGAACCCCCTGATTGGTTTACTGGTGGGCGGTATCGATTTTTCGAACCTGTTTGTCGTGTTACGGGAGGGCGTGGCGGAGGCCCCTTATGCCACTTTGGCGGACGCCCAGGCGGCGGGAGCGGTGACGCTGAACGTGGGATTGTTCATTAACGCGGTGGTGAGCTTCTCCATCGTCGCGTTCGTGGTGTTCTTGCTGGTGCGCACCATCAACCGTTTGAAGCGTGAAGAGGCGGTGGCCCCTGCAGACCCTACCGAAAAACCGTGCCCTTACTGTTTTATGGTGGTACCCATCAAGGCCGTTCGCTGCGGGCATTGCACCTCTGAGCTACAGGTAGCGAGGCCAGAGAAACCGATGGAGTCCGTGTGATTCGCGGTCAGCTTTCCTGGCGAGTCGCCATCAAAAAGGGTGCCCAATGGGCACCCTTTTTGACGTTGAAGAGGGCCGTTAAGCCGTCTTTTTCGCCGCTTTCTTATCCGTTTGCTTACTATCACTGGCATCGCTCGGCTGTGGCAGCGACGGCAATGATTTCGCCAGCATATCGACGCTGTGGCGATAGTAGAGCTGGCTCTTGTTATGCTCGCCTAGGCTTGCGTAAAGGCGCGCAAGCTCGGCGCATACTTCGCCGTTGGGGCGCTGGCGCTGGCTGGCTTCGAAGTACTCCAGCGCTTTCTCCCACTGGCCCACACGCAGCGACAGGCGGCCACAGGCGAGCAGCAGTTCGGGGTCGTTGGGGCGCTCTTGCAGCCATTTCTCTGCCTTGGCGAGCTGACGTGCGGCGTCCACGTTGAGCAAACCGTAGCGTTTGACCAAGCGTGCATCCCAGTGATGATCCAGCGAGTGGTTCAGCAGGCGTTCGGCAATCGGCTCTTCGTTGGCGTGCAGCAGTGCTTCGGTGTAGAGCACGATCAGCTCGGTATTGCCGCGCAGGTAGTCAGGCATATCGGCCCACAGCCCGCGAACCCGTTCGATGTTGGTGGGGTTTTGCGCTTCGAAGATGATCAGCTCACGATACGCCTTGAACTCCAGCTGTTCACGCTCTTGTTGCGTAATCAGCTTTTGCGCCGCCAGGCGTGGAATCAAGCGGCGCAGGCCCTCCCAGTCGTTGACACTAAGGTGGACCTGTTTCAGCAGCTTCAGCACCTGGGGATGATTGGTGAGCTGCTTGTCCAAGCGGTTGAGGATGGCCAGCGCCTCTTCCGGCTGCTGACGGTCGATCATCAGCTGCGCCTGCATCAAGCCGATGGCGGTATCCGCGCCGTCGGTAGTCAACTGGGCCTGGTTCAGGTGCTCTTGGGACTTCTCATGATGGCCCTGGTAGTGCGCGGCCAACGCTGCCGAGAGGTAGTTAACGAGCGGCGTGCTAGAGTCATCCGCGGCGCGAACTAAGGTTTTCTCCGCTTTCTTCCAGCGGCCCTCGGTAAGTGCCACCAAACCACGCACGGTACGTTTCATGGCGCGGCGGTTGCGAGCACGGCTATTCCAGGTACGGAAGCGGCCCACCGGACGAATGATGCCAGTGAGCAGGCGCAGCGCGAAGTGCAGGACGATAAAGGCACCCAGTAGCAGCACTAGCCCAAACCAGAACGAGGTTTGTACCGACGTGTCGCCCACTCGAATCAGCCAGTAACCGGGCACCGACATCATCAGATGCCCAAAGAGCGCGCCAACCGCAAGGCCCGCGACGATCAGCAGGATGAGTTTTCTCATGCATCACCTCCATCCTGACGACGCGACTCGAAACGGTTGTCGATGAAGCTGGCCAGCGCTTGCTGTGAGGCGCTGATATCCGGCAGCTCGGGCTTTACTTCGGCCTGCTTCAGCTCTTGAAGGCGGGCTATGACGCTCTGGGTCTCTTCACGCTCGGTGTCGTAGTAGCCGTTCAGCAGCTCCAGGGCTTTTTCGATGCTCGCTTCGTACAGCTCGGGCTCCTCTTTGAGCAGCGCCAGCTGAGACTGCTCGAGAATCAGGCGCAGGCTCTGGCGCAGGTAGGACTCCTGCTCCGGCGTGATCAACGCTTCCAGGGCTTCATCGTGCTGACGAATGACCACGAGATCTTTTAGCTCTTCACCGAAGCGGGCGAGCTGGCGCTGGAAGGTGCCGGTAGGCGGCTGCTCAATGCTCGACGTCACGGCGCGCTCTTCGATCTCTTGAGATAGGCGCAGACCCGCTACGCGCTCTTGCTGGGCATTCAGAGCTAAGTAAATGCCTGTGCGATCCACTTGAGGAACGGCGTCCAGCGCGGCGAGCTCGTTGGCAATTTCACGACGCACGGGCGTTAGCGCCGGGTTATCGGCATCGGCCAGACGGGCATCGGCGGTGCGCAGCAGAGCGGCGGCACCTTCCACATCACCCTCCAGCTGCAGGCGCTGATTCGCCAAACGCAGCAAGTAGGCCGCTTCGGCGTGAAGCCAATCGCGCTCGTCGGTGTCCTGCTCTTGTGAGAGCTGCGTCAGCACCTCGTCCAGCGTGCTGTTGACGTCGCTGCGATAGCTATCCAGCTCGCTGCGCAGTTCGCTCACGGTACTCTCCAGCGCTTGGCTTCGTTCGGCTTCGCCCTCTTCGATCCGTGACTCAAGCTCGCTGACCGCTTGCTGGGAAGCGCTGTTTTGCGCTTGCTGGGCCAATTCGTCCAGGCGCTGCTGCTGACTATCCAGGCGCTGCCAGCCTTGCCAAGTGATCAGGCCCAGGGCGAGTGCCAGGATAATCACCAACGCGATGGCAAGACCGCCGCCTTTGCTGCCGCCACTACCGGCTGTAGAGGCGGGCGGGATTGGCTTACCGGCACTGCCTGACGAAGCGGCTGGCTTGGTGTCGGCGGCGCTGTTCTTGGCGTCCTTCGTGTCCTTCGTGTCTTTCGTGTCCTTGGTGTTGCTAGCGGCGGACGTTTTGGCCGAGTCAGACGTCGGCCCGTTATGGCTCGCCGTGCCGGTTTGCGGTGCCGAAGAGGCACTGTTGCCACTCTTATGGCGGCGGCGCGAACGGCTATTTTTGGCCGCATAAGACGAGGAGGCGCTGCTAGCAGTCGACTCGCTTTTCGACGATGATGCCGCAGTATCGCTCGACGGCGTGTTCGCTTGGGATGTATCGGCAGACGTATTGTTGACGCCTTCCTGCTCGTTTGGTTGTTTGCTCATCTGTCGCTAGCCCTTATTAAGTTCCTTGATCGACATCGGCACCCTATGGGTTGCAGGACCGATCCAACGCGGCCACCAGCGCAGCCGGCGTTGCTCCCGACGCCACCTTGAGGTCACAAAAACCCAGTTTACCGGCCAGTGTAGCTAAACGGTGACTGGAAACGATTAGCGGTTGGTTCAACGCTGCTGGACCACACCATTTTGCCAGATATTCAAGCAGTTCGCCGCTGGTGACGATGAGCGCCCGGTAGTCACCACCGTGAAGGCGCTCGCGCAGGGCGGGGAGCGGCGGTTGATACACACGCCGATAGACTGCTAGACGCGTCACCTGGGCGCCGCGTGCTGTCAGCGTGTCGGCGATGAGCGTGCGACCGCCTTCACCGGCCACCAGCAGCACCCGCTGGTGCGCCAATTGGCGAAGCGACGCCAACGAGAGCAGCGCTTCACTGGTGTCTTCACCCCGATGGGGCGGGGGTATACGAACCTTAACCCCGAGCTGGTCGGACAGTATGCTGGCAGTGGCCCGCCCAACGCTATAGTAATCGATGCCAACGGGCAGCTGTGGCCAGTAGCGATCCAATGCCTCGCTCAAACAGTGTGCGGCAAAGGGGCTGACCACTACTATCTTATGGTACTGATCGATATCCAACCATATTTGGCGTTGGGCCGCCGCTTCGGGCAAAGCCTCCAAGCGCATGACGTCAAGGGACTCTACCCAGTCGTGGCGTTCGCGCAGGGCATCCGCCAGGGCTTGTCCACGCTCTCCTGGGCGGCAAATCAGAACCGGTTGGTTCATACGTGGCGACCGTAGACCTCTGCCAAGATATCGCCAGCGCCTTGATCTAGAAGCTCTTCGGCAATTCGGATGCCGAGCGCTTCCGGCTCGTGAATCGAGCCACGCCCCTCGGCTCGCAGCACTTCTGTGCCTTCTGGGTTGCCGACAAGCCCTCGAAGCCACAGCGTTTCGTTGCCTTTATCCAGAATGGCGTGTCCGGCTATCGGCACTTGGCAGCCGCCTTCTAGGCGCGTGTTCATGGCGCGCTCGGCGCGCACGCGGGTGGCGGTATCCTGATCGTCCAAGGGGGCCAGTAGCGCAATCAATTCGGGGTCGTGCAAGCGACATTCAATGCCTAGTGCGCCCTGGCCGCAGGCGGGCAGGCAGATTTCGGGGGGCAGTGCTTGGGCGATTCGCGCGTCGAGCCCCAGGCGCTGCAGGCCAGAGGTGGCCAGAATGATAGCGTCGAACTCGCCATCGTCGAGCTTACCAAGGCGAGTCTGGACGTTACCGCGCAGGTTGAGGATTTGCAGGTCCGGACGGGCTTCACGCATTTGTAGGCCACGACGTAGGCTGGCGGTACCGATGCGCGCACCTTCGGGCAGCTCGTCGATGCTGTTATAGTGGTTAGACACGAACGCATCGGTGGGGTCTGCCCCCTCTAAAATCACCGATAGCCCCAAGCCTTCGGGGAAGTGCATGGGTACGTCTTTCATGGAGTGCACGGCAATATCGGCGCGACCATCCAGCATGGCGTCTTCGAGCTCCTTGACGAACAGCCCTTTGCCACCAATTTTGGAAAGGGGCGTATCGAGGATTTTGTCGCCTTTGGTGGAGAGGGGGACAAGCTCGACGTCCAGTCCGCTATGGGCCGCCATCAAGCGGTCGCGGACGTACTCGGCCTGCCACATGGCCAACTGACTTTTACGTGTGGCAATGCGCAATTTAGTGATGGATGACACCTGATTCTCCCTTTGCCGCTGACACGGCGCGTCGAACTGTGATAATTCTCATCATAAAGCACCCAGCCACACAGTAAAAATAACCGGCCATATTTAGGGCCAGCGCTGACAGCCTTTAACGCCTGCTAGGAAACGCCATGCCCTCTGTCGAACCGCAAGGCAAGCTAGACCAATTCTTCCTGTTATCGCAGGATTTGCTCTGCTGCATTGACTTTGCGGGCACGCTGCTGAGCGTCAATCCTACCTTCGAGTCGTTGCTCGGTTACCCAGCACATGCGCTATTGGGTAAGCCCTGTGGTGTCGTCGTCGAGCCACGCGATCATCCCGTGATCGAAGCGGCACTAGCGAGCTTGTGCCGTGGTGAGAAGGTAAATACCTTCGACGTATGCGCGCGGACGGTCGAGGGCCAGCGTATTTGGCTTGAGGTATCGGCCTCCAGCGGCGACCAAGTCATTTATGTCATCGCACGGGACGTTACGCGGCGAAAAGCGGTCGAAAAGCAGTTGAGGCGCAACCAGCGGTTGTTTCGCATTGCCGGTGAAACGGCCCATATCGGGGGCTGGTACATGGACCTGGCCGTAGGGCTACCCATATGGTCCGAAGAAGTGTGCCGTCTGCACGACATGCCGGTGGGGCACCAACCCACCCTCGACGAAGCGCTCGGCTTCTACACGCCTCGTGTGCAGCCGCGTATTCGTTCCGTCTTTACTGCTTGCTGCGAGCAGGGCGTGAGCTTTGACGAAGAGCTCGAGATCGTGACCCGAGACGGGCGGCGACGTTGGGTGCGCGTGATTGGCCGCGCGGTGCGTGACGAGCTGGGCCAGATCATTCAGGTGCAGGGCTCGACTCAAGACATCACCGAACGTAAAGACACCGAGCGGCAGCTCACCTTGCTGGAGCGCAGCGTCGAGTCCAGTACCAACGGCGTGGTCATCGTCGACGCACAGCGCCCCGATTTACCCATGGTCTACGTCAATGCCGCTTTCGAGCGCATTACCGGCTACTCGCGTGACGATGTGCTGGGCCGCAACTGCCGCTTCTTACAGGGCGTCGACACCGATCCCGCCACCCTGGCGCAGCTTCGCAAAGGCATCGAAGCGCAGCGCGATGTGCATGTGGTGATTCGCAACTACCGTCGCAGTGGCGAGCCGTTCTGGAACGATCTTTATATTTCGCCAGTGCGCGACGAAGAGGGCGTGGTGACGCACTTCATTGGCGCGCAAAACGACATCACCGCCCAGCGTGAGTACCAGGCTCAACTCAGCCATAACGCCAACCACGACGCGCTGACGGGGCTGCCCAATCGGCTCATGCTCGATCAGCGCTTGGCCCAAGGGTGCCTGCTCGCCAGACGCTATCATCGCTATTTGGCCGTACTGTTCATCGATCTGGATGACTTCAAACCCATCAACGACACTCTTGGCCATGAGGTCGGTGACTTTATCCTGCGCGAAGTGGCCAAGCGCCTAGAAGAAGAGCTGCGGCCTTGGGACACCGTGGCGCGCTTTGGTGGCGACGAATTCATCGTCTTGCTCCCGGACTTGGCGCAAGAGGATGACGTGCTACAGGTCGTCGAGCGGCTGCTGACGCGAGTGTCTGCTCCCTACTGGTATCGCGGCAGCGAGCTGCGCATTACCGCCAGTATCGGTATCGCCACCGACGACGGCACGATTCGAGCGCCGCGCCAGCTGATCCAGCAGGCCGACCTGGCCATGTACAAGGCCAAGCGGCGAGGGCGTAACACCTTCCAGTGGTATACCGACGAGCTCAATCGCAAGGTCACCGAGCGGGTGAGCTTACGCCATGCGCTGCAGCAGGCCATCGAACAGCAGCAGTTCGAACTACACTATCAGCCGCAAATTCATCACAGCGGTCGAGTCGCCGGGGTCGAAGCGCTCATTCGTTGGCGCCACCCCGAGCGTGGCAACATCCCGCCGGGGCAGTTCATTTCGCTGGCCGAGGATACCGGTCAAATCATTCCAATCAGCGAGTGGGTGCTAGAGACGGCCTGTCGCGATGCGATGGTGCTCAATGCGCAGAGTGCGACGCCCATGACCATGGCGATCAACGTCTCGCCCATGCAGTTTCAGCGTCCCGGCTTTTTGGACTCGGTGAAGAACGTGTTGGCGCGCAGCGGTTTGCCACCGGCCTTGCTGGAGCTTGAACTGACCGAGGGCGTGCTCATGGATAGCGCCGAGCACACCATTCAAGCGCTCAAAGCACTGCGCCAGCTCGGTGTGCATATCGCCCTCGATGACTTCGGCACCGGCTTTTCCAGCCTGAGCTACCTGAAACGGTTGCCCATCAACAAATTGAAGGTCGACCGCTCGTTCGTACGCGACGTGGCGACCGACTCCCGTGATGCGGCCATCGTCGAGGGGGTCGTCACCATGGCCGACAAGTTGGGACTAGAAGTCCTCATCGAAGGTGTCGAAACGGCCGAGCAGTTTCATCATCTGCGCATGCTGCAGTGCGATCACTTCCAAGGCTACTACTTCGCTCGCCCAATGGCGTTGAGCGTGCTCAAGCACTTCTTGGACTCGCCATCCGCCGCCACGGCCAGCGCCGCTGATCCCATCTCCTGAGCGTGACGGCTGCAAAACGGCATGCCGTTCCAGGCGGTGACTCTGGTACACTTTCTTTTAACGACTCCATTAGATTTGTCAGCAGGATATCTCTCCGATGAGCCAAGCTACGAACCAGTCTTGGGGCGGTCGCTTCAGCGAGCCCACCGATGCCTTTGTTGCGCGTTTCACCGCGTCCGTGACGTTTGATCAGCGCCTAGCGCGCCAGGATATTCAGGGCTCGATCGCCCATGCCACCATGCTGGCGCGGGTAGGCGTGCTCACCGACGACGAGCGCGATGCGATCATCAACGGTTTGACCGAGATCCAGGGCGAGATCGAACGCGGCGAGTTCGACTGGTCGGTGCCGCTGGAAGACGTGCACATGAACATCGAAGCACGCCTGACCGACAAAATCGGCATTACCGGCAAGAAGCTGCACACCGGACGCTCGCGCAACGACCAGGTGGCCACCGACATTCGTCTGTTCATGCGCGATGAGATCGACGTGATCGAAGCGGAGCTGACACGCCTGCGCGACGGCATGATCGAACTGGCCGAGCGCGAAGCCGACACCATCATGCCAGGCTTCACCCACCTGCAAACCGCGCAGCCGGTCACCTTCGGCCATCATCTGCTGGCGTGGCAGGAAATGCTGGCCCGCGACCATGAGCGGCTTTTGGACTGTCGTAAGCGCGTAAACGTGATGCCGCTGGGCGCCGCGGCCCTGGCGGGCACGACTTACCCCATCGACCGCCACGTCACCGCGGACCTGCTCGGCTTCGACCGCCCGGCGGAAAACTCGCTGGATGCGGTGTCGGATCGCGATTTCGCCATCGAATTCACCAGTTTTGCCAGTATCTTGCTGATGCATCTCTCCCGCATGAGCGAAGAGCTGGTGCTGTGGACCAGCGCCCAGTTCGACTTCATCGACCTGCCCGACCGCTTCTGCACCGGTTCCTCCATCATGCCGCAGAAGAAGAATCCCGACGTGCCCGAGCTGGTGCGCGGTAAAACCGGGCGTGTCTATGGCCACCTGATGGCGCTGCTGACGCTAATGAAATCGCAGCCGTTGGCCTACAACAAGGACAACCAGGAAGACAAAGAGCCGCTGTTCGACGCCGTCGACACCGTGCGCGACTGTCTGAAAGCCTTTGCGGACATGGTGCCCGCCATCGAGCCCAAGAAAGAGAGCATGTACGAAGCGGCGCGTCGCGGCTTCTCCACCGCGACCGATCTGGCGGATTATCTGGTACGTAAAGGCGTCGCGTTCCGCGATGCTCACGAGATCGTGGGGCTGTCCGTCGCCTACGGTCTAAAAACCAAGAAAGACCTCTCAGAAATGAGCCTGGAAGAGCTTCAGCAGTTCTCCGATACCATCGAGCAGGACGTGTTCGAGGTGCTGACCCTGGAAGGTTCGGTGGCGGCCCGTAACCACATTGGTGGCACAGCGCCCGACCAAGTACGCGCGGCCGCAAGTCGTGCCCGTGAAGCGCTGGCGGCGCTCAAGGGGACGTCATGAAGCGCTATACGATCACACTCGGCGCGCTGCTGCTGGCCTCGCTGCTACTCGTCGGCTGTGGCCAGAAAGGGCCGCTCTATTTGCCTGACGACACATCCGATTCGGCCGCCGAGCAGGAGGGGTAATGGATCACTTTAACTACCGCGACGGCGTGCTCTACGCCGAAGACGTTCCGCTAACGCAACTGGCGGACAAGCTGGGCACGCCCTGCTACGTCTACTCCAAAGCGACGTTGGAGCGCCACTTTCGCGCTTACACCGAAGCGCTGGGCGGCCATCCGCACCTGATCTGCTACGCGGTGAAAGCCAACTCCAACCTAGCCGTGCTGGGCCTGCTGGCCCGCCTAGGCGCCGGTTTCGATATCGTCTCCGTGGGCGAGCTGGAGCGGGTGCTAAAAGCCGGTGGTGACCCCAGCAAAGTCGTGTTTTCCGGGGTCGCCAAGCAGCCCCAGGAAATGGCGCGGGCGCTGGAGGTCGGCATCAAGTGCTTCAACGTCGAGTCGCGCCCCGAGCTCGAGCGCTTGAACGCCGTGGCAGGGGAGCTGGGCCAAGTCGCCTCGGTATCCCTGCGCGTCAATCCCGACGTGGACGCGGGTACCCACCCGTACATCTCCACCGGTTTGAAGGACAACAAGTTCGGCATTCCCGTCGACGACGCGTTGGAGGTGTACCAGTTGGCCGCTAGCTTGCCCAACCTGCGGGTGACGGGACTGGATTGCCACATCGGTTCACAGCTCACCGAAACTGCGCCGTTCCTGGATGCCCTGGAGCGCCTGCTGGTGCTCATGGAGCGCCTGCGCGAGCACGGCATCGAGATCGACCACCTCGATTTAGGCGGTGGCCTGGGCGTGCCCTACCGCGACGAGAAGCCACCCCAGCCGTTCGACTACGCCAGCCAGCTGTTGGCGCGCCTCTCCCGCTGGGAAGGCGGTGAAACGTTGACGCTGCTGTTCGAGCCGGGCCGCTCCATCGCCGCCAACGCTGGGATGATGCTCACCCGCGTCGAGTTTTTGAAACCTGGCGAGACCAAGAACTTTGCCATCGTCGATGCGGCCATGAACGACTTGATTCGCCCGGCGCTGTACCAGGCGTGGCAGGCGATCGTGCCGGTGGACACCCGCCAAGCACGGGACACCGCCACCTACGACGTGGTAGGGCCGGTGTGCGAAACGGGCGACTTCCTGGGCAAGGAGCGCGAGCTGGCGATTGCCGAGGGCGATCTGTTGGCGGTGCGCTCCGCCGGTGCTTACGGCTTCGTCATGGCATCCAATTACAATAGCCGTCCCCGTCCCCCCGAAGTGATGGTGGATGGTGATACCTTTCACGTGGTGCGCGCTCGGGAAGCGCTGGAAAGCCTGTGGGCCGGCGAGGCGCTGCTGCCCGAAGGAGCGCGCTGATGCTGCTGCACTTCACTAAAATGCACGGCTTGGGCAACGACTTCATGGTGGTGGATCTGGTCACCCAGCGGGCGCGCCTGCGCGACGAGCAGATTCGCCAGCTGGCGGACCGGCGCTTCGGCATTGGCTTCGACCAGCTGCTGATCGTCGAGCCGCCCCGCGATCCGGACATGGATTTTCGCTACCGTATCTACAACGCCGACGGTAGCGAAGTGGAGAACTGTGGCAACGGCGCGCGCTGCTTTGCCCGCTTCGTGCGCGACCAGCGCTTGACCCACAAGCATGACATCCACGTCGAAACAGCCGGAGGCCCGCTGGTGCTCCACGTACAGCACGACGGCATGGTACGCGTGGACATGGGCAGGCCGCGCTTCAACCCAACCGCGCTGCCTTTCGAGGCGCCGGGTGACCAGCCGCTGCACGAGGTGGAAGCCGACGGTGAGACGCTGCAGATTGGTGTGGTGTCCATGGGCAACCCCCATGCGGTTCTCCAGGTCGAGAACGTCGATAGCGCGCCGGTGGAGCGCCTGGGGCCACTGTTGGAGGCGCACCCGCGCTTTCCCAACCGGGTCAACGTGGGCTTCATGCAGGTGGTCTCGCCCAGCGAAATTCGCCTGCGGGTATTCGAACGAGGCAGCGGTGAAACCCTGGCCTGCGGCACCGGTGCCTGTGCGGCGGTGGCCAGCGGTATTCGTCAGGGTCTTTTGAAGAGTCCGGTGAAAGTGCATTTGCCCGGCGGGCAACTCAGCATCGAGTGGCCGGACCCTGAGGCGTCGCTGGTCATGGTGGGCCCCGCCACGCGGGTGTTTGACGGTCGGGTATCACTCAACTAATGCGAGGAGAACGGCGATGTCTCAAGCTCCTGAGCCGCGTAAAACGCTCGATCCGGATCAAGTAGCGTTTTGGCTGGCCCGACACCCCGATTTTTTCATTGGTCGTGAAGGGCTGCTGCAGCAACTCAAAGTGCCGCATCCGCATATCGAAGGCGCCGTATCGCTATTAGAGCGTCTGGTGATCGACCTTCGCCAGCGCGCCGAAACGGCGGAAGGGCGGCTTGAGCATTTGTTGGAAACCGCGCGGCACAACGAGTCGCAGTACCGCCGACTGCGGGAGACGCTGCTCAGCTTGGTCGAAGCGGAAGACCGCGATGCCCTCGCTCAAGCGCTGGCGACGCAGTTGAGCGAGCGTTTTCAAACCCCCGCGATGGCGTTGTGGTGCCCCGCCTCGTTGAGCGATGCGGAACCGGCGCCGCCTCAGCCACCGCGCCACGTGCTGGATCAGCACGCCAGCGCCCGCTTGGCAGCGCTGCTGGATGGTCGAACCAGCCGCTGCGCCAAGCTAAGCGTCAGCGACTGGAAGTGTCTGCTGCCCCATA
Organism: Halomonas sp. BL6; assembly: GCF_006228115.1. Taxonomy (NCBI): domain Bacteria; kingdom Pseudomonadati; phylum Pseudomonadota; class Gammaproteobacteria; order Oceanospirillales; family Halomonadaceae; genus Halomonas; species Halomonas sp. BL6. The sequence continues at coordinate 464,217 of NZ_VDGL01000002.1, read as the reverse complement.
CCAAAGCGCCCCGCAAGGCGGGCTCCTGTGCCATCACGCGACTCTCGGCCGGAGAGCAGCTAGGCTATTTGCTGCTTGCAAGCCCCGACCCCGACAGCTATCGCGCCAGCATGGATACGCTATTTACCGAGTACCTGGGCGATATCGTCGCGCGCCTGCTGCTGCGATTAGGCCCCCACGGCGTGGAGCAGCATGGCTAGCCAAGCGACGCTGACAAACGCCGTTGAAGAGTACCTAGCGCAACTGGCGACTCACGCCAGTCCCGCAACGGTGGCAGCCTACCGCCAGGATCTGGCGGCGTTTTGTCAGTTTGCTGACCAGCGCGGCGTGACTCAGGCCAGCGCGCTGGACACGACGCTGGCAAGAGCTTTCCTCGGTACCGAGCGTAGCCGGGGGCTGGCGCCCCGAACGCTGGCCCGCCGTCGCGCGGCACTGTCGCGTTTCGCCGATGCCTTGGTAGAACGCCATGTGCTGGTGGATAACCCGATTCAACTGTTGCGCACCCCCAAGCAGCCCAGCCACCTGCCCAAACCGTTGGACGTAGACGCGCTGTCGCGCTTTCTGGACACTCCCCACGACGGCTCGCCGCTCTCGCTTCGTGACCAGGCCATGTTGGAGCTTTTCTACTCCAGCGGTCTGCGTTTAGCAGAGCTCGCGGCGCTGGACGTGAATCACTTGGCGGCCAACCATGTGCGGGTGATGGGTAAAGGCAGTAAGCCTCGCCAAGTGCCGGTGGGACGGCGTGCCCAGCAGGCGCTCACCGCGTGGCTCGCCTGCCGGGCCAGTTGGGTAGACAGTGCTGAAACGGCACTGTTCGTCGGGCAGCGCGGGCAGCGGTTGGGCCATCGGGCGATTCAGAAACGCTTGGCGCAACTGTCAGTGATGCGCGGCCTCCCCGAACACCTTCACCCCCACCGCCTGCGCCACTCTTTTGCCAGCCATCTGTTGGAGTCCAGCCAGGACTTGCGCGCTGTGCAGGAGCTGTTGGGCCACGCCAATCTATCGACGACCCAAGTGTACACGCGGCTGGATTGGCAGCATCTTGCCGAGAGCTACGATGCCGCGCATCCCCGCGCCAAACGCCGCCCCAGTGGGAGTGAATCATGATCACGTTAGACGCCATCACCTTTGATTTGGACGACACCCTGTGGGACAACCAGGGCGTGATGTTGAAAACCGAGGAAGGGCACTACCGCTGGTTGCTGGAAGCGCTCACCGCGTGGCGGTCGGCGCGTCAGGAGGCACCGCTACCACTCACCTACGAGGAGGGGGTAGAAGACTATTTAAAGCGTCGCCAGCAGTGGGCCCACCAGGTGCCCGAACGACGTGGCGACTTCACGTGGTTGCGTCTGCGAGCGCTGGAGGCCCAGTTGGAGGAGAGCGGCTTGGCACGTAGCGCCGCGCTACTATGGGCCGCTGCCGCCATGAACGAGTTCCACCGTCTGCGTGTGCAGGTCACCCCGCACCCTGAAGCGGCCGGGCTGCTCTCGGCGCTCGCCGAGCGCTATCGGCTCGCGGCGATTACTAACGGTAACATTCACCTCAAACGTCAGCCGCTGGCGGCGCACTTTCCAGTGGCGATTGCAGCGGGTGAGCTGCTGGCACCGAAGCCGGATCCCAAGCCGTTTCTCACCGCGTTGGAGCGCCTGAATACCGTGCCGAGACGGGCCATGCACGTGGGTGACTCCTGGCAAGAAGACGTACTTCCCGCTCAGCAGCTCGGTATGCACGCCGCTTGGGTGGCCGAGCGCGGCGACCAAGCGCTGCCCGAGCGGGTACATCGTATTGCCCACGTCAAAGAGTTACCCGAGCTGATCGCATGGCTGGAGCGACAAGCCTAGGCCCGTTACTCGTTGGCGTCTTCAGGGGTGTAGAGCCACTGGTCGAGCTTTTGGGAGAGCATGTCGACGCCGTCACGCTTCAGCGACGAGAAGAGCTGGACCGATACCAAATCTTCCCACTCCCTCAAGCGAGAGCGCACCTTTTGGAGGGCGGCGCTGGCCGGGCCGCGTTTCAGTTTGTCGGCCTTGGTTAGCAGGATGTGCACCGGCATGCCGCGCTGGTCGGCATAATCGAGCATCATTTGGTCGAATTCGGTCAGCGGATGGCGAACGTCCATGAGCAGTACGAGGCCGCGCAGGCTAAAACGGCCGCGCAGATAGTCGGACAAGTGCTGCTGCCACTCGAGCTTGACCGCTTCCGGTACTTTGGCGTAGCCGTAGCCGGGCAAGTCCACCAAGCGACGCGACGTATCGTTCATCACGGTGAAGAAGTTGATGAGCTGGGTGCGGCCGGGTGTTCGCGAGGTGCGCGCTAGCGCGTTTTGCCGGGTAAGCGCATTGATAGCGCTGGATTTACCGGCATTGGAGCGCCCGGCAAAGGCCACTTCTGCCCCCGTATCGTCTGGGCATAGCGCCAAGGTCGGCGCGCTGATCATAAAGCGCGCAGTGGGATAGTTTAGCCGAGGGACTGGGCTATCATGAGGGGTAGACATGGAGTTCATCCTGAAAAACAAACGTATGACACGGCCTGCCCGGGCACTCTCGAGTGAGCGAGGGCGGTACCGCGACGAATTACCCCAAAAGCAGACCTGGACTTGCATTCCCGCCGCTAGGGTGATTCGTTATAATGCAAGCGGTTTATAACTGCGACCTGGGGCGCTAGTGTACCATCGCGCTCTAGCCAGCAGCGACCAACGCGATATGTTGTTCGTTTTGGCGGAGCTGACCCTGGTAATGTGCTGAACCTGGGCAGCGCCCAGGGTGCGTACCAGTCAATAATCAAACGGCATAGTGGAATAGCAATGAGAAAGTTACTGGCAAGCCTGGCAATTACCATGGGTGCCGTTGGCACCGCCCACGCCCAAACGGACCTCCAAGCCGACGCTGATGCAGCGGCGGGTCGCGAACTTGCGCAAACCTGTGCCGCCTGTCATGGCCAGCAGGGCATTAGCGCAGTGGGTACCTTCCCCAACCTGGCAGGACAGCAGATGTCCTATCTGGCCAAACAGATCATGGACATTCGTGACGGCAACCGTGTCGTCCCACAGATGGCCGGTTTGGTCGATGACTACTCAGACCAAGATGCTTGGGACGTCGCTGCCCACTTTGCAGGCCAAGAGGCTAACCTCGGTCAAACCAGCGATGAAGACGCTGAGTTGCTAGCCCGCGGTGAAGAGCTGTATCGCGCAGGCGATATGTCCAAAGGCATTCCCGCCTGTAGCGCCTGTCATACGCCCACGGGTGTCGGCATCGGCAGTGCGGTCTATCCGGCGCTGTCCGGCCAGCATGCAGAGTACACCGTCTCCACGCTGCAAGACTTTGCCTCCGGTGAGCGCGCCAATAGCCCGAACAACATCATGGGCGATATCGCTTCCAAGATGAGCGACCAAGACATGGAAGCCGTCGCCAACTACGTGCTGGGCTTGAACTAATTTCCCCTCCGCCGGTTTCCCTATCCTGTGAAATATCCGCCGGATGGGGAACCTGCCTGGCCCGCCAGGGGTCATAGCCACACTTTTTGTTGGCCTGCTTTTTTGGAGAGTTCTCGCTATGTTGAAAACGTTAATGGTCGCACTGGCCGGTCTGGGCTTGTCTGCAGCGGTAAGCGCTCAAGAACTGGTCGAAGGCCAACACTACACGCTGCTGGAGTCGCCGGTGGCGACCCAGGTAGACGATGATCAGATCGAAGTGACCGAAGCGTTCTGGTTTGGCTGCCCGCACTGCTACCGGCTGCAAACGTCCGTGAATGAGTGGTACGAAACGCTGGACGATGACGTAAGCATCGTGAAAATGCCAGCCACCATGGGCGGTGACTGGAATACCCATGCGACGGCTTTCTATGCTGCCCAGTCGTTAGGAATCGAAGAAGAGCTGCACCAGGACTTCTTCGACGCCATTCACCAAGACGGTCGTTCGTTGACCGAAGCAGACGACATCGCCGACTTCTTCTCTGATTACGGCGTGAGCGAAGAAGAAGCCCAAAAAGCGCTGACCGCGTTCAGCGTGCGTAGCGAGGTCAACAAGGCCAACAGCCGTATGCGTGACATGCGTCTTATGGGCGTGCCAGCACTGATCGTGGATGGCCGCTACGTGGTATCGCCCCAGTCGGCTGGCAGCTTGGAAAACATGCCACAAATCGCCGATGCGCTGATCGACAAAGTTCGCAGCGAGCGTGCGCAATAACGGTGCTTGAGCACGGTCACACGGGCGGGCCAACTCGCTCGCCCGGAGCGCTTCCCTCCTCCGCGCTGTTGGAACGCGGCCATCTTCGGCTGCTGACCTTCAACTTGCAGGTAGGTATTCAAACCTCTGCCTACCACCACTACCTCACGCGGAGTTGGCAGCATGTGCTGCCCAACCCCCAGCGTATCAAGCGGTTGGCGCTAGTGGGCAGCGTGTTGGAGCAGTTCGACGTGGTAGGGCTTCAAGAGGTCGATGGCGGCAGCTTTCGCTCCAGCCGAGTCAATCAGGTGGAGTACTTGGCAGCCCAGGCGAAGTTTCCGCACTACTTTCAACAGCTCAACCGCAATTTGGGTCAGTTTGCCCAGCACAGCAACGGCCTGCTTTCTCGTTTGACGCCTAGCCACATCGAAGAGCATCGGCTGCCCGGCATGTTGCCCGGCCGCGGCGCGATTCACGTGCGTTACGGCGAAGGCCCAGATGCGCTGCATATCTTCGTCGCCCATTTGGCGCTTAGCCACCGTGGTCGCGTGCGTCAGCTCGACTACCTCAGCGACATCATCGAGCCGCTGCGACACGTGGTGGTCATGGGTGACTTGAACTGCACGCCCGATCAGCTTCATGCCCACGAGCGGTTTAGCACCTCACTACCGCTGCACCCTGTCAAACCGCTACTCAGCTACCCTTCCTGGCAACCGCGCCGCGCGTTGGATCATATTTTGCTGTCGCAAACGCTGGAAGCCGCCGAGGTGCGCGTACTGGATCATCTCTTTTCCGACCATCTGCCGATCGCGGTGGATCTGCCGCTGCCAGCGGCGTGTCTCTCGTCTATCAGCGCGAACGTTGAACAATAAGCCGTAAGAGCGTCTTTGGGGCGCTGCATTGTCTGCGTATATGCGCTATTGTCTGGGGCGCTGACTCCCCTTAGCCGTTTTACGCGAGACACTTCCATGTCGGACACAACACAACTACCTGCGTTTATCGGTGCGCTGGACCGCGCTTCGGATTGGTTCGGGCGTACCCTTGCGTGGCTGATCATCATCATGATGTTGATTCAGTTCGCGATTGTTCTGCTTCGCTATATGTTCAGTATCAATAGTATCTTCATGCAAGAGCTGGTGATGTACATGCATGCTAGCGTCTTCATGCTCGCTGCTGCCTATACCTTTCGCCACGATGGCCATGTCCGCGTCGATATTTTCTATCGTGGGATGACACCTCGCCGACAGGCGCTGGTGAATATAGTGGGTATTCTGTTGCTGATGATTCCGGTGATGCTGTTCGTCATCGCGTCCAGCTATGGTTATGTGGCGAACTCTTGGCGCATCATGGAAACCTCCTCGGATTACGGTGGCATACCCGCCGTATTTGCACTGAAGACGCTGATTCCGGTGTTTGCGGTCTTGATGATCCTTCAAGGGCTGATCGAAGTCGTGCGCAATGGCTATGTCTTCACCGGGCGAATGACGCCGCCAACTGCCGCTGACAATCACCTCGAGGAGCGTGTTTGATGCTCGAATTTATGCCGCTTATTCTGTTTGCCGCCATCTGTATCGTATTGATGTTCGGCTTTCCCGTGGCTCTGTCGCTGGCGGGCACTGCGTTGCTGTTTGCAGGCATGGGGCTGGGGCTGGAAGCCATTGGCATCGACGCCAACTTCGATAGCGGCTATCTAGCCGCGCTACCCAATCGTCTTTACGGCATCATGACCAATCAGACGCTCTTGGCGGTACCGCTATTCGTCTTGATGGGCGTGCTGCTGGAGAAGTCCAAAGTCGCCGAAACGCTGCTGGATGCCATGGCGCTGCTCTTTGGCTCCATGCGTGGCGGCCTGGGGATTTCGGTCACGCTGGTGGGCATGCTAATGGCCGCTTCTACCGGCATCGTAGGGGCAACCGTGGTCACCATGGGGTTGATGTCGCTGCCCACCATGCTCAAGCGTGGCTACAGTACGTCGCTGGCCACGGGCACCATTTGCGCTACCGGCACGCTGGGGCAGATCATTCCGCCCTCCATTGCCCTGGTACTGCTAGGCGATGTCTTGTCGTCTGCGTATCAGCAGGCCCAGCTCGACATGGGCATCTTCAGCCCGAAAACGGTGTCCGTGGGCGACCTGTTCATGGGGGCGCTCGTGCCAGGGTTGATTCTCGTCGTCATGTACATGATCTACGTGGGCTTGGTGGCGTTTTTCCGTCCCAGCATGGCGCCAGCGGCAGACCGCGAAGAGCTGATGGCCGAGCTTGGCCACACCTCGGGCTTGGGCATCCTGCTACTCAAAGGCCTGGTGCCGCCAGTGGTGCTGATCGTCGCCGTACTGGGTTCTATCCTGAGTGGTTTTGCAACGCCCACTGAGGCATCGGCGGTGGGTGCCTTTGGTGCCTTAGTGCTGGCATTGGCTTATCGTCAACTGGATTGGGCAACCCTCAAAGACGTGCTGCGTTCGACCACCCATGTCACCACGATGGTGTTCCTGATTCTGATCGGCGCGGCACTGTTTTCGCTGGTTTTCCGCGCCTATGGCGGTGAGCACATGGTCACCGAGCTGTTCGAGAGCATGCCAGGGGGCGTGATTGGAGCCACGATTATCGTCATGCTGGTGATCTTCCTGCTTGGCTTCATTCTCGACTTCATCGAAATCACCTTCGTGGTGGTGCCAATCGTCGGTCCGATCCTGCTGGCGATGGGACTCGACCCGATTTGGTTGGGCATCATGATCGCCATCAACCTGCAGACCTCCTTCCTGACGCCTCCGTTCGGTTTCGCGCTGTTTTATCTGCGCGGCGTGGCGCCACCGTCGGTGCCCACCTCGGCCATCTACCGTGGCGTGGTGCCGTTCATCCTGATGCAGTTAGGAATGTTGCTGTTGCTGACGTTCTTCCCGCAGTTGGCGACCTGGCTGCCGACACAGTTCTAAGACGCACTTAGTTGAAAAATAACGCTGCTATCAACGCAAGAGAGTGGCAACCTTCACTAAAAGCAGCCAAGCTGCAGACACACAATGGCTTGTAACAACCCGCTTGGTGGCACACGCCAAGTGGGGTATTCCCTACCCATAACAGCAATAAAACAAGCAAGAGGGTTAACGCATGAAAGCCAAAGCACTGCCTGTCGCCATTGCCATGACGACCGCTCTTTCTGCCAGTCTGCTGGTCGTATCCAGCTTCGATAACCAGGCCCAGGCACAAGAGAATTTTCGCTGGAAAATGGTCACTTCCTGGCCGAAAAACTTCCCCGGTGTGGGCCAAGGCCCTGAGCGGCTCTCCCAGCTCGTCGAGGAGATGTCCGATGGCCGGTTGACCATCGAAGTCTTCGGAGCAGGTCAGCTCGTGCCAGGCTTCGAGGTGTTCGATGCGGTGGCAGACGGCACCGCCGAGCTGGGCCACTCCGCCTCCTATTACTGGAAAGGCAAAGCGCCAGCGGCCCAGTTCTTTGCTGCCGTACCGTTTGGCATGAACGCTCAGGAAATGAATGCTTGGCTCAGCTACGGCGGTGGTATGGAGCTGTGGAACGAGCTTTATGATGATTTTGGCGTCGATGTGTTGGTCGCAGGGGCCTCCGGTGTTCAGATGGGCGGCTGGTACAACAAAGAGATCAACTCGGTAGACGACCTGGAAGGCTTGAAAATGCGCATGCCGGGTCTGGGGGGCGAAGTGATGAGCCGCATGGGCGTGGCCATCGTCAACATGCCCGGCGGTGAAATCTTCACGTCGCTACAGTCCGGTGCCATCGACGCCACCGAGTGGATCGGCCCCTACAACGATCTCGCCTTTGGTTTGCACCAAGCCGCTGATTACTACTATTACCCAGGCTGGCATGAGCCGACGGTGATGTTCGAAGCCATCGTGAATGAAGAGGCATGGGCGGAACTGCCCGCCGACCTTCAGGCGATTCTGCGCACTGCCATCAGCGACATCAACCAAAGCGTTCTGGATGAGTACACCGCCCGAAACAACGACGCCTTGGAAACCCTGGTCAACGAGCACGATGTCGAACTGCGCCGCATCCCTGACGACGTGCTGGCCCAGGCTCGCGAACACTCAGCCGACGTAGTGGGTGAGCTGGCTGCATCCAGCGAGCTGGCGACCCGCATCTATGACTCTTATCGCGAGTTCCAGGACAAGGTCGAGGATTACCACGCGATTTCCGAGCAGGCGTATTACAACGCCCGCAACCCGGACGGCGATACCACCCAGTAACGCCATGCCTCCACAAGGTCGCCCTCGGGCGGCCTTTTCGTGAGATTAAGGCAGCGTAAGTGCGGCGGCTTGAGTATCCTATGCAGATACTGTTCTGCTTGGTAAGGAGCCCCATGTCCACGCCCGCTATGCTCACGCCTTCACGACCTGCCGACGCTCGCTTGCGTAATGTATTGACCATCGCTGGCTCCGACCCCTCTGGAGGTGCCGGTCTGCAGGGCGATCTCAAGACATTTTCCTCCCTTGGCGTTTATGGCACGAACGTGATCACGGCGGTGATTGCCCAGAACACCTGTGGCGTCGCCTCGGTGTACCCTGTATCGCCCCAAGCGATCCGTGAGCAGCTCGAGCATCTGTTGAACGATGTGACTATCGATGCAGTGAAAATCGGCATGGTGGCAAGTCGTGACGTGGCGGAAGTCATTGCAGACGTACTACGCCAACGGCGTCCGCGCTGGATCGTGCTCGACCCGGTGATGGTAGCGAAGAGCGGCGATATCCTGGTCGATAACGCGGGCATTCGTGCCGTGCGGGAAGTGCTGGTGCCGCTCGCTGACGTGATTACCCCCAACCTACCGGAAGCGGCCGTGCTGCTGGACGCACCTGCGCCCACCAGTTTGGACGAAATGGAAGCGCTGCTGCCTAAGCTGGTGGCCCTTGGCGCGCCCTTTGTGGTGCTAAAGGGCGGCCATTTGCGTGGCGATACCTGCCCCGACTTGCTGGCCACTCCCAGCGGACAGCAGTGGCTACCGGCTTCCCGCATTGCTACTGAGAATCTTCATGGCACGGGCTGCGCGCTCTCTTCTGCCATTGCTGCCTGCCTGGCAAAGCTGCCTGACGCGGCTGAAGAGGATGCGCCAGAGCAGGCCATTACCGAGGCAAAGCAGTGGCTGCATAGCGCACTGGCGGCCAGCCACCGTTTAACCGTTGGCAAAGGGCGTGGTCCGGTACACCACTTCCATGCGTGGTGGTAGGCCGGTGGGCGAGCGCCACGCAGAATAAACGTCGGATCGAGGGGAAAGGCGGCGCAGAGTCTCCTTGCGAGATAGGGCAGCGGGCACCATGCTGAAGGGTGCCCGTTTGTTTGCCTATCAGGCTGAGCCATTCGGCCAAGGAGCTAGCCATGTCTCGCACGCTGCTATTTGCCACTGACCTGTCACAGGAAAATCGCGCGGCCTTTGCCCGTGCGCTGCGCCTTGCCCATCAGCAGGGCGCGCAGTTGGACGTGCTCCACGTGCTCGACCCCTACCTTCCCCATCGGATGCTTCACGACCTGGAGCGCGCGGTCAGCGATGACATTAGCGCGACGCTCACCGATCTTCGTGAGGATTACGCGCTCGAACTCCCTTCGCTGATGATTCAAACGGTGGTGGGCGATGCCCATGTGGAGATCGTTCGCGAAGCCCATGAGCGTCATGCATCGCTAATCGTGCTTGGCATGCACCGTAAGCGGGGTGAGAAAGATTTACTCTTTGGCACGACCTTGATGCGTATTCTGCGCAGTACCCCTTGCCCCGTGGTGGTAGCGTCATACCGACCGACGCAGCCGTGGCAGCATATCGTGGTGCCGATCGACTTTTCTCTCACCGCTCGACAAACGCTAAAAGAGGCACTGATCCGCTTTCCCGACGCTCAGCTCACGCTGCTGCACGCGTGGAACCTGCCCGGTGAGCGAGAGCTGGGTAACCAGGCATTTTATGCCCAGTGGCGTGATCATGAGGTCGCCCGCCTACGAGAAGCGCTGGACAACGAGGTCGAAAGCCTCATGCGCGAACTAGACGGCATACCCGATATCGAGCTGGTGCTGGAACCGGGCCAGCCCTGCGACGTGCTGCACGACTATATCAAGCGCCACTCGCCAGACTTGGTCATGTTGGGTAGCCGCTGCCGACCGCATCAACCCAACCCGCTCACCGACATGTTGCTGAGCGAACCCCACTGCGACGTGATGGTGTGTCGACCTTGGTAGCCGTTAGTGCCGTTTCGAGCATGACTGTACGGAACCTTTATTGTCTTGGCGAGTATGTATAGCTATACGTGAAACCAGCCAAGCCAATACGGGAGGAGGACACCGTGCAACCACGCCTTGTGACAGCCCTACTGTCGACCTGTTTGCTCATAGGAACCACCGTGGCGGTCAGTAGCGCCCAAGCCGAAAGCGTGACCGAGCGGGGCGAACGCTTCGACCGTGTGGTGGAAGAGAATGGCCAGCGCTATGTGCTGCTGGGAAGCGGCGTATTTCGTTACATGATATGGACCGCTTATGCGGGGGCGTATTATCAGTTGGAGGGGGAGCGCGAGCCTCAGCCGTTAAGCGATGTACCCCGCCGTTTGGAACTTGCCTACTTTCATGAGATTGCTGCCGACGACTTTGCCGAGGCGACAGAGAAAACGCTCGACGATTCGTTGACGCTTTACGAGTTCAATCAGGTGAAAGAGAACATGGCGCAGTTGAATCAACGGTACCGGGATGTGGTACCCGGTGATCGGTACCTGTTGAGCTGGGACGGTGAGCAGTTACGCCTTGCCCTCAACGGTGAGACGCTCTACGAGGATAGCAGCGCCGAGTTTGCCAGCGCGATGTTCGGCATTTGGCTGGGCGAGCGCCCGCTGGGTGAAGAGTTTCGCGACGCGCTACTGGGCGTGGACGGATAGCGGCTGACCACGCACCATCTCGCTTGGGCCAGCCCTCGCCTCAGTTTACACTCGCCCTCTTCGACAGCGCCAATGAACGGACAAAGGGGTAAGCGTGAAAGCACTGATTCAGCGGGTCAAACACGCCAGCGTCACGGTGGATGGCAGCACCATCGGTGCGATCGACCACGGGTTGCTGGCACTGGTAGGTGTCGAGAAAGGCGACAGCGAGGCGGAGGCCGATAAACTGCTGCACAAGCTGCTGCATTACCGCGTGTTCAGCGACGACGCGGGCAAGATGAATCACAACTTGCAGCAGGCCCAAGGAGGCTTGCTGCTGGTGTCGCAGTTCACGCTTGCGGCCGACACGCACAAGGGGCTGCGCCCCAGTTTTTCCAGCGCCGCGCCGCCCGAGGAGGGGCAGCGGCTGTTTCATTACCTCGTCGATCGAGCGCGCGCTGCTTGGCCCCAGGTGGCGACTGGCCAGTTTGGCGCGGACATGCAGGTTGCGCTGACGAACGATGGCCCGGTCACGTTTCTGCTGAAGAGCTAGCGCTCTAGGCACTCTCACTGGCGAGCAATTCGGCTTCCATGGCTTCCAGTGCCTCTTCGGCGGCGAGCCACGACTGCTCGGCGTCGTCTAGCTGCGCTTTGATCGTTGCCTGCTTGGCCAGCGCATCGGTCAGCTCCGCTTTGCGGGCGCCGTCAGTGTAGAGCTCAGGGTCGGCGAGTATGGCCTCGACCTCCTCGAGCGAGTGCTGCGCTCTTTCCATGGCCTTTTCCGCCTTATCGCGCTCTTTTTTCAAAGGGCGCAGCTTCTCGCGCAGCTCGGCCGCTGCTTTGCGGGCGGCTTTACGGTCGCCGCTGGGCTGTTGGCTCTGGCGTTCGCTCTTTTCACTACGGGCGTCGCGGCGGTTCTCTTCCAACCGCGCCTTGAGCCAAGCCCGGTAATCCTCCAAGTCACCGTCGAAGGGCTCGACCCGGTGGTCGGCGACCCGCCAAAACTCATCGACCGTGGCGCGCAGTAGGTGACGGTCGTGGGAGACCAAAATGACCGTGCCCTCGAAGCCTGCCAGCGCTTCCGTGAGCGCCTCGCGCATTTCCAAATCCAGGTGGTTGGTCGGCTCGTCCAGCAGCAGCAGATTGGGTTTTTGCCAAGCGACCAGCGCCAGTGCCAGCCGCGCTTTCTCACCGCCCGAGAAGGTGGCGACTTCCCCGAAGGCGTCGTCGCCCTTGAAACCGAAGCCGCCTAGAAAATTGCGAATCTCTTGATCGCTGGCGGTGGGCGAGAGCCGCTGCACGTGGACGAACGGCGTCGTGGTCACGTCCAGCCCCTCCAGCTGATGCTGAGCAAAGTAACCAATCGCTAGGTGCTCGCCGGGCACGCGCTTGCCGTCGAGCAGCGCCAGCTCGCCGGTGAGCGACTTGATCAGTGTGGATTTACCCGCGCCGTTGGGTCCCAGCAGGCCGATCCGGCTGCCGGGAAGCAGCGTAATGTTCACCTTGTCGAGCTGTGCGACGTCGCCCGCCTGGCTGCGGTAGCCTAGCGTGGCTTGATCCAGCACTAGCAGCGGGTGAGAGGTCTTATCTGCCGCGGGCAGGGTGAAGTGAAAGGGAGAGTCCACGTGGGCCATGGCGATATCTTCCATGCGCTCCAGCATCTTGACGCGGCTCTGCGCCTGACGCGCCTTAGTGGCCTTGGCCTTGAAGCGAGCGATAAAACGCTCGATCTCTTCGCGGCGCGCCTGCTGTTTGGCTGCTTCGGCCTGCTGCAGGGCGAGCTTCTCCGCCCGTGTGCGCTCGAATCGAGAGTAGTTGCCCCGATAGAGTTCCAGCGTTTGATGATGCATGTGGACGATGTGGTCGCACACGGCATCCAGAAAGTCCCGGTCGTGAGAGATCAGCAGCAGCGTGCCGGGGTAGCGGGTGAGCCACTGCTCTAGCCACAGCAGGGCGTCCAGATCCAGGTGGTTGGTCGGCTCATCGAGCAGCAGCAAGTCGGAAGGCATGAACAGCGTACGGGCAAGATTGACCCGCATTCGCCAGCCGCCGGAAAAATCGGACAGCGGGCGCATCAGGTCCGCCTGGACGAAGCCCAGCCCCACCAGTAGCTGGGCCGCGCGGGATTCGGCGGTGTAGCCATCCAGCGTTTCGATCAGCCCGTGTAGCTCCGCTTCGCGATGGGCGTCGCCCGCTTCCCGAGCGGCGAGCAAGTCGGCTTGCGCCTTGCGCAATGCGTGATCGCCATCCAGCACGTACTCCACGATGGGGCGATCCAGCGCCTCCACTTCCTGGGCCATGTGGGCGATCCGCTGGCCACCGCTCATCTCGACGTCACCCTGATCAGGGCCCAGCTCGCCCAGCAGGAGTTTGAATAGACTCGACTTACCGGCACCGTTCGCCCCAATGATGCCGGCCTTGACGCCGTTATGGAGCGTCAGATCGGCGTTTTCTAGGAGCGTTTGCGTACCCCGTTGCAGGGCGACTTGGCGCAGTGCGATCATGTTTTCTCCCGAAAAAAGTGGGTAAACCAATGCGCGATTCTAACCGATTGCAGCGCTTGCAGCAGAGGCCGCTGTGGGATTTTGCTTTGGCGCTCTATGCCAGGCCCGGCGTCGAGCAGGCCTGCCTCACGTTGCAGGATGAGGCTGGTGTGGATGTGTGTGAGCTGCTGTTCCATTGCTGGCTCTATCAGCAGGGTCTGGCGGCCTCGCCAGGCCCGCTCGCTACCATACGCGCCGAGCGCATGGCTTGGCAGCAGCAGGTGACGGTGACGCTACGAACGCTTCGCCGCCGGTTGAAACCCGAAGCCGCCCACAACGAGGCCGTCAAAGCGTTGCGTGCCACGCTGCAGAGTGCCGAGCTGCAGGCAGAGCGTGAAAACCTTCAACGTTGGCAGCAGTGGGCGCTCGGCTCATCAGACGCGGACGCGCGCTTAACAAAAAGCGACATAAGCCAGCACAATGTTGCACAGTGGCTGCAAGATACGCTGTTTTCGACGCCGCTTGACAACGATTTGTGTCGCGCGCCACGCGGGCGCGAGAGTACGAGAGCGGCCCTTTTTGCCCTGGCAAGCCAGCTTGACCGCTGTGAATCACCACGCTAGCCTGAAATTAAGCTGTTTTTGAATAACCCGTGTTAGCTTCGCTGGCGATCGTCCGCTAACCCACAGCAATGAACGACGTTACTGCGTGTTAGCGGCTGAACAAACGCTGAATAAAAGTGGAGCGACTCGGGATATACAAACACTAAGATCCTTGCGCTCTCGTACGGCGCGCTTACCACTGCTAGGGGAACTCTGCATGAAGGCAAGCACATTAGTTTCGACTCGTTCCGTCACCACCAAGTTGCTCACCACGGCAAGCGTGGGTGCACTGCTGCTGGGTTTGAGCGCGACCGCTCAGGCAGATAACTGGCGTTACGCACACGAAGAGTACGAAGGCGACGTGCAGGATGTCTTCGCTTACGCATTCAAGGAGTACATCGAAGAGAACTCCGATCACACCGTCCAAGTTTATCGCTTTGGTGAGCTTGGCGAATCCGACGACATCATGGAGCAGACGCAAAATGGCATCCTCCAGTTCGTCAATCAGTCACCTGGCTTTACCGGTGCGCTGATCCCAGAAGCGCAAATCTTCTTCATTCCGTATCTGCTGCCGACCGACGAAGAGACCGTTCTAACGTTCTTCGACGAGAGTAAAGCCATCAATGAAATGTTCCCGGAGCTTTACGCCGAGCAGGGTCTCGAGCTTCTAAAAATGTACCCCGAGGGTGAAATGGTGGTCACCACCGACGAGCCGATTAGCTCGCCGGAAGACATGAATAACAAGAAAATCCGCACCATGACCAACCCGCTGCTGTCGGAAACCTACGACGCCTTTGGCGCGACGCCGACACCGCTGCCGTGGGGCGAAGTCTACGGTGGCCTGCAGACCGGCATCATCGATGGTCAGGAAAACCCGATCTTCTGGATCGAGTCTGGCGGTCTGTACGAAGTGTCTCCGCACCTGACTTTCACTGGCCACGGTTGGTTCACCACCGCGATGATGGCCAACCAGGACTTCTACGAAGGCCTGTCCGATGAAGACAAAGAGCTGGTCCAGAACGCCTCGGACGCGGCCTACGACCACACTATCGAGCACATCAAAGGGCTAGCCGATGAAGCGCTGGCCAAAATCCAGGAAGCGTCTGACGAAGTCACCGTGACACGCTTGAACGAAGAGCAGATCCAAGCGTTCCGCGAGCGCGCACCGCAGGTCGAGGAAGCCTTCCTCGAAATGACGGGCGAGCGCGGTGCCGAGCTGCTGGAGCAGTTCAAAGCGGACCTCGAAGCCGTCGAAAGCGAGTCCTAATCGGTTAGCGCGCTTGCGTTAATCACATGACGTCGCCAAGGGGCAGCCAGCGCTGCCCCTTTTTTGTTGTCCACCCCTCTAGCGAAAAAACACATGCTCGCGGGGGCGAACACAGAAAAATCTACGTCCATCCAGCGTTGAAGCGAAAAGAGTCATTACCCATTACGCTACAAAATGAGCAAGGCCGAACCTGCTCCGTTCGGTGTCAGTGATGGGAAGGTCGCGTCGCCATCGAGCAAGCGACCACGCTGCGTTCAAAGGAGAACGGCCATGTCCGAAGAAGAGTCCGAAAAGAACTACCGCTCGGGTTTGCCCGGCGTACTAGGAGTGATCGACACTGCAATTAGCAAAATCGAGTCAGTCATACTGGCGATGGGGGTTTTGCTAATGGCGCTGAATACGGTCACCAACGTCGTTGCCCGCTTCGTGTTCGGCAATAGCATCATGTTCTCAGGCGAGCTGAACCGTATCCTGATCATCATGATCACCTTTGCGGGTATTGGCTACGCTGCCCGCCACGGTCGCCATATTCGCATGTCGGCGATTTACGATGCGCTGCCGGTGGGCGGTCGCAAAGTGCTAATGATCGGCATCGCGTTTTTCACCTCGCTGGTGATGTTCTTCCTGCTTTACTACTCCGTCGTGTACATCCTCGACCTGTATAGCAAAGGGCGCGTACTGCCGTCGCTGGGCTTACCGGTATGGATCATCTACGTCTGGGTGCCCATGGGCTTTTTGATCACCGGGATTCAGTACCTACTGACCGCGATCAAGAATCTCACCACCCGAGACGTCTACCTCTCTACCGGGGTGGTAGACGGCTATAAAGACACCGAAACAGAAGTGTAAAGCAGGGATTGCACCTTAGGGGAACGCTATGACGACGATAATGGTAGTCACCATGATTGCCCTGCTGCTGCTGGGCTTTCCAATGATGATCCCGCTGATCACTGCGGCAGTGATCGGCTTCTATATGATGTTCAACGGCTTCGGCCAAATGGATACGCTGATTCAGCAGATGATGGCGGGCATACGCCCGGCGTCGCTAATCGCCGTGCCGATGTTCATTCTGGCCGCCGACATCATGACCCGAGGGCAGTCTGCGAATCGCCTCATCGATATGGTGATGTCCTTCATTGGCCATATCAAAGGGGGGTTGGCGGTCAGCACGGCGGCTTCTTGTACGCTGTTCGGCGCCGTGTCGGGGTCGACCCAGGCCACTGTAGTGGCGGTAGGCTCGCCGCTGCGTCCGAAGATGCTCAAAGCGGGCTACTCCGATCCCTTTACGCTGGCGCTGATCATCAATGCCAGTGATATTGCCTTTTTGATTCCCCCCAGCATTGGCATGATCATTTACGGGGTCATTTCCGGCACCTCGATTGGCGAGCTGTTCATCGCCGGTATTGGTCCCGGCCTGCTTATCCTGTTCATGTTCTCCACGTACTGCATCATTTACGCCATCGTAAAAGACGTGCCTACCGAAGAGCGCTCAAGCTGGAAAGAGCGGGCCACGGCCGTTCAGAAAGCGCTCTGGCCGCTCGGCTTCCCAGTGATCATCGTGGGCGGCATTTACGGCGGGATCTTCAGTCCTACCGAAGCGGCGGCCGCCTGTGTCCTGTATGCGGTGCTGTTAGAGTTCGTCGTCTTTCGCTCGCTGAAAATGCGCGATATCTACACCATCGCCAAGTCTACTGGCCTGATCACCGCCGTGGTGTTCATTCTGGTGGCCGTGGGCAATGGCTTCTCTTGGATCATTTCGTTTGCGCAGATTCCCCAAGCGATCCTCGAAGCCGTGGGGGTCAACGAGGCCGGACCCACGGGGGTGTTGATCGCCATCTGTATTTCATTCTTCGTGGCGTGCATGTTCGTCGACCCCATCGTGGTGATTCTGGTATTGACGCCGATCTTTGCCCCGGCGATTGCAGCCACCGGGCTCGATCCCGTACTGGTCGGTATCCTGATTACGCTGCAGGTGGCGATTGGGTCGGCCACGCCACCCTTTGGCTGCGATATCTTTACCGCCATCGCGATCTTCAAACGCCCCTATTGGGAGGTGATCAAGGGCACGCCACCGTTCATCTTCATGCTGATTCTGGCGGCGGCGCTGTTGATCATGTTCCCGCAAATTGCGCTGTTCCTGCGTGATGTTGCCTTCCGTTAAGCAGTCACAAGGAGAACGCGGATGTTCAATCGCATCTTGATCCCTGTCGATGGCTCAAAGGGGGCCATCAAGGCGCTCGAAAAAGCCGTTGGTCTGCATCTGCTCACCGGGGCAGAGCTCTACCTACTGTGTGTGTTCAAACATCACAGCCTGCTGGAGGCGTCGCTTTCCATGGTGCGCCCCAACCGGTTGGATATCCCCGATGACGCGCTCAAGGAGTACGCAACGGAGATTGCCGTGCACGCCAAATCCCACGCCATCGAACTGGGCGCCGATAGCGTTCGCGTGCGAGCTTTTGTCAAAGGCGGACGTCCCTCCCGTACCATCGTGCGCTTTGCTCGTAAGCGGGAGTGCGACCTGATCGTAATTGGCGCACAGGGAACCAATGGGGAAAAGAATTTGCTGCTGGGCAGCGTTTCCCAACGCGTGGCCGGTGCCGCTCATTGCCCCACGCTGGTGGTCTAGTGTGAAGGCGACCGGCTAAACCTCTACGCAATCGTGTGGTCTGAGCAGCACCCGCCGTTTCAGGTAATGCAGCCTGAGGCGGCGGGTGTTAGTCTTTGAAGCACCCCAAAATATTTGGCGCGCTGCGCCGCTGGATAAGGTTTTTTCCATGAAAGCACTACTCTCTTCTACCGCGCTCACTGGCCTGCTGCTAGTCGCACCGTTTGCCGCCGCTGCCCCGGAAACCGACGAGCAGCGCTTGGCGTATAGCCTGGGCGTGACCCTGGGCGAAAGCATGCAGGCAGACATCGAAGATCTCGATCTGGATGCGTTCACCGACGGTATGCGCGATGTCTTTGATGGCAACGAGCTAGCGATGAACGAAGAGGAGATGATGGAAGCGCTGATGGCGTTCCAAGAGCGCTCGATGGAAGCGCGCGAGCAGCAAGCCGCTGAGTTGGCGCAGATGAACCTGGAAGAGGGCCAAGACTTCCTGGCCGAAAACGCCGAGCGTGACGAGGTCGAAGTGACCGAGTCTGGTCTGCAGTACGAAGTCATCGAGTCAGGAGATGGTGCAACGCCTGGCCCGGAAGATACCGTCGAAGTGAACTACGAAGGCATGCTGTTGGACGGCACCGTGTTCGATAGCTCCTTCGAGCGCGGTGAGCCGGTGAGTTTCCAGGTCAACCAAGTGATCGAGGGCTGGCAAGAAGCCCTGCAGCTGATGAGCGTGGGTGACAGCTGGATGCTCTACATCCCGGCGGATCTCGCCTACGGCGAACGCGGCCAGGGCCCGATTGGTCCGAATGAAATGCTCACTTTCCGCGTCGAACTGCTAGGTATCGAATAAGCCATGGGTATGGCCTCTCGTCAGCGCCTCTGGATGGCGGCGCTTATTGTGTTGGGCAGCGGCGCTGCCCAGGCCCAGGAAGCACCTATTGAGCTCCCAGCGCTGGCAGCGGCTAACGATCAAGCAAGCGTCGTGGGCGTCTCCGCGGGGGGCTACATGGCCACTCAGCTTGCGGTGGCCTGGCCCGAGCGCTTTAGCGGACTGGGCGTACTGGCAGCAGGTCCTTGGGGCTGCGCGCAGGGGGCTTTGAGTACGGCTCTCAATCAGTGCATGATGACCCGGCGCGGCCTGCCGTCGCTCGACGAGCTGGAGCAGCGTCGCCAGCGCTACGCAGAGATGGAGCAAGTCGGCAGCCAAGAGGCGCTGCGCTCGCTGCGTGCTTTTGTGTGGCATGGTACGTCGGACGAGACGGTCTCGCCTGCGCTGGGCGACCTGCTCGCGCAGCAGTGGCAGCGCTGGCTGGCGGACCCCGAGCAGCAGCTACGCTTCGTTCAACGGGAAAACACCGGGCACGGCTGGCCGGTGGCGATGCCCAAAGATGCGCCTATCGACCCGCAGTCGCTAGGTGACTGCCATAATGGAGGTGGTAGTCACGTGTTGGCCTGTGGCGACGACGTCGCGGGGGAGATGCTGGCGTGGCTCTACCCCGAGCGTGAGGCGAACGCTAGCGAAGGCGAGCTGCTGGCCTTCGATCAATCTGATTTCGCGGTGAAGGGGGTGGCCGATACAGGCTATCTGTTCGTGCCCGAGACGTGTGAGTTGGGGGGGTGTCCGGTCACCGTAGCGTTGCACGGTTGCCAGATGAACGCAGAGACCATCGGCGATACCTTCGTTCGCTACAGCGGCTTGAACCGTTGGGCGGCGACGCATGGCCAAGTGGTGCTGTATCCACAGGCCGAAAGCAGCATGGCCAATCCGCAAGCGTGCTGGGACTGGTGGGGTTTCGCGGAGAGCACGTGGCAGATCAACCCGCTACACGATACTCGAGACGGCACCCAAGTACAGGCGCTGATGGCCATGCTGGATCGGCTGCAAGCCGATCAGACGGAGGAGGCGACGACGGCCGAATAGCCGCCGTGTCGCTAACGCATCAAGCCGTTTTAGAGCGTTAACTGCCTAGTTCGCGCTCGAGCGCCGATACCAACCCATGGGGCGTTGGTGAGTAGAGCACCCGCTGCAGTATCTTCCCCTCGCGGTTGACCAAAAACAGCGAGGCGCTGTGGTCGATGGTATAGGCCATGGCCGACTCCGGCGCCTCGACCCGTCGCCAAATCACACCATAGCGCCCGGCCACCTCGTTGAGCTGCGCCTGGCTACCCACCAAACCAATGAACTCTTCGCCGAAAAACTGCATGTACTCGCGCATGCGGGGCAGCGTATCGCGTTCTGGATCGACGGTAATCATGACAGGCACCACTCGCTCACGCTGGGCATCGCTCAATTGTGCCAGCGCTTGGCGCTTGACCGCCTGATTCATGGGGCAGACATCGGGGCAGTAGGTATAGCCGAAAGAGACGATGGCAATCTCGTCGTTGCCGAGCTGATCCAGGGAGAAATCGCCTTGCGTCGACGGCATGGCAATGGGCCCGCCTGTTGGTTCGTCGGGATCCTCCCCTGCGCGTAGTTGGTACAGGCCAACGCTTGCCACGACCAGCAGAAGAGCCATGAGGGCGATACCTAGCCAAAGCGGCTTGCGAATTGCCATGCGCTAACTCCTTGTCACATCGAAATCGAACCAGCTGCCTAGCTTACCGTCCGGGGTTTCCAAGATCACTCGCGCCCGCCATGGCATCACGGCTTGCGTGCACACCCCCACTTGTCCCTGGCCGTGGAAGTGCCCCGGCGCGGTGGCGGTGAGGGCGAAGCGGTTGAGACCCATATCCATGTCGCGACCTACGAAATCGACCGTCACATGGCGAGGGCTAACGCCCTCTACCTCGACATCCAGCGGCAGCACTTCAAGTGCCTCGATACGCCCATCGGCATCGATGGTCAGTGTCAGTTCACCTTTATCGCCCAGCGTTGCCGAACAGGGCGCTCTATGCAAGTTGCATTCGCCATTGGGGGTGAACCACACGATATCGCGATCATCGCGCAGCCAGTTAGCAAAGACGTACCACGTGCACGCGGCCAGCGCGATGCCCGTCACTAGAATAAGCACTTTCAGCGCTGGAAAACCCGTCACCTCGACAGGTTTAAGCAAATTCTTCATGGCAGAATAGTCGCTACGCAGGCCATAAGGCGTGTCATTTGTGTCAGGGTATGCAAATCATGGTAACAGCTATCCTGCAGATGTCTCTGTGCTGGGATGTCGCACTTGATAAGGAATGACAATGGAGAGCATTACCGGGGCACTAGGGCCCCTGTTTTTACTGATTTTATTGGGGGCAGGCTTAGGGTATGCCCGCTGGCCTACTATGGATTTTTGGGCGCAGATGGAGCGGCTGATCTATTTCGTGCTGTTCCCCGCCATGCTGGTAGGCACGCTGGCCACGGCCGATGTGAGCCAAGTGCCCGTCGGCCGATTGGCGCTGGCGCTGCTGGGAGCGATGGCGCTGTTTGGCATGCTGTTGTGGCATGGACGTAGCTGGTTAAGGCTCGGCCCGGCGGCGTTTACCTCCGTGTTTCAAGGCGCCGTGCGTTTCAACACCTACGTAGGCGTGGCGGGAGCGGCCGCGCTGCATGGTTCGCTAGGCGCCACCACGGCAGCGGTAGCCGTGGCGCTAATGGTGCCCGTGGTAAACGTCATGTGCGTCGCCAGTTTCGTGGCGGCGGGCACTCTAGGCAGGGCAAGTCTGGGCAAGAGCGCACTGGCATTGGCGAAAAATCCGCTTATTTTGGCGTGTCTGGCCGGTATTGGGCTAAACCTTAGCGGTGTTGGTCTGCCAGGTTGGAGCGAAGCAACCGTCTCGTTGCTGGGCCGCGCAGCGCTGCCGCTGGGCCTAGTGGCAGTGGGGGTGGCACTTCGACCCATGGCGCTGCTGCGCCTCGACCGCGGTGTGATGGCGACCAATACGATCAAGCTGCTGCTCATGCCCGCTTTCGTGCTGTCGTTAGCCTGGCTGCTGGGGCTCGACCCCGTCAGCCGAGACGTCGCACTGCTGTTTGCCGCCCTGCCCACGGCAACCTCGGCGTATATTCTGGCCCGTCAACTTGGCGGCGATGCGGAATTGATGGCCGCCATCATTACCGGACAAACGCTGCTCGCTATGCTGACGTTGCCGTTGTGGCTCCAGCTCATCAGTTGATTTAAAAAAATAAATAAAAAGTATTCGCATTTGTGTTGACGGGGTAAATGAGAATGATTATATTGTGATGGTCGGCGTTTGATGAGACGCTGGCAACCACGACAGAAACCGCCAGTTTCCTGTCATGGTTTCTCCCTCTCATTGCTAGTCACGGTCTTTTGCCGCTCCTTTGGAGCGGCTTTCTTTTTTTGATGGGTAGGGCTTTTGTACGAGTTCGTCGCGGCGGCAGACGCAGGGCCGCGCGTGGCCTGCTGCCAATCGAACGTCAGGCTTCCCGGCGGTAGATCAAGTCCCACACGCCGTGGCCGAGCTTTTCGCCGCGCGCTTCGAACTTGGTGAGCGGGCGGAAGGCCGGACGCGGCACGTAAGGTGCGGTCTCGGGCGTTGCGGTGTTGACGTAGCCAGGGGCGGCGTCCATCACTTCCGCCATCCACTCGGCGTAGGCTTCCCAGTCGGTGGCCATGTGGAACGTGCCCCCGGGCTTGAGGCGCGTGCGAATCAGCTCCACGAAGGCGGGCTGGACGATGCGCCGTTTGTGATGCTTCTTCTTCGGCCACGGGTCGGGGAAGAAGAGCTGCAAGGTAGTCAACGAGCCTTCGGGTAGGCACTGCTCCAGCACGGCCAGGGCGTCTTCACGGTAAACCCGTAGGTTGGTCAGGCCGCGTTTGTCGGCTTCGTCGAGCAGTTTGCCAACGCCAGGGGCGTGCACTTCGATACCGATAAAGTCGGTATCCGGGTGGGTTTCGGCCTGCTCGATCAGCGAGTTACCCATGCCAAAGCCAATTTCCACCACGCGAGGGGCTTGGCGGCCGAAGAGGGCGTCTAACTCCTGGCGGCCATCGGCAATGGTCAGCCCAAGGCGCGGCCATACCTCTTCAAGTCCGCGGCTTTGGGCCTGGGTCATGCGTCCGGCGCGAATCACATAGCTTTTAATGCCGCGACGGTGCAGCGGTGCGTCGGCACTTTCGGGGCCAGTGGTGTTGCTCTCGGGCGCGGTATCGTTCGTATCAGTCATGGTGTCTCTGTATCAGCCGTTGATGCGGCCTGCAAAAGGCGAAGAGGGGTCGGCGCTTTGGCGGCGCGGCATGCGGCCCGCCAAAAACGCATCGCGGCCAGCCTCGACGGCGAGCTTCATGGCGTTGGCCATGCGCAGCGGGTCGCGTGCATGGGCGATGGCGCTGTTGAGCAGCACGCCGTCGCAGCCAAGCTCCATGGCCATGGCCGCATCGGACGCCGTGCCAATGCCGGCATCCACCAGCACCGGCACGCGGCTCTGCTCGACGATCAGGCGCACGTTATGTGGGTTTTGAATGCCATGGCCCGAGCCAATCAGTGAGCCCAGCGGCATGATGGCGCAGCAGCCCATGGCTTCCAGCTCGCGTGCAACGATCGGGTCATCACTGGTGTACACCATCACGTCGAAACCGTCGGCCAGCAGCGTTTCTGCCGCTTTGAGTGTCTCGACCACGTTGGGGTAGAGGGTATGATCATCGCCCAACACTTCCAGCTTCACCAGATTGTGGCCATCCAGCAGTTCGCGGGCCAGGCGGCAGGTACGCACGGCATCTTTGGCGTTGTAGCAGCCCGCGGTATTGGGCAGCAGGGTGTACTGCTTGGGCGAGATGACGTCCAGTAGGTTTGGGGCATCGGCATCTTGGCCAAGGTTGGTGCGGCGCACGGCAAAGGTGACGATCTCGGCACCGCTCTGGGCAATGGCAGCACCGGTTTCGGTAAAGTCTTTGTATTTGCCGGTGCCTACGAGCAGGCGAGAGCGAAAATCACGTCCGGCAATGGTGAACGGTGTATCGGTCAGTTGCGTCATAGCGATTCCTTGAAAAAGCATCGGCAGCTAGCCGCCGCCAATGGCGTGGACCACTTCGATCTGGTCGCCTGCGGCCAGCGGGGTCGCGGCCAGTTGGCTTTTGGGCACGATCTGTTCGTTGATTTCGACAGCGATCCGCCGCCCGCTCAGGCCCAGCTGCTCGACCAAATCGGCAGCGGTCAGGCCCGCAGTCATGGCGTAGGGTTCGCCGTTGAGCGTAAGCTGTATCGACTCATGGGGGGTAGACATAAACAATAAGCACCCTGGTGGATGAGGCAAAACGGCCTCTATTGTAGCGGTTTCACCCCGTGCAAGGTATGCAACGGAGTGAATATCTCGATGATTAACAGTGCGGCGTGTGGCCGCTAACATGCGTGAAAAGGAGCAGGGCGTGCAGCGAACCGACAAACTGTGGTGGTGTGTGGTGGCGCTATCGGGGGCCGTCATGGTGATGCTGGGGGCCTATGCCGCCCACGGTCTAGCGGCCCGCACCAGCGCCGCCATGGTGGATATCGTGGAAACCGGGGTGCGCTACCAAGCGTGGCACACGCTGGCCATGCTGGCGGTGCTTGCGTGGCGCAGCCACCGCCCGCTCCCTGGTCAGCAGGTCGTCCTCGCCTTATGGGCATTAGGTGTACTTACCTTTGCTGGTTCGCTCTACCTGATGGCGCTGGTCGGGTTGAGCGTGGGGATCGTGACACCCATCGGCGGGCTTCTACTGATGGCCGGTTGGTTGGCCCTGGGGGTCACGGCGCTCCTTAGCCGCACTTAATCGACGTTAGCCCAGCAGCATGCGCAGCGGCATCCACACGCCCATACCGATCATTACTAGGTTCTCGGTGAGTGACACAAAGCCAAGCGGAACGTTGCTGTTGCCACCCACACAGGCGCACTTGAGTTCGCGCTTGTCGATGTACACCGCTTTGAACACTGATACCGCGCCTACGGTGCCGACGAACAGCGCCAGCGGCGCGGCCACCCATATCAGCGTGCCTGCCAGCATCAATAGCCCGGCGGCGGTCTCGGCGTAAGGGTAAACGTAGCTATAGGGCACGTAGCGCTGGGCGAGCAGGTCGTAGTTGAGGAACATGGTGCTAAAACTCTCGATATCCTGCAGCTTTTGCAGGCCCAGCAGCACCATCGCAGTCGCCACGGCAAACTCCGGCATGCGCGCCGTCAACAGCGTGCCCTGTATCGCCCAGCTCATCGCCACGCCTATCAATAGGGCGACGGCAAAAATGGCCAGGACCGGGCGGTAGGTAGTCTCTTTGGCGCTGGGAACGCTCATCCCCAGGTGGTCGCGCAGCTCTTCGTAGCCGCCGATCCGCTCCCCGTCGATATAGACCTGCGGCGTCGTATCGACGTGCTCCTGCTCCTTGAACGCGTCGATCTCCTCGCGGGACGTGAGCGTGTGATCGTCCACCGTGTAGCCTTTGCGTTTGAGTAAATCAACGGTTTTCAAACCAAACGGACACAGATGCTCGGCGGTTTTCATCCGATATACCTGAGCGTGGGGGTGGGGCGTTGCTGCCATGATCAGCCTCCTTGTCGTCTTACGATCAACATCCTTTTACAAGCATAGAACCCGGTGTCGCCCATAGGTCAAATATGAAGGGATCGCGGTTGCTTGGGGCTTGACCTGCAGGTAGCCCCTAGGTTGTAAGCTATAAAAAAAGATTGTCATAGGAGAGCCATATGAAACGACATACCACGGCGCTGCTAGTATCCGGTGCTTTGATGTTCGGTGCAGCCACGGCCCATGCCGCGCTGCCCGATGAGGCGACGCTGTATAAGAACCCGCAATGCGGCTGTTGCGATGAGTATGCGCGTCATCTGGAAGCGTTGGGTATAGACGTCACCATTATCGATGACGTCGAGCTGGGTGAGATCAAGCAGCAGGCAGGCGTGCCTTACGGCATGGGCGCCTGTCACACCATCGAGATAGGTAACTACTGGATTGAAGGGCACGTGCCGTTGGAAGCGGTCGAAGCGCTGTTCGAACAGCAGCCCGAGGTGGATGGTATTGGTTTGGCCGGTATGCCGATAGGCACTCCGGGCATGCCTGGGCCGCAGAGTGAGCCTTACCACGTCTACACGTTTAGCGACCACAACGCCCAGCCGTTCATGACGCTGTAAACGAAGAGGCACCGTTGTGTTGGGTAAACGCCTGCGCGGGAGTGGGCTTGCCAAAGTAGTAGCCCTGATACACATGGCAGCCCAGGCGAGCCAGTACGGTGGCTTGGTCGACGGTTTCTACGCCTTCGGCCACGACATCCAGACCTAGGCTCTCGGCCAGCGCGATGATAGTGGCGGCAATCGGCGTTGCCTGCATATCCAGGGTCAAATCCCTGACGAAGGCAATGTCGATTTTGAGCGTGTTCAGCGGCAGCGATTTCAGATACGCCAGCGACGAATAGCCTGTTCCAAAGTCGTCCAGCGCAAAGCGAATTCCCAACTGCCGCAGGCGCAGCATTTTATCGATGGTGCCTTCTGGGTCGCTCATCAGCAGCGACTCCGTTAGCTCTAGTGTCAAGCGTTCAGGCGGTGCGCCGGTCGACGTTAGAGTGCTCATGACCTGCTCGACAAAAGTGGGTTGCTGGAATTGACGCACGCTAACGTTGAGCGAGAGCTTCAAGCGGCTCAGACGTGGATCGTGCTGCCATTCGCCAAGCAGTCGGCAGCCCGCTTCGAGCACCCAAGCCCCTAAAGGAAGTATCAGCCCGGTTTGTTCGGCGATGGGAATGAAACGGCCGGGTGATATCATCCCCCGCTCCGGGTGTTGCCAGCGCAGGAGGGCTTCGGCGCCAATGACCTCATGCTCCCCATTCACCTGCGCCTGTAGATGAAGGCTGAGGGCGCCGCGCTCGATCGCTAGGCGCAATTCGCGCTCCAGGGTGATGTCCTCCTCCAGTTTTTGCTCCAGTGCGGAGCAGAAACGCTTGGGTTCGCCGTCTCGCTGGCGTTTGGCTTCCAGTAGTGCGAGTCCGGCGCGTTTGAACAACTGCCCAACGCTCTCGACCTCACGGGGGCAAAAGATCAGCATGCCTGTGTTGATTTTGCATGGGTGGGTGTGACCGTGCAATTGATAGTCAGCCGTCAACAGTGCCAGCACTCGCTCGATGTATTGATGGGCGAGCCGTTCTGCAGCGGTGTGCTCGGTGGCTGCGATGGATGCGAAAAGCGCAAACTCATTGCCGTCCAGCCGGGCTGCATAAATGTGATCGTCGGCTTGCTGTAAACGGCGGCCTAGCTGCCGCAAAAGCTCGTCGCCAATATCTTGTCCCATGCTGTCGTTCAACACCTTGAATCGGTTGAGATCCAGCAGTGCGAACACGGAGTAGCCCCCTTTCGTTAAGGGGCTTTTCAAATGAGTAGAGAGATGCTCTTGAAGGGCCAGCCGGTTCGGCAAACCGGTCAATATGTCGTGATAGGCCAAGTAGCGGATACGCTGCTGCGCGTTCTGCTCGTCGGTGCGGTCACTGAACAGGGCCACGTAATCTCTGTCTTTGCTGTTGGCGTAGTTCACTCGGCTGATGCTGATCCACGCAGGATATTCGTCGCCATTGGAGCGTACCGCCGTCACCATGCCGCTCCACTCACCTTGTGACACCAGCGCGCGCTGTATGGTGGGAGTCAGTGCTTGGCTCTCTTTGGCGTAAGGCACCTGAGTGATATCCGCATCGATGAGCTGGGCTTGGGTCATCCCGGTTAATTGCTCAAAAGCGTTATTACACAGCCGGATGCGAGCACTATCGTCAAAAAGCACCACGCCGTCTTGTAGAGCGGCAATCACCTCCAGCAGCCGCTGCTGGGTCATATAGCCGTGGCGCTCGCTGTCTTGTAGGCGGCGCTGAATTTTGATCGCCATCAACGTAAGCAATGCCGCAAAGACGGCAGTGCCGCTGATGACATAAATGAGCCAGTGCGAGGTCTCTATTGGGGCTTGGCCGATGGTGCCATCCGGCACGAACCAGGCCGCCTGCATGGCCACGTAGTGCATGCCGCTCACCGCAACCGAGATGCATAGGGCAGATACGAAAGCATACCGCTGATAGTGAGTTTTGCCGTTATCCAGGCGGCATAGGCGGTACGCGTAAGCGCTCAAGACGCCCAGCCCGATGGCGACGACCAAAGAGGCGAGAAATAGGTCCAGGGCGTAGAACAGCGTTGCGGGCATGCGCATGGCGGCCATGCCGCTATAGTGCATGACGCCAATGCCTAGGCCTAAGCTCGTGCCCGCTATGACCAGCGTGCGATGCGATAACGGTTCGCGACACAGCAGCGTCATTGCAACCAAGCTGCCGATCGTGGCGGGCAGTATCGACAGCAGCGTGAGCAAAGGGCTGTGGCTGACGTGGAAATCCAAGCGATAAGCGTGCATGCCGACGAAATGCATACTCCAGACCCCAGTGCCCATGACGCTGGCACCGGCGATGAGCCACGTGCGTCGCCACAGTGTCGATGAGGTGCTGCCCACCAGGCGAATGATTTCAAGGCTAGCAAACGAGGCGGCCAAGGCGACTAACCACGATAAAATGACCAGTGGGATATCGTGTTTTCCCTGCAGAGCACTCAGCGCCTGCGGTTCCAATAACAGGTTGGGCAGTATCATGGGTAAGTCGCCGTGTGGCAGTGGCATACGTACAGTACTTTATAATGTTTATTAATGTCTTGCTCTTAAAATCGCGGGAGGTTTAAACGCTCTGCGGCCGGAAGGCTATCGATACTGTGAGAAAGATGCGTTGATCTACAGGACGTCCTTGAGGCTGGCGAGTGCGTCTGGCGTATCAACATCGAATATCACCCCGGCATCGTCCACGTCATGGGTACGGTAGTGTGAAGCATATTGCCGAAGCAAAGACGCTGCCCCTGACTCGCCGTCGATGCCCGCCAGGGCTGGCCAAAAATCCCGCCCAAACAGTACCGGATGGCCAGGTTGGCCGCGGAAGCATGGCCGCCAGATGGTGTCTCGGGTGATGCACTGCTGCAGCGTCAGCAGCGTTCCGGGCTGAAAGCGAGGCATATCGCCTAGCAGCACCGCGACGGCCTGAGCGTCTTTTAGGCGACGATCACGACTCAACGCTGCCACCGCTTCGGCAAGGCTCGCACCCAAACCCAGTGGCGCCCGATGCAGTCGAATCAGCGGCGTGCTCGGCGCCAAGCCGAGCTGAAGCACGTCGTCTTCCTCTCGAATCGCAACCCTTACCTGGAGAAACGCCTGCTCAATGCGTGCCACCGTCGTGGCCAACAGCGTTCTGCCATCGGCAAGACGCGCTTGGCGCTTATCGGCGTCGCCATAGCGCCGTGAGTAACCTGCTGCCATCACGAGCGCGACGACGTGATGAGCGCTCGCCGCGCACTGCCCGTTTTGCCGAGTACGTTCAATCATCTGCCGATCCCGCCGTTGTATCCATGTCGTCTCCTGTCCTGAGTCGTCTTGCCAGCCTAGCGCGGGTCGTTGCGTTAAGCGTTAGGTCGCCGCCGCTGATTTATGACTATGCTGAAGGGCGAGACCGTCGATAAGCAACCGCAATGATCAGGGAAGGCACCGAGTTATGAACGCTCAACCTAGCGCTGAACAGCGCCGCGATCAGACATCGCAAAACGTACCGCGCTCGACCGTGACGCTGATGGTCAATGGCACCCGGCACACGCTGACGCTCGATAACCGCACCACACTGCTAGATACCCTGCGGGAGCACTTAGCGCTCACCGGCTCCAAAAAAGGCTGCGACCACGGCCAGTGTGGCGCCTGCACCGTGTCGGTGAATGGCGAGCGCATCAACGCGTGTCTTACTTTGGCGGTGATGCACGAAGGTGACGAGATCACTACCATCGAAGGCGTGGGCACGGTAGAGCACCTAGACCCCATGCAGCAGGCGTTCGTGGATAACGACGCCTTTCAATGCGGCTACTGTACGCCGGGGCAGATCTGTTCGGCCAACGCCGTACTGCAGGAGATCGCCGCCAATATTCCCAGCCATGTCACAGCGGATCTCACCGCGCCGATCGAGATCACCGATGCCGAGATTCGCGAGCGGATGTCGGGCAATCTCTGCCGCTGTGGCGCTTACGCCAACATCCTCAAGGCCATTACCCAGGTTGCCAAGGAGCGCGCATGAGAGCCTTTTCCTACGAGCGTGCTGCCAGCCCTGCCGAAGCGGCGGCCCGCGCGGCCGAGGTGCCGGGCGCGACCTTCATTGCCGGGGGCACCAACCTGCTGGATTTAATGAAGCACGAGATCGAAACTCCGCTGCATCTCATCGATGTGCGCAGCACGGGGTTGGACGACATTACGGCCACGGAAGAGGGCGGCCTGCGGGTGGGGGCGATGGTCAGCAACAGCACGCTGGCGGCCGACCCCCGTGTGCGCGAAGCGTATGGCGTGTTGAGTCGGGCGCTGGTCGCGGGGGCGTCTGGCCAGCTGCGCAACAAAGCCACCACCGGCGGCAACCTGCTGCAGCGCACCCGCTGCCCCTACTTTTACGACACCGCCATGCCCTGCAACAAGCGCTCACCGGGCGCTGGCTGCGCGGCGCTGGGAAAAGGCGCGACCACCCGGCATCTGGGCGTGATTGGTACATCCGGTGCGTGTATTGCCACACACCCCTCCGATATGGCCGTGGCCCTACAAGCGCTGGATGCTCGCGTGGAAACCGTCACCCCCGAGGGCGAGACTCGCAGTCTGACGCTGGATGCGTTCTATCCGCTGCCTGGCAACACTCCCGAGGTGGAAAGCACGCTGGCTAAAGGCGAGATGATTACCGGGGTGGTGCTGCCCGCGCCGATGGAGGGGCGTCATGCCTATTTCAAGGTGCGCGACCGCTCTTCGTACGCCTTTGCGCTGGTCTCGGTAGCACTGATTCACGCGCCGGACGGCACGGGGCGCGTGGCGCTAGGCGGTGTGGCCCCCCGGCCCTGGCGTCGCGATGCGGCAGACGCCGCGCTGCCCCAGGGCGCAGCAGCGGTGATGGCCAAACTGCTGGACGGTGCTCGCCCCACCGACGAGAACGCCTACAAGCTGACCCTGGCAGAGCGAACGCTTGCCGCGCTGCTGGCCGAGGAGTAACCGATGGATTTCAATCAATCGACCGACGATAACCTGTTCGATCACGCCCGTATCGTTGGTAAGCCCCATGCGCGCATCGACGGCGCGCTCAAAGTGACCGGCCAAGCCCCCTACGCCTATGAGCGCCACGACGTAGCGGCCCATCAGCTGGTGGGCTATCCGCTATGTGCCACCATCGCAAAAGGGCGCATTACCCATATGGATGCCACGGCCGCCCGCGCCGCACCTGGGGTGGCGGCGGTGGTGACCACGTTGGAGGTCGAACCGCTGGCGAAGGCCAAAAGTAACAAGGCGCGTCTATTTGGTGGCGATACGGTGGCTCACTATCATCAAGCGATTGCGGTGGTGGTGGCCGACACCCTAGAGCAGGCGAGAAGCGCCGCCGCACTGATCGAGGTGCGCTACCAAGACGAGCAAGGCGTGTTTGATTTAGACGCCGCCTGGGATCAGCAAACACCCGACGAGCCAATTTCTGACGTGGGCGATGTGGATGAGGCCTTTAAAAACGCTGCGGTAACGCTGGATGAAGTCTATCGCACCGCCTCCCAAAGCCACGCGATGATGGAGCCCCACGCCTCCATCGTGGATTGGTCGGATGGCGGGCAAATGACGGTCTGGACCTCCAATCAGATGATTGCCTGGACCCGCGAAGCGCTGGCCACCACCTTGGCAATCGACCCCGAGACCATTCGCCTAGAGAGCCCCTACGTGGGCGGTGGCTTCGGCGGCAAGCTCTGGCTGCGAGCAGATACCGTACTGGCCGCGCTGGGTTCGCGGGCGGCCGGTCGGCCGGTCAAGCTGGCGCTACCGCGCCCGCTGGTGTTCAACAACGCCACCCACCGCTCTGGCACTGTCCAGCGCCTGCGTATCGCTGCCGATACCGACGGCCGGATCACCGCCTTCGACCACTCGGCGTTCTCCCATACGCTGCCCGGCGGCAGCGGCGAGAACCCGGTCAACCAAACTCGCGCCTTTTACGCCGGTGCAAGCCGCCGCGTGGCCCACACGGCCATCGAGATGGACTTGCCTGAGTCGGCGGATATGCGCGCCCCCGGCGAAGCCTCTGGCCTTGCCGCGCTGGAAATCGCCATGGACGAAATGGCCGAGAAGCTGGGCATGGACCCGGTAGAATTTCGCATCCTCAACGATACTCAGGTCGACCCGGAAGACCCCAGTAAACCGTTTAGCGACCGCCACTACGTGGAGTGCCTGCAAAAAGGGGCCGAGGCGTTTGGCTGGGAGGCGCGCAACCGCACCCCAGGCGCCCAGCGGGAAGGGCAGTGGCTGATCGGCCACGGCATGGCCGGTGCTTATCGCGGCGCGCCCACCATGGATTCCGGCGCGCGGGTGCGCCTGCAGGCTGGGCGCCTGGTGGTAGAGACCGATATGACCGATATCGGCACCGGCTCGTACACCATCATCGCTCAAACCGCCGCGGAAGCCATGGGCTTGGCGCTAGAGGATGTAGAGGTACGGCTGGGCAACAGCGACTACCCAGTCTCGTCGGGTTCCGGCGGTCAGTTTGGTGCCGCCAGCGCGACCGCCGGTGTTTACGCGGCCTGCCTGCAGCTTCAAGAGGAGATTGCCCAGCGCCTTGGTATGAACTCGCCACGATTTGAGCAGGGCCGGGTGATCGCAGGCACCACCGGCGTGGCGCTAGCCGAGGTAGCGAACGGCGAAGAGCTGGTGGCGGAAGACACCATTCACTTTGGCGACTTCAAGGAAACGCTACAAATTGGCACCTTCGCGGCGCACTTTGTAGAAGTAGCGGTACACGCCCACACGGGGGAAACCCGTGTACGCCGCATGCTGGCGGTGTGTGACGCAGGGCGCATTCTCAACCCGGTTACGGCGCGCAGCCAGGTGATTGGAGGGATGACCATGGGGGTGGGCGCGGCCTTGATGGAGGGGCTCACCCCCGATGTGGAGCGCGGCTTTTTCGTCAATCACGACCTCGCCAGCTACGAGGTGGCGGTGCATGCGGACATTCCCGAGCAGGAGGTCATGTTTCTGGACACCACCGATGCCGCCTCGACCCCGCTCAAAGCCAAGGGTGTGGGGGAGCTAGGCATCTGCGGTGTGGCGGCGGCGGTGGCCAACGCGATCTATAACGCCACCGGCATTCGTGTGCGCGACTATCCGATGACGCTGGATAGGCTGATCGACCAGCTCCCCAAAGTGAGTTGAGCGCGTTGAGACGTGAACGGCCCCGCTGTTGGGCCACCTAGGTGTTATCCGGCAGCGCATAGCTGGCGGTGACATGCACCACGGGACGCGTGTCATCGCTGGCGGAGAAAATCTGCACCTCTCCCACCGCCAAGCGGCGGCCCAGCTTGATCAGCTTGGCGTGGGCGATGATGTCGTGATCGCCTGAGGCCGCGCGAAGAAAGTGGCAGTTCAGATCGCTGGTCACGGCCATCGCTTCGGGGCCGATTTGGGCCAGTATGGCCACGTAGAGCGCCACATCGGCAAAGCCCATCATGGTAGGGCCGGACACGCGGGGGCCGGGGCGCAGATGCTCATGGCCAATGTTGAGGCGCATGGTGGCGCACATTTCACCCACGCTCTCTATGTTGCCCATCCGTTGGGGAAAGACCTCATCTAGAAAGTGCTCGATCTGCTCGACGGTCATCACGGTCATTGTTGTTATTCACTCTGACAGGCTGGGAGTCCGCTGCCAGTAGGCCGCCGAGAGGGCGCTGTGAACCCATCCCTGGGCGCTACTTATGCCATCCCTGGCATAAGACCCTCTCGGCAACATACTGCCAGCGCATCTAATTGTCGCGTAGCTTGCTGTGTGCTTCTTTTACGTCAACGTAAATCAGAATAAATAAAAAAGCCCCAAGGCGCGAGCCTTGGGGCTGGGGGCCATTGAGCGATGAGGCTTACTTAGCCTTATGTACCTGACGCCATTCGTGCAGGAGCGGTTCGGTGTAGCCAGACGGCTGCACGCGGCCTTTGAACACCAAGTCAGAAGCGGCTTTGAACGCGGTAGAGCCTTCAAAGTCGGCGCTCATGGCGGTGTAGGTGGGGTCGCCAGCATTCTGCTCATCGACCACTTTCGCCATGCGCTTGAGCGTTTCCTCGACACGGGGCGCATCGACGATGCCATGGTGCAACCAGTTGGCAATGTGCTGGCTGGAGATACGCAGCGTGGCACGGTCTTCCATCAGACCGACGTTGTGAATATCCGGTACCTTGGAGCAGCCGACACCGTGCTCTACCCAGCGAACCACGTATCCCAAAATGCCCTGGCAGTTGTTGTCCAGCTCTTGCTGAATTTCGTCATCGGACCAGTTGGCGTTTTCGGCCACCGGCACGGTGAGCAGGTCGTCCAAGAAGTCCGGCTCGCCCTGGGCTTCCAGCTCGCGCTGAACGTCGGCAACGCTGACTTGGTGATAGTGCAGCGCGTGCAGGGTCGCGGCGGTGGGGGAAGGGACCCACGCCGTATTGGCACCGGCTTTCGGATGGCCGATTTTCTGCTCCAGCATGCTGTGCATCAAATCGGGCATGGCCCACATGCCTTTACCAATTTGGGCGCGGCCGCGCAGGCCACAGGCCAACCCAACCTGCACGTTGTTCTTCTCGTAGGCGGTGATCCAGGCGGCGCTCTTCATGTCGCCCTTGCGAACCATCGGGCCTGCTTCCATGGCGGTGTGCATTTCGTCGCCAGTGCGGTCCAGGAAGCCCGTATTGATGAAGACCACGCGCGAGGTCGCTTCGGCGATACATGCCTTGAGGTTGACCGTAGTACGGCGTTCTTCATCCATGATGCCCATTTTCAGGGTGTCACGGCTCATGCCAAGAATGTCTTCCACGCGGCCAAACAGCTCGTTGGCAAAAGCGACTTCTTTTGGCCCGTGCATCTTCGGCTTGACGATGTATACCGACCCCGCGCGGGAGTTGCGCGGCTGGTCGGCGTCTTTCTTCAAGTCGTGCAGCGCCAGCAGCGAGGTCACCACTGCGTCCAGAATGCCTTCCGGCAGCTCGTTGCCGTTTTCGTCCAGAATCGCCGGGGTGGTCATCAGATGGCCCACGTTGCGCACGAACATCAGCGAACGGCCCGGCAGCGTGACGGTGTTGCCATCGGTGGTTTGCCAAGTGCGGTCGGCGTGCAGCTTACGGGTGAAGGTTTTACCACCCTTTTCGATGTTCTCTTCCAGGTCGCCCTTCATCAGGCCGAGCCAGTTGCTGTACACACCGACTTTATCTTCGGAATCCACCGCCGCGACGGAGTCTTCGCAGTCCATGATGGCGGTCAGCGCGGCTTCCACGACCACGTCTTTGACATGGGCCGGGTCGGTCTTGCCGATGGGGTGGTTGGCATCGACCTGAATCTCCAGGTGCAGGCCGTTATTGGCCAGCAGAATCGAGTCGGGCGCAGCGGCGTCGCCGTTAAAGCCAATCAGCTTGCCAGCGTCTTTCAGGCCGGTTTCACGACCGCCCTCCAGGCTGACGACCAAGTGGCCGTCGCGGATAGCGTACTTCACCGCATCCCGGTGCGAGCCAGTGGCCAGCGGAGCCGCGCGGTCCAGCACGCCGCGGGCGTAAGCGATGACTTTCTCGCCACGTTTCGGGTTGAAGCTGGTGCCTTTTTCCGCGCCGTCCTCTTCGGAGATGGCGTCGGTGCCATATAGGGCGTCGTACAGGCTGCCCCAGCGGGCGTTGGCCGCGTTCAGGGCGTAACGGGCATTGCTCACCGGTACCACCAGCTGCGGGCCTGCTTGTGTGGCGACTTCGCGATCGACGTTGGCCGTGGTGGCTTTGACGCTGTTTGGTGCGTCTACCAAGTAGCCAGCCTCCTTGAGGAAGCGACGGTAGGCGGGCATGTCGCTGACCGGGCCGGGGTTTTCACGGTGCCAAGCGTCCAGCTTCTCTTGCAGCGTGTCGCGCTCTTCGAGCAGTTGGCGGTTTTTTGGGGTCAAATCGTGGAACAGGGCATCGACACCGGCCCATAAGGCGCTTTCGTCGACGCCGGTGCCCGGCAGAGCCTGCTCGTTGATGAAACGATCTAGGTCGGCTGCCACCTGTAAACGGTGACGCGTGATACGCTCGCTCATGGGGTTCTCCTGTGAAGGTGCCCGTGGTGGGTTGAAGTGCCACGGTCAGGGTGAATGGTGATTTATGGAAAATACTTCCACACCTGCGTTGGCATGTAAACAGCGTAGACCCTAAAGCGGTAAAATGCTCGACCAAATGATAAGAGCGGGCGGCACCGCCGCTGTTATTTTGTGCTGTTACTCAGCCCATGGAAGTGTGGTGTTCACGGAGAGACGTCAATGCATAATTTCCAGCACTTGGAAGACCTGTTCCGGCAGGCGCAAGGGGAGTCGTCGCTCTCCCGCTTGACGCCAGGCGACGCGCTAACGGACGCTGTGCATGACTACTTTCGCCACTACGGTCTCGAGGCGCTGCTCAACGACACTAGCGAAGTGCATGCCGGATTTGTCGATACCGGACGGTTCGCGCTGTGGTGCCAAGTGTGGAGCCCACCCAAGCCTACCGGCACCGCCTTTGTCATTCATGGCTATTTCGATCATTTGGGCCTGTACCGCCACCTGCTCAGTTGCCTGCTGGCCAAAGGCTGGCGCGTGGTGCTGTGGGATTTACCCGGCCACGGCCTTTCCAGCGGCCCCCGGGCGGAAATCGAAGACTTCGATGATTACCAGCACTGCCTAGCGCACCTGCAAAAGACGCTGCAAACGCTCGACATGGCGCCCACACCGTGGCTGGGCGTGGGCCAGAGCACCGGCGCGGCGATTTTAGCCACCGATGCGCTCACCCGCCGAGAAGCCGCCCATTGGGCCGGTATCGTGCTGTTGGCACCGCTGGTGCGCCCTTGGCGCTGGAGCCAAGCCAGCTGGCTGCATTTAATCGCCAGCCCCTTTGTCAAAGAGCTGCCGCGCAAGTATCGTCCCAACTCCACCGATGAAGCGTTCACCGCCTTTCTACGCGACCAGGACCCGCTACAGCCCGAGCGCTTG
Source organism: Halomonas sp. BL6 (assembly GCF_006228115.1). Taxonomy (NCBI): domain Bacteria; kingdom Pseudomonadati; phylum Pseudomonadota; class Gammaproteobacteria; order Oceanospirillales; family Halomonadaceae; genus Halomonas; species Halomonas sp. BL6. The sequence goes on along the minus strand of NZ_VDGL01000002.1, from coordinate 427,276 downwards.
AGCGTGGCCTGGATCACGGCCATGCGCCGCTGGATGCCGCGCCTCTTGGCGCTCGAACCCAATCCGTTGCCTACCCTGATTCTGCAGGGCGAACAGGACCTCACCGTGGATTGGGAGTGGAACCTGACCATTTTGGCGGAGAAATTTCCCAATGCGGAGGTTCATCGTCATCCGGAAGCGCGCCACCATTTGGTGAACGAAGCAGAGCCGATTCGTCAACAGCTGTTTGAAGCGCTCGACCATTTCGTCGAGAACGTGCATTGACCCCAACGAAGGAGAGGCCATGACCGCCATTCAACCACCCAAAGTACTGGTTTTTGCTGGCAGCGCCCGTGAAGGCTCGCTCAATAAACAGCTCGCCAAGCTAGCTGCCCAGCGCATCGAGGCGTTAGGCGGCAAGGCCACGTTCATCGATTTGAAAGCGTACCCCTGCCCGCTGTTCGACGAAGATATCGAAGCCCAAGGGATGCCGGAGAACGTGCTGAAACTGCGCGAGATATTGGCGGACCACCAAGCGCTGTTGATCGCCTCGCCGGAGTACAACGGCTTTATCACGCCGCTACTGAAAAATACCTTGGACTGGCTATCGCGCCCCTACGGCGATACGCCTGGCCTGGGGCTGTTTGACGGTAAATGGGCAGCGCTGGTGGCCGCTTCCCCCGGTGGCCTGGGCGGTATTCGCGCTCTGCCGCTGGGCCAGCAGTTACTGGCCAACTTGAGCCTCACCGTACTGCCCCAGCCGCTCTCGCTGCCTAAAGCGGGCAGCGCCTTCAACGACAGCGGCGCGCTGCACGATGACGCCACGGGCCAAAAGCTGGATGCGCTGTGCCAGCGCTTGGTCGATGCCCTTGCAGCAACGCACGCCCAATGACGAAGGGGGCTTACGCCCCTTTCAACAGCCGATCCAACTGCCGGTAACCGATCGCTTCGATAAAGTGCGGCTGTGAGGGCTTGGGTTCGCCTTGCAGGTCGGCCAGGGTGAGCGCGACGCGCAGCACGCGGTGGTAGGCGCGGGCGGAGAGCTTGAGCTTTTCAAGCACGCCAGCGAGCCAGGCGCGCTCCTCTTCATTGAGGGCGCAGGCGGCTTCCAGCGCTTTACCGCTGAGCTGGCTGTTGAGTGCGCCCCGGGCCATTTGCCGCTCACGAGCCGCCATTACCCGCTCGCGCACCGCGCTGGAAGGCTCGCCTTGCGTTTGTGCGGTGAGCTGCTCGGGGGGCAGAGCGGGCACTTCCACTTGCAGGTCAATACGATCCAACAGCGGGCCAGAGAGGCGTGCCTGATACCGCTGAATTTGGCTGGCGCTGCACTGGCAGCGTTGGCGCGGGTCGCCCAGGTGGCCGCAGGGACAAGGGTTCATGGCGGCAACGAGCTGAAATTGGGCGGGGTAGCGACGTTCCTGGCTGGCGCGGGAGAGGTGGATTTCGCCCGTTTCCAGCGGTTGGCGTAATACTTCCAAGACGTTACGAGAAAATTCCGGCAGCTCGTCCAAAAACAGCACGCCGTGGTGCGCGAGCGATATTTCACCCGGTTTGGGTTTCGAGCCCCCGCCGACCAGCGCGGCGGCGCTCGCGCTGTGGTGGGGTTGGCGAAAGGGCCGTTGGCCCCAGTCGGCTTCCAGCGGCAAGCCGCATACCGAGCGCACGGCTGCCACTTGAAGCGCATCATCTTCTGACAGCGGCGGCAGAATGCCGGGCAAGCGGCTGGCGAGCATGGTTTTGCCGGTGCCGGGTGGGCCTGCCAGCAATAAGTTGTGGCCCCCTGCCGCGGCTACTTCCAGCGCCCGGCGGGCCTGATGCTGGCCGCGCACGTCGGCTAAGTCCGCCACCGGGGCGGTGGATTTGACGGAGGCTGAGAGCTGGTGGGGCTGAATTTTCTCCTGGCCCAGCAAATGGGCGACCACTTGCCAAAGCGAGTCGGCGGGCAGCACTGACAAATCGCCTGCCAGGGCGGCCTCATCGGCGCAGGCGCGGGGGACGATCAACGCTTTATTGGCGCGGCGGGTCGCCAGGGCAAACGGCAGCACGCCGGGCACTGCCCGCAGCTTGCCATCCAGGGCCAGTTCGCCCGCGCACTCCATGCCTTCTAATGCATCTACCGGGATTTGGCCAGAGGCGGCGAGGATGCCCAGCGCAATCGGCAAATCAAAACGGCCCCCCTCTTTGGGTAGATCCGCCGGGGCGAGGTTGAGGGTAATGCGCTTGGTATTGGGGAAGTCAAAGCCCGCGTTGATCAAGGCGCTGCGCACGCGTTCGCGGCTCTCTTTCACGGCGGTTTCCGGCAAGCCCACCAGGGTTAATCCCGGCAAACCGTTAGCCAAATGAACCTCTACATGTACCGCCGGTGCTTCCAACCCCACGCCTGCCCGCGTGGCCACAATCGCTAGTGTCATGGCGCTCCCTCGCAACGTCTCTCAATCGGCTCACTCAGTTTAATGAGCCTGCTTGTTGGCTAAGCCTACTTTATTTCAAGCGTTGAGCGCTACTGAGGCAGTAAGGGCCGGTTGGGACTACCCAGCAAAATGGGCGTTCAGCGCAGTGGTCAGTTCGCGGGCAAAGCGCTGGGCGGAGGGGAGAGCGCCAAAGCTCCACACCGGGGGCAGGCGCAGCAGGTTGCCGTTTTGAATACTCGGCAGGTGCTGCCAGAGGCCGCTCCCTTCCAGCTGCTCTTCCACGCCTGCGGGGAGTGGGTCGACGACCACCAGCGTGGCATCGGGGTAGCGTGCCAGCGCTTCGATACCGGCCAGTGAAAATCCCCAGGCGTTGGTGGGCTGATCCCAGGCGTTGGGCAATTCGAGCTGTTCTAGCACGGCGTTGTAGAGGCTGTTCTCGCCAAACACGCGCACATGGCGGGCATCCATGAACTGCACCATCAGCAGTGGGGGCGAGTCGCTGCGCTGGCGACGCAGGTCGGCCATCAGCTGCTGGGTGTTCTCGATCAGCGCATCGGCCTCGGCGTTGCGGTCGGTCAGCTCGCCCAGTTGGCGAGTGAGGCTCTGCATCTCTTGCCACGTATCCGCACCCGGTGAGTAGAGGGCGAAGGTGCCCACTGGGGCGATTTTCTCCAGCCGGGGAATGAGCCCGGTAAACATGGGCGAGAGCAGCGTTTGCTCGGGGGGCGATTGGGCCAGCAGCTCGAAGTTGGGCTGGGTGCGCAGGCCAATATCCATCACGCCCTCGGGAATGCGCGGCTCGCCCACCCAGTCGTGGTAGGCCGGTTGCTGCGCAATGCCGCTCACGGGGGCATCAATGGCTAGCAGCGTTTCAGCAATGGTCCAGTCGATGGTGGCCCACTGGGCGTGGCTGGCGGTAGACAGCAGCAGGCTTGCCGCGAGAAGGCCGTGGCGAGCCAGGATAAGCAGTCGGGGAAAACGGCGCATGGCATTAGTACCTAGCAATAAGCGCCTTATTTAAACGAGTCTATTTATCAATTGCAAATAGAAACACCCAGGCAAGCGCAGGTTGCGTAGGCCTGGGTGTGGGCTTGGTGGGCGCTGCTCAGAAGCGGTAGTGAACGCTGGCAGTGATACCGCGTTCGGCACCGAAGTAGCAGTACTCCAGTGAGTTACACGATGCCACGTACGCTTTGTCCAACGCATTGTGCACATTCAGGCGGGTTTCGACGCCGTTCAAGCCTACTTGGCGCCAGTCGTAGCCCAGCGTGGCGTCAACCAATGTGTAATCCGGCACCGTGGCGGTGTTGGCGCGGTCGGCGGCAATGTCTGCGTAGTGGCGCACGCCTATGCCAACATCCACACCGCTCAGCCAGCCTTCCTGCACGGCATAGTGACCCCACAGCTGCACTTGGTGGCGGGGTGAGTAAATGGCGTGATTGCCCTGGTTGCCGTCGTCGCTCTTGGCGTAAGTAATGTCGGTAAAGCTGTAGCCCGCCTGAAGCGAGAGCGCCTCGGTGAGCTGCGTTTGGGCCTCCAGTTCGATACCTTGCGACTCGATCTCGCCTACAGCGCGGTAGGGGTCGGTGGGCTGCTCTTTGGTCGCCACGTTCTCCTGGCTGATGTGGAACAGCGCTGCGCTGTACTGCTGCTGTTCGTTGGGCTGGTATTTCACGCCGGTTTCCCACTGCGCGCCTTCCATGGGAGAAAGCAGGTCGCCGTTGGCATCCACAAAGCTGGTGGGGGTAAAGGCCGTCGAGTAGCTGGCATAGGGTGCGATGCCGTTATCGAACAGGTACACCACCCCGGCGCGGCCGCTAAACTGGGTGTCGCTGAGCGCGCTGGTCGCGCCGCTGTCGCGGTTGGTGTTGTCGATATTGACCCAGTCAAAACGCCCGCCCAGCGTCACGCGCCACTGGTCAATGGCGATCTGATCCTGCAGATAGACCCCGGTTTGCTCCAGCTCGTGGTTCTCCCGAACGGGCGCGTAGAACACCAGCGGCTCGCTACCGTAGACTGGGTTGAAGGCATCCAGCGAGGGGAACGCGCCGGAAGGCCAAGCAACCTCGTTCTCGCGCTGCTGGTAATCCGCGCCGAGCAGCAGGGTGTGCTCCATGAAGCCGTTGGTCAGTCGGGCTTCTAACTGATTATCCACCGTCAGGGCCTGAAGCGACTCCTCGCTGCCGGAGTAGTAGCGGGCCAGTTCGTTGGAGGTCGGCGATGCCCAGCCAAAGCCGTACACCTGATTCAGCGTCACGTCTGAATTGAGATAGCGCAGCAGTTGGCGGGCGGACACGCGGTCGTTAAAGCGATGTTCGAGGGTATAGCCAAGCATGCGCTGGGTGCGCTGATAGGCGTCGTAGTCGGCTTCGCCATCGAAGAAGTTATTGCTTATTTGGCGGCCATTGCGAGCGATCACCGCGCCTTCATAGGGTACGCCGGAGTGGTAGCCGCCCTCTGGTTCGTCTTGCAGGTAGGCTTCTACGGTGAGGCTGGTAGCGTCGGTCATGTCCCAGGTCAGCCGTGGCGCAATGGCGTAGCGCTCCTCCTCGGCTGGGCCAAACTGGGTATCGGCGGCGCTGGCAATGCCGGTGAGCCGAAACGCGACGCGCTGCTCTGCCCCCAGCGGGCCCGTGAGATCGAACGCGGCACTGCGCTGGTTATTGTTGCCGACTCTGAAGCGCAGCTCGCCGCCCGGCTCGAACTCGGGGCGTTTACTGTTAAGAGCCACCACGCCGCCCGGTGAGGCACGGCCATACAGCACGGACGCCGGGCCGCGCACCACCTCGATGCTGTCTAGAAACCAGGGGTCGATGCGCATGCTGCTATGGGAGTTGGCGTCCCCCATCACCTTCAAACCATCTAAAAAGGTGTTGCTCAAGCTGCCATCGGAGAAGCCGCGCAGCACCAGGTAATCAAAACGGTTGGAAGCCCCTATTTGATTGCTGTACACGCCGGGCGTGTAGTCGGTAGCGCGTTGCACCGTGGTGACACCGCGCTGTGTCATCTGCGTGTCGGTGATGGTTGAGACGCTCTGCGGCGTTTCAATAAAAGGCGTGGCGACTTTGGTGGCTGCTTGTTGAGCCGTCACGGTAACCGTGGCCAAGGGCGTGCTGGTTTGTGCCGCCACGGGTGACATCAGCACCATCAGCAGCGTGCTAGTGAGTGGAGCCAATAAGAACGGACGATGGGGGGAGGCCATAAGTGATCCTGAGAGGAAGTGGAATCAGTTTTATTGAGCAATGAGAATTATTACTTTTTATGGCATCGTAAAGGTATGCGTTGTGCCAAGCCAGCTATGCGCGCTGTCATAAGTGATCGCATCAAGGGAACGATGGCTTATGGCTTGTCTCGTTGAAGCTCGTGAGGGGAAATACCGAAGTGGCGCTTAAAGGCGCTCGAAAAATTGCTGGCATGGCGGTAACCGCAGCGGTGGGCCGTGTGTTGAACGCTGTGGCCTTGGCGCAACGATGCGTGCGCCTGCTCCAGGCGCGCTTGGCGAATGTAGTCGAACAGTGTGCAGCCGTAGTAGGCACGAAATTTCTGCCGCAGGCTGCTGGCGCTCATGGCGGCCTCTTTGGCTAGAGCCGCGAGGCTATAGGGCTCGGCGGGATGCTGAGTGATGCGCGCGTGCAGCGCTGCTAGGCGGCGTCTGTCTCGGGTGGAGAGGCCGTGATGCTTGGGGAGTGCGGGCGTCGTTTCCGGTAGTCCCAGGCCAATCAGTTGTATCGCGAGACCTTGCCACACGAGGGGCTGGCGCCAGGTGGTGGGTGGTTGCTCACTTATGGTGCAAAGGTGCTGGTGTAAGGCACTCGGCAGCCGCCAACGGTGCAAGGCCGGTTGGCTGCCGGGAGCGGGAAGCCCTAACGGTGCGGTCGTACGCACCGCAATATTCACGGTACTCAGGCGCGGCTGAGCCGGTTGGTGCACCGTTAGCGGTTGGTGGGCATCAAAGTGAGCGCACACTCCCTCCCCGGCACCTAGCTGCAGGTGCTGCTGGCCTATTTGTAGTTGAATCGTGCCTTCCAAAATAATGCTAAAGAACCAGGGGACGCTTTGGTAAGACGTGGAGGTATAGCCGCGCTCTACTTGCAGATTAGACAGCGTTAGGTGCAGCCCTTGGGGTAAGCCAACATCGTGCACATGGCCCAGCGCGACCGGCTGGTGTTGTAAAGGGGTGCCGTCCACGCGGTAGTGAATGCCAAATCGTTGGCCAAGCTGGACCAGCGAGCGGTGGGTGATTTCGGGCGTGATGAGGCGTTCCTGCGGGGGCATCTGAGCCGTCGCTATCGTGAATGAGGCAGCCAATCAACGCACGATAGCACTATCGCGACGGGAGTCAATGATAGTGATTCTTGTTCGCTAATTTGGGGCAGCTCAGCCTGCCCCATTCTGAGCACAACGGCGGCTTACTCAGTATCGTCAGTGGACGGTTTATCGGACGTTGGTTTCGTCGTCCCGGAGGGGTGCACAGGGGCGGGCGGCACTTCGGCTTCTACGGGCGTGGACGCGGTGTTGCTAGAGGCTTCTACGGCCGCTTCCAGACTGGCCACTTGGCGCTCTAAGGCTTCAACCCGCGAGCGCGTGCGCTGCAGCACATCCATCAAAATATCGAAATCTTCCCGCGATACCAGCTCCAGGCGGTCAAAGGCGCCGCGTACCACCTGCTGGACACCTTTTTGAATATCTTCCGGGGCTTGCGACGCATTCTGCAGACGGTCGCCGATCTGCTGGGCTAAGCGGCTAATGCGATCTTGGGGCGCCATGGCTCTCTCCTTGAAAGGGCATGCATGAATATGAACTGCTTGTCAGTAAGGATACGCAACCCGACGCCGATTCGCATGCGCCGCGTGTGAATTAAGCGTGGTGAGCGGGAAGAATCAATGCATCGAAATGGAGCGGCTAGCTTTTATTAATGTTCATTAATGGTGCAAAGCCAGGGTGAGCCTCATTGGGTAGCACGTCTAAGCTACCGTGAATTGCTTATATAATTATTTTAAGTAATTGAAAGTTAATAATAAAAAAGCGGGTGGCACGGTATGCGCATTAGTAGGGCAAGCACTAAATTCGGGCGGCCATGCCGCTTTTCACCGAGTGGGACTGATCCAGCAGGGGAGATCCGGGATGAAACTCATCACCGCTATCATCAAGCCATTCAAGCTTGACGACGTTCGTGAAGCACTCGCCGACAACGGCGTTCAAGGGATTACGGTAACCGAAGTGAAAGGCTTTGGCCGCCAGAAAGGTCATACCGAACTCTACCGCGGCGCGGAATACGTGGTCGATTTTCTGCCAAAGGTGAAAGTGGAAGTCGCCGTGGACGATGCACGCCTGGAAAGCGTGCTGGACGCCATCTGTAACGCAGCGAATAGCGGCAAGATCGGCGACGGCAAAGTGTTCGTCACGCCGTTGGAAGATGTGATCCGTATTCGTACCGGTGAGCGCGGTGCAGATGCCGTGTAAGGGTAATGCTGGGCGGCTGATGATGTCGCCGCGCTGCCACGTACATCTTCCAAGTACCTCTTCTTAAGTACCAACGGGGAACACCTCATGAATGAGTTAGCTGATTTGAGCTATGCGCTCGATACGTTCTACTTCTTGATCTGCGGCGTGCTGGTCATGTGGATGGCCGCTGGCTTCGCGATGCTGGAAGCGGGCTTGGTTCGCTCCAAGAATACCGCCGAAATTCTGACCAAAAACATCGCGCTGTTTGCGATTGCTTGCACCATGTACCTGCTGGTGGGTTATTACATCATGTACTCCAGCAGCGCAGGCGGTTTCTTGCCGAACTTGGGCTTCTTGATCGGTACCGAGAACAGCGTCGATGCGGTGCTGGCCGGTGGCGACGATGCGCCTTACTACTCCATGCGTTCTGACTTCTTCTTCCAGGTGGTGTTCGTTGCCACCGCCATGTCGATTGTCTCGGGTGCGGTTGCTGAGCGTATGAAGCTGTGGGCCTTCCTGGCTTTCGCCGTGGTGATGACGGCGTTCATCTACCCGGTGTCGGGCTACTGGACCTGGGGCGGCGGCTGGCTGTCTGAAGTGGGCTACTCTGACTATGCCGGTTCTGGCATCGTCCACATGGCGGGTGCGGCCGCCGCGCTGGCAGGTGTACTCGTCCTGGGCCCGCGTAAAGGCAAGTACGGTAAAGACGGCTCTATCCACGCAATTCCCGGTGCCAACATGCCGCTGGCCACGTTGGGTACCTTCATCCTATGGATGGGCTGGTTCGGCTTCAACGGTGGTTCCGAGCTGAAAATGTCCGATATCGGCTCTGCCAACAACGTTGCGCAAGTATTCGTCAACACGAACGCTGCGGCAGCAGGCGGTGTGATTGCCGCTCTGGTGCTGGCTAAACTGTGGTTCCGTAAAGCAGATCTCACCATGGCGCTGAACGGTGCGCTGGCTGGCCTGGTCGCCATCACGGCGGATCCGCTCTCTCCCTCGGCGCTGGGTGCCGCCATCATCGGCGCAGTAGGTGGCCTGATCGTCGTCGCTGCGATCGTCACGCTGGACAAGCTGAAGCTGGACGATCCGGTGGGTGCGATTTCCGTTCACGGTGTGGTCGGTATCTGGGGCGTGCTGGCTGTGCCGCTCACCAATGGCGATGCCTCTTTCGGTGCACAGTTAATCGGTATCGTGGGCATCTTTGGCTGGGTCTTCATCGCAAGCCTTGTGGTATGGCTGGTGCTGAAAGCGGTCATGGGCATTCGCGTGAGCGAAGAAGAAGAGTATGAAGGCGTCGATATCGCTGAATGCGGTTTGGAAGCCTATCCCGAGTTTAGCGTCAAGAAATAAGCTTGCGCTAATCATGTGAGCTGGCGTGCTCCTTGTGGCCTCCCCGAGTGGGAGGCCTTTTTGTCGTTGATGGATACGCGGTACGTCGGTGGTTATGAGCTAGTGACGTTCGGGTTTTTTATTCTCCGCCCTTGGCGGTGTATGCTTAATCGACTGGGTAACGGGCTTGGCTACGTGAGCGCCCCGCTAACCTCGATGGTTATGACAATCGGTTAATAACGCTGTCTGCATGACAGCGGGCCACCAAGCTAGAGGATGTCGCAATGAAATTGATCTCAGCCATTATCAAGCCCTTCAAGCTTGATGACGTACGCGAATCGCTCTCGGATATCGGCGTGCAAGGCATTACGGTCACGGAAGTGAAAGGCTTTGGCCGCCAGAAGGGCCACACGGAGCTCTACCGTGGCGCAGAGTACGTGGTGGATTTCCTGCCCAAGGTGAAGCTGGAAGTCGCCGTCGACGACGTTATGGCCGAGCAGGTGATCGACGCGATTACCCAGGTCGCCAATACCGGCAAAATCGGGGACGGTAAAATCTTCGTGATGCCGCTCGAGCAGGTCATCCGTATCCGGACCGGCGAAACCGGTAAAGACGCTGTCTAACCACGGTGAATGGTAAGGCGTGAACAGTGAGTCGCGCTGAATCGACAAAGCCCCTGTGGATAATATCCACAGGGGCTTTGTGCATAAGGCGACGATGACACGGGCTACAATTTTCTATTCACCCTTCACCCTTCACCCTTCGAACGGGGCTCACTTCTCAACGAAGGCGCGTTCGATGACGTAGTCGCCCGGCTCGCCCATACGCGGGGAGATGTTCAGGCCCAGCTCATCGAGCAGGGCGCTGGTGTCGTCCAGCATCGCCGGGCTGCCGCAAATCATCGCGCGGTCTTGGCGCGGGTCGATGGGCGGTAGGCCGGTGTCTTCGAACAGCTTGCCGGTGCGAATATGGTCGGTCAGGCGACCCATGGTGTGAAACTCTTCGCGAGTCACCGTGGGGTAGTACACCAGCTTCTCGGCGATCTCCTCGCCCAGGTATTCGTGGGCGGGCAGCTCTTTGGTGATGAAGTCGGCGTAGGCCAGCTCGGAGACTTCGCGCACGCCGTGTACCAGCACGACTTTCTCGAAGCGCTCGTAGACTTCCGGGTCCTGAATCAGGCTCATGAACGGCGCCAAGCCGGTGCCGGTCGAGAGCATGTAGAGGTTACGACCTGGCAGCAGGTCGTCGCACACCAGCGTGCCGGTCGGCTTGCGGCTGACCATGATCTGGTCGCCTACCTGCAGGTGCTGCAGGCGCGAGGTGAGCGGGCCATCCGGCACCTTGATGCTGAAGAATTCCAGGTGATCTTCGTAGTTGGGGCTGGCGATGGAGTAAGCGCGCATCAGCGGTTTGCCGTCCACTTCCAAGCCGATCATGACGAACTGGCCGTTCTTGAAGCGCAGGCTGCGCTCGCGAGTGGTGCGGAAGCTGAACAGGGTATCGTTCCAGTGGTGAACGCTTAGCACTTCTTCCAGGGCAAACTTGCTCATGCTCACTCCTCCAGAGGCGGCGCAGCCTAAGCCTTGCTCGCCATATTCCAAAAAAGAATAAAAATTATCTCTATAGGTTGCTGCTAATTCTAAATAAAGGGTGGTATATCTGTTAAGCAAATTATCTTGATAACGCTTATCTTTAAAATCGATATAGCCCTTCGCCGCTCACTCGACAGAGAGGTTTTGGTCATGCATTACACCCTGCGGCAGCTAGAGGTCTTCGTGGCCGTTGCCCAGCACGAGAGCGTTTCCCACGCGGCGCGTGCGCTGGCCATGTCGCAATCGGCCACCAGTACGGCGCTGGCCGAGCTGGAGCGCCAGTTCGACTGCCAGCTGCTCGACCGCATTGGGAAACGGCTGAAACTCAACGCGCTCGGCTTTCAGCTACTGCCCAAGGCGGTGGCGCTGCTGGACCGCGCCGAGGAGGTCGAAGAGTTGCTGCGGGGCCAACAGGGCGTGGGAGCTTTGGACGTGGGGGCCACGCTCACCATCGGCAACTATCTCGCCACGCTGCTGATCAGCGATTTCATGCAGCGCTATCCCGGCAGTCGAGTTCGGCTGGCGGTGCGCAACACGCGGCATATCATCGAAGGCGTGCGCCAGCACTCGTTGGATTTAGGGCTGATCGAGGGGCAGTGCGATGACGACATGATCATCAGCCAGCCCTGGGTCGAGGATGAGCTGTGCGTGTTCTGCTCGCCGCGTCACCCGCTGGCGGGACGCGAGCACCTGGAGCTGGATCAACTGCTGCGCGAAGACTGGATCATGCGCGAGGAGGGCTCGGGGACACGCATGACGCTGGAGCATGCCGCCCGCCACCGCCGCAGCCGGTTCAATACCCTGCTGGAGCTGGAGCATACCGAGGGCATCAAGCGCGCGGTGGAATCGGGGCTGGGCATTGGCTGCGTTTCGCGGCTGGCGCTGCGCGATGCCTTCCGGCGCGGCAGCCTGGTGCCGCTGCCCACGCCGGAGTTGGATTTAAAACGCCAGTTCACGTTCATCTGGCATCGTCACAAGTACCTGACCACCGGCGTGCGCGAGTTTTTACGTCTCTGTCGCGAAATGACCGCCGGGGCCAAGCGCAGCGACGATATCCCGCTGCCGCCGATTCCCTAGCGGCTAAACCTTGGCCTCGTCAGGGCTTGGCAGCGTCTGGGCCGGTTGCTGTGATGCTTCTAGCGTAAAGCCTCCCACCAGCGCGGCCAGCCTGTCCGCCTGGTATTTGAGCTGCTCCGCTGCGGTGGTGGACTCTTGCACTAGAGCGGCGTTTTGCTGGGTCATTTGGTCCAGATCGCTCACCGCGATGCTGACTTGATTGATGCCATCGTTTTGCTCACCGGCGGCGGTGCTGATATCGCCGAGCATGTGGGTGACGCGCGTCACGCTATCGGCCAGCTCGTGCATGGCGGCCTCGGCATCGCGTACTAGTTGCGTGCCGCTTTCGACCTTGTCGGCAGACGCATCGATGCGCTGGCGGATATCCTTAGAGGCGTCGCTGCTGCGCGAGGCCAGCTTGCGCACTTCATCGGCCACCACGGCAAAGCCGCGCCCGTGCTCGCCAGCTCGCGCAGCTTCCACTGAGGCGTTGAGCGCTAGCAGGTTGGTTTGAAAGGCAATGCCGTCGATCACGCTGACGATGCTTTGAATCTCTGCCGAGGTCGCACGGATGTCATCCATGGTCGAGACTACCTCAACAAACGCTTTGTCGGTACGGGAAGCTAGCTGCGAGGCGGTGTTGGACAGCCCGCTGGCCTCTTGGGAAGCGTGGGTGGTGTGGCTGACGGTGCTGCTGATCTCTTCCATCGCTGCCGACGTTTCTTGCAGGCTGGCAGCGGCTTGCTCGGTGCGCCGTGAGAGGTCATGGCCGCCCTGGGTGATCTCGCTGGCCGCGTGGTTCACGGCCTCACTGCTGCGCCGCACGTCCAGAAGGATGGCCTGAATTTTTTCGGCAAAGGCGTTGAACTGCTCGGCCACGGCGGCGCTTTCATCGCGGCCATGCACGGGCAGGCGCTGAGTGAGATCGCCATTTCCAGAGGCGATCTCTTCCATTCTGTTCGCTAAGCGCTTGAGCGGTCGGGCAATGCGGCCACCAATCCACCACAGTGCGGCGATGCCGATGGCTGCCACTAGCAGCCCCACCAGCGTCATGCCCAGGGTGTTTTGCTGGCGCTGGTCGCTCAAAACGTTCTGTAGCGCGTTGAGTTCGGCGAGCACGACGGACTCGGGCAACTGTAGTACCAGCACCCATGGCTGTTCGGTATCGCCAATGGTCAGCGGCTGGTAGCGCTGAAACATGCCGTTGGCCATGCTGCTGTAGAGGCTGCCTTGTGTCGTGGCTTCGGCAATGCCGTCAAGCGCCGTGTCGCTCAGTGCGTTGCTGGCAGGCAGGCCCAGGGCCTCTTCACCGTGGGTGTCCGCCACCAAGCCGCCGCGCCCGGCAACCAGCGCCATCCGGCCTGCGCCGTCATATAGCGCGGCGTTAGCGTCGCTCAGCAGCGTTTGGATGAAGTTCAGCGAGAGGTCGACCCCAGCCACGCCGCGAAATTCGCCATTCACCAAAATCGGTGCGTTAAACGAGGTGACCAGCTGTGTCTCGCCGTCGTAATCGTAGGCGGCTGGGTCGATCACACAGGGGGCGAGCGTTTCGCGCGGGCAAAGGTAGTACTCTCCCTCTCGCACGCCGCTGGCTAGGCGGGTGTCGCTCTCCATGGTGTCACCCAGTGGCAAGACGTCGAGCGAGCCATCCCCGGTGCGGTACCACCAGGGCATGAAGCGGCCGCTGCCATCGTGGCCGTAGCGCTCGTCGCCAGCAAAGCGGGCATCGTCACCAAAGGCGTTGGGCTCCCAGCCGATGAAGGCATCCAATAGCGCCGGGTTGTCAGCCACCGTTTGCCGCACCAAATTGGAGAGCTGACGGCGGCTCAGATAGAGCGCGCGCTGGCCTTCGGCATCTTCCACGCCCATGAGGGCGTTGGTGGTGGCGAGCTGGCTGGCCAACGTCATGGCCTTGTCCAGCTCGCGTTGAATCCGCTCCCCTTCTGCTTGGGCAATGGCATCGAGTCGCGCGTCCAGTGCGCTTTGCATGAGCGTTTGGGTGTGCTCTTCGACGGTTTGTTGGGTGCGGGCGGCCGCGATGAGGTTATAAACCACCAGCGCGGCAACAACGGCGAGCAGGCAAGGGCCTGCCAACGCCAAAACGAGAGAGCGAAGGGAGCGAAAGTGCATAGAAGCGCGGTCCTGTTTCAGCAAACGGCGAAAGAGCCTATCGGGTGCCATCTTCGAATCAGTAGAACAAAGATTCATGGCTAACGCGTGACATGGCCGCCTCCGCAGACGTGAGGGCGGAAGCGGCCATGAGTGACTAACGGTTAGAAACTCTCTGTAGTGCGCGGTAGGCGATCCTGCGGCGCTTGTAGCGTGGGTGATGCCGCTTTAGAAAGTTTGAAACTGCTGATCGTGCCGGTTAGGTGATCCGCTTGCTCTTTCAACTGCTCGGCGGCGGTGGTTGACTCTTCGACCATGGCGGCGTTCTCTTGGGTCATCCGGTCCAGTTCGGCGACCGCAATATTGACCTGTTTGATGCCGTCGCTCTGCTCGCTGGTGGCCGCGTTGATCTCTTCCAGGACGTCGGTGACGCGGGTGATATGTGCGACGATATCCTGCATGGTGCTGCCAGCATTACGCACCAAGGAGGTGCCGTTATTCACCTTGGCTTGGGAGTCCTCGATCAATTGCTGGATATCGCTGGCTGCATCGCTACTACGGCCTGCCAATTTGCGCACTTCATCCGCCACGACGGCAAAACCGCGACCGTGTTCGCCTGCGCGGGCGGCTTCGACCGAGGCGTTGAGGGCCAGCAGGTTGGTCTGGAAGGCGATGCTGTTCATCAGCGTGACGATCTCGCCAATCTTATGGGAGGCGTTGGAGATGTCTTCCATGGTGGTGACTACGTTCGACACGACCTGCCCACCCTCTTTGGCGACTTCGGTGGCCGCGTGGGAAAGCTTGTTGGCTTCCTGGGCCGAGGCCGCCGTATGCGCCACGGTGCTGGTGATCTCTTCGACTGACGCCGAGGTCTGCTGCAGGCTCGAAGCGGCGTTATCGGTGCGGCGGGAAAGATCTTGTCCACCCATGGCAATCTCGTTGGCGGCGTGGTGCACCGATTCGCTGCTGGTACGCACGTCGATCAAGACTGCTTCCATCTTGCCCACGAAGCGATTGAAAGCACTGGCGATTTGGGCGACTTCGTCGGTGCCTTCTTCCGGCAAGCGCTGAGTCAGGTCCCCTTCACCCGAGGCGATGTTATCCATCGCATTGCGGACGCCTAGTAGACGACGCAGCAGCAGTGACAGCAGCATGCCAAACACGACGGCCGTGATGGCCGCAACGATCAGCAGCGTCACGATGGACGTTGTCGCAATGGCGCGTAGACCTGCCGTGGCTTCTGCGTCATCCAGCGCCACGACCAACTGCCAACCGCTGTTGCCACCTACACTGCTGCCCATCAGGAGTTTGTCGTTGCCTTGTAGGGTGAGCGGTTGCGGGGTGTCCGCTTGCACGATGCGTGTCAGGTCGGAAGGGGTGAGCGCATCGCTAAGCGCGCTTGCAGGCTCCAGCGTCAGTGACGCGTCGGGGTGGGCGACCAGAGTGCCGTCGCTCGTCGTTAGAAAGCCGAAACTGGATGGGGTCGGCGCGATACTAGCGACGATATCGATGACGTCGGCAATCGTGATGTCGGCGCCTACCACGGCGGTGAGGTCACCATTCTGATAGAAAGGCCGAGCGAAGGTCACGATCAAACCGCCTGTTTGCGCATCGACATAAGGGGCAGTAATGATGGTGTCCTGTGCGCTCACGGCACCTTGGTACCAAGGGCGCTGGCGCGGGTCATAATCGCTGGGAGGTTGCCAGCCGTCTGAGAAAATCCCTTCTGAGGTAGACGGGTACGCGATGTAGGCGGTCATAAAGTCGCCAGAGTCGGCTAGCTGCCGCAGCGCTTGTAGCGGTGCCTCGCTACCAACGGCATGCTCCATGCTGGCCAGCATCGTAAAGCGAGCGTTGAACCATTCGTTAATGGCCTGTGTGTTTCCATTCACAACAGCGCTGAGATTGCGGTTTACCTGTTCACTATTATGATGCTTAACGGTGGTGTAGCTGGCAATACCATTGGCCGTCAAAGCCAACACGATAGCCATGAGGGCCGCCAGAAGGATGCGTGTACGTAGGGAGGAAAACATGGTCGCTCTCGGGATCATCAGGATTCATGATGGGTATCGGCGAGAGCGACGCTGTCTTTAGCAAAAAGCAGGAAAATAGTAAGTAAGTGCTAACTGCGTTGACTAACGCAAATCGCTGACCGCCTGTTGGATGTCGGCCAACGAGGCCTTGCTAAAATCTTTCGATAGCGTATGCGTGACCAGCTTTTGCGTGGGATTATCGAGTTTTTCTTTGAGCAGACCCAAGAACTTGGGAGGCGCGACCATGATCAGCTTCTCCATGCGGTTGTCTACCCGGGCAGCATAGAGTCGCTGGGCGACTTCTTTGGCAAATAGCTCGTTTTCATGTTGAGAGGCTGCGCCCTCTTCGCCAGAGGAGCGTGATGACGTCGACGTCGACTCGTGGACGTCGGCACCGCGACGGTCCGTGATCAAGTCGCCTTCATGCAGTCTGCCTGCGGCGTGTACCAAGCTCTCCTGCTCGGCGAGATGGAGCGCATCACGGGTGAAGATACGTGCGCGTGCGGCATCGGCTACCACGATATAGGTGGTCATTGTCATACGTCCTCCATGTCGTTGATTACCCTTTAACCATGGCAAGCGTTTAGGGTTTGGTCAAACGCCTGCCCATTTGCCCCAAGGCCCGTTAAAGTACCTTACTGCGCAGCAGGCTGGTCACCGCTTCGCCGAGCAGTACCAGCACGATAATGGCGATGAGAATGGTCGCCACGGTTGGCCAGGCAAAGGTATCGATCGCGCCTTGCAGAATGACCCCAATGCCCCCTGCGCCTACCAAGCCCAATACCGTGGATTCACGAATGTTGATATCCCAGCGCAGCACCACGATGGCAAAAAAGGCAGGCATCACCTGGGGTACGATGGCGTAGGCCACGACTTTCGCTTTCGATGCTCCCGTCGCCTCCATGGCTTCCACGGGGCGGCGGTCGATCTCTTCGATGGCTTCGCCCATGAGTTTGCCGATAAAACCAATGGAACGAAAGACGATGGCCAGAATGCCCGCCAGCACGCCGGGCCCAAAAATGGCCACGAACAGCAGGGCCCAGATGATCGTATTCACCGAGCGGCTAGAGACCAAAATGAAACGGCCTAACCACAGGCAAGCGCGGTTAGGTGTGGTGTTTTGGGCCGCCATGTAGGCAACAGGTAAGGCTAGAAAAATCGTCAGGAACGTCGCCAGCGTGGCGATATGCACGGTTTCCATGAGCGCATTGAGAATACCGCTGAGTCCGACCGCGCTTGGCGGCCACATGCGCGCCCCGAGGTTCGATATTTGGTTGGGAGCATCCCACACCCAGGGCCAAAAAATATCGATATCACGCACGGCCCAAAACACCAGCATCAGCGTGGCGAGCAGGGCGGCGTAACGGATCAGCCGCTCTTTGCGGTCGTAACGCTGCCAAATACGGTCAGCGAGTAGCTGTTCGCGATCTACCATATTTTTTTCCTCACCCAGCCGCTGATCCCTTCGCTGAGCAGAATCACCGCGATAATGACCAGTAAGATGGCAAACGCAAAGTCGTAATCGTAGCGCCCAAAGGCATTCATCAAGGTGCCACCAATGCCGCCTGCACCGACGATGCCCACGACGGCAGAAGCACGCAGATTACTATCGAGCTGGTACATGGACAGACCGACTTGGCGTGGCAGAATTTGTGGGAACACCGCATAAAACAGCGTAACGAGATAGCCAGCCCCGGTCGAACGCATGGCCTCTACTTGGCCCCAGTCGATCTCCTCTATCTCTTCAGCGAGCAGCTTACCGACAAAGCCAATGGAGTAGAGTGTCAGCGTGAGTATTCCCGCCAGCGGGCCAAATCCCACGGCGGCAACGAACAGGATGGCGACAATCACGGGGTGAAAGCTACGCGAAATAATGATGATGCTGCGCCCTAACAGGTAAACAGGCAGCGGCGCGATATTACGGGCAGCCATCACCGCAAATGGAATCGAGAGCAACACCCCTAATAGCGTGGCGAGAATGGCAATTTGAAAGCTCTCTTTAAACCCGGTGAGCAGTAGCTCATAGCGCTCTAGGTTCGGCGGAAAACCGCCGCTAAAAATGCGCGCCGCGCGGGGGAGACCCTCCGAAATACGTTCCCAGTTAAAGGGCAGCGAGCCAAACGCCCACACCAGATACCCTACTGTCATCACGAGTAATCCGTAGCGCAGCAGTGGGTTGGCGATAAACGGTGGCTTTTTCCAGGCTCTAGGCGTGGGCGGGTTAGACGGCGTCATGGCGTGCCCCCTCCACGGCGGTGCCCGGCGTCTCGGTGATGGCATCGTCCGGCGCTTCGATGCCGCCATAAATGGCGTCCAACGCGTCTTTATTGAAATCCCCAGGCTGGCCGTCAAAAATCATCTTGCCGTGACGCAGGCCCACGATGCGCTCGGTATAGGTTTTGGCTTGGGCGACGTTATGGATGTTGATCAATACCGGCAGCGACAGCTCGTTCGCCAGGCTCTGTAGCAGCATCATGATTTGCTCGGAGGTGCGCGGGTCCAGCGAGGCGGTGGGTTCATCTGCCAGCAACACGTCCGGCTCTTGCATCAAAGCACGTACAACGCCCACCCGCTGGCGCTCGCCACCAGACAGCTCGTCTGCGCGCTTGTTAGCGTAGTGGGCAATGCCTACGCGTTCCATGAGCACAAACGCACGCTCGATATCGGCGGGTGGGTAGCGGCGTGAAATGGCTTGGTAAAAGCTGACGTAGCCTAGCCGCCCTGCCAGCACGTTCTCCATCACGGTTAACCGATCAAGTAAGTTGAATCCTTGAAACACCATGCCAATTTTACGGCGTGCCCGGCGCAGTTCGGCCCCTTTCAGGTTCACAAGTTCGGTGCCATTGAGTTTGATTGAGCCAGAGGTGGGCTCTACCAAGCGATTGATACAGCGCAACATGGTGCTTTTACCGGCGCCGGAGGCACCTACGATAGACACCACGCTGTTGCCCTCCACCTTCAAATCGAGGCCTTTCAGCACGGCCTCGCTGTGGCCATATCGTTTGACCAAATTCGTGATTTCCAGCATGTGTCCGCATCCATCGAAAGACGAAGAACCGCGCCGCGACAAGCGGCGCAGCACGCGTTACTCCAGGTTGTCAGGCGTGTAGGTCACGCCATTGGCGGCCTGAATGGTGCGAATCACCTGCCAGTTGTCTTTGTAGGTGATGGGGATGAACTTCTCGACGCCTTCGAATTCGTCACCTAGCTCGGTGCCCACGAAATCGAAAGTAAAAAACGCTTCTTCGATTTTCTCTACTAGGTCAGGATGTAGGTTATAAGCGTAGTTATACGAGGTAGTGGGGAAGCGATCGGATTCGTAGATCAGTCGAACATCGTCGGTATCGTAAAGGCCACGCGCGGCCATGCGCTCGACGACTTCAGAGGCGACCGGAGCAGCATCGTAATCTCTGGCTACCACGCCCAGCATGGATTGATCGTGGCTACCGGAGTAAACCACCTCGTAATCCTTTTCCGGCGTGATGCCCAGCTCGGGCAGGAGCGCTCTCGGCGCTAAGTTGCCCGAGTTCGAAGTGGGCGAGGTATGCGCCACGCGCTTCCCTTTCAAGTCTTCCAGCGTCTCGATGTCCGAGTCGACGTGGGTAAATAGCTGCAGGGTGTAACCGAACTGGCCGTCATCAGAGCCCATCAGCGCAAAGGGCACGGCACCGGCTAGGTTGACCGCAAACGGCGTTGGGCCAGTAGAGAACCCCGCGATATGAAGACGACCGCTGCGCATGGCTTCTACCTGGGCGGCATTCGACTGCACCGCAAAGAAGCGCACATCGCGCCCGGTGACGTCCGATAAGTGGTCGATAAAGGGCTGCCAGATATCGGAATAAATGGCGGGATCTTCCACTGGGGTATAGGCAAAAATCAGCGTGTCGGGGTTGGCCCATTCCGACTCATCGGCCGGGCGGTCGGCGACCATGTCACCATTTTCATCGCAGTAAAGGGTGTCCAAGTCGCCCCGCTCGCATTCGGCGTAGGCAGGGCTGGAGAGTAACGCAAGGGGAAGTAGCGAGATAGCCGTGAGCATGGCAAGCGGACGCTTGCGCAGATGTAGCGTTTTCATAGTCAGCCTCTTACGTGCATTATTGTTGTCGCGTATGCCCACTGCTGCGTCGCAAGTGTGTGCTTCGATCAGCGTCTGTTTCGCAAATGGACATTTAAAAGCGCAGATGTTTATTTTTCGAAAACGAGCATCTTCAATCTAGGGTTTGTTACAAAGATATGTCAAACACTTTCCTGACCCCCTCCTACCATTGGCGAAACCGCTATCTGCTGATGCGCCATGGCCATAGCCAGGCCAACGCTCAGGGGAAAATCATCAGCTCTCCGGAGCAGGGCCTGGCGAACTACGGGTTATCAGAGCAGGGTGAACAGCAACTCGCCGAAGCGCTGGCGCAGTGGTCCTGGCCGGTGCCGACACAGATCGTGCATTCGGACTTTTTACGTACGACACACACCGCCGCCCGAGTGGCCGCCGCGTTTGGGGTGGGAATGCAGCAAGAGGCGGGCTTGAGGGAGCGCCACTTTGGCGAATTGGAGGGGCAGGCGGATAGCCACTACCCAGACGTGTGGGCCTTCGATGCCAAGAGCGCCGAGCATACCCAGTGGCAGGTAGAGCCGGTTAGCCGAGTAGCAGCACGGATGTGTGCCGTGCTGGAAGCCTTGGAGCAGCGCTTTACTAACGAAACGGTGCTGATCGTCAGCCACGGCGATCCGCTACAAATTCTGCTCACGGCGCTGGCGGGCAAGCCGCTGACACAGCATCGGGAGCAGCCTGCGCTGCTACCCGCCAGCATTACCCTCGTCGGCGGTTAAGCACCCTCTTTGGGAGGAATCCAGGCGATCATATCCACCTCCACATCCGCGCCGCCCGCAAGCCCAGTCACGCCAATGCAGGTGCGGGTGGGCAGCGGCTTGTCGAAATAGCTGGCGTAGACCCGGTTCACTTCATCGAAGTGCCCCATATTGGTGATGAACACCCGCGACTGCACCACGTACTCGAAGCGGCTGCCCACCTCTTCCAGTACGATGGCCAGGTTCTGCATCACCCGGTGCGTTTGTTCGGTAAAGGTGCCTAGCAGCATCTCATTGGTTTCCGGCACCGTGGGCATCTGGCCGGTGATGAACACCAAATCCCCCACGCGGCAGGCGTGTGAAAACGGCGCAATGGGTTGCGGTGCACGATCGATAAATAGCTTTTCCATGATGACTCGCTCGTTGTGGTGTTGTGGCGTAGAAAACCCATAAAAATGGGCCTCATAGGAGGCCCAGGTTCAGCACTGTGGGGCGCTGTAAGCTGACTTAATGCCCCAGAATCTGGCTCAAGAAGAGCTGGGTACGCTCGGACTGCGGGTTGTTGAAGAACGGCTCCGGCGCGTTCTCTTCGATGATTTGTCCTTGGTCCATGAAGATCACGCGGTCGGCCACGGTCTTGGCGAAGCCCATTTCATGGGTCACGCAGAGCATGGTCATACCCTCTTCGGCCAGTTCGATCATCACGTCCAGTACTTCCTTGATCATCTCCGGGTCGAGGGCCGAGGTGGGCTCATCGAACAGCATCACGTCCGGATGCATGCACAGCGAGCGGGCAATCGCTACCCGCTGCTGCTGGCCGCCGGAGAGCTGGCCGGGATACTTCTTGGCCTGCTCGGCAATACGCACCCGCTCCAGATACTGCATGGCCATGGCTTCGGCCTCTTTGCGGGGCTTCTTCTGTACCCACATTGGCGCGATACAGCAGTTTTCCAGCACCGTGAGGTGAGGGAACAGGTTGAAATGCTGGAATACCATGCCGACGCTGCGGCGAATCTGCTCGATGCGTTTGACGTCTTGGGTCAGCGGTACGCCACCCACCACGATCTCGCCTTTTTGGTGCTCTTCTAGGTGATTGATGCAGCGGATCATGGTGGATTTGCCCGAGCCAGAAGGCCCGCAAATGACGATCCGCTCGCCGCGTTTCACTTCCAGGTAGATATCCCGCAGCACGTGGAAATCGCCGTACCACTTGTTCACGCCGCGCATTTCGACCATTAGGTCAGAGGGGCTGGTGCCAGGGGTGTTGGTCGCTGCTTGAGTCATGTCACTATCCTGCTAAAAAATCGTTGATAAAAGCGGCGTTAGCGCTTGTGGCCGGTATGCAGCTTGCGTTCTAGGTACTGGCTGTAGCGCGACATGCTGAAACAGAAGATCCAGAACATGAAGGCGGCAAACACGTAACCTTCCAACGAGAAGCCGAGCCAGCGTGAGTCGGCTAGAGCCGCTTGCACGATCCCCAAGAGGTCGAAGAGGCCGATGATCATGACCAGGGTGGTATCTTTGAACAGCGAAATGAACGTATTCACGATGCCTGGAATCATCATCTTCAACGCCTGGGGAAGGATGATCAGCCCCATGCGTTTCCAGTAGGTCATGCCGAGAGCCGCTGCCGCCTCTTCCTGGCCTTTAGGGATGGCCTGTAAGCCCCCGCGAATGACCTCCGCCATGTAGGCGCTTTGGAACAGCGTCAAGCCGATCAAAGCGCGCACCAGGCGGTCGACGCTCATATCCGAAGGAAGGAACAGCGGCAACATCACCGAGGCCATGAACAGCACGGTGATCAGCGGTACGCCGCGCCAGAATTCGATAAATACCACGCAAAAGCTTTTGACGATCGGCATGTTCGAGCGACGTCCCAACGCCAGTACGATGCCGATCGGTAGCGCGCCTACCATGCCCACAGTGGCCAGCAGCAGCGTTAGCATCAGGCCGCCCCAGCGGTGCGTAGGCACCTGGGGAAGGTCGAAGTAGCCGCCGTAAAGCAGTACGAACGAGATAATGGGGAATGCCACCAGCGCAAAGATGGCCACCCAGCGCTTGAAAGGCAGCTTGGGAATCGCCAGCCAGCCAATCAGCGTAAAGAACATGGCGAACACGATATTGGCGCGCCAGATCTCTGAACTGGGATATAGGCCATAAATAAACTGCGTCAAACGTGCGTTGATGAAGACCCAGCAAGCGCCTTCCCGTGAGCAGTCGTCGCGTGTGGTGCCTACCCAATCGGCGTTGATGAACGCCCACTGCACGGTAGGCACGACGAGCAGATAGAGGATATAGAGGCCGATTAACGTGAAGATCGTATTGATCGGCCCGTTGAATAGGTTCGTTCGCAGCCAAGCAATCGCGCCAACGGAGTTGCTGGGCGCTGGCCGCTGTTCGATCATCGTTTGATTATGAATCATGTGTGGCTCCTCGCCTCAGCCTAGCGTTCAACCAGCGCCACGCGGGCGTTGAACCAGTTCATGAACATCGACACCAGCAGGCTGATCGTCAGATACACCGCCATGGTCATCGCGATGACCTCGATGGCCTGGCCCGTCTGATTCAGCGTGGTGCCTGCAAACACCGACACGAGGTCCGGATAGCCAATGGCCGTGGCCAGCGACGAGTTTTTGATCAAATTCAGGTATTGGCTGGTGAGCGGGGGGATGATGACCCGCAATGCCTGAGGAATGATGACGAGGCGCAGCACCAGGTTGCGCGGCAGACTCAGTGCCTGCGCCGCTTCGGTTTGGCCATGTGAAATGGCCTGAATACCGGAGCGCACGATCTCGGCAATGAACGACGCCGTGTAGATCGAGAGTGCGAACCACAGCGCCAGAAACTCAGGAATCACCGTGATGCCGCCGCGGAAGTTGAAGCCACGCAGCTCGGGCATTTCCCAAGTAATGGGTACGCCAGTGGCCAACATGACCAACAGGGGCAGCCCAAAGATCAGTACAAAGGAGATCCAGTAAGCGGGAATTCGCTGCCCCGTGGCTTCCTGACGGCGTTTTGCCCATATCACCAGCGCAATACTGGCCGCGATGGCGATCACGAAGGTGACAGGAATCAGCCCGAAGCCCGATTCGAACAGCGGCTCAGGTAGATAAAGCCCGCGTACGTTAAGAAACACGGCCTCGCCGAACGCGAGGCTTTCTCGAGCGCTGGGGAGCGCCCGCAGCACGGCAAAGTACCAAAAGAAAATCTGCAGCAGCAGCGGAATGTTACGAAAGGTTTCGATATACGCGGCGGCTAGCTTGGCGATCAGCCAGTTGGGCGATAGACGAGCGATACCGACGATAAAGCCAATGATGGTGGCGGCAATAACGCCCAACCCACCCACCAGCAGCGTATTCAGCAGGCCAACGAAGAAGGTGCGGCCATAGGTGCTTTGGGAAGAGTAGTCGATCAGACTCTGAACGATCCCAAAACCGGCGGTATTACTCAGGAAGCCAAAACCTGTGGTGATACCCCGTGAGGAGAGGTTGTCTTGCACGTTGCCGACGATATAGAACAGAAAAGCGATGACAGCGGCAATCAGCAGACATTGAAAGATGAGCGCACGTTTGGCGCGGTCTCGCCAGAACGGTGGCTTTTGGCCAACGGGGCGAGCGTTAGGTCTTACGGACATGGGTGGCGTCTCCGCGATACGGAAGGTCAATCAAATGGCCCGCCATGACCAAAAAGGGTGGCGGGCCGGGGTCAAGCGAGACGCTTAGCGAATCGGCGGTGCGTACTGGAAGCCGCCTTGGTTCCACAGGGCGTTGACACCGCGTTCGATTTCCAGCGGTGAACCCATACCTACGTTGCGCTCGAAGCTTTCACCGTAGTTACCCACTTGGCTCAGGATGTTATAGGCCCAGTCGGCGTCAAGACCCATGCCTTCACCATAGTTGCCGTCCTGGCCGAGTAGACGCGCTACGTCCGGGTTATCGGAGCTGAGCATCTCTTCTGCGTTCTCGCTGGTCACGCCGTACTCTTCACCGTTGATCATGGCGAACAGCGACCACTTCACGATGTTGAACCACAGATCGTCCCCCTGACGTACGACCGGGCCCAGCGGCTCTTTGGAAATGACGTCGGGCAGAATCATCGCGCCCGACGGGTCGTCGAGCTGAATGCGCAGGGCCGCCAGCTGAGAAGTGTCAGACGTCAGAACGTCACAGCGGCCAGCCTGGAAGCCACCTACGGTTTGCTCGGAGGTATCGAAAACGATGGGGTCGAACTCCATTCCGTTGGCACGGAAGTAATCAGCCAGGTTCAGCTCGGTAGTGGTGCCTGATTGAATACAAATCGCCGCGCCATCCAGCTCGGCCGCGCTGGTGATACCCAGGTCGCGAGAGACCATGAAGCCCTGGCCGTCGTAGAAGTTAACGCCGGTGAAGTTCAGACCCAGGGTAGTGTCGCGGGTCGTGGTCCAGGTGGTGTTACGAGACAGAACGTCCACTTCGCCGGACTGCAGCGCGGTGAAACGCTCGACGGCGTTCAAAGAGATGTAGTTGACGGCATCGGCGTCGCCCAGTACCGCAGCGGCCACGGCACGGCATACGTCAACGTCGAGGCCCTGCCAGTTACCGTTATCGTCCGGGGCGGAAAAACCTGGCAGGCCGTCGCTGACGCCACACTGTACGGCACCACGTTCGCGGGTATCTTCCAGCGTATCGGCTTGGGCGGTCGCCACGCCCGCAAGAGAGATGGCGCCTGCGGAGGCCAGAAGTACCAGGTGTTTCTTATTGATCATGTTGTGTTCCCCTTCCTCGATTTAGTGTCGTTATGCATGGTGATGCATCACTAAAAGCTAGCAAGGAAGGTGCCAAAAAAGATATGTCGTCAAATTCAGCGCTTTTCAACGTAAAATCAGCGAATTTAACGAAGGTCTTGGTGCAAAAAAGTGCGCCAGCGGCTACGCACTGCGCCTTTTTGGTGCGCAGCCGCTGGCGAGTGACCGAGCGCACTAGCGAATGGGCGGCGCGTACTGAATGCCCCCATCTTTCCACAGGGCATTCAGGCCACGGGCAATGTTGAAGTCGGAGTGGGTGCCCACGTTGCGTTCATAAATATCCGCATAGTTACCGACCTGTTTGACGATTTGGTAAGCCCAATCTGATTGTAGGCCCATGGCCTCACCAAAATCACCGTCTTGCCCAAGCAGGCGCATCACATCGGGATTTTCTGAGCTTAGCTGCTCATCCACGTTGGCTTGGCTGACGCCCAGCTCTTCGGCATTCAGCATGGCAAACAGTGACCACTTCACGATGTTGAACCACTGATCATCGCCTTGGCGTACGGCGGGGCCTAGCGGCTCTTTAGAGATGATTTCCGGTAGGACGACGGCCATGTTGGGATCGGCCAGTTGAATGCGCTGGGCGTAGAGCTGCGAGGCATCCGAACTCAAGACGTCGCAGCGGCCTGCTTCGAAGCCCGCAATCGACTGCTCGGGTGAATCGAACACCACCGCATCGTAGGTCATGTCGTTGATACGGAAGTAGTCGGAAAGATTGAGTTCGCTGGTAGTGCCCGACTGCGTACACACCGCCGCGCCATCCAGCTCTTGCGCGCTCTGCACGCCCAAGTCGCTGGCCACCATGAAGGCTTGGCCGTCGTAGTAGCTCACACCGGTAAAGTGCATGCCCAGTGTGGTGTCGCGGCTAGACGTCCAGGTGGTGGTGCGAGAAAGGACATCTACTTCACCTGATTGCAACGCGGCAAAGCGCTCCACCGAATCCAACGGCACGAAGTTGACCTTGCTGGCATCACCCAGCGCGGCGGCCGCCACGGCACGGCACACATCGGTATCCAGACCGCGATACTCGTCGTTATCGTCTAAGGACGAAAAGCCGGGCTGAGCCGCGTTGACGCCGCAGCGCACGCTGTCGCGCTCTTGCACCGTTTGTAGCGTATCGGCCATGGCCGTGGGTACCCATAGGGCGGGCGCTAACAGGGTGACTCCCCATCCAAACCAACGCGTGGTGTTCATTTGTTATTCCTTAACGTGGCGCGCACGATGATTGGCGCATAAAAAAGCCGGGCAGAGCCCGGCCAGATACCTAGCGTAGCTGCCCGCTTATGCGAAGGCTTTACGCATAAAGGGCGGCAGCGCCAGGGCACCCCGGTGGGCATCTACTGTGTAGTACTGTAGCGGCATTTCATGATCGGCGGCAGCCTCTTCGCGGAAGCTTTCAACGCTGGTCGCTTTACCGGCCAACGTCACGCTCCACCAACCCGAGGGATACACCGGTTGGGGGAAGGGTAGCGTGGCGACGCTATCGAAGCCTGCTTCGCGCATGTCGTTGCGCAGTTCGCGGATGATCGAACCGCTATGATAAAGCGGCGATTCGCTCTGCTGTACCATCACCCCGCCGCTTTTCAGAATACGGTGGCAGCGTTTCAAGAAGTCGGTCTTGAACAGGCCTTCGGCAGGGCCGACCGGATCGGTGGAGTCGATGATCAGCACGTCGATGCTCTCGTCGGCGGCGTCGTCGACCCACTTCACGCCGTCGGCAAACAGCAGCTCGGCGCGGGGGTCGCCGTTGGCTTCCACCAGCGACGGGAAAAAGCGCTCAGCCGCCTTGGTCACTTCTTCATCAATATCGATCTGGGTGACCTTCTCGACGCCCGGATGGCGCAACACTTCTTTCAAGGTGCCGCAGTCGCCGCCGCCAATGATCACCACCCGCTTGGGGTCTTGATGGGTGAACAGCGCCGGGTGGGCAATCATTTCGTGATACAGGAAATTATCGCGATCGGTCAGCATCACGCAGCCATCCAGCACCATCAGGTGGCCGTAGGTCTCCGTGGCGTAGACTTCCAGGTGTTGGTAGGGGCTCTGTACATCCAGCAGTTTTTCGGTGACTTTCAGCGAGAAAGCGCTGCCATGGCTATCGAAGACTTCGGTAAACCACTGGTCGTCGCGTAGGTCGCTCATTACTTGGCTCCTGGGCATTGATCGTTCGTTTGGGTCGGAATGCCCTGATGGTACTGCGGGCTTAGGTCGTGCAGCGCCTCCATGAAGGCGGTGACGTGATCGGGGTTGGTGAACTGGCTGATGCCGTGGCCCAAGTTGAATACATGACCCGGACCGTGGCCGTAACTTTCCAGCACGCGTGCCACTTCGGCGCGAATGGCCGAGGGGCGGGCAAACAGCACGTTGGGGTCCAGGTTGCCCTGCAGGGCGACTTTATGGCCCACGCGTGCACGAGCATCGGATAGCTCGGTCGACCAGTCGATGCCTAGGGCATCGGCACCGGCACAGGCGATATGCTCCAACCACTGTCCGCCGTTTTTGGTGAACAGGATCACCGGCACGTGGCGGCCGTCATGCTCGCGGATCAACCCGGAGACGATCTGCTCCATATAGCGCAGCGAGAACTCTAGATACGCCGGCGTGGAGAGCGCGCCACCCCAGGTGTCGAAAATCTGTACGGCCTGAGCGCCCGCACGAATCTGCGCATTCAGATAGTCGGTGACCGCCTGCGCCAGGGTATCCAGTAGCTGGTGCATGGTGTCCGGCGTGTCGTACAGCATGGTTTTCAGATGACGGAAATCCTTGCTGGAGCCGCCCTCGACCATATACGTCGCCAGCGTCCAAGGGCTGCCGGAGAAGCCGATCAGCGGCATGCGGCCATTCAGCTCGCGGCGGATAGTGGACACCGCGCGCATCACGTAGTCCAAATCGCGCTCGGCGTTCGGCACGGTCAGTGCCGCTACTTCTTCCGGCGTGCGCACGGTCTTCTTGAATTTGGGGCCTTCGCCGGTTTCGAAGTAGAGGCCCAGCCCCATGGCGTCGGGGATGGTCAAAATGTCCGAGAACAGAATCGCGGCGTCGAGCGGGTAGCGCTCCAGCGGCTGAAGGGTGACTTCGCAAGCCAGGTCATGATTGCGGCACAGGTCCATGAAACTACCCGCGTCGGCGCGGCTGGCGCGGTACTCCGGCAGGTAGCGTCCTGCTTGACGCATCATCCACACCGGAGTGCGGTCAACGGGCTGGCGAGCCAGCGCGCGAAGAAAACGGTCGTTTTGCAAAGGTGTGGTGGTCATAAACACTTGCTCTTGAGAAATTTGCCCGCATTGTAAGGGAGTCATTCTACCTGAAGATAGGAATTGTACGTGAAGATCGCCGGGGATGGCGGCGCAAACCGTGGCCAACATCGTCGTACCCTGCGAAGACCGTGAGGCCCGCGCGGCTTCCTGATAAACTGTCCGCCCACTTCGCCAACACTGGTGTGGTTAACTGGTTTGGTTAATCAGCGAGGAAACCTGTGACCATTCGCTTCATTGCTGCCTCTCGGCTGCCCACTCCCTGGGCCACATTCACTATGCATGGCTTCGAAGACGACGCCACGGGTAAGGACCACATCGCCTTGACGTTGGGCGATGTGAGCGGCGGCGAGCCGGTACTAGGGCGCGTACACTCCGAGTGCTTGACGGGCGATGCGCTGTTTTCCATGCGCTGCGACTGCGGCTACCAGCTGCAAGAAGCGCTGAAGCGCATCGCCGAAGAGGGGCGCGGCGTGCTGCTCTACTTGCGTCAGGAGGGGCGGGGTATTGGGCTGCTCAATAAAATCCGTGCCTATCATCTGCAAGACCAGGGGGCCGATACCGTAGAGGCCAATGAGCAACTCGGTTTCGGTGCCGACATGCGCCGCTACGACCTCTGCGTCCCGATGCTCGACCACTTGGGCATCACCGCGCTTAAGCTGATGACCAACAACCCTCGTAAGGTGGATGCGTTGAGTCGCGATGGGGTAAACGTCGTCGAGCGGCTGTCGATCACCACTGGCTTGAATCCCCACAACGAGCAGTATCTTTCCACCAAGGCGGGAAAGCTTGGCCATATGATGGCGCTGGACGACTTTACCCAAGCCAGCGATGTGGATATCGAGCGCAAAGGCTAAGTAGCTAACCTTTATTGATCGCGTTTTTAATCTAAGTTGCCCGTTAAAAGCGCGTTTTTCTTCGAACGTGCAATAACCTGCTTTTCTTAACTTTGGTTGTTGGGTGTCTGAGCTATGGTGATACGTAGCAGGACGCTATATGCACCTTAGTCAGGAGAAGCCGTCATGAAAGCATTGTGCTGGCACGGTAAGAACGATGTTCGTTACGACACCGTGCCCGACCCCGCAATCGAACATCCCCGCGACGCCATTATCAATGTGAGTAGCTGCGCCATCTGCGGCTCTGATTTGCACCTTTACGACCATTATATGCCCGGTATGTCCTGTGGCGATGTCCTCGGCCACGAGTTCATGGGCGAGGTGATGGAGGTGGGCAGCGAGACGAAAAACCTCAAGGTAGGCGACCGGGTGGTGGTGCCTTTCACCATTTTTTGTGGCGAATGCGAGCAGTGTCAGCGCGGTAACTACTCGGTTTGCGAACGCTCCAATCGTAACAAGTCTCTGGCAGATAAAGTCTTTGGCCATGGCGGTGCTGGACTATTTGGCTACTCTCAACTCACTGGCGGCTATGCAGGCGGCCAAGCCGAGTTTGTGCGGGTGCCCTTCGCCGATACCACCCACATTAAAGTGCCCGATACGCTCACCGATGAGCAGGTGCTGTTTCTAGGCGATATCTTTCCCACCGGCTGGCAGGCCGCCGTGCAGTGTGACATTCAGCCCACCGATACCGTCGTGATCTGGGGCGCAGGCCCGGTTGGTCAGTTCTGCGTTCGCAGTGCGGTACTGTTGGGCGCCAAGCAGGTCGTGGTCATTGATAACGTGCCCGAGCGACTCTCGATGGCTGCTGCCGGCGGTGCGATTCCGCTCAATTTTGCCCACGAGAGCGTACTCGGCCGATTGCAGGAGCTGACTCACGGTAAAGGGCCTGAAAAGTGCATCGACGCGGTGGGGCTAGAAGCCCACGCCACGCGCTCGCTGGACTCGGTCTACGACCGGGTAAAGCAGGCCATGTGGTTAGAAACCGACCGCGCTCACGTGTTACGTGAAATGATCTACGTCTGCCGTCCGGCCGGTATTCTATCCATTCCCGGGGTGTATGGCGGGTTGGTCGATAAAATTCCTATGGGGGCACTGATGAACAAAGGCCTCACCGTGCGCACCGGGCAAACCCACGTCAACCGCTGGACGGACGATCTGTTACGGCGTATCGACGAGGGACAAATCGATCCTTCGTTTGTGATTACCCACGCGGTGGATTTGGCCCAGGGGCCTGAAATGTATCAAACCTTTCGAGATAAACAGGATGGCTGCGTCAAAGTCATACTGAAACCGTGATGCTACCCAGGGAGGAGTGCATGAACACACCGATGAAACGCCATTCCCGCTCATCAACACGCTCGATGTCACCAGCGGACAAGCTGGCCAGAGGTTTGGGGTGGTTAAGCCTAGGGATGGGGTTGTATCAGTTAGTGGCGCCGCGTCGGCTAGGCCGAGCGCTGGGAATGCCGCAGCGGCACAATAAAATACGCGCGTGCGGTGCCCGCGGAGTCGTCAGCGGCATCGGCGCGCTGTCTGATAATCCGACCCGCGCGATATGGAGCCGCGTGGTGGGGGATGTGCTCGACTTTTCAGCGCTTACGTTTGCCTTGAAGCGTCACCCGTCGCATAAAGAGAACCTTTATTTGGCACTCACCGCCGTAGGCGTGCTGACGATAGTGGATTATGGCTGCGCCAAAGCGCTGAGCCAACGCCATGCCTATCAAGGCGGTATCACCCCAGATTATAGCCAGCGAAGTGGTTTTCCGGGGGGCTTGAAGAGTGCCTGGGGTGCCGCCCGCGCCGAAGAGGGTCAGGCGCAGTTGCCACCCCGGCTTCCTGCGCCTCATGCGTGATTATTGGTTCGCTTGCGCCGCTGCTTGCTCTTTTTCGGCGGCGCGGGCAAGCGCTGGGCGATTGGCGTGGCGGGCGCGATAGGCCACCAGCGGCTCCGGCAAGCGATGTTTCATGCTTGTGGCCCAAGTGAGCGTGTGCGTTAAGAACAGATCCGCCAACGTGAAGGTATCGCCCACCAGATTTTCCTGGCCACGATAGCGGCGCTCGAGCGCGAGCAGGGCTCGCTGGAATTCCCAAGCGGCGGTGGGTAGCACTGAAGGGACGCGCTTGTCTTGAGGCAGGGCGAATTTGTGCTTGGCTTGCAGCCACAGTGGCTGCTCGATCTCGGTAACGATGAAACTAAGCCACTGGTCGACCTGTGCGCGTTCGGTCTCGTGCTGTGGCAGCAGTTGCCCCTCGCCATATCGCTCGGCGAGGTAGCGGCAGATGGGGGCTGACTCGAATAGCGTTAGCTCCCCGTCTTCCAGTACCGGTACTTTGCCATCCGGATGGCGGGCGAGATGCTCGGTGCTTTGCCCTTCGCCTTTATCCAGCGCAACGTGGTGGCACTGGTATGGCAGACCCAGCTCTTCAAGCGTCCAGGCGGCTCGTAAAGAGCGGGAGTTGGGAAAGCTGTATAGCGAGATCATTCGTCGGCTCCAGGCAGTACCGTGAAGCTTTCAATGTAGCGACTCCCTTGCCGTCTGTCACGGACCGACTATTGGCCGCGGGCTGCGCGGATACGTTCGTAAGCGTTGCCGATTTCGCTAGTGCGTGCCTGGGCGACGTCGCGCATGCTCTCCGGCAGCCCTTTGCCGGCCAGTTTGTCCGGATGGTTTTGGCTCATCAGGCGACGATACGCTTTCTTGATCTCGGCGTCGCTGGCATCTTCCGATACCCCAAGCACGCGGTAGGCATCTTTCAACGCCTCCTCGCTGGCGCCTTGAGAATTGGCCGCCGCACCGTGCAGCATGGCTTCGATTTGCTGCACCTCGGCATCGCTACAGCCAACGCCGCGAGCCACACGCAGTATCATCTCGTGCTCGGCAGGGTGCAGCACGCCATCGGCGGCAATGGCGCTCAATTGAACCTGCAAAAAGACTTGACGAAGTACCGGCTGGCGCTGGGTCAGGCGGTTGACCTTGGCCAGCTCCGCTTCCAGATCGAAATCATCGGCGCGGCCACGCTCGAAGGCCGCGCGCGCTTTGGCGCGGTGTTCACCCTGCAAACGCATCTGATCGAAGAGCTTTTCGGTCACGCCGAGCTCGCCTTCGGTAACCTTGCCGTCCGCTTGGCACAGGCAGCCCATCACCGAAAAGATCGACTCCAAAAAGCCTTCTTGAAGCTGCATGCGAGCTGCGTGCAAGCGACGACTAATGCGCCGTCCCAGCCACCAACCTAGGCCCCCACCCACCAGGAGGCCAATGGGGCCCCCGATGGCGAGGCCAATCAAACCAAACACAATGATTAGAAATAACATAGAGATCTCGATAGTTTATATTCACGTGGGGTGCGCATGAACGTTACGGCAGCCGGGCACGAATGGCGCGCTCGATACCTTCCGCGTCCAGGCCACAGTCGCGCAGTAGCTCGGCGGGCGTGCCGTGCTCTACGAAGGCATCTGGCAGGCCTAGGTTAAGGACTTCCACTTGAACGCCTTCGGCGTTGAGCAGCTCGTTGACTGCGCTGCCTGCACCGCCCGCAACGACGTTCTCTTCCAAGGTGACCAGCAGCTCATGTTCGTCCGCCGCGTGAAGCACCGCGTCGCGGTCCAGCGGCTTTACGGAACGCATGTTGATATGGGTGGCATTGAGCTTCTCAGCCACGTCGGCGGCGGCACTGTTCACGCTGCCAAAGGCCAGCAGCGCGATGCGCACGCCGTCGCTGGTGCTCTCGCGACGCACCTGGGCCTCGCCAATCGCCAGCGGCTCTAGGTGCTCTGGAATGACGGCCCCAGGACCGGTGCCGCGGGGGTAGCGCACGGCGGCTGGTCCAGGATGGTAGTAGGCGGCGCTGAGCATGGCGCGGCATTCGGCTTCATCGGCAGGCGCCAGAATCACCATGCCCGGCACGCAGCGCAGAAACGAAAGATCCATGCTGCCGTGGTGGGTGGGGCCGTCTTCGCCCACGAGACCTGCACGGTCGATAGCGAACGTCACGTCCAGATGTTGCACCGCCACGTCATGAATCAGCTGGTCGTAACCGCGCTGCAGAAAGGTGGAATAGATCGCCACCACCGGTTTCATACCTTCACAGGCCATCCCTGCGGCGAGAGTCACCGCGTGCTGCTCGGCGATCGCCACGTCAAAGTAACGCTGGGGATACGTTTGCGAGAAGCGTATCAAGTCCGAGCCCTCACCCATGGCAGGTGTAATGCCCATCAGGCGTGGGTCGGCGGCGGCCATATCGCACAGCCAGTCGCCGAACACGTTGCAGTACTTTTTCTTGGGGGCGTTCTTCGGCGCGCTGGGGCTGGCCGGTTTGCTCACCAGCGGGGCGCTCACGGTTGCGCTGGTTTTTTCCAGCTTCGTGATCGCATGGTAGCCAATCTGGTCCGCTTCGGCGGGCAGGAAACCTTTCCCTTTGACCGTTTTGATATGCAGAAACTGCGGCCCTTTCTGGTCGCGCAGGTTACGCAGCGTTTGGGTCAGCGCTTCCAAGTCGTGACCGTCGATGGGGCCGACATAGTGAAAGCCCATCTCTTCGAATAGCGTGGCGGGACTGACCATGCCTTTCATGTGCTCTTCGGTACGTTTGGCAAGCTCCAGCGCGCCGGGCAGGTGCGAGAGCACCTTTTTGCCCTCTTCGCGCATTTTGAGGTAGGGCTTGCTGGAGAGCACCCGAGCAAGGTAGGTGGCAATGCCGCCGACGTTTTCGGAAATCGACATTTCGTTGTCATTGAGCACGACCAACAGATTGGCATTGACGTGGCCTGCGTGAGCCAGCGCTTCGAACGCCATTCCCGCGGTCAGCGCGCCGTCGCCAATGATGGCGCATACCTTGCGCGGGTCTCGCTGCGCTTGGGCGGCCAGAGCCATGCCTAGCGCGGCAGAAATCGAGGTGCTGGAGTGGCCCACGCCAAAGGTGTCGTACTCGGACTCGGCTCGACGTGGAAATGCCGCCAAGCCGCCGTGCTGGCGAATGCTGAGCATGGCATCGCGCCGCCCAGTGAGGATTTTATGCGGGTAGGCCTGATGGCCCACGTCCCATACCAAGCGGTCTTTCGGTGTGTGAAAGGCGTGATGCAGCGCGACGCTGAGCTCGACAACGCCTAGCCCGGCACCAAAGTGGCCGCCGGTAACGCCGACACTGTAGAGCAAGTAGGCACGCAGCTCGTCGGCGAGCTGGGCGAGCTGCTTGGCGTTCATGGCCCGCAGCGCGGCGGGGTGGTCAAAGGAGTCGAGCAGTGGCGTCGCCGGGCGCTCGCGGGGTATCTCGTCGAACAGCTTCATAGGCATCGTTAGTGGTCGCGCTCGATCATATAGTGGGCAAGGTCGGCCAGGGGTGCGGCCTGCTCGCCTAGCGGGGCGAGGGCGGCAATGGCCTCGTCAATAAGCGTGTTCGCTTTACGCTGCGCCCCTTCCAGACCCAGCAAGCTGGGATAAGTAGGTTTGGCGCGGGCAGCGTCAGCGCCGGACATTTTGCCCAGCGTGGCGGTGTCACCCGTCACATCCAGGATGTCGTCATGAATCTGGAAGGCTAGCCCAATGGCGCGGGCGTAGCGAATCAGCGCCGCCAGGCGCGGATCGTGGTCATCCACGGCGACGAGCCCCCCTAGCCGGACGGCAGCGACGATCAGCGCGCCGGTTTTATGGGCATGCATGTGGGCCATGGCCTCGGCATCCGGGTGGCCGCCCACGGCGGCCAGATCCAGCGCTTGCCCCGCCACCATACCGTCACGGCCCGAGGCGACTGCCAGGGTAGTGACTAGTTGGCTCAGGCGAGGAGATGGGCGACTCGCGAGCACTTCGAATGCCAGCGCTTGCAGGGCATCGCCCGCCAAAATGGCGGTGGCCTCATCAAAGGCTTTGTGCACCGTGGGCTGACCGCGCCGCAAGTCGTCATCGTCCATGGCAGGCAGGTCGTCGTGAATCAGCGAGTAGGCGTGAATCAGTTCGATGGCGGCCGCTGGCGCGTCAAGGTCGTCGTCGCTCGCCCCGAGGGCTTGGCCCGCTAAATAGACCAGCAGTGGACGTAGGCGCTTACCACCGACCAGCAGGCCGTGGCGCATGGCGGCTTCCAGGCGCGCATCGACGGCGGGGCGAGCGTCGAACAGAGCGGCAAGCGTCGCGTCGACACGGCGGCTGCTGGCGTGGCGCAGCGTGGTAAGCCGGGAAGCTTGAGCCGTTACCATGGCGGCGTCTCCTCGCTGTCATCGCCTGCTTCCGAGGTGCTGGCAAAGGGAGCGACGTCGAGTTTGCCGTCGGCATCTTCGCTCAGCGCCCGGACCTTCAGCTCGGCGCTGTCGAGCCGCTGCTGGGCGTCGCGGGTGAGTCGTACGCCTTGCTCGAAGGCGGTCAGCGCATCTTCCAATGAGAGTTCGCCGGACTCCAGGCGTTCCACAATGGTCTCGAGTTGGGCCACCGTTGCGGCAAAATCGTGTGGGGGTGTCGTGTCGCTCATCGGGCAGTGCCTACCGTTTTCCGGGCGCCCTAGTGTCCGCCAGGGCGACGAGTGTGGCTGCGTGCTGTCAAATAAACGCACAGTATACACCGAGGCGAGGGGGCGGCGTCTGCCCTCACCATGGGTTGATTGATCGACTTGCGCTGCGTTCATCTTGAAAGCGCACACTTTTCATCACACCAGGCCGCCGAGAGCGCCAGCGGCTGTGCTACCATATGCGCCTCCCGTGAACCGATACACGGCGCATGCCGCCGACCATAGAGGTTGATTCAGCCATGGCCAAAACGTCCCTGGAAAAGAGCAAGATCAAGATCCTGCTACTCGAGGGCGTCCACCAAAGCGCGGTGGACAATTTTCACAACGCCGGTTACGAGAACATCGAGCTTCTGCCGACCTCGCTGGATGAAGAGGCGCTGATCGAGAAGATTCGCGATGTTCACTTCATCGGTATCCGCTCCCGCACGCAGTTGACTGAGCGCGTGTTCGAGGCGGCCGAGAAGCTGGTGAGTGTGGGCTGTTTCTGTATCGGTACCAACCAGGTCGACCTGGATGCGGCGCTCAAGCGCGGTATCGCGGTCTTCAACGCGCCGTACTCCAACACACGCTCGGTGGCTGAGCTGGTGCTGGCCGAAGCGATCATGCTGCTGCGCGGTATCCCCGAAAAGAATGCCCGTGCTCACCAGGGGGGCTGGTTGAAATCGGCGAAAAACTCCCACGAGGCGCGTGGCAAAACCCTCGGTATCGTGGGGTATGGCAGCATTGGCGCGCAGCTCTCCGTATTGGCCGAATCCTTGGGCTTCAACGTCATTTACTACGACGTGATTACCAAGTTGGGTATGGGGAACGCTAATCAGGTAGGCAGCCTGGAAGAGCTACTCGGCCGCGCTGACGTGGTCAGCTTGCACGTGCCGGACTTGGCCTCGACCCGCTGGATGATCGGTGCCAAAGAGATCGCGGCCATGAAGGACGGAGCGATTCTGATCAACGCCGCCCGCGGCAGCGTAGTTGAGATCGAGCCGCTTGCCGAGGCGATCAAAGCGGGAAAACTCAATGGCGCGGCCATCGATGTCTTCCCAGTCGAGCCGAAGGGCAACGACGAAGAGTTCCAAAGCCCGCTGCGTGGCCTGCACAACGTGATTCTGACGCCACACATCGGTGGTTCGACGTTGGAGGCTCAGGAGAATATCGGTATCGAAGTCTCCGAGAAGCTCATCACTTACTCGGACAACGGTACCACGGTCACCTCGGTCAACTTCCCCGAAGTGGCGTTGCCCGCCCATCCGGACAAGCACCGTCTGCTGCACATTCACGACAACGTGCCCGGCGTGCTTTCTCAGATCAACCGCGTGTTGTCGGAAAACGGCATCAATATTTCGGGCCAGTATCTGCAGACCAACGATAAGGTCGGCTACGTGGTCATCGATGTCGATAAAGCCTACGGCCCGCAGGCGCTGGAAGCGCTGAAGGAAGTGGAACACACGCTGAAGATTCGTGTGCTCTACTCGGCGCAAAATAGCTAAGCAAGCAAAATAGCTAAGTAAATAGTGAGTTAGCGCTTGTCACCAAAACGGCCCCGCAGGGGCCGTTTTGCGTTTCATCAATGACCTAACAAGACGTTATCAGGCTAGATCGAACAGCAGCACTTCGCTGGCGTCGCTGCTGGTGAGCTCGACGTGCTCATCCGGCGTAAACGCAGCGGCATCGCCGGTGGTGAGCCGTTCGCCGTTCACCTCGATGGTCCCTTTCACCACATGTAGCCATGCGTAGCGTGAGGGCGGTGTCGTGAGGTGGTCCCCGGCGCTTAGCAGGCTGGCGTAAAGGTTGACGTCTTGGTTCACGCTCACCGAGCCATCACGGCCATCGGGGGAGAGGACCAAACGCCACTGGCCCTGCCGCTCGGCGCTGGGGAAGTGCTTCTGTTCGTAGCTGGGCCGAATGCCACGCTGGGCGGTTTCGATCCAGATTTGCAAAAAGTGAAGGCCGTTTTCCTGGGAGTGGTTGAACTCGCTGTGCAGGACGCCGGTACCCGCCGACATGCGCTGCACGTCGCCAGGGCGCATGACTTCGCCATTGCCCATGTTGTCTTTGTGCTCCATCTCGCCTTCGAGCACGTAGGAAATGATCTCCATATCCCGGTGGGGGTGGGCACCAAAGCCGTGGCCGGGTGCGACGCGATCTTCGTTGATCACCCGCAGCGCACGGAAGCCCATATGGTTGGGATCCATATAGTTGGCGAAGGAGAAGGTGTGGTAGGAGCGCAGCCAGCCGTGGTCCGCGTAGCCCCGCTCGTTGGAACGACGAATCTTCATGAAAGCACCTCAATGACGGAGTCGAGTTGCCGTCTACTATACGACCGAGTGTGTGCGTCGTGGGATGAAGCTTTCTCAATGATGGCGTCGAAATAATCGACGATTGACACGTCTTTGATCTGGGTCAGCCTCGCCGAGATGCGCCGAAGGCGCACTTTTTGCTATCATACGCGCGTTCATTTAACCCGGTCCGCCCTTTGCGAGGGCGACTACCAGGAGCACGCCATGACGACCCCGACCCCAACGCCGCCCATCGTGGTGGCGGCGCTGTACAAATTTGTTACTCTGAACGATTTCGAAGCGCTGCGCGAGCCGCTGCGTCAAACGATGGTCGATAACGACGTAAAAGGCACGCTGCTGCTCGCCAAAGAGGGCATCAACGGCACCGTGGCTGGGAGCCGCGAGGGCATCGACGCCCTGCTGGCCTGGCTGACCGCCGACCCGCGCCTGGCCGATATCGACCACAAAGAGTCGTTTTGTGACGAGCCGCCGTTCTATCGCACCAAAGTAAAGCTCAAAAAAGAGATCGTGACGCTGGGCGTGCCGGGTATCGACCCGAACGACACCGTGGGCACCTATGTCGAGCCAGAGCACTGGAACGCTATTATTTCCGACCCGGACGTACTGGTCATCGATACGCGCAACGACTACGAAGTGTCGATTGGCAGCTTCGAGGGGGCGATCGACCCAAAAACCACCACCTTCCGCGAGTTCCCGGAGTATGTCCGCGAGCACTACAATCCGGAACAGCATAAAAAAGTCGCCATGTTCTGCACCGGCGGTATCCGCTGCGAAAAAGCCTCCAGCTTTATGCTGAAAGAGGGCTTCGAAGAGGTCTACCACCTGAAAGGCGGCGTGTTGAACTATCTGGAAAAAGTACCGGAAGAGCAGTCGCTGTGGCGGGGCGAGTGCTTCGTGTTCGATAACCGAGTCACCGTGCGTCACGATCTTAGCGAAGGCGAGCACGAGCAGTGCCACGCCTGCCGGATGCCGATCTCCCAGGAGGATATGCAGTCGTCGGCCTACGAGCCAGGCATCAGCTGTCCCCACTGCATCGACTCGCTGCCCGAGAAAACCCGCGCCGCCGCCCGCGAGCGTCAGCGTCAGATCGAGCTGGCCAAAGCGCGCGGCGAACCTCACCCGCTGGGTTACAACCCTCGCCAGGACGCCCGCGAGAAGGCGTAACCCAGAGGTGGCCTGCCGCTGACCGGGAGGCCACTTTGGTCGTAGCGCGCCCTCGGCGGCCCCAGCAAGCGCTAGACTGGGTAGCCACATCTGCCCAGGAGCCTGCCATGTCGCCCACTCATGCATCCCCATCCAACGACTGCCTAATGCGCACCGCGCAGGAGGGCGTCGTCACCCTCACGCTCAACCAGCCCGAGCGCTTCAATGCGCTCTCAGAGGCGATGCTGGACGCGCTGCAAACGGCGCTGGATGACATTGCCCAAGACGATCGGGTGCGCTGTGTGGTGCTAGCGGCCAACGGCAAGGCGTTTTGTGCAGGCCACGATCTGAAGCAGATGCGCGCGAACCCCGACGAAGCATACTACCAAGCGCTCTTCGCGCGCTGTGGCCAGGTGATGCAAAGCATTGTTCATTGTCCTGTCCCTGTGATTGCCAAAGTACAGGGCATCGCGACCGCCGCCGGCTGCCAGCTCGTCGCCAGCTGCGACTTGGCCGTGGCCGCCAGCAGCGCCCGCTTTGCCGTCTCCGGCATTAACGTGGGCCTGTTTTGCTCGACGCCCGCCGTAGCGCTCTCGCGTAATGTTCCCCGTAAACGCGCCATGGAGATGCTATTGACCGGTGACTTCATTAGCGCCGACACCGCCGCCGAGTGGGGGCTGATCAATCGTGTTGCCGAAGAGGGCGAGCTAGACAGTGCCGTGGCGTCGCTAACGGCCAGCATTGGTGGTAAAAGCGCGGTGGCGGTGCGTACCGGCAAAGCGATGTTTGCCCGCCAGCTCGCTATGCCGCTGGAAGAGGCCTATGCCTTTGCGGGCGACACCATGGCGTGCAACATGCTGGCCGAGGATGTGGCAGAAGGCATCGATGCGTTTATCGAAAAGCGCGCGCCTCGCTGGCAGCATCGCTAGTACACGCTGCTAGCCATTGGTGGAATTTGTTTCCGTAAACGCGACAGCGCCCCCTGCGGCGCGTTATCCTGCTGGCTTTTTACGTATTGAGCGCCGTCAGGAGAGTAGTCAGGTGAGTGAAGCCAAGCGCAGATCAGTCGGACGTCCGGCGGGAGCCACGAAAGCGAGCGGAGGGCATAGCCAATCGTTGGTGCGTGGCCTCACGCTGCTCGAATACCTATCCGCTAGCCCGCTGGGCCTTGCACTCTCGGAGCTGGCGGAGATGGCCGACTTGGCCCCTTCGACCACCCATCGCCTGCTGCAAGCGCTACAAGGCCAGGGCTTCGTGACCCAGGAGAGTGACCAGGGCCTGTGGCGTATCGATGTCAAAACCTTCCGTATTGGTAACAGTTTTCTAGAGGCCCGCGACGTGGTGGCTAAAAGTCGCCCCTTTTTACGCCGCCTCACCGCGGAGACCGGTGAGACGGCCAATCTAGGTATTCGCGACGGGGCCACGGCGGTCTTTCTTGCTCAAAACGAGTCTCCGCAGATGATGCGCATGATTACGCGCTTGGGCTCCCGCGCCCCACTGCACGCCTCCGGCGTGGGCAAGGCGCTGCTAGCGTGGACGAGCGAAGAGGAGCGTAGTGCACTGCTGGAAGGCGGCTATGAGCTGGCACGCGTCACGGAGAACACCCTCTACCGAACGGACTCGCTGCAGACAGAAATGGCCGACATTCGTGCCCAGGGCTTTGCCTGTGATCGAGAAGAGCACGCCATTGGCCTGCACTGTGTGGCGGCCTGCATCTTCGATGAGCACGCCACGCCGCTGGCCGCCATCTCTGTCTCGGGCCCCATGGCGCGTATCCCCGAAGAGCGCCTGCTCGTGCTCGGTGCGCTAGTGCGCCAGGTCGCGTCAGAGATCACGCAACAGCTGGGGGGGCAGTTGCCCCGCTGAGCGAGAGAGGACGCGTAACGTGTTCAGCCTGTTTTGGGTGGCGCTGGCGAGCGCCACGCTGCTACCCGGTGGCTCGGAAGTGTGGCTGGCGCGGCTATGGTGTGTGGGCGAGCCTGCGCTGGCGTTGTGGGCTGTGGCTACCGTGGGTAACACGCTGGGCAGTTTGATCAATGTGGCCCTGGGCCGCTACGCTCGTCAGTTTCAAGATCGCCGCTGGTTTCCGGCGTCGCCTGAGGGGCTGGCCCGCGCCGAGCGCTGGTATCACCGCTTTGGTGAGGCGAGCCTGCTGCTGTCTTGGTTACCCGTGATTGGCGATCCGCTCACCGTGCTGGCAGGGGTGATGCGCCTTGCTTGGTGGCGGGCGATGTTGTGGATCGTATTGGCCAAAGGGGCGCGTTACGCTCTGTTGATCACCATGGCTCAGCAGTGGTTAGCCCCTTACTGCCACTGAAGGTTACCTTGTCTTATATGGCGCGCAAAAAACAGTCGCGTTAACGTCTCTTTCTTCGAGTCATGTTACGCTAGTCACTTTGGATCGAGCGTTATACAAAGCTTGCATTTCCATTGGATGCACTATCCTGTGTTTAACATTCTTAGGTTGAATTTTAACGAGGGCAGGATGGCAAATACTCACCCAAAAGGAGGTTATGGTGTGACGTCACTACGTTTACTCCCCTGGCTCAGCGTCTGGATGCTGGCGCTGTTCGCCATGCTGGCCGGGCCAGCCATGGCGCAAACCACGTTAAGCGCCGAGAGCGA
Source organism: Halomonas sp. BL6 (assembly GCF_006228115.1). NCBI lineage: Bacteria > Pseudomonadati > Pseudomonadota > Gammaproteobacteria > Oceanospirillales > Halomonadaceae > Halomonas > Halomonas sp. BL6. Next base: position 385,023 of record NZ_VDGL01000002.1, on the reverse strand, counting down.
TGCGTCCGTCGCTGAAGAGCAGCCCTCTTATGCGGCGCTGGCCGACCTGCTGGAAGACGAGCAGGCCCGCCAGGAGCTCATTGAACTGCTGCGTAATCAAGCGTCTGAGTTGCCTGCTGGCGTTGCGGCCGAGCTGTCGCCGGAAGCCGCTGCCGCGGGGGGCAACGTAGCGCCCGAGGACGTCTCACTACCCCGCCAGTTGGCAGAGTTGACCAGCCGTGTAGTAGGTGATGTGGGCGGTCAGATCGAGCAGGCTGCGGCGATCGTCGGCAATATGTTCACCGGCCAAGGCACGGGCAGCAGCTTCGATATGGCGGCCTTCATGAGCGCAGCCATCAACCTGGGCATCGTGATCGTGGCGACCTTCGCCATTTTTATGGTGTTCCGCCGGTTGGCAAAATCATTGTTCACCAAAATCAGCGGCTGGTCACAGCAGGGCACGGGACTGACGCCGGTGCTACGTTTAGTGCTGTGTGTCGCGGTCGCCGCGGTCGTCGATATTCTTTTGATCGCCCTGGCGTACGTTGGCGGTAACTTGGTGGCCACCTTTGCCGTGGGAGAGACCGGTGAACTCTCTACCCGCGCGTCGCTCTTTTTAAATGCCTTCTTGATCATCGAACTGCTCAAAGCCGGTGTACGAATGCTCTTCTCCTCGCGTTACGAGGGTCTTCGCTTATTACCGATTTCAGCTCAAGAAGCCTCGTATTGGAACCGCTGGCTGGCGCGCCTGATTGGCATGGTGGGGTACGGCCTGATGGTCGTCGTGCCGCTGGTCAACTTCTATGTGGCCGCCACCCTGGGACAAGCGGTCGGCACGCTGATCATGCTGCTGGCGTTTATCTATGCGGTGGGCGTGGTGCTCAAAAACCGCGTGCGCCTGCGCGATAATCTAAATCAAATGAGCGCGCGCTCGACGCTGACGGCGAGCCGTGTGTCGCTGCAGCTGTTTGCCCGGACGTGGCACCTGTTTGCATTGATCTACTTCCTGATGGTGTTCGTGCTGACCCTGACCCGTCCAGGCGATGCGCTGCCCTTCGTACTTTACGCGACACTAAAAACCTTGGGGGCCGTGGTCGTAGGCCTGCTGCTCTCTGCGTTTCTGACGCAAACCATTGGCCGTCGTATCCAGCTCTCCGACGATCTGCGCCGCAAACTGCCGCTTTTGGAAGTGCGTTTGAATAGCTACGTGCCCAACGCGCTGCGCGTGCTGCGCACGGTGATCGTCGTCGCGGTAATCATGGTCGTGCTGGACGCCTGGGGAGCCTTTAACCTCGCCGCTTGGTATGCTTCCGAGCGTGGCGCCAACCTAGTGGGTAACCTGATCAGCGTGGCCGTCATTCTGATCGTGGCTCTCGGTGTCTGGCTGGGGCTGGCGAGCCTGATCGAGCACAAGCTCAACCCGGAAACCGGACATGGTGAGCCGTCGGCTCGCGCCAAAACGCTGCTGAGTTTATTCCGTAACGCGCTGGCAATTGCCATGGTGACCATCACCGGCATGATCGTGCTGTCGGAAATCGGCATCAACATCGGGCCGCTGATTGCCGGTGCCGGTGTGCTGGGTCTGGCGATTGGTTTTGGTGCGCAGAAGCTGGTGCAGGATGTGATCACCGGGGTGTTCATTCAGGTAGAGAACGCCATGAACACCGGCGACGTGGTCACCGTGGGCGGCGTGACCGGCACGGCCGAGCGTTTGAGTATCCGCTCGGTGGGCATTCGTGACCTGTCCGGTACCTACCATATCGTACCGTTCTCCAGCGTCGATACCGTCTCCAACTACATGCGTGAGTACGGCAACCATGTGGGCGAGTACGGCATTGGTTACAACGAAAGTATCGACGAGGCGATCGAGCAGCTACAGCTAGCCTTCGAAGATCTTAAAGCCAGCGAAGAGCATGGTCATAAACTGTTGGCGGACATGACCGTGGCGGGTGTCACCGCGCTGGCCGACAGCTCGGTCAATATCCGTGTCGTGATCAAGACCACGCCAGGCGATCAGTGGGCCGTGGGCCGCGCTTACAATCGTTTGGTCAAGCTGCGCTTCGACGCCGCGGGCATCGAGATTCCGTTCCCGCATACCACGCTCTACTTTGGCGAAACCAAAGGGGGCAAGACGCCGCCCGCCAACGTGCGTATTTTGGAGGCGAAAGCCGAGAAAAAACGGACCGAAACGGCGCCCTTGTCAGAGCGCAGCGAAGACGCACTACAGCATAACCCGGAGCATCACAAGCCGGATCATGACGATGTCGATGAGACCTAAGCATTGATATCGTGACCTACGAGAGGCCGCCTCCGGGCGGCCTCTTTGCGTTGGGTCAGCGGTCGCCGGGTTGGTTTTTGGAGTGATGGTTTTTGGGATGATAGTTCTCGGAGTGGCGACCTTCGAGGTTGATCGACTCGCCGCCGTCCACGAACAGGATTTGTCCGGCGACGAAGGCGTTGTCCAGTAGATAGTGCAAGGCTTGTACAAGGTGGGCTGGATCGCCCTGGTGATCCACCGGAATCCCGTCGATGCGCCACTGGATATAGTCGCTGGTGCGTTGAGAGGCGGGTAACACCACTCCCGGCGCAATACCGTTGATGCGCAGGCGTGGAGCAAACTCCAGCGCGGCCATCCGCGTCATCTCGGCCAAACTCTTTTTGGAGAGCAAGTAGGCCGCATACGGGTACTGGTGATAGGCCACCTTGTTATCGATGATGTTGATCACCTGGCCCTGCGCTACCGCATCGGCAAAATGGCGTGTGAGAAGCAGCGGGGTGAACATATTGACCCGAAATTGGGTCTCCAGCATTGCCAGCTCGGTCTTTGCGATGGGCGCGGGCTCGTAGGCCGAGGCGCTATTGAGCAGCACGTTCAAGCCGGGGAAGCGTGTTACCGCCTGTTGTATCAGGCTCTCCAGCGAGTCGCTCAGAAAGTTACAGGGTAGTATCTCGCACTCCCTCCCTTTGCCGCGAATCACCGTGGCGACCTCTTCAGCCTCCCCGCGTGAGCTGTTCACGTGCAGAGCAATATCGAAACCTTTGTCGGCCAAGGCTTCTGCAAAGTGGCGACCAAGCCGTGTGGCGCCGCCGGTGACGAGTGCCGCAGGTGTCGGCATGACGAATCCCTCGCTGTCGATAGGAAGTGAATGGTGGTGGAGCAATAACGAAGACTCTCTGCGTGAGCGCAGCGTTTGTCAATAACTTGTACAGAGCTTGAACAAAATGACCCACGTTCTACTCTGTGAAAACGCAGCCTGCTTGCGTCTATCGGCCTTTGGATGAGTGCATGGCCGTGTGAAAGCGTTTTGACCTCGTTACACCATCATCGGCTTATCTATGGAATGTCGCTATGTCATCAACGTCGTCGCATGCAACAACCGGCAGCATGCACCATGAGTGCGTGATCTCAGTGGGGTCCAATATCGAACCCGAACACCACTTTTCTCAAGCGCTGGAGATTTTGAGCAGCGAGTGCGAGCTGGTGGCCCGCTCGTCCGCCGTCCGTACGTCGCCGGTGGGCTTTCAACATCAGCCCGATTTTCTCAATGCCGCGCTGGTGGTGCGCACTGCGCTGGATCGGGACGCCTTCAAAGCCTATCTGAAAGAGGTCGAGGATCGCTTGGGACGGGTGCGCGGGCCGATCAAATCCGGTCCTCGAACCATGGATCTAGACATCGTGGCGTGGGACGGTGAAATCGTCGACGACGGTTACTTCAAGCATCAGTACGTGCGTGGCCCGGTCGATGCGGTATTGAGCGCCAGCGGGCGCTCCATAAGCGCAGGCCCCGTCTCGTAGCCCTGCCATCGCCAGCATGTGAGGTGTCGTCGATGCTGCAGGCCTCATGTTTTTTGGCCATTGGCCGATAACGATGCTAACGGCGCCTTCGCGCTTACCGTCGAGGTCACTTATGTGATCAGCCTTGCGACCAATATCACGTCGCTACTGGTAATGAACCATTTGCGTACGAGCCAACAAGCGATGCAGACCTCCATGGAGCGTCTGTCGTCTGGGCTGCGTATCAATAGCGCCAAAGACGACCCTGCGGGTCAGGCCATCGCTAATCGCATGGGCGCGCAGATCCGCGGCATGAACCAGGCGATCCGTAATACCAATGACGGAATTTCCATGGTGCAAACTGCCGAAGGTTCGCTGAACCTGATCAACGACAGCCTGCAGCGTATTCGCGAGTTGAGCGTTCAGGCGCTCAATGGCACCAATTCGTCAGACGATCTTGCCTCTATTCAGTTGGAAATCGACCAGCGCCTGGAGGAGATCGATCGCGTCGCTGGGCAGAGTAATTTTAACGGCATCAGGCTGGTCGAGAGCGATAAAACCCTCAACATTCAGGTGGGCGCCAACGCCGGAGATGTGATTGGCGTGCGCTTTTCGGGAATGGGGCGCCAGGCCTTGGGCATGGACGGTTTCAGCGTATTGGACGATGGCTCGGCCACGCCCAACCCGATGGATGTCGTGGATGAGGCCATGAAGCAGGTCGATCGTCAGCGTAGTTATTTTGGCGCGGTACAGAACCGTTTCGAGAGCGTCATCGACGGCCTCAATACCAACATCATCACCACCTCCGCCGCCCAGTCGCGTATCCAAGACGCCGACTACGCGCAAGAAGTCTCCAATCTGATTCGTGCCCAACTGCTACAACAGGTGGGTATCGCCATGCTGACCCGGGTCAACCAGCAGCCACAGCTGATTCTGCGGCTGCTGGAGGGGCTATAACGACGAGCCGCCGATCAGCGTTCGTCGATGATGCCCTGTTCCCGTGCCATGGCATAAGCCGCCTGCGGCCCGTTCCATAACGAAGGCAGCAGTATCAGCGACACCGGGATCGCGGTGATCACGATGAACTGCTGCAGCGCGCTGATTTGCCCTGCGCCCATGTACAGCAGCACGGCCGCCATCAGCGCCATGGCAATGCCCCAGAAAGCGCGCATGTAGGGACTGGGGGCATCGTGTCCCGCACCGACGACGGCAATGGCATAGCTCATCGAATCGCCGGTAGTGGCCACGAAAATCGTCGTTAGCAGCAGAATCGCCAGCGCCATCCAGGTGCCGCCGGGCAGCGCCTGGGCCACCGTGAGCGTCGCCACGTCGAATTGGAAGTTGTTGAGCGCTTCGCTGAGGTCGATCACACCGGTGAGCTGGTAATAGATGCCCGAACCGCCCAGCAGCGTAAACCACACGGTGGTGGCAATCGGGGCGAGCACCGCCACGGCCACGATCATCTCGCGAATGCTGCGGCCCCGTGAAATGCGCGCCACGAAGATCGCCATCAGCGGCGCATAGCCAATGAACCAGGCAAAGAAGAACACCGTCCACCACTGCATCCACCACGCCGGGGCGGTTTCAGCGGTCATCGTCGCCATGGTGAAAAACTCGCTGATATAGGCCCCCATACTGGACAGATAGGTATTGACCAAAAACAGCGTGGGGCCGAATACGATGATGACGGCGCCGATGGCCAGCGCCAGCAGCACGTTGAAACGGCTCAACAGCTGAATGCCCTTGTGGACGCCGCTCATGGAAGAGAGCACATAGATAACGCCCAATACGCCTAGGATGATGAGCTGGCCCGTGTAGCCCTCCGGCAGACCAAACAACTCATGCAAGCCAAAGCTCACCTGCGTGGCCAAAAAGCCGATGGGGCCGACCGTGCCCGCCACCAGAGCAATCACACAGCAGGCATCCACGATGCTGCCCAGCGGGCCACGCATCAAGCGCTCGCCCAACACCGGGTAGAGCAGCGTGCGCGGCTGAAGCGGCTGGCCTTTTACGTAGTGCGCATGGGCCAGCACCACGGCGGTGAGCGAGCCCAGCACGGCCCAGGCCATGAAGCCCCAGTGCATGAACGATTGACCCAACGCACCGGCAACGGCGTTGGCGGTGCCCGGTTCGGTATCGAACGCAGGCGGTGTCACGACGAAGTGATACACCGGCTCGCCTGCGGCAAAAAACACGCCGCCACCGGCTAGCAGGGTACACAGAATGATCGAAAGCCACTTGAACGTGCTCATTTCGGGTGCATCGAGGTTACCGATCTTGGCTTTCGCCGCGGGCGTCAACGCCACGCCCATCGCAATGAAAAACGTCAGTAACAGCAGGAGTTGGAAATAGCTGCCCAGGACGAGGGCCGTCCAGGCGAAGCCTGCGCTAATCGAGCTGGCGACTCGTTCGATGTCATAAAACGAGAGCCCAAGAAACGCCACGATAAAGCCGATGCTGAGCAGCAGCACGATAGGATCGCCGAGGGAGAAACGCGAAGACCCCTCGGCGTGTCGAGGAGGTTGGTTCATGATGAACACCTATGGATGGGAGTGGCAGGGAGAAATGCGGAAGCAGAACCACGAGTTTAACAAACCGCTGCGTGAGCCGACTTAACGGCCCAGGAGCATTGGATGCGATACCCGTCGTCGCCGCCCGTTTTCAGGACAAATTTTCAGGACAAAAAAAAGCGCCATTCAATGAATGGCGCGAGGACAGGAAACTGAGCACAGTGTACCGATGAATTAGACCAAAGTCTAACGATTAGAGCGGAAATGTTTAAAAATGGTGCGTGCCGCAAAGTGATTGCACCATTTTGAACGTTTACGGAGCGCCTTCCGCTATCGGCAGCCCTATAACGCTATGAAAAAATAGTAAAAATCGAAAAATGGCAGTATTGCTGCAACGGGCAGGGCATCATTGTATACAAGGTGCCTCAAGCCATGACACAACGCCCTGGTTCTGCTTCACCCCGCTCAATCTCCAGCACGATCTCCAGCACGCTAGGCGGCTTAGCGCTATCGCTGCTGCCGATGGGCGCTCTGGCAGACATGACCCCTATCCGTTTCCAGCTCGACTGGCGATTCGAAGGCCCCGCTGCACCGTTCTTGATGGCGGCTGAAAAGGGCTATTTCGCCGAAGAAGGCCTGGACGTGCAGATCGATTCCGGCAGCGGCTCGGCAGGTGCGGTGAATCGGGTGGCGTCAGGCGCCTACGAAATGGGCTTTGGCGACCTGAACGCGTTGATCGAGTTCCTGGCCGAAAATCCCGAAGGCCCTGGCATCCAGGGGGTCTACATCGTCTATGACGGCACGCCAGCGGCGGTATTTGCCCGCAAAGAGAGCGGCATTGAAAGCCCCGCCGATCTTGCAGGCAAAACCATTGCCGCGCCCGCCTTCGATACCGGCTACCGCGCCTGGGGCATTTTCGCGGCTGCCAACGGGCTAGAAACCGATGCCGTGGAGTGGCAAAACGTCGACCCCACGCTACGGGAAACCCTGCTGACCCGTGGCGACGTAGATGCCATCACCGGGTTCTACTTCACCAGCCTGCTGAACCTGGAAGAGCGGGGAATGAGCGAAGAGGATCTGACCATCATGCCGTTCCCTGACTATGGCGTGCCGCTCTACGGCAACGCGATATTGGCTAGCGAAGCCTTTGCCCAAGACAATCCCGAGGCGGTTCAGGGATTTTTGCGTGCTTTTAACCGTGCGCTAGGAGAAACGCTGGCCGACCCAGACGCCGCCATCGAGTACGTGAAAAACCGCGATGGCTTGATCGATGTGGAGATGGAGACCCGCCGTTTGAAACTGGCGCTGGAGAGCGTGGTGGACACCCCGGATGCCCGCGAGTTTGGCGTAGGCGGCGTGGATGACGAGCGCTTGATGCAGGCGATTCAACTGGTCGCTGATGCCTATGATTTGCCGACGCTGCCGTCGCCCGATCAAGTGTTCGATTCCCGCTACCTGCCGCCGGTAGAAGAGCGCATGCTGCTATCGGAGACCGAGTGATGTCGGCAGCGTTTGTCCGTTTCGATGACGTAAGCCTGGCCTATGATGGCACCGGCAACGCCATCGAGGATATCAATCTCGCTATCCACGAAGGCGAGTTCGTCGCCTTCGTGGGGCCCTCCGGGTGCGGTAAATCCACCTTCATGAAGCTATGTACCGGGCTGCACGCGCCGACCCAGGGCAGCGTGCGCGTGGACGATGCACCCGTGACCGGACCGCTGAAGATCTCGGGCATGGCGTTTCAGAACGCCAATCTACTTCCCTGGCGTACTACCCTGGATAACGTGCTGCTGCCGCTGGAGATCGTCGAGCCGTATCGGCGGCAGTTTCGGCAGCGCCGCGAGGAGTTCAAAGGCTGGGCGCGGGCGTTGCTTGCCACGGTTGGCTTGGCCGAGCACGAAGATAAGTATCCCTGGCAGCTCTCGGGGGGTATGCAGCAGCGGGCCTCCATTTGCCGCGCGCTGATTCATTGGCCGCGCCTGCTGATGTTGGACGAGCCCTTTGGCGCGCTAGACGCTTTTACCCGCGAAGAGCTGTGGTGCGTGCTGCGGGACTTATGGGAAGCCCAGCGCTTTACCGTCGTGCTGGTGACCCACGATCTCCGCGAAGCCGCGTTCCTGGCCGACACGGTCTACGTCATGAGCCGCCGCCCCGGCCGCGTCATCGAACGGCGCCGTATCGAACTGCCTCGCCCGCGAGCGCTGGAAACCACCTACGAAAAGCCCTTTATCGACCTAGTGCAGGACTTACGCGCCCAGATTGGCGACGTGCGCAGCACCTAACGGATATGAACATGACCCATAACAGCAAGCTGATTGAACGGCTCGCGCCCTGGATCGCTGTGGCCGTTCTCGTGGCCGTCTGGGAAGCCTCCGTACGGCTCTTCAACGTACCGAGCTTCATTTTTCCCAGTGCGCTGGACACCCTGCAGGCGCTGATGACGTATTCCGGGCCGATTGCCATGCACTCCTGGCAAACCTTTTGGACCACGCTGATTGGTTTTGGGTTGGGGGTCGTGGTGGGGCTGGTGCTGGGTTTCATCGTGGGATCGTCACGCTTTCTCTATAACGCCTGCTACCCGCTCTTGGTGGGTTTCAACGCCATCCCAAAAGTCGCGTTCGTGCCCATTCTGGTGGTTTGGTTTGGGATCGGTTCCGTGCCCGCCATCCTCACCGCGTTTTTGATCTGCTTCTTTCCCATCGTGGTGAACGTGGCGACGGGGCTGGCGACGCTGGAGCCGGAAATGGAGGACGTGTTGCGCGTATTGGGTGCGCGGCGTATCGACGTGCTGCTCAAGGTGGGCCTGCCGCGCTCGCTACCGTACTTTTTTGCTTCGCTAAAAATCGCCATCACCCTGGCGTTTGTGGGCACGGTGGTGTCGGAAACCGTGGCGTCTAACCAAGGCATTGGCTACTTGATGATGAGCGCTGGCTCACAGATGCGCATGGGCTTGGTGTTCGCCGGATTGCTGGTGATCAGCGCCATGGCGATGGTGATGTACGAGCTGTTCGCGCTGTTGGAAAAGCGCATGACCGGTTGGGCTCACCGAGGGCAGAACCGCTAGCAGCCACTGCTGTTTACCAGCTATATAGCAGCGAGGCGCTGGTGGTGGTATCGGTGCGCTCGCTGGCGTCTTCGGGCGGTTGAGAGTTGTGCTTCACTTCGTAAGAGAGTCGCAGCGACAGCTTGGCATTCAGCCGGGCAGTGAGAGAGGTCAGCGAGCGAGCGGTGGTGTTGGCTTCGGTGTACTCCACCGACATCTCCTGGGCGAGATCGGCGAATTCAGAGAATCGGTAGCGGTAATCCAGCGCGGTATAGGCGACGGCGAGCTGCTCGTTATCCGTATCTCGCAGGCGGTCGTTGCGATAGCCGGGCCCTGCTTCTAGCGATAGCGTATGGCGCTTACTCTCCAATAGCTGTCGCCCATAGCCGCCAATCACCGAGAGCTGCTGGTCGTAACCGGCAAAACGGTCCTTCTCCCAGCGGGCAAAGCCAAACAGGTAGTGCGGCCCGCTAAAGTCGTAGCGTTCACGCCCTGCGAGCAGATATTGCTCCGCGCTGGTTTCGCCATCCTTGCTGACGTTACGCACTTCCCCTCGCAGCGAATGGGTCAACTGACCGGTCAGCCAGGTCAGACGCGATTTGCCGATCAGTGTTTGGCTATCGGTGTTGCCCGACAGGTGGGTAAAGCCGAGCTCGGCGTCGCCGCTGAACACCGGCGAGTCCTCTTTGGGCGGTGGCGGAGCGTAGAACGGATAAGCTATGGCCCCGGTTGTCCACAGGAGCGTGGTGCCAAACATCAGGGAGCAAAATAGGTGTCGCACGACACTCCTCCTTGAGCGTAGAGTCGTTAAGAGGCTGCTATATAAGCACAGTGAGGCAGCAGCGCAACGACTAACGGCCATTAGGCGCTGCGTGCCATAATGACGCGGTCGCGCACCATGAGTTCCGTTATGACTGCTCCTCGCCCCCGAACACTGGCCGAATTACAGCGCTGGCGCCGCACTCGTGCCAAGCGCCGCTGGTACAAACGCAGTTTTCGCCTGCAAGTCATGATGCTGGTGGGGCTGCTGCTGGCGGGGATGTTGCTGGCCCAGGGCACGTATCTCAACCACCGCAAAGCCGAGATCATCACCCATCAAATGGGCGAGCGGGCGCTGGCGGTGGCCAAGACCGTGGCCGGGATGCCGCAGATCGTCAACGCGTTTGCGACGTCTGACCCCTCTGCCATCATTCAGCCGCTCGCCGAGCGCGTGCGCCATGAGACCGGCGCGCGCTATGTGGTGGTGGGCAATGCCCAGTCTATCCGCTACTCCCATCCCGTTCCCGAACGGATCGGCCAGCCCATGGTAGGCGGCGATAACGAGCAGGCGCTGATCTATGGCCAGTCCTATGTCTCGGAAGCGACCGGCACGCTCGGCACGGCCATGCGTGGCAAGACACCGGTATGGGACGAAGAGGGCAATATCATCGGCGTGGTATCGGTGGGCTTCATGCTCGAACGGGTCGATATGGACGTTGCCCGCTACACCAGTCTGGGCTGGGCCCTCGTGGCGCTCATGATCGTGTTGGGCTTCGCGGGTGCTTATTGGCTTTCACAGCATTTGAAGAAGATCATTTTAGGCTTGGAACCCTATGAAATCGCTCGCTTGGCCATGGAGAAAGAGGCCATTCTGCAGTCGATTCACGAAGGTATTCTTGCGGTGAATCGAGAGGGCCATATCACCCTGGTCAATCAGCAGGCACGGCGCTTTTTGGCGCTGCCCGACGAGCATGTGCTGTTAGGCCAGCCCATTCGGGAGGTGGTGCCCAACTCGCGGCTACTGGAAGTCTTGAAGCGCGGTGAGCAGGAGTTCGACCAGGAGATGTGGCTCGGCGATCATCCGGTGGTGGTCAACCGCGTGCCGATTGTGCATGAAGGCGAAATAGAGGGGGCCGTCGCTACCTTTCGCAGCCGTCGGGAGATCATCGACCTCTCTCAAGCGTTGACCCAGGCGAGCCGCGATGTGGACATGCTACGCGCCCAGGCCCATGAGTTTTCCAATAAGCTCTACACCATTTCGGGACTGCTGCAGCTTCAGCGCATCGAGGAGGCGCTGGCGCTAATTCACCAGGAAACCGAGCGTGCCCAGGCGCAAATGAGCTTTTTAATGCGCCACGTGGCGGATGCCGTACTGAGCGGTACACTGCTGGGCAAGCTCACCCGTGCCCGCGAGCTGGGCGTTGCGCTGGAGATCGACGAGCAGAGTTCGCTCTCCTGTCCGCTGACCCCAACGGGCCAGGAAGTGATGATGAGCGTGGTCGGCAATCTGTTGGATAACGCCTGCCACGCCGCCCTCAACGGGCCGCACGGTGACCAGCCCCAGGTGCGGCTATTCTTTACCGATCTTGGCGAGCAGTTGCTCATCGAAGTGGAAGATAACGGACCCGGCGTGCCCGCCGAGCATGCCGAGTCGATCTTCGTCGACGGGTTCTCCACCAAGACCGGCAAACACCGGGGTATTGGTCTCGCCCTGGTGGCCAGGCTTTGCCGTCAGCATGGCGGTGCGGTGACGCTGGAGGAGAGTGAGCTGGGGGGGGCGTGCTTCATCGCCGTGCTGGATCGCGCGCTATGCGCAGACTCCGCCAACTCTTCCCTGACTTCATGACGAGCACACGACGATAATAAGAGGACACCGCATGTCTACGACGCAATACGGCATTTTGGTCGTCGAAGACGATTTTCGCATTGCCGATATCCATCGCGCCTTCATCGAGCAGAGCGAAGGGTTTTACGTGGTCGGCATGGCGCGCAACGGCAGCGAAGCCAAGGCGCTAATGGCACAGCACGCCGCCGATATTCAGCTCATTTTGCTCGATGCCTACTTGCCCGACGTGGAGGGGCTCGAACTACTCTGGGCTATCCGACGGGATCATGTTCATGTGGACATCGTCATGGTCACCGCCGCCAAAGAGGTGGAAACCATCAGCGAAGCGCTGCGTGGCGGCGTGTTCGACTACCTGATCAAACCCATCGAAGCGACCCGCATGAACCAGATGCTGGCCCGCTTTCGCCGTGAGCGTGAGGCGCTGGCCAATCGCGCGGAAATGAGCCAGGACGAACTGGATCACGTGCTGTCCCGGATGACGCCCAGCGAGCCCACGCGCACGGCAAGCCGAACGCTGCCCAAAGGTATCGACCGCTTGACGCTGCGTCGGGTCGTAGACGCGCTGGCCTGCGAGTCCGATTCGCTCACGGCCATGCAGGTGGCGCGCACCATGGGGGCGAGCCGCTCGACGGCGCGTCGCTATTTGGAGTTTTTGGTCGCCGAGCAGGCCGTCAGTGCCGAGCTGGGCTATGGCGATGTAGGCCGTCCCGAGCGGCGCTATCGGCTATTGAGCGCCGCCAAAGGATGGCTGGAAACGCTATGAGCAGCACAGCGTGAACAAAATGAACAAAACGCACAAAAAGAACAGTTTGTCGTTAATGGCCATAAGCTTGTCGAGGAGGGTGGCACTCTTCTAACGTTCAGGGCGTAACCACACAAAGCTAATCATCGAGTGCCAAGCGCTGCTGGTTAGCCGTGCTTTTGGTTCGTTCGGCGCACACAACAAACCGCGCCCACCAAAACACCGTTTGAACAATAACGCCTGAACAAAAACGTGGAGAACGCCAATGACTACGCTTTCCTTGAAGCGCATCGCCGTGCTGGCCCTGCCGATGGCGGCCCTGGCCATGACGACCGCTGCCCAAGCGCAGGAGTGGACGCCGAGCAAGTCCATCGAATTCATCGCCCCCGCCAACCCCGGCGGCGGTTGGGATACGCTGGTACGCACCATGTCCCGCGTGATTCAGCAGGAGTCTCTGGCAGACGAAAGCTTCGCGGCCATCAACGTACCCGGCGGCGGCGGCGCAGTGGCGTGGGCCCAGGTCGCCCGTGATAGCGGCAACCCGCATAAACTGTTTGCCACCAGCCCGCCGATGATTCTGGTGCCGCTGGCAGGCGCTTCCCGCTATGACCACACCGACTTTACGCCGATCGCGCGAATCAATACCGATTACTCCATCATCCTGGTGGCGGCGGACTCCGAGTACCAAACCCTCGATGACCTGTTCGAAGCACTCAAAGCCAACCCCGGCCTGAGCGTAGGCGGCGGCAGTGCGCCTGGCTCCATGGATCACATTTCAATGGCGGGCCTGGCCTCGGCAGCGGGAATGGAAGCGTCTGCAGTGAACTACATTCCGTTCTCCGGCGGTGGCGATGCCATGACCAACCTGATGGGCGGCCACATCGAAGCGGTGATCGGCGGTGCCGGTGAAGCGGTGGGTCAGTTAGGCGAAGGCAGCCAACTGCGTGCGCTGGGCGTCTCCTCCGAAGAGCGTCTGGGCGGCGGCTTGGCCGACGTGCCCACCTACCAAGAGCAGGGCTACGACTACACCTTCGACATTTGGCGCGGTGTGATGGGCGCGCCAGAAATGCCGGAAGAGGCGGTCGAATATTACGAAACGCTGTTTGCTGACATGCTCGAAACCGACGCATGGCGCGAAGCCAGCGACCAGCTGGGCTGGATCGATGCGTACCAGAATAGCGAAGAGTTCGGCGCCTTTCTGGATGAGCAGCAAGAGCAGTTCAGCAGCGTGCTGACCGACCTGGGCCTGCTGCGCCAATAAGCGCCAACACCCGTTAGCGATACGCCGGCGGCCAAGCGCCGCCGGATGCGTCTATCTGTTACCGCGAGAGCCAGCGCGTCAGCGCTGGTGTCTTCGGAGAAATCCCAATGACTCGATTGAATATCAACCAGTGGCTAGCGCTCGTGCTGGCGCTAGTGGCGGCTGTTTACTTGGCCATGGCCTGGCAAATTCCGACGTTCCCTCTGCCGCGCCCAGTGGATTCGGACCTCTTCCCCAAAGTGCTGGGTGTGTCGCTGCTGATTCTGGCTGCGCTACTGTTTTTCGAGAAGCCGAGTGCCATCGCTGGGGCCGATGAGATCGACCATGAGGCCACCCGAGGTCCGCTCCTATTCACTCCCTGGGCACGCGTCATCGTGACGGCACTGGCCATTGCCGCCTATGCCTTCTTGCTGGTGCCGCTGGGTTTCGTGCTGGCCTCCACGCTGCTGAGCGTGGGGTTGACCGCCTATTACGGCTATCGACGCCATGGCGTCAACCTGGCGGCGTCGCTGGGCGTGGTACTGGCCCTTTACCTGACCATGACGCGGGTAATGGATGTTTATCTGCCCACCGGCTTACTGCCGTTCTAAGCAGGTGTGCAAGCGCACGCTTAGCAGGCTTTAACGAGAGACACTCCCATGGATGCCTTGAACAATCTGATGTACGGCTTTGGCATCGCGCTAGAGCCCATCAATATCGCCTACGTATTTGCCGGTGTGTTTGCCGGTACCATCATCGGCATGCTGCCCGGCCTAGGGCCGATCAGCGCGCTGGCCCTGATGATTCCGATTACCTTTGCCATGGAGCCCTCCTCCGGGTTGATTCTGATGGCCGGGGTCTACTACGGCGCCATCTTCGGCGGCTCGACCTCCTCCATCCTACTCAACGCCCCGGGCGTGGCGGGCACGGTGGCTACCTCCTTCGATGGCTACCCGATGGCCAAGCAGGGCATGGCGGGTAAGGCGCTGGCCATTGCCGCTTACGCCTCCTTCATCGGCGGCACGGTGTCGGTGATCTTTTTGATGCTGGTGGCCCCGCTGCTTTCCAAAGTGGCGGTGAGCTTTGGCCCGGCTGAGTACTTCGCCCTGATGGTGCTGGGCTTGACGGCGGTCGTATCACTGTCGGACAAGTCGCTGGTCAAAGGCCTGATTGCGGCGGTCGTCGGCGTGATGATTTCGATCGTCGGGATCGACACGCAAACCGGCACCGAGCGCTTTACCTTCGACTCGATCCAGCTGCTCGACGGGATCGACTTCCTGGTCGTGGCGCTGGGTATCTTCGCCCTGGCGGAAGTGTTCTACATGCTGCTACGCGGCGGCGGTGGTAAAGAAGTGCCACGCAACGTGATCGGCTCGCTGAAGCTGAGCCGTGGCGAAGTGAAGAAGATCGCTGGCCCCATCAGCCGCAGCTCCGTACTGGGCTTCTTTACCGGCGTATTGCCGGGGGCGGGCGCCACCATTGGCTCCTTCCTGGGCTATAGCATGGAGAAGCGCCTGGCGAAAGATGGCGACACCTTTGGTCAAGGCAACATCAAAGGCGTGGCCGCGCCGGAAGCGGCCAACAACGCCGCGTGTACCGGCTCGTTCGTACCGCTGCTGACGCTGGGGGTGCCGGGGTCCGGCACGACGGCGGTGCTGTTGGGCGCGCTGCTGGTGATGGGCGTCACGCCTGGCCCGATGATGCTGGAGCAGCGCCCAGACGTGTTCTGGGGCGTGATTGCCAGTATGTACATCGGCAACATCTTCCTGCTGGTACTCAACCTGCCGCTGATTCCGCTGATCGCCAAAATCCTCGACCTGCCGCGCCCGCTGCTGCTGTCGATGATCCTGATCTTCTGCATGATCGGCGTTTACGGCATGAGCTTCAGCGTGTTCGATCTGCTGCTGCTACTGGGCTTTGGCCTGTTGGGCTTGGGTATGCGTCTGTTTGGCTTCCCCACCGCGCCGCTGATTCTGGCGCTGATCCTCGGCAACATCATGGAAGAGTCCATGCGCCGGGCGCTGCAGATCTCCGGCGGTGACTGGACCACCTTCATCGACAAGCCCATCTCGCTGGCGCTACTGGTGATTGCGGTGCTGTCGCTGGGGCTGCCGCTGCTCAAAAAGCGGCGCAACAAAGCGGCCACCGCTGCTAACTGACCCGCTATGGCGGAACCCTAAAGCGTCCTCGCGTCTGCGAGGACGCTTTTTTTTATGCTATATCACCGCCTGTGGTGCAAAGCATCTTGTTGGTGCATGACAACCGTGCATGCGCGCTACTGTATTGCGCTATTTTGGTGCTAAGTGGCCTGGAGCATGTTTTTTGTATACGGCTAAGTGGTTGATTGTGTTTTTAATCATGGTCTTTGTTCCACATTGGCGCACCCCTTGCAGTGTGTAGAGCGACGTGTGAAGAACGAGCAGCAACTCGCTACCCACGAGTGGACGCACCAAGTGCTCCGTCGCCTCGATAACGACAACGCTTGGCCGCGGTACCCCAAACACGAGCCCCAACCATAAGGGGCGCAAGGAGGTTCAAGTGACCACACTGCAGCGCAAGACACACCCTCGTACCCTTAGCCGTTTCGCTACTGCCTTGATCACCGCCGCCGTTATAAGCGCGAGCGCCCAAGCGGTCGCCCAAGATGACGACCCCATCAAAGTCGGTATTCTGCACTCGCTCTCTGGCACCATGGCCATCAGTGAATCCACCCTGAAAGACACCGTGGAAATGCTCATCGAGCAGCAGAACGAGGCCGGTGGCCTGTTGGGCCGTCAGATAGAGGCCGTGGTGGTCGACCCTGCGTCCAATTGGCCGCTGTTTGCCGAACGCGCCCGTGAGCTGCTGGCCCAGGAAGAGGTGGATGTGATCTTCGGCAACTGGACCTCCGTCTCCCGTAAAGCGGTGCTGCCTGTGGTCGAAGAGCTCAACGGCCTGCTGTTCTACCCGGTGCAGTACGAGGGCGAAGAGTCGTCGGAAAACGTCTTCTACACCGGGGCTGCCCCTAATCAGCAGGCCATTCCTGCCGTGGAGTATTTGATCAACGAAGTGGGCATCGAGCGCTTCGCGCTGATCGGTACCGACTATGTCTACCCGCGCACCACCAACCGCATCTTAGAAGCCTTCCTGAAAGATGAGCACGGTGTGGCGGAAGAGGACATCATGGTCAACTACACGCCCTTCGGCCACTCGGATTGGCAGAACATCGTCTCCGAAATCCGCCGCTTTGGCGAAGAGGGTAAGCCCACCGCCGTGATCTCTACCATTAACGGCGACGCCAACGTGCCGTTCTACCGCGAGCTGGCTAACCAGGGTATCGACGCCGCCGACATTCCGGTCATCGCCTTCTCGGTGGGCGAGCAGGAACTGTCCGGTATCGATACCGCGCCGTTGGTGGGCCACCTGGCCGCCTGGAACTACTTCATGAGCGTGGATACCGACGCCAACTACGACTTCATCGATGCCTGGATCGAGCATACCGGTGACGAGATGTCGGTGACCAACGACCCCATGGAAGCGCACTACATCGGTTTCAACATGTGGGCCGAAGCGGTGCGTAAAGCGGGTACCACCGACGTGGACGCGGTGAAAGACGCGATTATCGGCGTGACCGTGCCGAACCTCTCCGGCGGCTATGCGGCGATGATGCCCAACCACCACATCACCAAACCAGTGCTGATTGGTGAAGTTCAGGATAACGGGCAGTTCGATATCGTTTGGCAAACGCCCTCTACCGTGGCCGGTGATGCGTGGTCGGACTACCTACCGGGCTCCCGCGACCTGATCGCCGATTGGCGCAAGCCCATGGAGTGCGGCAACTTCAACGTTGTGAACGGCTCGTGCGGGGGTAGCACCGCCGCAGAAGAAGCCGAAGCAGCGCTCGCCGAATAACGCTCGCCGGGCAATCCTTGCCCCTACTGTGCCTGTTTATCGGTGCAGTAGGGGAGCACGCTATCTCCCCTCTTCGATCACCAAAGGAAGAACCCCATGAGGCGTTTCCTTTCCTTGGGGCTACTGTGTCTGATGCTACTCGGCACCGCCTTGACGGCGCAGGCACAAAGCAGCTCCTCGACCCCCGATGACCAAGCAGCCCTCGCGCTGTTGACAGCGCTGGATGTGGACTCCTACCGCGATAAAGGCGACGCCATTACCGCCATTTTGCAAAGCGACGACGAGCGCGCCCGCGACTGGCTGCAGGCGCTGCTGGATGGCCGCCTGCAGCGCACCGACGATGGCCGCTTCGTGCTGGTGCTGGATAATCGCGGCCGCGACTGGCCGGTGGCCGATGCGCTGACCAACGAGCCGCTGGGCGACATGTCTCGCCGCGACTTGGACCGCATCGGCATCAACAATGCGCTGCGTAACCAGCTGCGTAGCGCCATTGCCGTGGTGGATCTCTACTCCCCCAACGTCGAGCGCCGCCGCACCTCCGCCGACCGTCTGCTGGGTGAAGTGGACGGCGAGCTTGCCGAGACGTTGGCACCGGTGATTGCCGACGCAGAAGATGAGTACGTGCGCACACGCTTGGCGCAAGCGGTGGCGATATACCGCGCGGAACAGGGTGAGATGGCAGGCGTAGAAGCCCTCACCGGCAGCCTACACCCGCGAGCTCGCGTGGCGCTGGGCCGTGCGGCGAACAGCGACGACGCTGTTGTTGCCGATGCAGCAACAGCGGCGCTGGCTGGCATTGAGCAGCAACTCAAGATCAACCGCGGCCTGGAGACGCTCTACTTCGGCTTGAGCCTGGGCTCGGTGCTGGTGCTGGCAGCCATTGGCCTGGCGATTACCTTTGGCGTTATGGGCGTGATCAACATGGCCCACGGCGAGCTGATGATGCTGGGCGCTTACACCACTTGGATGATGCAGCAGCTGCTGCCGGGCCAGCCGGGGCTGGCGCTGATTCTATCGATTCCGGCGGGCTTTATGGTGGCCGCCCTGGTAGGCATTGCCATCGAGCGGGGTGTGATTCAGTTCCTCAAAGGCCGCCCGCTGGAAACCTTGCTGGCCACCTTCGGTATCAGCTTGATTCTTCAGCAGCTGGTGCGCACGGTCATTTCACCGCTCAACCGCACCGTGGTGACGCCGGAGTGGATGAGCGGCTCGCTGGTGATCAACGACGCGCTCTCGCTGACCCTCAATCGCATGTACGTGCTGGGCTTTGCGCTGGTGGTGTTTGCCGCGCTGATGCTGATCATGCGCCGCACCCGACTAGGACTCGAAGTGCGTGCCGTCACCCAGAACCGCGCCATGGCACGCTCCATGGGCATTCGTGCCACTCGCGTGGACATCATGACCTTTGCCTTGGGCTCGGGCGTGGCGGGGTTGGCGGGCGTGGCGCTCTCCCAGCTCACCAACGTGGGACCCAACCTCGGCCAGAACTACATCATCGATTCGTTCATGGTGGTGGTATTCGGCGGCGTGGGTAACCTGTGGGGCACGCTGGTGGCGGGGCTCTCGCTGGGCGTGATCAATCAGGTGCTGGAGCCCTGGGCCGGTGCCGTGTTGGCCAAGATCATCGTGCTGGTGTTCATCATTCTATTCATTCAAAAACGCCCGCGTGGACTCTTCCCGCAGAAGGGCCGGGCTGCGGAGGGCTAAGTGATGACGATGCAATCGACGTCCAGTCAATTCTGGCTGACACGCCCGTTCGGTGAGCGGGCCACGCAACTTTTCCTCGGCGTCCTGTTGAGCGCCCTGGTGCTGGTCACCGTGCTGCATCTGGCGGTGCCCCAGGGGCATCCGCTGCATGTGAACGCTTACACCGTCAACCTGTTCGGTAAGTACCTGAGCTACGCGCTGCTCGCGGTGGCGGTGGATTTGGTGTGGGGCTATTTGGGCATCTTGAGCCTGGGCCACGGGGCGTTTTTCGCCATTGGCGGCTACGCCATGGGCATGTACCTGATGCGCCAAATCGGTGATCGCGGCACCTACGGCCATCCGGTCCTACCGGACTTCATGGTGTTCCTCAACTGGGACAGCCTGCCCTGGTACTGGCACGGCTTCGACATGGCCTGGTTCGCCTTTGCCATGGTGCTACTGGCACCGGGGATGCTGGCGCTGGTGTTCGGCTTTTTGGCCTTCCGATCGCGGGTCACGGGGGTGTATCTCTCGATCATCACCCAGGCGCTCACCTTTGCCCTGATGCTGGCCTTCTTCCGCAACGAGATGGGCTTTGGCGGCAATAACGGCCTGACCGATTTCCGCGAGCTGCTGGGCTTCAACCTGCGTAGCGACGCCACCCGCTTGGGGCTATTCATTGCCACCGGCGTGGCGCTGGCGCTGGGCTATATCCTCTGCCGCGCCATCGTCACCAGCAAGCTGGGCCGGGTCTGTGTGGCCACGCGGGATGCCGAGGCGCGCACGCGTTTCATAGGCTATCGCGTCGAGCGCTTCCAGCTCTTCGTGTTCGTGGTCTCGGCCATGCTGGCAGGCCTTGCCGGGGCGCTTTATGTACCGCAGGTGGGTATCATCAACCCCAGCGAGTTCTCGCCGCTGTTCTCCATCGAAATCGTGCTGTGGGTGGCGTTGGGTGGCCGGGCCACGCTGTACGGCGCGGTGATCGGCGCGATTTTGGTCAACTACGCCAAAACCATTTTCACCGGCATCATGCCCGACGCCTGGCTGTTCGCCCTGGGTGCGCTGTTCGTGCTGGTCACGGTGCTGCTGCCGAAAGGTGTAGCGGGGCTGTTAGGCCACCTAAAGCGCCGTAAAGAGGAGGATCACCCACCCAAGGAGGCCACCGCATGAGCCTATTACAATCGCTAAAAGCGCGGGATAGGGTGTTCGATTTCATGGCGACCCAGTCCTCGCCGGTCGACGTGCGCCACGGCCCGATTCTGTATATGGAAGACGTCACCGTCAGCTTCGATGGCTTCAAGGCGATCAACAACTTGAACTTGACCATCGACGACGGCGAGCTGCGCTGCATCATCGGCCCCAACGGGGCCGGTAAAACCACCATGATGGATATCATCACCGGCAAGACGCGGCCTACCGAGGGCAGCGTGTGGTTCGGCAGCCGCCACAACCTGCTGCAAATGAACGAGCCAGACATTGCTAGCCTCGGCATTGGCCGTAAGTTCCAGAAGCCCACGGTGTTCGAAGCGCTCAGCGTGTTCGAGAACCTGGAGCTGGCGATGGCCGCTGACAAGCGCATCTTCCCCACGCTGACCGCCCGCATGACTGGGGAGATCAAAGACCGCATCGACGACGTGCTGGAAACCATCGGCCTGACCGAGCTGCGCTTTCAGCCCGCCGGGATCCTCTCCCACGGCCAAAAACAGTGGCTGGAGATCGGCATGCTGTTGATGCAGCGCCCGCGTCTGCTGTTGGTGGATGAGCCGGTGGCGGGCATGACCGAGCAGGAGATGGAGCGCACCGCCGAGCTGCTCACCGGCTTGGCGGGCAAGCAGTCGGTGGTGGTGGTAGAGCACGACATGGGCTTCGTGCGCTCGATTGCGCGCAAGGTGACCGTGCTGCACCAGGGCAGCGTGCTGGCCGAGGGCAGCATGGATCAGGTCTCCAACGACCCTAAAGTGGTCGAGGTGTATCTAGGGTCGGATGAAGAGGAGAGCGCCTGATGCTAGCCATTGAAAAGCTCAACCAGTTCTACGGCGAGAGCCACACCTTGTGGGACTTAGACCTAGACGTGCCCGCCGGGCAGTGCACCTGCGTGATGGGCCGCAACGGGGTGGGTAAAACCACCCTGATGAAAGCCATCATGGGCGAAGTCGCGGTGAAAAGTGGCCAGCTGCGCTACCAGGGCGACGGCAGCGAGATCGAACTCACCAAAAAAGCCGTGGAAGCGCGCTCGCGACTGGGCATCGGCTTCGTGCCACAGGGGCGGCAGATATTCCCGCTGCTCACGGTGGAGGAGAACCTGCGCACCGGCTTGGCCGCCCGAGGCGACGGGCTGAAGAAAATTCCCGAGCGCATCTACGAGCTATTTCCAGTGCTCAAGGAGATGAAGCACCGCCGTGGCGGTGACCTATCCGGCGGGCAACAGCAGCAGCTTGCCATTGGCCGCGCGCTGGTGATCGAACCGAAGCTGCTGATTCTGGACGAGCCCGGCGAGGGCATTCAGCCCAATATCGTCGCCCAAATCGGCCAGGTGATTCGCCAACTGATCAAAGAGGACGGCCTGACGGTGCTGCTGGTCGAGCAAAAGCTGCCCTTTGCCCGCAAATACGCCGATCGCTTCGTCATCATGGACCGCGGCCGTCCGGTGGCCAAAGGCGAGATCAGCGAACTCTCCAACGAGCTGATCAAGCAGCATTTGACGGTTTGAGTTATCCACACCCCCTTTAACCTTTCTTTTCCTGTTTACTGAGCACACTCTAATAGCCCTCTCGTTTCATGTAGAAAAGAGGGGGCTTTTTGCTTAAAACCCTGCGCTGAGTAGGTTTTGGCGCTGCGTTTTATGTGTAACATGGCCAGTTTCAACAACAATCGTTGGGTGGGGTATGCGTTATAAAGACAAACATCAGCTCGCTGCCGAGTGGCAGGCACTCCTGGAGCGCACGCCGGTGGCGCTTCGCCAGGCGGTGGAGACGCTGGTGGAATCCCGCCGCGATATCTTTGCCGATCATTTTTATCAAGTGATGTTGGAAGACCCCCACGCGTCGCTGTTTCTCTCCAATGAGCAGGTAAAAAACCGGCTGCACCCCTCCATGCAGCGCTGGCTCAGTGCTATGTTTGCCGTCGAGCATGCGGATTTCGAATCGCTGGTCGAGCAGCAGGAAAAGGTTGGCCAAGTGCATGCGCGTATCGATATTCCCGTGAATTTAGTGCTCAACGGCGCGCGACAGTTGAAGCAGGCGCTGTATGCGCACATTCACGCTACCCTGGGGGCGGAACTCTCCTCCGGCGAGGCGGCGGTGTATGTGTCCGATCATATCGATATGGCGATGGAAATCATGAGCCACGCCTACTCCGTGGCCAACAATCGCAATACCCGCACCGAAGAAGCCTATAAGCTGTTCTCTTTGACCCAGAGCATCGGCGATGAGCGCGAGCGGCAGCGTTCGGCGCTGCTCGATTGGGAAAACGCACTGATGTTTGCCGTCGCTGCGCAGCAGGCAACGACGGCTTTACCCCGATTAGCCAGTTCCGAGTTTGGGCTTTGGTATCACCACAAGGCGTGTCACGCCTTTGAGGGCGCGCCGGAAATTACCACCATTTCACGGCATGTTCGCCGCGTGGACGAGGAGTGGCTCGCCCAGCTAGGCGACTCAGACAGCCAGCGTCGCCTGACCGCGTTGAGCAGCATTCGCGATGCGGCTCGCACGATCTTGATGCTGTTGGATGACGTTCTGGATCGCGCCTCGGGGCTCGAAGCAGGCCGCGATAGCCTGACGCGTTTGCTCAATCGCAAGTTCCTCTCGGTGGTGCTGAACCGTGAAATAGAGATCGCGCGCCACTCGGAAAAGTGTTTTGCGCTTCTCATGGTGGATATCGATCACTTCAAGGCGATCAACGATACCCACGGCCATGACGCGGGCGACCATGTGCTGCAGCAGGTGGCCAGCATTCTCGACCGCTCGACCCGGGGCGGTGACTACGTGTTCCGCATGGGCGGTGAAGAGTTTTTGATCGTGCTAGTGGATACGGACCAAGACGGTAGCCGCCTGTTTGCCGAGCGGCTGCGCCACGCCGTGGCCAAAGAGCCGATGTTGGCCGCTGCCGATACGCTGCTGAACGTCACGGTGAGTATCGGTGTCACGCTGCACGATGGTCACCCCGATTACCAGCGCTCGATGCAGCGTGCCGACCAAGCGCTGTACCAAGCGAAACGCAGTGGGCGCGACCGGGTGGTGGTGGCCGCTGCCACTGAGTAATATCGCTGTCTGCCTTGTTTCGGTCATTTATCTACGGAGAACACCATGTCGATGCGCGCTACGCTACTTACAGCACTGTTGATGATGAGTACCCCGCTGTTGGCGGCCCATCACGGTGGCGATTCCTCTGAGGCGATGGCAGGGCACTCCGCTATCGAAGCGGAGCAACCCTGGACCCGTGCCACGCCGCCGGGAGCGGGGGCGGGCGGTGGCTTCGTCACCCTTACCAATCACGGCGATGGCGACGACATGCTGATAGGAGCGACCAGTCCGGTCACCGAGCGTGTCGAGATTCACATCATGGAGATGGACGGCGATGTGATGCGCATGGCCCCCCTGCCCGGTGGCATCGAGTTACCGGCAGGTGGGAGCGTGACGCTCGCGCCGGGCGGCTTGCACTTGATGTTGATGGAACTGGACTCACCCATCGTCGAGGGTGAGCCCGTCCCCGTGACGCTGGAGTTCCAACACGCCGAGCCGATGGAGATCGAGCTTCGGGTGCTGCCCGTAGGGGAGTCTCCAGAGGGTCACCACCATGAAAGTGGTCATAGTCATGGCCATAATCACGCGGCGCACTAAGCAGCCCGCCGCGTCAGTCTACCGCCCCGCTAGCCTTGGCGAGCGGGGCGGCGCTCTTGCAATGGCCGCACGATCAGCCAGTCGATGATCAGCATCACGAGCAGCGACGCCCCAACGAGCGGAAACAGCACGCCGCCTATCACTAACATGGCGATCAGCCCACGAAACACGCGCTTATCAGTGGGCAAGGGCGGCACGCCCATGCCCCCCGAAGGACGGCGTTTCCACCACATCACACCGGCCGCCACGCACATCACGATGATCGCGATACACACCGCCAGCAGCACGAGCTGATTGATCAGCCCAAACTCCTGCCCCAAATGTACATTAATTCCAAACTCCAGCCAGCGACCGAGCGGGCCGTAGTCGGCGTAGCGCATATCGATTAGCGGCTTGCCGCTGTACTGGTCGAGGTGGACCACGCGCTGCTGGGACAAGTCATCGGGATAAATCGAGCCGGTGTACACCCCGGCGGCCGTGGTAGGTAGGTTGACCGTGTAGCCCTGCTGCAAGCCCAGCGCTTCCAGCTGCGCCACGGCGTTGTTCAACCCAATGCGCGGGGTGGGCGCGGCGGGCGGTGTCGATTCCGGCACTTGCGCCTGCTCCAGCGACCAGCTCGTGCTGCCCTGGTCGCTCAGGTAGGCGTTGGACATCGGCACTTCAACACGCACGCCGGACGGGTAGCCAAAGTTATTGCCGTTGGCCCACTCATTCACCTGCGCGCCCCACACCCCCGACCACGGCATGCCGGTAATGGCCAGAAAGACGATAAACCCGCCGACAAAGAGCCCCAGCACCGCGTGCAGGTCGCGCCAGAATACGCGGCTTTTGGGCTTGCCGCGCACGCGCACCACGCCGCCGCTACCTTTGCGTGGCCACCACAGATAGATGCCCGTGGCGACCAGCAAGATCGACCAGCCCGCGGCCATCTCGATCAGCTTGCGCGGCGTTTGCCCGAAAAATTTAAAGCTATGCAGGTAGCGCACGGTCCACATCACCGTGCCCCGGTCATCCAGCGAGCCCAGCACCTCGGCAGTGTACGGGTTCACATAGACGGCCAACCGTTCTCCGCTAAGGGCATTGACGGTAATTTCAGCCGAGCTTTCCGGCGTGGTGGGGGAGGTGTACTTCACCGCCGTGCCGGGGTGCGCCTGCAGCGCGGCGCTCACGAGCGTTGCGGGTAGCTGCACGTCCTGCTGTGCCTCCACGCGCTTGAGATCGGAGTGGATGAGGCCATCCAGCTCGTCATCGAACAGGTAAAGCGCTCCGGTCAGCGACAGAGTAATCAAAAAAGGCAGGACTAACAGGCCTGCATAAAAGTGCCAGCGCCAAACGGCGCGATACAGATCGAGTGACGCTTTGCGCGCCACCTGGGAAGACGGCATCGTCATACAACGCTCCAAGTGCCCGTGGCGCCGCGCCGGGCGTACCAGCGACGTCACGGGCAAAATAAGTGGTTAGCCACACCCGTTATGGGGTGGCCCGTCATGGGGTGGCAAAGGGGAAAGATCGGTGCGTTAAATGAGGCGTGGCGACGGTGGGGCGCGGGAGTGAGCGTGGGGATAGTGACGTGACACTGCAGCGCGCGAAGCGAACACCGAGGGCAGGGGTGTACGCGATGGAAATGCCGTGCTGCCAATGGCGGGTAAGTGTTGAGGGGCGGTCGGCGTATGCTGCCATAAGCCGCAATAATCACAGGGGTGATACCAGCGGTGGAGCGGATCATGGTCGTGCGGCGACGGGGCGGGCGACGTCGTAGAATGCGTGGCATGCTGGCCATGGGCATGCGCGGTAGCGTGGCCCTGCGCTTGAAACTGCGAGAGGAGCGGCCCGGCAAATACCAGAAAGAGCGCCGCGAACGCCAAGTAGAGCGCTACACGGTACCCCATGGAATTTGCCGAGCGGAAAGGTCGCATCTCACACTATGCTTTGTAAGCGGCTTAAAGAGAGAGAATTGTACAGCTTGACGCGTGAGCAGCGCACTCAGTGCCGTATATGAACGCTGTGGTGTATTGCCGCGAAGGACGCCTTCGGTCATTGAGACTATTTGGTGCAATATCGGATGGCGGTGCTCTTTTTTGGTGCTTGAGAGCGGTAATGAAACGCATGTCGGTAGAGGTAGACCGCGATGTGGGTGGCTGCGCAGCGCCGATACCACGCTTTCACCATTTTGGCGCACTCTTTGCATTCGTAAGGCAATGATGTATCCACAAGGAAGCGATAGCGCCCCATGATGCTGAGCGAACTTGCCCCACCCGCCGCCGATTCAGGCCACCGTTTCGATGCCGAGCGCCGCTGGGCCGCCTCGCTGGCGCTACGCTTTGCCCATCGCGATGGTGTTACCCGGCTAGTGCAGGCGCGCCACCAAGGACCGTTACGGGTGCAGCGCCCGTTCTATCCAGAGGGCAGCCATGAGGCGTGCCACGTATACGTACTACACCCGCCCGGGGGGCTGGTGAGCGGCGATGCGCTGACCATTCGTGCCCATGTCGAGCGCGGCGCACACGCGCTGCTCACCACCCCCGCTGCCAACAAGCTCTACAAAGCTGACAGCCAAGGTGTGGCTTGGACCCAGAACACCGAGCTGACGGTCGAAGAGGGCGGCGCCTTGGAGTGGCTGCCCCAGGAAACCATCGCGTTCGATGGCTCAAAGGGCACTCAGCGCACCCATATCGCGCTACAGGGCCGAGCCCGCTGCTTAGGCTGGGAGGTAATGGCCCTCGGCCGCCCGGCAAGCGACCTGCCCTATGTCTCCGGGCGCATCGAGCAGCACTTTCGCTTGACTCTGGATGGCAAACCGCTGTGGCTTGAACGCCAGCCGCTCGACCCCGGGCACCCACGCTTTGTGGGCCGCTGGGGCCAAGGCGGCGCAACGGTGCAGGCCACGCTCTGGGCGGTGGGCATCGACGATGCCGCTGCGGCTATTGAAGCATTGCGTGAAGCGCTGCCGAGCAACTCCCGCTGGGCGGTGACCGTTCGCCATGGCGTACTGCTATTGCGCTATTTAGGTGCATCCCGAAATGAGGCCTGGGCGCTGTGTGAGCAGGCCTGGCACCTACTGCGGCCCCGTTGGATCGAGCGCAAGGCGCACACGCCGCGTATTTGGCTAACCTGAATCTATCTTTCGAGCACTGCTGGAGAGCAGCCCTATGGAGTTAACCCCACGAGACAAAGACAAGCTGATGCTGTTTACCGCGGCTCAGCTTGCCGAACGCCGCAAATCGCGCGGCCTGAAACTCAACTACCCCGAAGCCGTGGCGCTGATCAGCTTCGAGATCATGGAAGGCGCACGGGATGGCAAGAGCGTGGCCGATTTGATGAGTTACGGCCGCGAGATCCTGACCCGCGACGACGTGATGGAGGGCGTGGCGGAGATGGTCGATGAAGTGCAGGTGGAGGCCACCTTCCCCGACGGTACCAAGCTGGTCACCGTTCACACCCCAATCAATTAACCGTCCACCGCTAGGAGAGCGCCATGATTCCCGGTGAGTATCAGTTGCAAGAAGGTGATATCGAGCTGTGCGCGGGCCGAGAACGCATCACCGTCGAGGTGGCCAACACCGGCGACCGCCCCATTCAGCTGGGGTCCCACTACCACTTTGCCGAGGCCAACCCGGCGCTGGTGTTCGACCGCGACAAGACCCGTGGCTACCGGTTGGACGTCGCCGCCGGCACCGCCATCCGCTTCGAACCTGGCCAAACCCGCGACGTCACGCTGATACCGTTCGTCGGCAAGCGGGAAATCTACGGCTTCCGTGGCGATGTGATGGGGCCGCTCGATTAGCCAACGGATTAATAAAGAACAACCGTCGGTAGGGCGGGCATCGGCTGGGTGACTGTTCACACAGCCGATGACCGCCCAGCACTGGACTCAACGCTTGAGGCAGAGGCAAATATGAAATCGGTAAACAAGATCAGTCGGCAAGCCTACGCCGATATGTACGGCCCCACGGTAGGCGACCGCGTGCGCCTAGGCGACACCGAACTCTGGATCCAAGTCGAAAAAGACGCCACCCACTACGGTGAAGAAGTGAAGTTCGGCGGCGGCAAGGTGATCCGCGATGGCATGGGCCAAAGCCAGCGCCAGGATGCCTCGGTGATGGACACCGTGATCACCAACGCGCTGATTCTGGACTGGTGGGGCATCGTCAAAGCCGATGTGGGGCTGCAAAACGGCCGCATCGCCGCCATCGGCAAAGCCGGCAACCCCGACACCCAGCCCGATGTTGAGATCGTGATCGGGCCTGGCACCGAAGTGATCGCGGGCGAAGGCAAAATTCTCACTGCAGGCGGCATCGACGCGCATATCCACTTCATCTGCCCCCAGCAGGTGGAAGAAGCGCTGATGAGCGGCGTCACCACCATGCTCGGCGGCGGCACCGGCCCCGCCACCGGCTCCAACGCCACCACCTGCACCCCCGGCGAGTGGCACATTGGCAAGATGCTGCAAGCAGTGGACGATCTGCCCATGAACATCGGCCTGCTCGGCAAGGGCAACGCTAGCCTGCCGGAGGGGCTCGAAGCGCAGTTGGAAGCCGGTGCCATGGGCCTCAAACTCCACGAAGACTGGGGGACTACCCCGGCCTCTATCGATAACTGCCTGAGCGTGGCGGAAAAGTACGACGTGCAGATCGCCATCCACACCGATACGCTCAACGAATCCGGCTTCGTGGAAGACACCCTGGCGGCCTTCAAAGAGCGCGGCATCCACACCTACCACACCGAAGGCGCAGGCGGCGGTCACGCCCCGGACATTCTCACCGCCTGCTCCAAGGAGTATGTGCTTCCGTCCTCCACCAACCCCACACGTCCCTACACGGTGAACACCATCGACGAGCACTTGGATATGCTCATGGTGTGCCACCACCTGGACCCCAATATTCCCGAAGACGTGGCCTTTGCCGATTCACGTATTCGTCGCGAAACCATCGCCGCCGAGGATATCCTGCACGACCTGGGCGTGATCTCGATGATCGCTTCCGACTCCCAGGCCATGGGCCGGGTGGGCGAAGTCGTCTGCCGCACCTGGCAAACGGCGCACAAAATGAAGGTGCAGCGCGGCCTGCTGCCGGAAGACGAGGCGATGGGGGCCGATAACCTGCGCGCCAAGCGTTACATTGCCAAGTACACCATCAACCCTGCGATTACCCACGGCATCGCCCATGAAGTGGGCTCGATTGAGGTAGGTAAACTGGCGGATTTGGTGCTGTGGAAGCCCGCGTTCTTCGGCGTGAAGCCATCGCTGATTTTGAAAGGCGGCATGATTGCGGCTGCACCCATGGGCGACCCCAACGCCTCGATTCCTACACCGCAGCCGGTGCACTACCGCCCCATGTTCGGCACCTTTGGCCGCGCGGCCAGTCAGGTAAGGCTCAACTTCGTCAGCCAGGCCGCCATCGATGCGGGCATCCAGGAGCGGCTTGGCCTACAAAGCACGTTGTCCGCCTGCAAGAACGTGCGCGGCGTGCGTAAAAAGGACATGAAGCTCAACGACGCCTGCCCAGAGCTCACCGTCGACCCGCAAACTTACGAAGTGCGCTGCGACGGCGAACTGCTCACCTGCGAGCCCGCCAACGAACTGCCGCTGGCGCAGCGGTATCACTTGTTTTGATTGAGTTGTTGCCCGGGGCGCCGGGGGTAGGCCTACGAGAGGGCGCTGTAAATACGTCCCTGTACGCTACTTTTGCCATCCATGGCAAAAGACCCTCTCTACGGCCTACCCCCGGCTCAGCCTTCAAGGATCGAGAAAGGATGAGAGCATGCTGAAATTAATTGAGCGCTTAGGGCCGATAGACGAAAGCACCGCCAGCGACACGCTGACACTGCCCTTCGAGCTGCGCATTCGTGGCCGCTTGAAAGCCGAGAGCGATAGCGGCCGCGAGCTGGGGTTGTTTCTGGATCGCGGCCCGGTATTGCGCGATGGCGATGGCCTGAAGGCCGACAATGGGGAGGTCGTCCGCGTGTGCGCCGCGATCGAGCCTGTAGTGACCGCGCGAGTGAGTACTGGCTTACCCCTGGCCCGGCTGGCGTACCACCTCGGCAATCGCCATGTGCAGCTGGCACTGGGTGAAGACGAGCAGGGCGGCTGGGTACGTTTTCCACCCGACCACGTCCTCGAAGAGCTGGCCGAGCTGCTAGGCGCGACGCTCGAGCACCACAACGCCACCTTCGACCCCGAACCCGGCGCCTATAATCAAGTGGGTGGTGGGCATTCGCACAGTCATCACCACGCTCATTCCCACGACCACGACCACGACCACGACCATGTGCACCACCACCATGCCCACTGAGCCGCCATCCGACCTCGCGCTGCTCGGGCTGATGCAGCTCGTTAGCCCCGCGCTGCCCATCGGTGCCTTTGCCTTCTCGCAAGGGCTGGAGAGCGCCTTTGAGCTGGGCTGGGTGAGTGACGAGCAGAGCCTAGCCGAGTGGCTCTCCGGCGTGCTGGACGATGGCTTGAGCCGCTGCGAGCTGCCCGTGATCGAGCGGCTACATCGCGCTTTCGAACAGCAGGATGGCACCGCCGTTGCCGAATGGGATGACTGGCTGGCCGCTACCCGTGAAACCGCCGAACTCGCCGCCGAAGATAGCCGCCTTGGCGCCTCGCTCAAGCGGCTGCTGGGTAGTCTCGACCTGTTACCCCAACATGAACGGCTGCCTAGTGAAGACTCACTCACGCCCTTGCTGCCGCCTCAGGCAGGCTATGTCACGCTGTTTGCCTGGGCGGCCTACCAGCGTGGCATTCCGGTGCGTCAAGCGCTGCTGGGGTTTGGCTGGGCGTGGCTGGAAAACCAGCTTGCGGTGGCCTGTAAGGCATTACCGCTGGGCCATACGGCGGCGCAACGCATCATCGAACGGTTACGGGGAGAGCTGGTGACGGCGGTCGACCAAGCGCATCAACTCGACGATGACGAGCTTGGCCCCGCTCTGCCAGGCGTCGCGCTCGCCAGCGCTCTACACGAAACCCAATACTCCCGCCTGTTTCGAAGTTAGCGGGCGTTATCCATTAGGAGAAACATCATGACTCACTGTTTACGCGTTGGCGTGGGTGGCCCGGTCGGCTCCGGCAAAACCGCCCTGCTCAAGCAACTCTGCTCGGCACTGCGCGACCACTACGATATCGCCGTGGTCACCAACGATATCTATACCCGCGAAGACGCCGATTTCCTGCTCAAGCACGATGCGCTGCCCGCCGACCGCATTCTCGGTGTCGAAACCGGCGGCTGCCCGCACACGGCGATTCGGGAAGATGCCTCCATGAACTTGGCGGCCATCGATGAGTTACACGCCCGTCATCCTAAGTTGGAGCTGGTGCTGGTCGAATCCGGCGGGGATAACCTCTCTGCTACCTTTAGCCCCGAGCTTTCCGACCTGACGCTCTACGTCATCGATGTGTCCGCTGGCGATAAGATTCCCCGCAAAGGGGGCCCGGGCATCACCAAATCGGACCTTCTGATCATCAACAAGATCGACATCGCCGAGCAGGTACACGCCTCGCTGGAGGTGATGGAGCGCGACTCGAAGAAAATGCGCGGCGAGCGGCCGTTCGTGTTCACCAATCTCTACGACGGCGTGGGCCTCGAAGAGATCATTCGCTTCATTCTCGATAAAGGCATGCTGGAGGAGCGACGCCCGCAGGTGGCCACGGCCTAACTGCTCACGACGCTCGACGCATAAAAGACGCATAAAAAAGCTGCCCAGCCCGGGAAACCCGGTGCTGGGCAGCGTTGTTTCGTGGCTGGCACCGCGCCAAAACGGGCCGTCCCTGGCCACCACTTCGACACCATGAACCGATAATCGATCGATAACCTTAACCCATGTTATGAAACGGCTGTTCATACGCTAATTTACTGTCCATAAACTAAAAAACGCATCCCAAGCTAAAGCTGATGGCAAGTAGGTCGATAATGAATTTACAAAAATTCAAATATCTGACCACGACTCCATTGGAAGAAACGTCATGACGAGTAATCCCCCCTCCACGCTGAAAAAGCGCCGTTCGAGTCTGCAAACCAAAGTACTGATGTTGGTGCTGCTTCCTTTGCTGCTGGTCACCGTTGCGCTGGTGTCGTTTGATGCGTATAGCCGCACGCAAGATACTCAGGAGATGTTGGCCGAACAGCGCAACATGTTGATCGAAGAGCGCCGAGCAGCCGTCCAAGACATTGTCCAAGTGGCCATGACGGCCATTGCCCCGATCTATGAGGCAGCAGGGCCTAACGATGAAGCGGCGAAACAAGAAGTGGCCAGTATCATCCGTGCTATGCGGTTTGAAGATAACAACTATCTCTTCATTTATGACTTCGACGGTAACAATATCGTCACGGCACCCGCTCCAGAGCGAGAGGGAACCAATATGATCGATGCGCAAACGCCCGATGGCACCTATTTGATTCGTGACATCATCGAGCTTGCTCGTAGCGGAGGTGGTTATTATAGCTACGTATGGGATCACCCCGGCACGCAAGCCATGGAAACGAAGCACTCGTTCGTGGGGCGCCTCGAAAAGTGGGATTGGCTGATCGGTGCGGGGGTCTATGTGGTGGATATGGAAAACGCCTTGGCCGAGATCGAAACACGGGCAATGAGCGATTTACGTGACTCTATCGGGATCACTGTCCTGATGGCGGCTGCCTTGTTCATCGCGATAGCCATGCTGACGTATGCTTTCGTTCGTCGTTTGGTAGGCCCGATTAAACGCGCTGCTGATGCCATGCTTGATATTGCCCAGGGTCGTGGTGACCTAACCCGTCGTCTTACCATAGAGAGCAACGACGAAGTGGGGAATCTCGCTGTCCAGTTCAACGCCTTTGCTGGCCGCATGCAGGATACCCTGCGCGACGTACGCCGCAGCACCGTAAGCGTCTACCACTCGGCGGGCGACATTTCCCACAGCTCGGAAGAACTGGCGACGCGCACCGAGCAGGCAGCGGCCAACTTGCAAGAAACCTCGGCTTCCATGGAAGAGATCACGTCCACCGTGAACCACAGCGCCGATAATGCCCAGCAGGCCAACAAGTTAGTGCAGTCCACCGCCGAAGTGGCGCACCAAGGCGAAGAGGCCATGGGGCAGGTCGAGCGCACCATGCGCGATATCAACGACTCCGCCTCGCGTATCAGTGACATCATCACGATGATCGACGCGATTGCCTTCCAGACCAATATTCTGGCGCTTAATGCCTCGGTCGAAGCCGCCCGCGCAGGGGAGCACGGTCGTGGGTTTGCGGTGGTGGCTCAGGAGGTTCGCACGCTAGCCAGTCGCTCCAGTAACGCGTCGAAAGAGATCCGCGAGCTGATCGATGCATCCGTACAGCACACCCACACCGGTGCGGAGCTGGTCCGCAGTGCAGGGGCCACCATGCGTGACATCGTCGAAAGCGTCTCGAAGGTCACTGACGTGATCGGTGAAATCAGCGCGGGGGCCAAAGAGCAGAGCAGTGGCATTGGTCAGATCAACACCGCCGTGGCCGAGATGGACACCATGACGCAGCAAAACGCCGCCATGGTGCAAGAGGCCACCACCGCCGCAGCGGACATGCGCCGCCACGCCGAGCACCTGAACGAACTGATCAACTCGTTCGTGCTAGGAGAAGACAGCGCCTCAGCGCCGTCACGCAGCGGGGCGCGCCAAGCGTTGCCCGCCAGCGGCGCCAACGGCACGGGGGCGGGCCAGGAGCTCAAGCGTCCAGCCCTGGCCGCCAAGCCGTCGTCTGCCGAGCATAGCGCAGACGACTGGGAAGAGTTCTAAGCGTGACGCTGGCGCAGGTGGTTGATCACGCCACCTTGCGCGATCAGCTCCCGCTGGCGGGGGCTGAGACCATGATGTAGCGTCAGCTCGCCTTTACCGGGGACATGCGCGGTCAGCGTGTCCCCGCACTCCAGTTGCTCATAGAGATCTTCGATCACCAAGCGGTCGCCCTCTGCGGGTAGGGCATTGTCTTGCTCGCGGGTAAACGTCAGTGGTAGAGCCCCGAAGCAGATCAGGTTTTGCCAGTGAATCCGCGCAAAACTCTTCGCGACCACCACCTGTAGCCCCAAATAGCGTGGCACCAGTGCGGCATTCTCGCGGCTGGAGCCTTGCCCGTAATTCGCCCCGCCAATAATTGCGTGCCCGCCCTGGGTGCGGGTGCTGTCTGCGCGCTCGGCGTAGGTCGGGTCGACCGCCTCGAACGTGAACGGCGCCGACGCATACACGCTGCTCCAATACGGCAGCACCCGCTGTCCGGCGGGCATGATGTCGTCGGTGGAGATATTGTCTCCCGTGACCAGCAGGACGGGAATGTCGAGACGATGGGGCAGCGGGCTGAGTTCTGGCAGCGCGGGGGTGTTGTCGGTTTTCTGCAGCGCTTTCAACCGGGCTTCTTCAAGGGGAAGCGGAGCCTTGAACATGTCACGGTCCACCTTGACCTGGACGGGCTCCTGGGGGCGGGGGTAAGGCATGTCGAGGGTTCGCGGGTCGGTGATGACACCCTGGATGGCCGAGGCCGCCGCCGTTTCAGGGCTGCACAAGAACACGCTGTCTTCCCGCGTGCCGGAGCGCCCGGGAAAATTGCGCGGCACGGTACGCAGACTGTTGAGCCCCACGGCGGGTGCTTGGCCCATCCCGATACAGCCATTACAGCCCGCCTGGTGCAGCCGAGCGCCGCTGGCGACCAGGTCGGCCAGGTAACCCTGCTCGATGAGCGAGGTCAGCACCTGGCGGGAAGAGGGATTGATATCGAGCGAAACTCCGTCGGCCACCTGCTTGCCGCGTACAATCTCGGCCACCACGGCAAAATCTCGAAACCCCGGGTTGCCCGACGACCCGATGTAGGCCTGATGCAGCGGCTGGCCTGCTGCCTCGCGCACGGTGACGACGTTATCGGGGCTAGAAGGTAGCGCAATCATGGGCTCCAACTGGCTGAGGTCGAGCGTTTCGTGCAGGTCGTAGTGGCAGCCGGGTTCGGCGGCCAGCGCCACCCAGTCGGCTTCCCGGCCTCGGGAGGCTAAAAAGCGCCGGGTCTCTTCGTCACTGGGGAAGACCGTGGCCGTGGCGCCCATTTCGGTGCCCATGTTGGCCAATACATGGCGGTCCATGGCAGAAAGATGCGCAAGCCCCGGTCCGTAATACTCGATCATGGTGTTTTTGCCACCCGCCACGCCGTGGCGTCGCAAAAGTTCCAGCACGATGTCCTTCGCCGAGACCCAATCGGGCAATTGGCCTTCCAGTTTGATGCCCCAAATTTTCGGCATGGTGACATACAGCGGTTCGCCGGCCATCGCCATGGCTACTTCGATGCCGCCCGCACCAATCGCCAGCATCCCGAGCGCACCCGCCGCCGTGGTGTGGCTGTCGCAACCGACGATGGATTGGCCCGGCACGCCAAAGTTTTCCATATGCACCGGGTGGCTAATGCCGTTACCGGGGCCTGAATACCACACGCCAAAGCGCTCGCAGGCGCTTTTCAAAAACAAGTAAGTTTCGGCGTTCAGGTTATCGGCCTGCACCAAGCCGTGGTCGATGTACTGCACGCTGGGCTCGGTATGCACACGATCGAGCCCCATGGCTTCTAGTTCTAACATGACCAGCGTGCCTAGCACGTCTTGCAGCAGGGCTTGGTCGATGCGAAGGGCAATTTCACTGCCCGGGGTTAGCTCACCGCTGACGAGATGGCGTTGGAGCAGTTGCTGGGCAAGATTTAACGGTTGAGCAGAGGAGGTTGAGGTCATGGTCAGTTATCCGATTGTCGTTGTTATCGAAAGCTCAGAGGAGGTAGGGGAAAAACGTATTCAAGGCAGGGCGTAACGACGATCTGCGCTGCCGGCTTTCACCACTTGTCCGGGCGTTTCATGGCCAATCAATGCCGGTAGCGTGGCGGATATGTCCAGCAAGGCAGGCAAATTCACGCCGGTGGCAACGTCCATTTGCTCGAACATATGCACGAGGTCTTCGGTGCAAACATTGCCCGTGGCACCAGGGGCAAACGGGCAGCCGCCCAAGCCGCCCAGCGAGGCATCGAACCGGGTAATGCCCGCTTGCCACGCCGCTAAGGCGTTGGCCAGCCCCATGCCGCGGGTGTTGTGAAAATGCAGCGTAAACGGCACGCCGGGAAAGCGTTCGAGCACTTGGCGGCAAAGCGCCTCTACCTGGGCGGGGTTTGCCACGCCGGTGGTATCGCACAGCGTGACGCCCTCGACGCCCAGCGCTAGCTGCTGCTCGACGAGGGAGAACACGCGTGCCTCGGGCACGTGCCCCTCGAACGGGCAGCCAAAGGTGGTGGAGAGCGAAGCGTTGATGAAGACGCCGCTACCGCGCACCGCCTGAAGGATGGCGCCGAACTGTGTCAGCGACTCTTCCGGGGTCATGCGCAGGTTGGCGCGGCCGTGGGCGTTGCTGGCCGACATGACTAGGTTGATCTCGTCCACGCCACACGCCATTGCCTGCTCGGCCCCTTTGAGATTGGGCACCAGCACGGTCACGTCCACGCCCTCGCGGCGCTGGATGGCGCTCACCACGTCGGCGGCATCGCGCAGGTTGGGAATGGCTTTGGGCGAAACGAAAGACGTCGCTTCGATACGCGCAATGCCGGTGGCGGTGAGGGCATCGATCAGCGCAATTTTCTGCTCGGTAGGGATGAAGCGCTCTTCGCTCTGAAAGCCATCACGCGGGGCCACTTCGTTGATTTGTAACGTCGTCATGGGGGTCTCCACTTAGATGATGCCCGCTTGGCGTAGCTTGTCGCGGGTGGCGGCATCGATGCCCAGCTCGTCGAGTACGTCATCGGTATGCGCGCCGAGCGACGGCCCGCCTTGCCCCAGCCTGCCGGGCGTGGCACTGAGTTTGGGCAGTACGCCCGGTACCTTGAGCGGGCGGCCATCGGCGCGGGTGACGGTTTGAATCATCTCCCGGGCGAGGTAGTGGGGGTCGTTGGCGATATCGGCGGCGGTGTAGGGGAAGCCCGCCGGTACGCGGGCGTCGTCCAAGGCGCTGAGAATATCGTCGCGGCGGCGGGTCTGGGTCCAGGCTTCGATGGCCGCGTCGATCTCGTTGGCGTGCTGGCTGCGGCCATCGTTGTGGGCCATGGCAGGATGGTTGGCGAGGTCGTCACGGCCAATCACGCCCATCAAACGCTTGAAGATGCTGTCGCCATTACCGGCAATCAGCACATACTCGCCTTCGCAGGTACGGTAGGCGTTGGAGGGGGTAATGCCGGGCAGCGCGCTGCCGCTCGGTTCCCGCACCTGGCCGGTGGCATCGAACTCCGGCAGCAGGCTCTCCATCATGGCGAACACGGATTCGTACAGAGCGACATCGATCTCTTGCCCTAGGCCGCTGCGCTGGCGCTCTTGTAGGGCCAGCAGCGTGCCAATGACCGCGTAAAGTGCCGAGAGCGAATCGCCAATGCTCACGCCTACGCGTACCGACGGCTCACCCGCGTGGCCAGTTAAATAGCGCAGCCCGCCCATGGCTTCACCAATGACCCCAAAGCCTGGCTTGTTGCGGTAGGGGCCGGTTTGGCCAAATCCGGATACGCGCACCATAATCAGTTTAGGATTGATCGTGGAGAGGGCCTCATACCCCAGCCCCCAACCCTCTAGCGTGCCCGGGCGAAAGTTTTCGACAATGACATCGGCCTCGGCGGCCAAGCGGCGCACCATCTCTTGCCCCTCTTCGCTGCGCAGATCCAGCGTGACCGAGCGCTTGGTACGGCTTTGCACATGCCACCACAGCGAGGTGCCCTCTTCGAGAATACGCCATTTGCGAAGGGGATCGCCGGTGCCGGGCGGCTCGATTTTGATCACGTCGGCGCCAAATTCGCCCAACAGCTTGGTGGCGAACGGCCCGGCGATGAGCTGGCCAAGCTCTACGACTTTAAGGCCATCGAGAGGAAGCTGGCGGGTGGTCATAATGAACGCTCCTGGTAATGCTGAGCCGTCGCGTCAGCGTGTCTGTATGCCTTGTTGTTCCTCAAGCATCTGTGAGCCTGCTGAGCATCACAATTAGGCAATCAGGAACTAGACGTTCGCCAGCGACGAACCCTTTCGCAGGCGACCGGTACGGCCTACCCCATAACGACGTGGTAAACGTGATGCTGCGATTCGATTTTGTAACGCTAAGGCTGTTCGTCGCTATTGCCGACGAAGGGCGTTTGACCGCCGCTGCCGAGCGCGAACACTTGGCGCTGGCGGCCGTGAGCAAGCGGGTGAGCGATTTAGAAACGCTGGTGGGCACCGAGCTTCTCTATCGCCGCCCCCGCGGCGTGGAGCTGACCCCGGCGGGGCGCGCATTTCTACACCACGCCCGACGTATTTTGGAAGACGTGGCACGGCTACAGGCGGAACTGAGCGAGTATGGGGAAGGGGTGCGGGGGCATGTGCGCATTCACTCCAATACCTCGGCCATCATTGCGTTTTTGCCGCAAGACTTGAGCGCCTTTGCCATGGAGTACCCGCAAATCAAAATCGATTTGCAGGAGCGCACCAGCAGCGAGGCGATTACCGCCGTACGCGATGGCGTGGCGGATATTGGCATCTTCGCCAGCCACGTCGCTGCCGACGAGCTGGAAGTGCGTCCTTACCGGCGCGATCAGCTGGTGCTGGTGACTCCCCACGACCATCCGCTGGCGGTGCATGACAAACTCTATTTACATCAGGCCGCTGAGTACGACTTTGTCGGTTTGCAGCAGGATGCCTCGCTGCAATCCCTGCTCCACGAGCAAGCGAGCCAAGCGGGACGCACCCTGCGCATGCGTATACAGGTGCGCAGCTTCGATGCCATTTGCCGCATGATTCATTACGGGATGGGCATCGGCGTATTGCCGCAGCGCACGCTGTACCGCGATTTGAACGATCTCAAGCTGCGCATGATACCGCTGGCCGACGACTGGGCCACCCGCGAGCTGGTGATCGGTATGCGCCACTACGCAGCGCTGCCCGTAGTGGCTCGCCACTTGGTCGATCACTTGCTCACTTCCACAGGCGCCATCGGAGAGACTCCATGACAACAACAGGCATTGCCCACGAGATTAAAGCGCTCACTTTCGATGTGTTCGGTACGGTGGTGGATTGGCGCGGTAGCGTCATCCGCGAAGGCGAACGGTTGAACCAGGCCAAAGGGCTGACTATCGACTGGGCGCGGTTTGCCGATGAGTGGCGGGCAGGCTACGCCCCCGCGATGAACCGTGTCCGCCAAGGCGAGCTGCCCTGGACCAAATTGGATGACCTGCACCGCATGACCCTCGACCGTCTGCTGGTCGCCTTTGATATTGCCGAGCAGTTGGATGACGCCGAAAAAGCGCATCTCAACCGCGTGTGGCACCGCTTGACGCCCTGGCCAGACAGCGTGGACGGTCTAACGCAGCTCAAGCAGCGCTATATTTTGGCCACGCTCTCCAACGGTAATATCTCGCTGCTAGTGAACATGGCGCGCCATGCGGGGCTACCCTGGGACTGCGTGCTCTCCTCGGAGCTTGCCGGGCACTATAAACGCGACCCGGAGGTGTACCACATGGCGGCCCATCTCCTCGACCTGAAGCCGTCGCAAATATTGATGGTCGCCGCCCATCAAGACGATTTACAGGCCGCTCACCGGGAGGGTATGCGCACCGCCTTCGTGAAGCGCCCGTTAGAGTTTGGGCCCGATTCCACGCCGGACTTGAGCGTCGACCCCTGCTTTGATCTGGTCGCAGAAGATTTTATCGACTTGGCGCGGCAGCTCTCATGAAACTCGATCCCACCTCGCTCAAGCTGTTCGTGAAAGTGGCCGAGCTGGGCACCATCACTGGCGCGGCGGATGCATCGTTCATGGCGACCTCTGCGGTGAGTAAGCGCCTGAGCGAGCTGGAGGCGTACTTCAATACGCCGTTGCTCAAGCGCAATAACCGGGGCATCGAGCTAACGCCTGCGGGCAGCGCACTGCTCAATCTTTCCCGAGGCGTTCTGCACAACTTAGAAGACCTCGACCTGCAGATGCGCGATTACGCCAGCGGCCAGCGAGGCATCGTGCGGGTCTTCGCCAATATGTCGGCGATCACCCAATACCTGCCCCATGAAATGCGTGCCTTTTTCGAGCGGCATCCGGATATTGGCGTGCAGTTGGAAGAGAAGGTCAGCCCGATCATCACCCGTGAAGTGATGAACAACAACGCCGACATCGGGGTCTGCGCGCAGATGCTACACGGCTATGACCTGATCGAGTTCCCCTACCATGTCGATGATTTGGTGCTGGTGGTGCCCCAGCATCACCCGTTGGCCACGCGGGAGAGGGTGTTTTTTCAAGAATGTTTGGACTACCCCCACGTGGGTCTACACACCGCCAGCGCAATTAACTTAGAGATCATGCGGGCGGCCAGCCTAGCCAACAAAACGCTACGTATTCGTATTCAGGTGACCAGCTACGATGCGCTCTGCCTGATGGTTCAGGCGGGGCTAGGCGTCGGCGTGCTGCCTCGTGGGGCGATTCGTCAGTACGTGGATGGGCTCAACGTGACCGTGTTACCGATCGAGGACGACTGGGCACGGCGCAAGCTGAGTATTTATGTCAAAGATTTAGACCGGCTTTCCATGGCGGCGCGAGTGCTGGTGGAGCATTTGACTCAGGCCGCCAACGGCGCTGCAACGACGCTTTGACGCCACGTTGGCGGCGCTGCTTTCGCGTTTGGAGAAGGCAGGTTCATCAATGACCAATGTACAG
Organism: Halomonas sp. BL6; assembly: GCF_006228115.1. NCBI lineage: Bacteria > Pseudomonadati > Pseudomonadota > Gammaproteobacteria > Oceanospirillales > Halomonadaceae > Halomonas > Halomonas sp. BL6. The sequence continues at coordinate 344,042 of NZ_VDGL01000002.1, read as the reverse complement.
CTCTCTGGATTGGCGGTATCACTTTAGTCACCGTTAAGCGACTCCCCTTGCTGACTCGGTTCTCGGGAGAGGTGCAGTCCAGGCCTCCCACAGCACACAACATCACAACATGCTTCCCGACGCTTTGAGGACATAACAATGATGACGCTAAAATTACGCCACGTACTTCCTGCTTCTCTGCTAGCCGTCAGCGCGCTGACCGCTGCGACTGCCCAAGCGCAAACGGCACTCAACATGGGTTCGGTGCCGACGGGCACGGGATGGTTCTTTGGTATTTCTGAAGGCGCACGGGTGATCAGCGCCAACACGCCCTACGAAATTACCGTGCGGGAAACCGGCGGCACCCGCGAAAACGCCATTCGCCTCACCAACGGTGAACTGGATCTGGCCTTCACCGAGGCGCTAGTGGGTTACGAGCAGTACAACGGAGAAGGCCGCTTTGCCGATATGCCCAACCCCGATGTGCGCTTGGTGTACTGGATTGCGCCTTCGACCATGCACTGGGCCGTTCGTCAGGACAGTGGCATCGAGACCTTCGAAGACCTCAACGGTGAGCGCTTCAACCCCAGCAGCATCGGCGGGGGTGGCGAGTACATCACCGAGCAGGTGTTCGGCATCCTAGGCATCGAGCCCGATTTCCAGCGCATGCGCGTCAACGATGCGGCGGAAGGGGTCACCGATGGTCGTTTAGTGGGCTTTAGCTATAACGGCGTACCGCCCATTCCGCTGTTCACCGAAGTGCACTCCTCGCGGCCGCTACAGCTGCTGTCACTCACCGATGAGCAAGTATCGACGGTGACCACTGAGCTGCCCTTCCTGTCGCCCGCCATCGTGCCGGCCGACACCTACACCGGCATGAGCGAAGCGCAGTCGCTGGGCATTTACATGGGCATTGCGGCCACCACCGACCTCGATGCCGACACCGTGTATGAACTCACCAAAGCCTACTGGGAAAATCACGACGAAGTGGCTGCTTCCTTCAAACCTGCGGGCAGCGTCGATCCTCAAACCGTGGTCGATACGGCCACCTTCCCGCTGCATGCTGGCGCGCTGCGCTACTACCAGGAATTAGGGCTGGAGATCCCCGCCGACATCATTCCACCTGAAGCGCAGTAACCCGCCCATGCACCCCGCTCCTTTACGGGCGGGGTGGTTTGCTACTAGCCTGACGCGCCGCCTAGCCTCCCCTTGATAGGCGGCGCGGGAGTTCCCCATGGAAACCGCAAAAGTATCAGTCGTCGAAAAATACCAGGAGGATGCAGGCAAGCGGCAGCTTACCGGCGCCTGGTTTATGGTGGCCCGCACGGCGGCGGTGGCAATGGCCATTTTCCACCTCTATACCGCCGTCACTGGGCCGGTGAACACCCAAAATGCGGTGCATTTGCTGTTTGCGCTGCCGTTGATCTTTCTGGCGTACCACTGCCGCGTGCGGGATACCCAGCGCATTCCGTGGTTCGATGTCATTCCGATTTTATTGAGCGTGGTGATCAGCGCCTATTACGTTTATCACTTTGATCGCATCATTTATCAGCTGGGCTACTTAATGCCCACGACGCTGGATCTTGTCTTCGGCGTGAGCGCGATTCTACTGTTGCTGGAAGCCTGCCGTCGGGCGATTGGCCTCGCGTTCCCCATTTTGGTGTTGATTGCGTTGGCCTATGCCGCCTTTGGGCAACATCTGCCCGGCGTCTGGGGGCACGGTGGGTTCCGCTGGGATGACCTCGTTGCCACCTTCTATTTAGGGCCGACCGGCATTTTCGGCAGTCTGATGCGCACCTCATCCACCGTCATTGTCGTGTTCATCATGTTTGGCGCGCTTTTGGTCACCACCGGTGGCGGTGACACCTTCATGCGTCTCTCCAATGCCGCGACGGGCGGTATGGCAGGTGGCCCTGCCAAAGCCGCTACGCTGTGTAGCGCGATGTTCGGCAGCATCAGCGGCAGTACCGCCGCCAACGTCGCCACTACCGGCGTATTCACCATTCCGCTGATGAAGAAAAACGGCTACAGCGCGCGCTTTGCGGCCGCCACGGAGGCCTCTGCCTCGACGGGTGGGCAAATCCTACCGCCGATCATGGGCGCCGCGGCGTTCGTGATGGCCGATGTCATCTCCACGAGCTATTTGGATATCATCAGCGCCGCGCTGATTCCTGCGCTGTTGTTCTACCTTGCCATTTGGATGAGCGTTCACTTCGAAGCCAAACGCCTGGGGTTGAACCCGATTCCGAAAGACCAGCGCCCGACGCTGCGGGAGGGGCTTTTCAATGTCGAAACCCTGCTGCTGCCGCTAGTGGTACTGATTACCATGCTGGTGCTGCGCTACACGCCCACTACCGCCGCCGTGGCGGCTTACTTCACCGCCATGGGGCTATACCTGGTGTCGCCGCGCAGCCAAGGCACGCTCTGGGAGCGGGTGAAATCGCTACCGGCCGCGTTGGAAGCTGGGGCAATGACCGCGGCGATGATTGCGGTCATCATCGGCAGCGTAGCGATCATTGCGGCGGTGATCAGCATCACCGGGCTAGGGTTGAAAGTCTCCTCGCTGATTTTGATGGTGAGCGGCGGTGACGTGCTGGTCACACTACTACTAGCGATGGTGGTGGCCATCATTCTCGGTATGGGCTTGCCCACCGTGGCCGCCTATATGCTGGCGGCGTCAGTGGTCGCCGCTGCGTTCGTCGAGGCGGGCTTGCCGAGCCTCTCTGCTCACCTCTTCATTCTCTACTTTGCAATTTTGTCGGGTGTGACGCCTCCGGTGGCGCTGGCGGCCTACATTGGCGGGGCGATTGCGGGATCCCACTGGTTCCGTACGGCACTGACAGCGACGAAAATTTCCTTGGGCGGTTTCCTGATTCCGTTTATGTTTATCTACCATCCACCGCTGCTCGGGCAGGGCTCCAAGCTGGACATCGCCATGGCGGTGGCCTCGGGAGTGCTGGGCATCATCGCCTTGGCGGCCTCGACGATCGGCTACTTTGCCCGCCCCTGCTCCTGGATAGAGCGCGGTTTGCTGCTGTTTGCCGCGCTGATGCTGATCAACGGTCAGGTCATGACGGACGTCGTAGGTATTGCCGTCATCGTCGGCATCTTCGCCTGGCAGCGGTTTTTCAGCCATTCCGCTAAAGGGGATCGCTCTTTAGCGCGTTCACCGAGCAAGGAGCCGCTTTGATGCACATCGTCATTCCCGATGATTACCAGGATTGCGTGCGTGAACTCGATGCCTTCGCCAAGCTGGCGGGGCACCGGGTCACCATTTACAACGACACCGTCAGCGAGGAAGACGCGCTGGTCGAGCGCTTTCAAGACGCCGACGCGCTAGTGCTGATTCGCGAGCGCACGCCGATCACCGCGTCGTTGCTGGCGCGGCTACCCAAGCTCAAGCTGATCAGCCAAACCGGCGGCGGCGCGGCCCATGTGGACATGGCCGCCTGCCGCGAGCACGGTGTGGTGGTACTGGCCGGTACCGGCTCGCCCTTTGCGGCGGCCGAGCTGACCTGGGGGCTGGTGCTCTCGGCCATGCGACGCATTCCCGAAGAGATGGCAAACCTCAAGGCAGGCCGCTGGCAGCGGACCCTGGGCACTGGCTTGAAAGGGCGCACGCTGGGCGTATTTGGCTACGGCAAAATTGGTCAGTTGGTCGCCCGCTACGGCCAGGCGTTCGAGATGAACGTGTTGGTATGGGGACGTGAAGGCACCCGCCAGCGGGCCGCTGCGGCGGGGCTTGAGGTCGCGGCCTCGCAAGAGGATTTCTTCCAGCGCAGCGATGTGCTCAGCCTGCACCTGCGCTTGAACCCGGAAACCCGCGGCATCGTCACGGCCGCGAATTTGGCCAGCATGAAGCCAACCGCCGTGCTGGTGAATACCAGCCGCGCGCCGTTAGTGGAGGCGGGCGCGTTGGAAGCAGCGCTGAAAGCGGGTCGCCCTGGCATGGCCGCCGTGGATGTGTTCGATGAAGAACCGGTGGTGGAACATACGCTGCTGGCGCTGCCCAACTTTCTGGCCACGCCTCACCTGGGCTATGTAGAGAAAGATAGCTACGAGCTCTATTTTGGCGATGCGTTCGATAACGTACTGGCGTTCGACGCAGGCCAGACCGGGCATAATTTGGCTGAGGCTTGATCTGTCCCATCATGACGATGCAAACGGGGGTGGTCGACTGGCCACCCCCGTTTGTATCTGCGCGCCCGATTTACTACCCCGCCTGGCGCTCGGCGAGCCGCTCACTGAGTAGAACGACGGCACGTTTCGCTAGTGGAGAGAGCTCGGTATCGTCGTGCTCCAGGGTGGCGACCAGGCGCTGCTTCATCGACCGTGCCCAGAAGGTTTCCAGGTGGCGGCAGGTGGCTGCGGCGGCGGCCTCTTCATCGCGACCGCCGCCTAGGTTAGCGGCGATTTGGTTGGTCATGCTGATTAGTTGCGTGGTGTGATTCGACGACATGATGTGGCTCCTTAGCCGTGGGCCACCGCCGCCGTGGCGGGGCGATGGTAGATCAGGTGGCGGCCGGGCCGTGCAAAGCCTGCCAGAAAGAGCCCTGCGGTTTGGGCCTGCTCAACGGCCAGCGACGTCGCCGCCGAGACGGCCACCAGGGCACCGATGCCCACGCTGGCGCATTTATGGACCATCTCGTAGCTGGCACGGCTGGTGACCAGTACGAAGCCGCTGGCCAAAGGCGCGTTCTCGCGCGCTAAAGTGCCAACCAGTTTGTCGAGGGCGTTATGGCGACCCACGTCCTCGCAGAGCCACTGGACGCGCCCCTGAAGATCGCACCAGGCCGCGCCGTGGCTGGCGCCCGTCACGGCCTGGAGCGGCTGGTGGGCGAACAGCTCCTGAAGCGCGCGCTGGATGGCGGCGTCGCTCAGCGACGGCGCGGTGACTGCTGGGATCGGGCGGATGGCCTGCTCCAGCGCTTCGGTGCCGCACAGCCCGCAGCCGGTCCGCCCCGTCAGGCTGCGCCGTCGCTGCTTGAGCTCGGCCATTCGCTGGCTGGCGATGGTGAGGTGAATGGCCAAACCGCCTGGAGCTTCGTGAACCTCTAGGTCGTAGCACTCGTCGGCGCTGTGCAGAATGCCTTCGGTCAGGCTGAACCCCAGCGCGAACGCCTCCAAATCCGTCGGGCTGGCCATCATCACCGCGTGCGAAATTCCGTTGTAGACCAGCGCGACCGGCTGCTCCAGGGCCAGGCCATCCTCGTGGGTGTCGGCATGCCAGCCGTTGCTGCCGCGGCGCTCCTCCACCGGCAGGCGCATGAGCGCGGCCTCGGCCGAAGCCGAGGCATGGCGGGTGTCCGCTGCGCTCATGGCGCCTCCTGGTGCGCCTTGGCCAAATGGTCGCGCTGGGCCTGATCGAAGGCGTTGAAACGCTGTTGCCAAGCCGATGGCTGGCTGACTTTTTCTACCTGCACGGCGGTCACTTTGTATTCGGGGCAGTTGGTGGCCCAGTCCGAGTTGTCCGTGGTGATCACGTTCGCCCCGCTACCTGGATGGTGGAAGGTCGTATAGACGACTCCGGGCTGCATACGTTCGCTGAGTCGGGCGCGCAGTACCGTCTGGCCTGAGCGGCTGGTAATACCCAGCCAGTCGCCGTCGCGCACGCCGCGTACCTCGGCGTCAGACGGGTGTAGCTCCAGCACATCCTCGTCGTGCCAGTACTGGTTGTCGGTGCGCCGGGTCTGGGCGCCCACGTTGTACTGGCTGAGAATGCGGCCAGTGGTGAGTAGCAGCGGGAAGCGGCGGTTGGTGCGCTCTTCCGTCGCCACGTACTCGGTGATCGCAAAGCGGCCCAGGCCAATGGGGAATTCATGCTCGTGCATGGTCGGCGTGCCCAGCGGGTAGTCGGCGTTACATGGCCACTGCAGGCTGCCGTGCTCCTCCAGCTTGGCGTAGCTAACGCCCGCGAAACTCGGGGTGAGCTGCGCGATCTCATCCATGATCTCGGAGGGGTGGGTATAGTGCATCGGGTCGCCCAGGGCGTTGGCCAGCGCCTGGGTGACTTGCCAATCTTCCATACCGGCTACGGCGGGCATCACTTTACGTACCCGGTTGATGCGCCGCTCGGCGTTGGTGAAGGTGCCGTTCTTCTCTAAAAAGCTCGATCCCGGCAGCAGTACGTGGGCGAACTTGGCCGTCTCGTTGAGGAAGATATCCTGCACGATCAGGCAGTCCAGCGACGAGAGCGCTGCCTCGACGTGCTGGGTGTTGGGATCGGACTGGGCAATGTCCTCGCCCTGTACGTAGAGCGCCTTGAAGCTCCCTTCGATGGCGGCATCGAACATGTTGGGAATGCGCAGGCCCGGTTCGTCGTCGAGCTTCACGCCCCACACGGCCTCGAAGCGGCCACGGGCGATGGGGTCGGCGACGTGCTGGTAGCCCGGCAACTCGTGGGGGAAAGAGCCCATGTCGCAGGAGCCCTGCACGTTGTTCTGGCCGCGCAGCGGATTCACGCCCACGCCTTCGCGGCCGATGTTGCCGGTGGCCATGGCGAGGTTGGCGATGCCCATCACCATGGTCGAGCCCTGGCTGTGCTCGGTGACGCCCAGGCCGTAGTAGATCGCGCCGTTGTCGGCGGTGGCGTAGGTGCGTGCCGCTTGGCGCACGGCCTCGGCGGGCACGCCGGTGATGCTTTCGCTGGCTTCCGGCGAGTGGCGCGGGTCTTCGATGAAGGCGCGCCAGCTCTGGTACGCCTCGCTATCGCAGCGACGGGCGACGAACGCCGTGTCTTCGAGGCCTTCGCTGATCACCACGTGGGCCAGCGCGTTGACCAGCGCTACGTTGGTGCCCGGGCGCAGCGGCAGGTGCTGGGCCTCGCCCATGTGCGGCGTTTTCAAGAGATCGATACGGCGCGGGTCAGCGACGATCAGCTTGGCGCCCTGGCGCAGGCGCTTGCGCATTTGCGAGGCGAACACCGGGTGGGCGTCGGTGGGGTTGGCGCCGATCACGATGATCGCGTCGGCCTTCATCACCGAGTCGAAGGTTTGCGTGCCGGCCGACTCGCCCAGCGTGGTCTTCAGGCCGTAGCCGGTGGGCGAGTGGCATACCCGCGCGCAGGTATCGGTATTGTTGTTGCCGAACGCCGCACGGATCAGCTTCTGAACCAAATAGGTCTCTTCGTTGGTGCAGCGGGAAGAGGTGATACCCCCGATGCTTTCACGACCGTAGCGCGCTTGGGTCTCCTGTAGGCGGCGGGCGGCGAAACCGATGGCCTCCTCCCAGGAGACGCTGCGCCAAGGCTGGTCGATGCTGTCACGGATCATGGGCTCGCGGATGCGATCCTTGTGCGTGGCGTAGCCGAAGGCGAAGCGCCCTTTGACGCAGGAGTGACCGTGATTGGCGTCGCCGCCTTTGTAGGGCACCATGCGGATCAGCTTGTCGCCCTTCATCTGCGCTTCGAAGGAGCAGCCCACGCCGCAGTAGGCGCAGGTGGTCACCACGCTTCTGTCCGGCACGCCCTGGTCGATTACGCTCTTCTCCATCAGCGTGGCGGTGGGACAGGCCTGCACGCAGGCGCCGCAGGAGACGCAGTCCGAGTCCATGAAGGCGTCGTTCTGGCCCGCCGACACCTTGGAGTCGAAGCCCCGGCCGTCGATGGTCAGCGCGAAGGTGCCCTGCACCTCGTCACAGGCGCGCACACAGCGCGAGCAGACGATGCACTTGCTCGGGTCGAAGGTGAAGTAGGGGTTGGACTCGTCCTTGACCGCTTCCAGGTGGTTCTCGCCGCTGAAGCCGTAGCGCACCTCGCGCAGGCCGACGCTACCCGCCATGTCCTGCAGTTCGCAGTCGCCATTGGCCGGGCAGGTCAAGCAGTCCAGCGGGTGGTCGGAGATGTAGAGCTCCATCACGTTACGGCGCAGCTTGGCGAGCCGCGCGTTTTGCGTCGTTACCTTCATGCCTTCCGCGACTGGCGTGGTGCAGGAGGCGGGCAGGCCGCGACGCCCTTCGATTTCGACGGCGCACAGGCGGCAAGAGCCAAACGCCTCGAGATTGTCGGTGGCGCAGAGCTTGGGGATGCTGATATCGGCAAGGGCGGCGGCGCGCAGTACGGAGGTGCCTTCCGGCACGCTGAGCGTGACACCGTCGATCTCGAGGTTGACGTTGGCCGCACCGGGGGCTGGCGCGGGGGTGCCGAAGTCGCGGCTGAAGTCGACGCTGTTGGCCTGACGGCGGGGATCGAAATGTTGGATCATGAGTACTCTCCATTCGCCGGGCGCTGGAAGTCGCCGGGGAAGTGTTTCAACGCGCTCTGTACCGGGAAGGGGGTCATGCCGCCCATGGCGCAGAGCGAGCCATCCACCATCGTGTCGCAAAGGTCACTGAGCAGCGCGAGGTTGGCCTCACGATCATCGTCCGCGCGAATGCGGTCGATCACCTCCACGCCACGGGTCGAGCCAATGCGGCACGGGGTGCACTTGCCGCAGGACTCCACCTTGCAGAACTCCATCGAGAAGCGCGCCTGCTCGGCCATGTCGACGCTGTCGTCGAACATCACCACGCCGCCATGACCAATGCCTGCGCCTACCTCGGCGAAGGTTTCATAATCCAGCGGCATGTCCCATTGGCTCTCGGGCAGATAGGCGCATAGCGGGCCGCCTACCTGGACGGCGCGCAACGGCTTACCGGTGAGCGTGCCGCCACCAAACTCCTCCATCAGCGTGCGCAAAGTGGTGCCAAAGGCCAGCTCCACCAGTCCGCCGCGCTTGACGTTACCCGCTAGCTGAAGCGCCAGCGTACCCTTCGAACGGCCCATGCCGTAGTTCGCATAGGCGTCGCCCCCTTCGGCCAGAATGAACGGCACCGCTGCTAAGGAGAGAACGTTATTGACTACGGTGGGGCGGCCGAAGAGCCCCTCGATGGCGGGCAGCGGTGGCTTGAAGCGTACCAGACCGCGCTTGCCCTCCAGGCTTTCGAGCAGCGAGGTTTCCTCGCCGCAGATATAGGCACCGGCCCCCAGGCGGACTTCCAGGTGGAAGGTGTGGCCGCTGTGGCGAATGTCGTCACCCAGGAAGCCCGCCCGTTCGGCGCGGGCGATGGCCTCGTCGAGCACTTTTTTCGCCAGCGGGTACTCGGAGCGCAGGTAGATATAGCCCTGTGTGGCGCCCACGGCGAGCCCGGCGATGGTCATGCCCTCGATGAGCATGTAGGGGTCGCACTCCATGGCCAGCCGGTCGGCGAACGTGCCGGAGTCGCCCTCGTCGGCGTTGCAGACGATGTACTTCTGGTCGGCGGGGGCATCCAGCACCGTCTGCCACTTGATGCCGGTGGGAAACGCCGCGCCGCCGCGCCCGCGTAGCCCGGAGGCCTTCACTTCATCGACGATGGCCTGGGGCGTCAGCGCCAAGGCGACCTCCAAACCGGCGAAACCGCGGTGGACTTGATAGTCGTCGATGGAGAGCGGGTCGGTGATACCGATACGGGCAAAGGTCAGGCGCTGCTGACGGGCGAGGTACTCGATCTCGTCGACCGGCCCCAGCGCTAGCGGGTGACTAATGCAGCCTTCCAGCATGCCGCTATCGAGCAGCTCGGGGACGTCGCTAGGCGTGACCGGCCCGTAGGCGAAGCGCCCTTTGGGGGTCTCCACCTCGATCATGGGTTCGAGCCAGAACAGCCCTCGCGAGCCGTTGCGTACCAGGGTGATGCCTTCGTGCCGGGCGGCGGCGTCGCGCTCCAGGCGTCGCGCGATGGTATCGGCACCTAATGACAGCGCGGTGGTTTCCCGGGGAACGAAGACGCGCACGCTCATGAGATCATCTCCAGGGGCTGCGTCTGTAGCTCGTCCATTAGGGTATCGAACGCCTCGGGCGTGATGCGGCCGCGTACCTCGTCGTTCACGCGGACCGACGGGCCGCAGGCGCAGTTGCCCAGGCAGTAAACGGCTTCCAGGGTGATCTCTCGATCCGGGGTAGTCTGGTGGTAATCGATCCCCAGGCGAGATTTAACGTGGACTTCGAGCGCCCGCCCACCCACCGCCTGGCAGGCTTCGGCGCGGCACACCTGTACTACGTGGCGGCCTGGCGGCGTGGTGCGAAAATGGTGATAAAAGGTAATGACGCCGTGCACCTCCGCGCGGGTCGTCTTCAGCGACTCGGCGATCAGGGGAATGGCGTCTGATGGCACGAAGCCGAAGCGATCCTGCAAGGCGTGGAGGATCGGTAGCAGCGCGCCTGGTAGGTGTTTGAGCGCATCGATCTCGGCTTGGATCGACGGCAGCGACCATTTTGGAGACCCGTTCATCATGTCTCTCCCCGGTGCAAATTGTTGATTATAAATATGCACGTTTTTGCCTATATTTGAATGGTCATTTCGCGTGCATCACGGTTAATTTCACGCTAGCATCAAGTTACGAGCTAAAAAATATGAAAGTTTGTGCCAATGAAAAAAATCTCCGTCATTCCTAGCTGGTGCTTTCGAGACGAGGCGGGACATCAGCTCGACGTACAGTTACTTCGCCTGCTGGGCGCGGTCTATCGACGGGGTAAGTTAACCAAAGCCGCCGCAGAGGTGGGTGTCTCATACCGGCATGCCTGGAACTTATTGCGTCAGGGCGACGATTTTTTTGGCGTGCCGCTCGTGGAACTCCAACGGGGACGCGGTGCCAAGCTATCGCTGCTCGGCGAAAAACTGCTGTGGGCCGAACAGCGCGCGATGGCTCGTCTAGGGCCACAGCTGGAGAGTCTCGGCTCGGAGCTCAACCTCACCATTCAGCAGCTTTGCCAGGGAGCCTCGTCGGTGCTGCGGCTGCACGCCAGCCACGGCTTTGCGGTGGAGCTGTTGCCCAAGCACCTGGAAGCGCTGCCGCTGGACCTGCAGTACTGCAGCCCCCATGAGTCGCTGGCCGCGCTCGAACGGGGGGCGTGCGACGTAGCAGGGTTTCATCTGCCGCGTGGGTCGGTCGGTGAGCGTGTGCGGGCCACGTATGACGGTCTACTCAAGCCTCAGCAGCATCGGGTGATCGGCTTCATTGCCCGCACCCAGGGACTGATGGTGGCCCCAGGAAACCCGCTGGGTATCGACGCGATCACCTCGCTGAACGCGAGCGGCATTCGCTTCGTGAATCGTCAACGCTCGTCAGGTACACGCTCGCTGCTAGACTGCCTATTGGAAGAGTCGCACGTGCCTAGTCATCAGATTCGCGGCTTTGATATCGAGGAGTACACCCACTCCGCCGTCGCCGCCTACGTGGCGGCCGGCATGGCCGACGTCGGTTTTGGGGTGGAGGCAGCCGCCCAAAAATTTGGGCTCGATTTCCTTCCGCTGGCCACCGAGGATTACCTGCTGGCCTGCCACCACCGCGCCTTGAAAGAGCCCCGCGTTCAGCTCTTTTTGAAGACGCTGCGCGGTACGCCTTTCCAGGAGGCCGTTAGCCAACTACCGGGGTACGCCCCCAGCCGGTGCGGTGAGGTGATGTCGGTAGACGAAGTGCTCGACGCGATCGACCCTCCTTCGTGAACGACGTTCGAGAAAAACCACGGCTGCCAATGAACACCGAGGGCACATGCGAGACCGGTTCTCTAGCACGTTAAAGAGCAAGAATTTGCCCTACATTACGCCTTCCGAGGAGCGTGATACGCCCCACGGCACGCGTCGCGTCGCATTCGTTCTGTTGGAGCACTTTTCGATGATGGCGTTTACCGGTGCGGTGGATGCGCTGGTGACCACCAACCTGATGAAAGCCGCCACGCTGTACGACGTGGTGGTGGTGGGCGGCGAGTCGGGCGCCACGATGTCCGACTTGGGCATCGAGGTGGCCACCGACCTATCGCTCGACGCGTTCGATAGCGCCTCGCCGCCGGTCGATGTGTTGATCGTCTGCGGGGGGCTGCGCGTGCAGCCCAAGTCGACGCCGCTGCTACGTAACCGGCTGAGAAGTGCTGATGCTCAGGGCATCGTGCTGGGTGGGCTGTGGAACGGTGCCTATTTTCTGGCGGAGGCGGGACTGCTGAGCGGTTATCAGTGCGCTTATCATCCGGATGGCCGGGCGATGATGGCCGAGCAGTTTTGGGATGTCGCCGTGACCAGCCGTAGCTTCATCGTGGACCGCAACCGGCTGAGCTGCGCCGGTGCCAGCAGTTCGCTGAGCATGATGCTCGAGGTGGTGCGCGCGGACTGCGGCAACGCCGTGGTCGCGGCGGTGGAGGAGATGTTGAGTTGCGACAAGGGGCTCGATTCGCCGGATATCTCGACGCTCAACGTCGACCAAAACCCGACCCTACCCGAAAAGCTCAAAGTCTCTTTGCAGCTCATGAAGAACAATATCGAAGAGCCGCTGACGATTGCCGAAATCGCCAACTGGGTCAACATTTCGCGACGTCAGTTAGAGCGTATGTTTTGCACGTACGTCGATGCCAGCCCCTCGCGCTACTACATGGAGCTTCGCTTGACCCGCGCGCGGCAGCTGCTGCAGCAAACCAACAAGCCCGTGGCCGAGGTGGCGGTGGCCACGGGCTTCGTCAGTATCTCCCATTTTCGCAGCTGTTTTTATCAACTGTTCGACGTCACGCCCGGCCAGTTTCGGAAGTCGTGCCAAGCCAGTGGCCAAGCGCAGTAAACCGCGCGTGAGCTCGGTGCTTGGCGTCAGCTTCCCGACCAGCCCAGCAGGATAGGCACGTAAACCACCAGCAGCAGCACGCCAATCAGCCCTAGCAGATAGGGGATGATGGCGCGGGTGATCCGCTCCAGCGGCAGTTGGGTCACGGACGACGCCACGTACAGGTTGATCGCCACGGGCGGGGTAATCATGCCAATCGATAGCCCCACCACGATGATCAGCCCGAAATGGATCGGGTCGATGCCCAGCTGCAGCACCAGCGGCAGCAGTACCGGTGTGAGGATGATCAAAGCGCTGGCCGTTTCGATGAATACCCCAGTGAGCAGAATGATTCCCACGATCAGTAGCATGATCACGTAAGGGTTGGTGGAGAGCGACAGCACCGCTTGGGCAATCGCGCCGGGCACCTGCCAGCTAGAGAGCGTCCAGCTCAGCACCGCCGACATGGCGATCACCAGCATGATCACCGCCGTGGTCATCGCCGAGCGAATCAACAGCTTGTAAACCTGGGGCAGGGTCAAGTCGCGATACACGAAGAGCGACACCAGCAGGGCGTAGTTCACCGCCACCACGGCCGCTTCCGACGGCGTGAAAATCCCCGAAAAGATGCCCCCTAGAATGATCACCGGGGTCATCAAGCCCCAACTCGCGGCCTTGAACGTGTGCCACATGGTGGCCAGCGACAGCGGGGTCCCTTTCGGGTACTGGCGTTTGTACGCCTGGGTAATGGCGATGGCCATGAGGGCCACGCCCATCGCCAGCCCCGGCAAAAAGCCGTTCAAGAACAGTTCGGAAACCGACTGCTGGGCGATGACCGCGTAGATGATCATCGGCACCGACGGGGGAATCACCACACCAATGGTACCGCTGGCGGCAATCAGGCTGGCCGCCGAGGCGGGGTCGTAGCCTTTGCGCTTGAGCTCCGGCACCAGGCTTGAGCCCACCGCCGCCGTGGTGGCCGCGCCGGAGCCAGAAATGGCCGCGAAGAACATGCCCGCCATGACGGACACCACCGACAAGCCGCCGCGCATGAAGCCCACCAGCGAATCGGCAAAGCTCACCAGGCGCTCGCTAACCTTGCCCTGGGCCATTAAATCCCCGGCCAGAATGAACATCGGAATGGCCACCAGAGCAAAGGAGTTGATGCCCTGGAACATCTGCTGGGTGACCACCATCAGCGGCACGCCGGATTGATACAGCGCGTAGAGTGTACTGGCCCCAATCGCAAAGGCAATCGGCACGCCTAGCAGCATGAACAGAAAGAACAGCCCGAACAGCAGCAGGGTCATAACGACGCCTCCTGGGACGGGGGCATCTCGCCGTTCACCAGTAGCTCGACCATATCGACCAGCGCATACCACGCCATGATCGCCGCGCAGACGGGCATCACGGCGTAGACATAGGTCATCGAGAGCCGTAGCGAAGCGGATTTCTGGAAGCTCTGCACCTGCATATAGCGGTAGCCGATGACGATCAGCGTGATCATGAACGCCACCACAATCGCCAGCGCCGCCAGCCTGGCCAGCTTGCGCATCGGGAGGGGCAAGGCATCCACTGCGAAACTGACCGCGATATGTCGCCCGCGCTGAAACGCCAGCGTGCCCGCGAGAAAGGTGATCCACACCAGCAGAAACCGCGCGACCTCTTCGGTCCAACCCACGGCGCTGAACAGCACCCGCGAAACGATCTGTAGCGTGATCACACCGATCAACGCCGCCATGCCCGCAAACACCACGGGCTGGATGATGGCATCCAGCCCGCGTTCAATGCGTTGCAGCAGCGTCAACAGAGGCTGTGCAAACGACATCACTGTTGCAGCGCCTCCTGAATACGCGGCAGGTAGTCACCGAACTGCTCACCGTACTTCTCGTACACCGGCGCAACGGCGGATTGGAAGGCTTCCATGTCCGGGGTGTCGTTGATCTCCATGCCCGCGTCGCGCAGCGCCTGCAACTGCTCCGCTTCCATCTCTGCGTTCACCTGGCGCTCGTGCTCGGCAGCTTCCTGGGCGGCTTCTTCCAATACTGCTTGGGCAGCCTCGGGGAGCTGGTTCCAGGCGGGCATGCCCATCACGAAGATCGCCGGTGCGTAGGTGTGGCGCGAGAGCGTCATGTAGTTCTGGGTTTCATCCAGGTTGAACGAGTGGATCACGTTCACCGGGTTCTCCTGGCCGTCGATGGTGCCCTGCTGCATGGCGGTAAGCGCTTCGGTCCAGGCCATGGGGATCGCATTGGCCCCCAGCTCGCGGAAGGTGTCGGTGTAGACCGGGTTTTCCATCACGCGAATGCGCAGGCCATCCAGGTCTTCCGGCGAATTCACGGCGCGCTCGCTGTTGGTCAGGTTGCGGAAGCCACGCTCGGCGTAGGCCAGGCCTTTCAGGTTCACGTCGGCCAGCTTGTCCAGCAGCTCCTGACCGATGGGGCCATCCAGCACGCCATAGGCGGCTTCGGGAGTGGGGAACAGGAAGGGCAGTTCGAAGACCGCCATCTCTTCCACGAAGTTGGCCACCGGGCCGTTGGTGATCACGCCCATGTCCACGGTGCCGATCTGCATGCCTTCCAGCAGCGTGCGCTCATCGCCCAGCGAGGCGTTGGGGAAGATCTCGATATTCACCTTGCCATCGGTGCGCTCTTCCACCAGCTCTTCGAACTTGGTGGCCGCGATATGGAAGCCATCCTGCTCGTTGACCACGTGGGCCAGGCGCAGCGTGACCGGGTCCATATCCGCAAAATCGTTGGCGTTCGCGGCGCTGACCAGCGCCAGTGAGATGCCCAGTGCCAGCGTACTACGTGCAAATGTTTTCATTTATTATGTTCCCAATATGACCAAGGGGGTTAAGAGGTGCAAAAGTGCCCACAGAGCATGCACCACCGCAGGGAAAACGGTCAATCACAAGGCGGCCTAAAACCGCCCCGCCGCTAGACACGGCCCGCCCACACGGGTACGATACGCATCCAAAGCGCCCGTAGCTCAGTTGGATAGAGTGTCGGCCTCCGAAGCCGAAGGTCGCAGGTTCAATTCCTGCCGGGCGCGCCAAATTGAAAAAATGGCCTGCGATTTCTCGCAGGCCATTTTTGTTTGGCTGGCTTCGCTTATGAGCGATTATTTAGATAATCCCATGCAGCCCTTGTAGCATGTGCCCCATGTAATGAAACCTAAGGCGCTACGTAATAGGCGCCGCAACAGTGTATTAGCTACCGATCCTCATGTAAGCGACCTTCCACATACTTGTGAAGGATACTGGCAACCAGTGTTTGATAGGGAATACCTTCGGCCAGCGCCTTCTTCTGGAGCCCCCTGAGATCCTTGGAAGAAAGCCTGATGTTGATACGGGCATCTTTTTTGAACATAGCGTCGGCGTACTGTTGATGCCGCGCTTTCCTATCCTTTACATCTGGTGCGCGCTGCATTTCATCTGCTTCAAAAGCATCCAGGATTTCCAGCTCTTCTTTATCCAACCTGCTCATTTCGGACCTCCCAAATAGGTTTTGGTCGCCTTCCGGCTCGGGATGATCGTTTTCAGAAAAACCTCATCCTCTGACTCCACGAAGGGTACGAGGTATGCATACTCCTCTATCTCAATCACATGGATTTGTTGACCCGGATACCGCTCCTGATTCGGATGCTCAAACGTATCTAGGATACCTCCGATCGAGATGTGAAAAACCACATCCTCAAACGAGATATCTCTTTCCACTTGGAGAAGTTTGTTCTTCTCTGGGTTCCATGTGATCGTTTTCATAGGTAGAGCGTAGCACGTTGTGTGCTCTTTGTACTCAATTCCTGGCGCCTCGTTAGGACTTTTTACCACTCAGTTGGGCCTTTAATGCCTCAACCTGTACCAAAAGGGAGCGCGTTGATACGTCAATGGCCCTCGCTCGGCAATAAGGACTAATCGTAAAATCCATTAGTCGTAAGCCATACGTCGCACGGATGAGCACGGAGACGATGTGTTGGCAGTCTTCTCCCAAAAAGATGGGAAGTGGATAGCCCCTGGAAGCTCGATTCATCGTTTCTGTTGTGTAGGGAGGGTGTGTGCTTGGGCGGTGCGGTTTGTCCGGGTATGCACATCAACCTGAGAGGTATTGGCGGCATTGCGCGTCCGTCGTGACACTGATTTGCACGTTATTTCTATTCCGATGCAGGTCATTGCCATGTCGCACTCCACTGGGGCCGTTGAGCCAGCGCCCTCTACTGAAGCCTCGGCTTTCAAGCCGATGTCTCTTGTTCTGGGCGTTCTAGTAAGTTTGGGAGTTTTCTTCCTTTTGCCCGAAACGCTGACCTTCAATGCGCGTCTCGTCGCTGGCATTGCAATGCTGATGGCCACCTGGTGGATGACAGAGGCGATTCCCATTCCGGCGACATCGCTGCTTCCGCTCGTACTGTTCCCCTTTTTCGATATTGCGTCGGTCGGTGTGACCGCTGCGCCCTATGCCCATAGCATCGTCTTTCTCGTCTTGGGTGGCGTATTGCTGGGCTTGGCAACGCAGCGCTGGAATTTACATCGCCGCTTTGCGCTACTGACGGTGCTAACGGTGGGTACCAAGCCTGCGCAAATCGTTTTCGGTTTGATGTTCGCTAGCTGGTTTATCACCATGTGGGTGAGCAATACCGCCACCGCCGTCATTATGGTACCCATCGGCGGCTCGATCATCGCGCTGGTGGCATCACTGGGTAACGGTGATGACACGCCCAAGTTCTCCGCCGCTGTTTTACTGGGTATTGCCTACGCCATCACCATCGGCTCCATGGCCACCCTGATTGGTCAGCCGCCGATGGCGCTAATGCGCGCATACATGGCAGATACCCACGGGCTGAGTATCGGGTTTGGCCACTGGATGCTGGTGGGAGTGCCATTCTCATTCACCATGCTAGTGTTGGCTTGGTTCGTTCTGAACAAGCTGGTGTTCCGCTCGGAAGTCGAAAACATTCAGGGCGGTCGAGCGATGATCGCGTCGGAGCTCGAAAGGATGGGCCGCCTATCGCCTGAAGAGGCGCGCGTACTGATGGTGTTTGGCGGGGCCGTGTTCTGCTGGGTATGTTTACCCTTGATAGCGCGAATCTTGTCGGTGCAGAACGTCTTACCCTGGCTCTCCAATATCAACGACACCAGTGTGGCGATCCTCGCGGCGATTCTGATGTTCGTGATTCCCGCCTCTAAGGGAAAGGGGGCATTGCTGGATTGGTCGGCCACCCGCGATGTGCCCTGGGGAGTCCTGATTTTGTTTGGCGGTGGCCTAACACTCTCAGCCCAGTTCACTGCCACTGGCTTGAGTGCCTGGGTGGGCGAAAGCGTATCGGGATTATCGGGGCTACCGCCGATCCTGATTCTCGCCATCACGGCTTTCGTCATCATTCTATTGACCGAACTCACCAGTAACACGGCGACGGCGGCGGCCTTCTTCCCGATCATGGGATCGATTGCCGTGGGGCTGGGTATCGAGCCCTTCCTGATGACCATCGTGGTCACCTTTGCTGTGAGCTGTGCCTTCATGCTGCCGGTCGCAACGCCTTCCAATGCCGTGGCGTTCGCCACGGGAGATCTGCCTATCCAAAGCATGATTCGAGCAGGTGTCTGGCTCAATGTCATCGGCCTGCTGGTGATCATGGTGGCGCTCTACACCATCGTACCGCTGGTCTTCGATGTCTCTTTCTAAACCGTGATGCTCAATGTCGTTGGTCGCCCTGTTGATTTGACGATACCGGATAGACAGCCTAAAGTGTTCGTTATACAAATTAATGTTCGCAATAAGAACAAAGAGGCTCCCATGTCCCAGCCCTGCATTATCTGTGTCGCCATTACCGGCAGCCTGCCACGCAAAGAGAACAACCCAGCCGTACCGATTACGGTCGAGGAGCAGGTTGAGAGCACCCAGGCAGCGTTCGAAGCAGGGGCGACCATTGCCCACTGCCATGTGCGCAACGATGACCAAACCCCCTCATCTGACCCAGAAAAGTTTGGCCGCCTGATGGAAGGGCTTAAGAAGCACTGCCCGGGAATGATTATTCAGCTCTCCACCGGCGGGCGTTCCGGGGCAGGAGAAGCCCGGGGTGGGATGCTCCCGCTGAAGCCTGATATGGCCAGCCTCTCGGTGGGCTCCAATAATTTCCCCAATCGTGTCTACGAGAATCCGCCCCAACTGGTGGAGTGGTTGGCCGATGAGATGCTCAAGTACGGCGTCAAGCCTGAAATCGAAGCGTTCGACCTGTCGCATATCCATCAAGCCGTGAGTCTTTCCCAGCAAGGCAAGCTAAAGACGCCGCTCTATGTGCAGTTTGTCATGGGGGTGAAGAATGCGATGCCAGCGGACAAGCCCACCTTCGATTTCTACATCGAGACGCTCAAGCGGCTGGCGCCGGATGCGCAGTGGTGCGGTGCAGGCATTGGTGCCCATCAGTACCTACTCAACGAGTGGTCGATTGCGGCTGGCGGCCATACCCGTACGGGGCTCGAAGATAATGTGCGCTTGGATAGTGACACCTTGGCGCCCTCCAACGCGGTGTTGGTCGAGCGCACCGTAGCCCTTTGCGAAAAGTATCAGCGCCCGGTGGCTACTTGGCAGCAAGCGCGTGAGATGCTTGGGTTATAACGATAAGAAACAACCACTTGATAAGCAGGAGTGACGAGATGGTAGATACCACGATGGTCGGTGATGCACCTGACATCGACGAGATTAAACGAGTCGTGCAGCTATATGTCGATGGTTTTCGAGGCAGTAGGCAGAAGCTGGAGGAGGCGTTTCATCAAGAGGCGTGGATTTTTGCGCTGGACGCGGCGGGTGCCTTGGCAACCGATCTCATTAGCGACCGTTTTGAGCGATGGGCGAATAGCCAGCGGCAGGTCAAGAGCCGTTTCATTGCCATCACCCAGGCCGGAGAGGTCGCCAGCGTGCTATTAGGCTTCGATAATAGCGACAACCTTGAAGATTCTTGGGTCGATGTGATTGCGCTGATCAAAATCGATGGTAAATGGAAAATTACCAATAAGACGGCTGCGCACAGCAGCCGCGCATCCTGGGCCCAGCCGTAAACGCGCGGCAAAGGCATACCGACGGAATGAAACGGCAGGGCCTCGCACTGCCGTTTCGTTTTTAACGCTGCTACGTTAGATATGCCATTGCGCCTACGACCATGGCTTCGATACCTGTGCGCAGTGTTACGTCATTGCCTGGGAAGTAGTAGGGCGAATGAGGCATTTCTAGATGACGCATTTTCTGTGAGACGTTCGTTCCTGGGGTGTTTGCCCAGCGTTCTGCGGGGGTGGAGCCAATAAACCAGTACACGTATGGAATATCCTCGCCACCAAAACCGGCTGCTTTTGCATTCCCAAAAAACGGAAAATCCTCGCTGCCGTTAAGCCGTGGCATGTCATAAAGGTTGGCGTCACCGAAATGCTCTGCGTGGGCGCGACGTACATGCTCAACCGCTATCGCGTCGTTGTTCAAGGCGATGGTTTCATTGAGCACCTTTAAGGTCGGGGGCTTGGGCGCTCTTCCCGCATCGCACTCCGCACGAACGATACGCTCGATCGACTCAACCACTTGGCTGTGTAATGCGTCATCAAAGCTGCGGATATTGATCTCAAGCTCTGCCGAGTGCGGAATGATGTTGGCCTGGGTGCCAGCGTGAAGCTTGCCAACCGTGACCACCACGGTCTCCTCCGGCGGAACCTCGCGAGCAACGACGGTCTGCAGGCGGGTGACCACATGGGCGGCAATGACCACGGGATCCACCGTTTGGGCGGGCATGGAGCCGTGGCCCCCGTTGCCGTGTATGGTAACGGCCAAATTGGTACAAGCGGCCATAGCGCTACCCGGACGGTGTCCAACGGTGCCTGCAAGAGCGGGCATATTGTGCTGGCCAAGAATAATGTCTGGGCGAGGGAAGCGCGTATAGAGGCCGTCATCAAGCATTGCTTTTGCCCCGCCAAATATCTCCTCGGCGGGCTG
This sequence comes from Halomonas sp. BL6, assembly GCF_006228115.1. Taxonomy (NCBI): domain Bacteria; kingdom Pseudomonadati; phylum Pseudomonadota; class Gammaproteobacteria; order Oceanospirillales; family Halomonadaceae; genus Halomonas; species Halomonas sp. BL6. The sequence goes on along the minus strand of NZ_VDGL01000002.1, from coordinate 323,555 downwards.
ACAAATCAGCATCAAGGTGCCGACCCATTGCTCCCTTAGTCCTGCCATGACGGCCGCGGTGCCGACGATGCAGCTGCTGTGTAGGTCATGTCCGCAGGCATGCATCAATGGCACTTCACTACCCGTTTCTGAGGTGGCCATTTCACAGCTGGCAAAATCTAGCCCCGTTTCTTCCTTGATGGGTAAGGCATCCATATCGCCGCGGAGCATGACGGCAGGGCCCTTGCCGTTGCGCAGCAATGCCACGACACCCGTACCGCCAACGTTGCGGCTCACCTCATAGCCAAAACTTTCCAAAGCGTCGGCGAGCCGTGCGCTGGTCTTATGTTCCTGAAAGGGCAGCTCGGGCGTTTGATGTAACTGGTGGTAGAGCGACTGAATATCGTCGAATGCTGCCTCTAGTTGAGAGGCGATGGCACTCTTTAAATCTAAGTGATCTGTCTGGATACTCATGCTGTTCTCCTGGCACTTCTTAAGTATGGGAAGGGGTGGGGTTGGTAACAGTGGGCTTGGTGAGCCACTGCCAAACCACCACGACAGCGACGTTGAGCAGCATCGCCCAGACGCCAGCGTGCCAGCCAAAAGGTGAGCTCCAGGCGAATTCCATCAACAGGTAGGCCACGCTGCCGAAAAGAGCACCCGCCATCACGCTGGCGCGGCGCAGCTGTGGCATGAACAGCGCGCCGATCACCATAGGGAATAGCTGGACAATCAACCCGTAAGCGCCGAGTAGCAGCAGTACCAGGGATGAGGGGTTAGCCAGTGCAAACAGGTAAGCAATCAGCGACAGGCCGAGTACGCTCCAACGTGTTGCGCTGACGACCGCCTTCTCGCTGGCGTCTTTCATCATGGTTGGGCCGACCACATCGCGGACTAATACCACCGCCGCGGTATGCGCTAAGTTGGCGCCGGTCGACATAGCGGCGGCCAGCGCGCCAGAGAGCATTAAGCCGATAACCCAGGGCGAGAAGTTGGCCACGTCCATCACCATGCGCAGTAGCACTGTGTCGGAGCGCTCTAACGGTGTGTCAGCAAACACTATGATGCCAGCAAAGCCAATAAACAGCAGCGGTACCAGTAGGTAGGCGTAGAGGGGGTAAAAGACGCTGACTTTGCGCAGCGTTTTGCCGCTATCAGCCGAGTAGAACTTCATAAACAGATGCGGCCACATGGCGCCGCCGAACGCGCTGACCAATACCGCCGTGCTGAAGTAGCCCCAGTTCATGCCCGTTGCGCCTGGCATGGTGAGGTACTCGGGCATCGTCAGTTGGATTTGGCTGAACATGTCGCCCACGCCGCCGTAGAGGCGTTCGGAGATGCTAAGACCCAGGAACCAAGCGATGGCTATCATCATGATGCCCTGAATGAGGTTGGTCCAACCGATGCCGTTTAGGCCACTACAGAAGACATAAGCAGCAACCACTAAGAAAGCCAGCAGCGCACCCAGCCAGAAGGGGATCACCCCATCCGTTGCTGCCTGAAACAGCAGGCCTGCACCGGCAATCTGGATGGTGAGGTAGGGCACCAGTGCTAACACGCCAATCACGCCCGCCAACATGCCCAGCGATTTGCTTTGGTAGTAATCGGCAATCATATCGCCTTGGGTGAGGTAACCTCGCTCGCGACCTAGCTTGGCTACACGCGGCCCCATGGCCCAGATGGTGATGGGAACCAGGGAGAGGTAGGCGAGAATATAGAAGGCTGGCGCGCCATGCTGATAGCTCCAGCCCGGAGCGCCCAGGAAGGCGAAAGCGGAGAAGATTTCAGCGCCAAGAATGAAGAACAGGATCACGACGCCCACGTGGCGACCGCCCGCGACATAACCTTCCAAGCTGGAGTTTTCCTGACCGCGAGCGCGAAGCCCCACCCATAGAATCAAGGCGAGATAGGTCAAAGTGATGCCGACAACAATGATCGAATCATTCATGGCGTCCACCTCCGTGGCGAACGGCAAAGGCGACCCACATGCCGATAAATAGGATCAGCATCCATAGGATGTACCAGAAAAATAGAAAGGGCAGTCCGAGCACGGTGGGTTCGATACGATTGGCGATCAGTGCGCCGGGCCAGATCATCGCCAGGGTGCACACCGCAAAATGCAACCCCGTTACAAGGTGGTACTTGTTGTTCATAGCAGAGTCCTGCTCGCCATGGCGAGTCTTGTTATGAGTTGTTGTGTCACTATGAAACAAGAATAGAGATACCAAAAATATAGATTTTAGATGCTAGCCATATCATATAGGTATGTTAAGTAGTAAGTTGAAGAAGAAAAGTGACTGATTGGGGGGAGATAACAACAATGGAATTTCGCCAGTTGGAGTACTTTATTGCCGTGGTAGAAACAGGCTCAATTTCCGCTGCTAGCCGGAAAGTGTATGTTGCGCAGCCAGCGCTGACTCGCCAGATGAGGTTGTTGGAAGAGGATGTAGGTACCCAGCTTCTATATCGCCATGCTCGGGGGATTCGGCCGACGGTTGCGGGGCAAGCACTTTATAGTGAAGCCACACGGATGCTAGACGAGCGCTCTGATATCAAAGCGCGACTACTGGCACTTGGTAGCGGTCAAACGGGCAAGCTCAGTCTAGGAGTCACCGTCACGCACTTATGGGTTCCCGGAGTAGCTAAGCTCATGGGCGGCTATCGTGGTCGCTTTCCTCATGTGGCGCTGGATGTCTTTCCGCTACTTTCCGGCCCACAGTTGGATAGGCTGCAACAGGGCACCCTTGATGTCGGTATTCTTTATCTTGATGATCATGCACAGTCAGATATCGAAGCACGTTTACTCCAGCACGACCACCTGATACTTGCCGTCCCCACTACCTCGACATGGGTGCAAGTGCCACCTAAAAAACTAGCAGAGCTTGCCGATGCTGAATTTGTCTGGGGGTACCGCAGCATTTCACCGGTCTATTACGATCGGGTGGTGGCGCACTTTTCGCGGTTCAACTTTGAGCCTCGTGTGGTGCAGTATGGCGCTGATAATATTACGATTCTTAGCATGGTGGCGGCTGGATTAGGGTTGGCAATCGTACCGGCCGCTAGCCGAAGTCACCCCATGCCCGGCATTCATTTTATTGAGCTGGATGAGCTAACCGCCTGCGATATGCCACTGTGGTTAGCGTGGCGAGCTGGTAATGTATTGCCGGTGCTCGATAATTTTATCCAAATGGCGACAGAGGGGTTTTAACAAGACCGTCCTCTTTAAGGCAGATGCCGCTCTAGGTGGCTTACTCGGAAAACATGCTAAATATAACCCCCCTTAGCCAGCGGTTGCCGGGGTCTTGATGGAAACGGCGATGCCAGAAAAGATTGATGGGAATGTCTGGAAAGGCCAGCGGGTGCTCGCGAACGGTGAGGCCAAATCGTTCGCAAGTCGCTTCGGCCAATTTATTCGTAACCGTCACGACGAGATCGCTGCTGCCCACGATGTAGGGAATGGCAGCGAAATGCGGCAGCGTCAATCTCACCGGGCGCTGAATGCCCGCGTTGGCGAGCTGCTCCTCTACCACGCCATGACCGGTACCGCTCGCGACGATGACGGCATGATGGGCTGAGCGAAACTCCTCGAGACCAAAATCGCCCTTGGCGAGTGGGTGGTTGTCACGCATCAGGCAAACATAGCGCTGCTCGAATAGCCGCTGTTGATAAAAGCCAGCGCCCAGCTGCGGTATCAGCCCAACGGCTAGATCGATCTGCCCCTCTTCCATCTCATACTTCAGCGCGTGATGGCTGCTGCGAGCGGTGTGGAGCGAGACGCTGGGAGCCACCTGGGATAAATGCTGCAGTAAACGGGGCAGGAAAACGATTTCCCCAATGTCGGTCATGTTGAGGTGAAAGGTACGGCTACTAAGGGCTGGGTTGAAATCGTTGTGTAGGTTCAGCGTGTCATTCACTTTCCCTAACGCGTCGGCAAACCCGGGATAAAGCTGGCTTGCGCGGGGCGTGGGCTGTAACCCTTGCGAGGTGCGTTCGAAGAGTTCGTCGTTCAATAGAAGACGTAAACGCTTCAAGGCATGGCTGACCGCAGGCTGGGTAATGCCCAGGCGTAGCGCGACACGCTGTGTGTTTTGCTCTTGGTAGAGCAGATCGAACACCACCAGCAAGTTGAGATCGATATCGGCAAGCTTGATCATCACAATGGCCTCTGACGGGCATGCGACGATTGTCTACTTCTGTCGCGGAGTGCTAGCTCAACTCTTTGTTTCATATCGTTATTAGCGCCGTTTATAGTTTACATGAAGAGGGCTGTGTGGTGACCGTTGCCTCCTCCTAATAGCGTTATCAGTAGAGCGTGAGGCTCGACATGATAACGATACACTGTGAAAGGGAGTGAAGCATGCACGTCAAACATACCCAGCCAAAACGTCTCTCCATTGGCATTGTGGGGGGCGGGATCGGTGGCGTCGCCTTTGCCGTTGCGCTGTCGCGAGATAGCGGCCTTGATGTCCAGCTATTCGAAGCCGCTCCCCAGTTCTCCGAAATCGGCGCTGGGGTCTCCTTTGGCCCCAATGCGGTACGAGCCATTCAGCTGTTGGGGTTGGAAGCGGCCTATCAACGTATTGCCGACGCCTCACCAGCCCCCTTCGAAGATGTGTGGTTCGAGTGGCGCCGAGGCAGTGATGATACCTACTTGACGGCCAGCCTAGCGCCGGGCGTTGGCCAATCCTCGGTACACCGTGCCGACTTCCTGGATGCGATCGTGGCCCATCTGCCGGAGGGCATCGCGCATTTCGGCAAACGCTGTGTCGCGGTGACGCAAGACGCCGCTAGCGCCACTGCCCACTTCGATGATGGCACGCACTTTACGGGGGATGTCATCATCGGCTTTGACGGCATCAAATCGGCGGTTCGCTCCCATGTATTACCGCCCGACCAGTTTGGCGATATTGCGCCCTTCTGGAGCGGTACTTACGCGTATCGTGGCATGATCCCCACCCACACCTTAGAGACAGCGCTCGAGGCTAATGGCAGCGAGAAACGTTTGGCATGGGTGCCGCAAATGTATCTCGGTAAAGATCGCCATATTTTGACGTTTCCGGTCAAACAGTCCCAGCTCGTCAACGTCGTAGCCTTCATCACGGACCGCTCGGTTCCTCACCCGCGGCTACCCGACGGGGAGGAGTGGGTTCAGGCCGTCAGCCAGCAGGAAATGTTACACGTCTTCCAAGGCTGGAGCCCGGCTTGCCAGGCCATTCTCGCATCCATCGCCGAACCAACGCGCTGGGCGCTGCATGAGCTACCCGAGCTTCCCTTCTATCGGCGCGAGCGCGTCATGGTTGTCGGCGACGCCGCCCATGCGCTCGTGCCCCACCAAGGGGCGGGGGCTGGACAGGCGCTCGAAGATGCCTACGTGCTGGCGACACTACTGACAGACGTCCGCTGCGATCACCGCCCCGTGAGCGATGTGTTGGCCGCTTTCGAGCACGTGCGCCATGCACGCACGTGTCGAGCGCAGCGTACTTCCCACGACGCCGGCGATGTCTATGAATATTCGGGAAAAGGCATTGGGGGCGATGAGAGCAAGCTCATCCACGATCTGGAAAATCGCTTCGACTGGCTGTGGAATCACGATCCACACGACGATGTCATTGCGGCTCGGCAGTATCTCGAAACCGTATCTCGAGACCGTCTCTAGAAACTCCGCTTGAGGCGAGTGCGCGTCGAGCAACACGCTTGGATCATTCTTTTGTCTTATGGCGCTCTGTATCACGGCGAAGTGATTGCGTGGCTCTTTAACACGCGGTTGCGTATCGATACGCGCTTTATCCGGCGCTGAGCGCCCCTGGCGAGGGCACGTCTCGTGCAGCGGCTCTCGCACTCGGGGTTATGGGGAAAAAGTGGCTGAATAGCCGAGCCTGTCATGCGCTTGTGATACCTCCTTGGTATGGACGCGCACTTAAACAATATTGGTTCCGGCTTGCACGGGCACGCAAACTGCTCGATAGCGAAACGATTGCCTGATGCCGGAGCCGCCATGTCAACTGTTATCCAACGAATAGAGACGCTTCTGGTCGATTTACCGACCATCCGTCCTCATAAACTATCGATGACCACCATGGCCTGCCAGACCATGGTGATCATCCGCATGCATCACTCAGACGGTATCGAGGGGTTGGGCGAAGGCACGACCATCGGCGGCCTAGCCTATGGCCCGGAAAGTCCCGAGAGCATCAAGCGCAACATCGATACGTACTTGGCACCTCTGCTGATTGGCCAGCCTTCCCAGAACATTCACCACGCCCGCGCGCTGCTCAATCGGCATGCGCGCGGCAACATGATCGCTAAATCCGCACTGGAAATGGCGCTGCTCGATGCCCAAGGCAAGCGCCTGGGGTTGAGCGTGGCCGAGCTGCTGGGAGGCGTGCGTCAGGATCATATCCCCGTGCTATGGACGCTCGCGAGTGGCGATACCGCGAAAGATATCGATGAAGCCATGCTGCGTTTAGAGCAGCGTCGGCACTGCGACTTCAAATTGAAAATTGGCGCCAATCCCGTGGGCCAGGACGTCCGCCACGTAGCGGCCATCAAGGAGGCCTTGGGAGACCGGGCGAGCGTGCGCGTCGATGTCAATCAAGCGTGGGACGAATCCACCGCCGTTCGCGGTATTCAGTCGTTACAAGAGGCGGGTATCGAGTTGATCGAGCAGCCCATCGGCGCGCGTGAGCATGCGGGGTTGGTGCGTTTGGCGAACCGCTTCAATGTGCCCATGCTCGCCGATGAGGCCGTCCAGGATGCGCGTGACGGCCTTGATTTGGTATGCGGCGGCTTCAGCGGAGCCTTTGCACTGAAACTCGCCAAGTCGGGCGGGATTTATGGCGCACTGGAGCTCGCGCATGTCGCCCAGGCGGCTGGCATCGGCCTGTATGGCGGCACCTTGCTGGAAGGCACGATCGGTACCGCCGCGTCGCTGCATACGTGGGCAACGCTACCGACCATGACCTGGGGAACGGAAATGTTCGGCCCGCTCTTGCTGCAAGACGATATCGTGGTGTCGCCTCTCGACTACAGCGAATTTGGGGTGGCCTTACCGCCTGGGCCAGGTCTGGGGATCACCTTGGATGAAGATAAGTTGGCGCACTACGCGCGCTAGCCAACGCGCCGCACGCAAAGACCGCAAACGAAAAGGAGAGCCATCGATATGCTGTTTCAAGTCGAGATGACCGTCAAATTGCCGACCGATATGCCCGCCGAGCAGGCCGCGAGTATCAAGGCAACCGAAAAAGCGTACTCCCAGGACCTACAGCGTCAAGGCAAATGGCGCCACCTGTGGCGGGTGGCCGGTAGCTACTCGAACGTCAGTATCTTTGACGTAGAGGACAATGCCGAGCTTCAAGAGCTGGTCAGTAACCTGCCGCTGTTCCCCTACATGGAGATCAGCGTCAAGCCGCTTTGCCGCCACCCCTCGTCCGTGCGTGACGACGACAGCTAATGCTCGGCGGAGCACGCCAAGGTACTGATCCATAACATCTATAATAATGTAGCGAGCTATCTCATGACCGTAAAAATCTTCGACACGCCCGAGGTTCAAGACTTTCTCAACGCCGTGGCCGGCCTGGATCAGGCAGGCGGCAATGATCGCGCCAAGCAGATCGTGCATCGGTTGGTAGGTGACCTGTTCAAACTGATCGACGACTTCGATGTCACCGAAGAAGAGTATTGGGCCGCCGTGAACCTGCTCAACGCGCTGGGTAGCCAGACCCAGTTCGGCCTGCTCTCGCCGGGGCTGGGGTTCGACCACTTCCTCGACATGCGCCACGACGCCATCGACGCCGAAGCCAAGCGCACCGGCGGCACCCCGCGCACCATTGAAGGCCCGCTCTACGTGGCCGGCGCCCCGGAAGCTGACGGCTTCGCCCGGATGGACGACGGCAGCGATCCCGACGGCGAGACCATGTGGCTGACCGGCCAAGTGCGCGACGTGAACGGCCAGCCGATCCCCGGCGCCAAGGTCGAGATCTGGCACTGCAACTCCAAAGGCGGCTACTCGTTCTTCGACCCTTCCCAGGACGAGTACAACATGCGCCGCACGATCTATGCCGACCGCGACGGCCGCTACACCGCCCGCAGCATCGTCCCGTCGGGCTACGGTGTGCCCGAAGGCGCCCCCACGGACGTCGTGCTCAAATCGCTGGGCCGCCACGGCCAGCGTCCGGCGCACATTCACTACTTCGTCTCGGCCCCCGGCCATCAACACCTGACGACTCAGATCAACCTCGCCGGTGACCCCTACACCTTCGATGACTTCGCCTTTGCCACGCGCGAAGAGCTGGTGGTGCCCGCCGAGCGCATCGACGATCCCACCGAGATCGCCCAACGCGACCTGGACGGCCCCTTCGCCCATGTGGTGTTCGATGTCGAGTTAGCGCCCACCGACGCCGCCGAGCTGCAGGTACGCCACGCCCGCCCCCGCGCCAAGGAAGACGAGCAGGATCTGGCCAGTCAACTGGCCGGAACGGCCAAGGTATAACCCCCCCTGTTCAAGAGGCGGACCTTCCCCTTGGCCCGCCTTGACGCCCTAACAGCGTGACATCCTAACGAGGAGAGCGATCATGACCACACAGCTTGATCAACTCGAAGCCCGCGTGCGCGGAGCGGTACAAGACGACCCGGATCACGGCATTTTCCGCTGCCACCGCAGCATGTTCACCGACCCCGCCTTTTTCGAACTGGAGATGAAGCACATCTTCGAAGGCAACTGGGTCTTTCTGGCCCACGAGAGCCAAGTGGCCGAGCCGGGCGACTACTTCACCACCACCGTTGGCCGTCAGCCGATCGTCATCACCCGCGACAAGCAGGGCGAACTGCACGGCCTGATCAACGCCTGCGCCCACCGCGGTGCCACCCTATGCCGCCGCAAGCGCGGCAACAAAGGCACCTTCACTTGCCCGTTCCACGGCTGGACCTTCAAAAACGACGGCCAGCTGCTCAAAGCCAAAAACGAAAAGACTGGCGCCTACCCCGACCAGTTCAAGCAAGACGGCTCCCACAACCTCAAGCGCCTACCGCGCTTCGAGAACTACAAAGGCTTCCTGTTCGGCAGCCTCAGCGACGACGTGCTGCCCCTCGAGCAGCACCTGGGCGAAACCACCAAGGTCATCGACAACATCGTCGACCAAGCCCCCGAGGGTCTGGAAGTGCTGCGTGGCACCTCCTCCTACACCTACACCGGCAACTGGAAACTGCAGGCCGAAAACGGCGCCGACGGCTATCACGTCAGCTCCGTGCACTGGAACTACGCCTCCACCATGGAGCGCCGCAATTACGACGCCGGTGGTACCAAGGCGGTGGACGCCGACGGCTGGTCGAAGAGTAAAGGCGGCTTCTACTCCTACGAAAACGGCCACATGATGCTCTGGACCCGGCTACTCAACCCCGAGGTGCGCCCGGTCTACCAAGAAAAAGAGTGGATCCAAGAGCAGCTAGGCGAGGCGCGTGCCGACGCCATCGTCAACCAGACGCGCAACCTCTGCCTCTACCCCAACGTCTACCTGATGGACCAGTTCTCCACACAGATCCGCGTGCTGCGCCCCATCGACGTCAACAGAACCGAAGTTACGATCTACTGCTTCGCCCCCAAAGGCGAGTCGGCCGAAAACCGTCGCGTACGTATCCGCCAATACGAAGACTTCTTCAACGTCTCCGGCATGGGCACGCCGGACGACCTCGAAGAGTTCCGCGCCTGCCAAGAAGGCTACAACGGCGCGTTGGCCGAATGGAACGACCTCTCCCGCGGCGCCCAACAATGGATCGAAGGGGCTGATGAGAACGCCCAGGCCATCGACATGAAACCGCTGCTCAGCGGCGCCTCCCCCGAAGACGAAGGGCTCTACGTGCTGCACCACCAACACTGGGTCAGCGAAATGCTGCGCGCCATCGACAAAGAGCGTCGCCAGTTCATCGCCACGGCGACCGCCTAAACGTCCGATGCCAGAAGAGAGGAGAGAACGCCATGAGCATCAGCTATCACGACATCCAAGCCTTTTTATACCGCGAAGCGCGCCTACTAGATGACCGCGAGTGGGACGAGTGGCTTGCGCTGTATCGTAAGGACGCCGAGTTCTGGATGCCCGCCTGGGACGACGATGATCAGCTCACCCGCGATCCGCACAGCGAGATCTCGTTGATCTACTACCCCAACCGCGAAGGGCTGGAAGATCGGGTCTACCGGATCAAGACCGAGCGCAGCGGGGCGAGCACGCCGGAGCCGCGCACCACGCACCAGGTGACCAACCTCGAAATCCTGTCGCAAGACGACCAGACGGCCGAGCTGCGGTTCAACTGGCACACGCTGAGCCACCGCTACAAGAAGACGGACAGCTTCTTCGGCACGAGCTTCTACACCCTGGACGTCTCGGGCGAGCGCCCGCTAATCACAAGAAAAGTCGTGCAGTTGAACAACGACTACATCCATCAAGTCATCGACGTGTATCACGTGTGACTCGATGGGAGAGGAGATTTCATCATGAGCTATACCATTGCCCTCAACTTCGAAGACGGCGTGACGCGTTTCATCGGCTGTAAAGAAGGGGAAACCGTTCTTGACGCGGCTTACCGCCAGAAAGTGAATCTTCCGATGGACTGTTCCGACGGCGTATGCGGCACCTGCAAAGGCCACTGCGAGCAGGGCGAGTTCGATATGGGCGACGAGTATCTGGAGGAGGCGCTCTCTGATGAGGAAGCGGCCGAAGGCCAAGTGCTGACCTGCCAGATGGTGCCCTCTTCAGACTGCGTTATCCAAGTGCCCGTCGCGTCTACGATGTGTAAAACCCAGGTGGGCAAGGTCGAGGGAACGGTCGCTGCCGTCGAGCAGCTCTCCGAAGACAGCATCGAGCTGGTAGTCGAACTGGAGGAGGGTCAGGAGCTTGCCTTTTTGCCTGGCCAGTACATCCATATCGACGTGCCTGGCACGGAGCTGCATCGCTCTTACTCTTTTAGCTCTCAGCCAGGCGATCAGCGGGCCACGTTCCTGATTCGCAATATCCCCAATGGGGTGATGAGTGGCTATCTGACCGACCGTGCCGCCGTGGGTGACAAGCTTACACTGACAGGCCCGTTAGGCAGCTTTTACCTACGTGAAGTCACGCGCCCGATACTGATGCTGGCAGGCGGTACGGGGCTGGCACCCTTTTTGTCCATGCTAGCGCAGCTGGTCGAGAAGGGCTGTGACGCGTCCATCCACATGATTTACGGTGTCAATAAAGACGATCATCTGGTAAAAATCGATGCCTTGGAGGCGATCGCGGAGAAGCTGCCCAGCTTTAGCTACGCCACCGTGGTGGTGGACGAGGCCAGCGAGCACCCGCGAAAAGGGTATGTGACCCACCATATGGATGCCGCCGTGATGCATGACGGGGATGTGGATGTGTACTTGTGTGGGCCGCCTCCGATGGTCGACGCAGTGCTCAAGCATTTCGACACGGAAGGCATCGAACCGCAAAGCTTCCACTATGAAAAGTTTACGCCTAACCAGGCGGGAGCGTCAGCATGAGCGATCAACGTTTGGATAGGGCTCGATTTCAGGACCGAGTAATGATCGTCACCGGGGCCGCTCAAGGGATTGGGCGGCGGGTGGCCGAACGTGCGGCGATGGAAGGCGCGCGCCTGGTGCTGGTAGACCGCTCTGACTATATCCACGAGGTCGTGGAAGACATCCGTCAGGGCAGTCGTGAGGTGGTGGCGGTACAAGCAGACCTGGAGACCTGGGCAGGTGCCGAGCAGGCGATGCAGTCGGCGGTCACCGCGTTTGGGCGTATCGATATTTTGATCAATAACGTGGGGGGCGCCATCAATTTCAAACCCTTCACGGAGTTTAGCGAAGCGCAAATTTCCGCAGAGATCACCCGCTCCCTGATGCCGACGCTATGGTGCTGCCGCGCGGCGCTGCCAACGATGGTGTCCCAGGGCGCGGGTGTGATCGTCAACGTCTCTTCCGTGGCGGCACGAGGGATTCATCGTATCCCTTACTCGGCGGCCAAGGGCGGTGTCAACGCACTCACTGAGTCGCTGGCTTTTGAGTACGCTGAGGCGGGCATTCGTGTCGTGGCGGCGGGCATTGGCGGCACCGAAGCGCCACCGCGCCGCATCTCTCGTGGAACGCCCGAGCCCAGTAATGACACCGAGCGCGCTTGGTTCCAAGCCCACATCGACCAGACCAAGCAAAGCTGCCTCATGAAGCGCTACGGTACGCTCGATGAGATGGCCGCCCCCATTCTGTTTCTGGCGTCCGATGAGGCGAGCTACATCACAGGGAGCGTTCTACCGGTCGGTGGGGGTGATCAAGGCTAATCGAACCGTTAGCCATCGTCGTAAACCCGTTGTCAAAATAACGCTAAATACTACAAAAACCCCTGGAGCACACCGTGAAACATATAGAAAAAGGCGTGAGCTTACTGCATGCGCCTCGCGATTTTCTACGTGACCTCAATGCTGAGAATGCCAGTACTGGGTTAGTCGCCGGCATCTTAGGTCTCAGCGTTGGCGTCGTCCATATCAGTGCGGGCACGTCAGCAGGTCTCGACCCCTCCTTCATCATGATCTGGGTCATCAGCTATTTGATGATCAACGGTTTGTTTGGGCTGTTCATGCCCGCTTACTACCGTCTACCGCTGCCGATGGCAAACTCCATTCCAGGTGCGCTGATGTTTGCCGCGGTCATTCCGGTGATCGGGCTAGAAGCGGCCTTGGGCGCTGGTCTTATCGCTGGCATCATTACGCTGATAGCGGGCGTGACCGGTGTCATGGGCATCGTGATGCGGTTGATACCGATGCCAATCGTGATGGGCATGGTCGGCGGTATGCTGCTTAGCTTTGGGCTCAACATGGTCAAGCCGCTGGAAAACGCGATGGTGCCAGCCGCGATCATGATGTTGGCTTTCTTTATCTCGGCGAGAGTCTTTCGCAAAATTCCCCCGCTCATCATCGCCATGGCGGCAGGGCTTGCTTACCTGACAGTCACCGGAGTGGATCTTTCGGGAATCCAAGCGACCATCCGGTTTCCGGAGTTCACTCTGCCGACGTTCACTCTGGAGGCGTTTCTCACCTATGGGTTGCCGCTCGCGATTATTCTGGTTGGGATGGAGACGCCGGCAGGCGTGGGCTTGGTCAAAGGAATGGGCTATAAGGACGCGCCCGCGAACGCGATCACGGCCGTGGGTGGCATCGGAACCATCGTGTCATCGTTCTTCAATCTACACAGTACTTGCATCGCGGCACCCATGACCGGGGTATGCGCCTCACCGGAGGCCGGTGCCCATGACAAACGCTGGGTCGCAGCGGTCATTGCCGGGGCTATTTTTATCGTGGCGGCGCCTTTCTATGGTTATGTGGTCAGCCTGCTGGAAGCCACGCCTCGCTACTTCATCACCATCATCGCTGGCTTGGCGCTGATGCGTGTCATCACGTCCTCCATGACCATTGCGTTTGCGGGCAAGAAACACGAAGTAGGAGCGCTGTTCGCCTTTTTAATTGCCGCTTCCGGTATTCAAATATTGGGAATCGGCGCAACGTTCTGGGCCCTGGTCCTTGGAGTGGTAGTATCGGCCATTTTTGAAACCAAAGATTTTGACGTCATGTTTACGCGTAGAGCGGCCCAGAAACATAGCGGATAGCAAGTTCTGCTTTGTTACTCTTTTGATGCGTTTGGCCCGTACATGCTTAGGCAGTGCGGGCTTTTTTCTATGGATGCCCGTTGAGACCTTTGTGCTTTGGTCGTATCCCACCCCGACTTTGGACAGAGTGTGTTGGCCGTTCCTAGCCCATCCTTACCTGCGCGACGGGATATACTCGATAATGCGTTGAGAGGTGGGTTTATTTGTTAGCTTGCTATCCTTGTGTTTGGTTTTTTATTAAATAAAAACAAAAGGTTGTGCTTTTCGTGTGATGTCCTGTGTGCGACCGCACAAAAAACGAACGCTGCTTGAGATACCTTCGAAGTATGGGTGAGAACTCAAACGATATTGGTCTGTTAATGGGTGTTTGTTCGATATTGTCGTGAAGAGTACAGAGACACAGTGTCCTCATGTCCTAAGTAGATACTCAATCACTTCATCGACAAACGTCCATTCGGTGATTGGGAGATAAATAACGATAAAACTAACAATAGGCTTTAACCATGACCGTAAAAATCTTCGACACGCCCGAGGTTCAAGACTTTCTCAACGCCGTGGCCGGCCTGGATCAGGCAGGCGGCAATGACCGCGCCAAGCAGATCGTGCATCGGTTGGTAGGTGACCTGTTCAAACTGATCGACGACTTCGATGTCACCGAAGAAGAGTATTGGGCCGCCGTGAACCTGCTCAACGCGCTGGGTAGCCAGACCCAGTTCGGCCTGCTCTCGCCGGGGCTGGGGTTCGACCACTTCCTCGACATGCGCCACGACGCCATCGACGCCGAAGCCAAGCGCACCGGCGGCACCCCGCGCACCATTGAAGGCCCGCTCTACGTGGCCGGCGCCCCGGAAGCTGACGGCTTCGCCCGGATGGACGACGGCAGCGATCCCGACGGCGAGACCATGTGGCTGACCGGCCAAGTGCGCGACGTGAACGGCCAGCCGATCCCCGGCGCCAAGGTCGAGATCTGGCACTGCAACTCCAAAGGCGGCTACTCGTTCTTCGACCCTTCCCAGGACGAGTACAACATGCGCCGCACGATCTATGCCGACCGCGACGGCCGCTACACCGCCCGCAGCATCGTCCCGTCGGGCTACGGTGTGCCCGAAGGCGCCCCCACGGACGTCGTGCTCAAATCGCTGGGCCGCCACGGCCAGCGTCCGGCGCACATTCACTACTTCGTCTCGGCCCCCGGCCATCAACACCTGACGACTCAGATCAACCTCGCCGGTGACCCCTACACCTTCGATGACTTCGCCTTTGCCACGCGCGAAGAGCTGGTGGTGCCCGCCGAGCGCATCGACGATCCCACCGAGATCGCCCAACGCGACCTGGACGGCCCCTTCGCCCATGTGGTGTTCGATGTCGAGTTAGCGCCCACCGACGCCGCCGAGCTGCAGGTACGCCACGCCCGCCCCCGCGCCAAGGAAGACGAGCAGGATCTGGCCAGTCAACTGGCCGGAACGGCCAAGGTATAACCCCCCCTGTTCAAGAGGCGGACCTTCCCCTTGGCCCGCCTTGACGCCCTAACAGCGTGACATCCTAACGAGGAGAGCGATCATGACCACACAGCTTGATCAACTCGAAGCCCGCGTGCGCGGAGCGGTACAAGACGACCCGGATCACGGCATTTTCCGCTGCCACCGCAGCATGTTCACCGACCCCGCCTTTTTCGAACTGGAGATGAAGCACATCTTCGAAGGCAACTGGGTCTTTCTGGCCCACGAGAGCCAAGTGGCCGAGCCGGGCGACTACTTCACCACCACCGTTGGCCGTCAGCCGATCGTCATCACCCGCGACAAGCAGGGCGAACTGCACGGCCTGATCAACGCCTGCGCCCACCGCGGTGCCACCCTATGCCGCCGCAAGCGCGGCAACAAAGGCACCTTCACTTGCCCGTTCCACGGCTGGACCTTCAAAAACGACGGCCAGCTGCTCAAAGCCAAAAACGAAAAGACTGGCGCCTACCCCGACCAGTTCAAGCAAGACGGCTCCCACAACCTCAAGCGCCTACCGCGCTTCGAGAACTACAAAGGCTTCCTGTTCGGCAGCCTCAGCGACGACGTGCTGCCCCTCGAGCAGCACCTGGGCGAAACCACCAAGGTCATCGACAACATCGTCGACCAAGCCCCCGAGGGTCTGGAAGTGCTGCGTGGCACCTCCTCCTACACCTACACCGGCAACTGGAAACTGCAGGCCGAAAACGGCGCCGACGGCTATCACGTCAGCTCCGTGCACTGGAACTACGCCTCCACCATGGAGCGCCGCAATTACGACGCCGGTGGTACCAAGGCGGTGGACGCCGACGGCTGGTCGAAGAGTAAAGGCGGCTTCTACTCCTACGAAAACGGCCACATGATGCTCTGGACCCGGCTACTCAACCCCGAGGTGCGCCCGGTCTACCAAGAAAAAGAGTGGATCCAAGAGCAGCTAGGCGAGGCGCGTGCCGACGCCATCGTCAACCAGACGCGCAACCTCTGCCTCTACCCCAACGTCTACCTGATGGACCAGTTCTCCACACAGATCCGCGTGCTGCGCCCCATCGACGTCAACAGAACCGAAGTTACGATCTACTGCTTCGCCCCCAAAGGCGAGTCGGCCGAAAACCGTCGCGTACGTATCCGCCAATACGAAGACTTCTTCAACGTCTCCGGCATGGGCACGCCGGACGACCTCGAAGAGTTCCGCGCCTGCCAAGAAGGCTACAACGGCGCGTTGGCCGAATGGAACGACCTCTCCCGCGGCGCCCAACAATGGATCGAAGGGGCTGATGAGAACGCCCAGGCCATCGACATGAAACCGCTGCTCAGCGGCGCCTCCCCCGAAGACGAAGGGCTCTACGTGCTGCACCACCAACACTGGGTCAGCGAAATGCTGCGCGCCATCGACAAAGAGCGTCGCCAGTTCATCGCCACGGCGACCGCCTAAACGTCCGATGCCAGAAGAGAGGAGAGAACGCCATGAGCATCAGCTATCACGACATCCAAGCCTTTTTATACCGCGAAGCGCGCCTACTAGATGACCGCGAGTGGGACGAGTGGCTTGCGCTGTATCGTAAGGACGCCGAGTTCTGGATGCCCGCCTGGGACGACGATGATCAGCTCACCCGCGATCCGCACAGCGAGATCTCGTTGATCTACTACCCCAACCGCGAAGGGCTGGAAGATCGGGTCTACCGGATCAAGACCGAGCGCAGCGGGGCGAGCACGCCGGAGCCGCGCACCACGCACCAGGTGACCAACCTCGAAATCCTGTCGCAAGACGACCAGACGGCCGAGCTGCGGTTCAACTGGCACACGCTGAGCCACCGCTACAAGAAGACGGACAGCTTCTTCGGCACGAGCTTCTACACCCTGGACGTCTCGGGCGAGCGCCCGCTAATCACAAGAAAAGTCGTGCAGCT